>CAMYKK010000044.1 GCA_947258975.1 uncultured Gammaproteobacteria bacterium
ACGTATGCCATCTCAAGAGGCCGGATATACGTATGCAGTCGAACCAACAGCCATTGACAGATTACTTGCAAACGAGGAGGAGTCCATATACGGACATTAAGTTTGAGGCTACTGAGCAGCAGTTCCTCGTTGCTTCAGCACAGCATAACCAAAATGGGCGTATGTCCGGATTGGGCACACAACCGAAGTACGGGTTAAGAGCGTTGTAAAACCATCTTGCAAAATCATGGATGACGGTAATAAAGCGTACACCGGACGCTCAATATGATGGTTATGCGACACTCGGAACGTCTCTTTGGCCGTAAGCGGCTATGACGCTGCGCTGCAGCATGAGGCTGTCTGCGCCGCCTGCAGCCGGATTGTTTCGGTGCGGAGGCAGCCCGATGTGCAAATTGCCCCATCAAATACCGTGCTCACGCTCAGCTTATTGGCATACTTCACAATGCGGTTGTTGCCATGCCGTACGAAACGGTATGCTTTACCGTTACCGAGAATATCCAGCGATTTTAGTTCGGGCAATGCTGTTGCCTGATGAGACCGGGAGGACGTAACTAGTGATTATGAAAATACATACGGGCATCATTTTATTTTTCGCTGCATTAACGTTGTCCTTGTCTCTGGCCAACGCACAGCAATCCGAACAAAGCGACGCCACGGTACCGTCCGGCGAGCAAGCAGCCGCTGTGGATACACCTATGACGATCGAAGAGGAGCTGATGCCCAGACCCGAGCTGGGTGACAGGTCCATCGAGGTGTTGTCCGACGAAGCACAGAAAGTCCTGCGGGAACGCTATCTGGCCAACTCAACTCGGGTGATGCCACCGGTACCCGTGGAGCAGAAAAAGATATGGTTTCAGCAAATGATGTCGATGAGCCCAATGTCGATGCGCGATTTATTCAACATGATGACATCCAAGATGAAAGCGCACGAGGGGGTTTCGTTCAACGATGTCATCGAGGCCATGGACCTCAAGGCCAACGACGTGAATTTCAAAAAGGTCGGACACAACAAGTTCTGGAAGGACGTGTCGGCGATCAACGGAATCCCGGCACTCAGAGTAGAGATCCTGCAATACTGCGACGCCTCCGTCGGCCGCCGAATGCTGGATTACAGTCCCGAGTTCGTGATCTTTATTCCGTGCCGGATCGCGGTGCTGGAGGACGCCAACGGCGACATCTGGCTGATGACCATGGATTGGGATGTCAGCTGGCTGGCGATGGCGTGGCGCCCGGACTCCGAGCTCAGCGACCAGTTGATAAAAGACGCGGTTCGCATTCGCGACGCAATGGAACAAATCATGCAGGCCGGCGCCAAGGGTGAGTGGTGATCGCTCAAGTCAGCCCGAACACCGGAACACTGGCGCCGTGAATGGCCCTTGCGGCATCTGATGCGAGAAACAAAATTACCTCTGCGAGGGCCGCCGGCGCCACCCATTTGCTGTAGTCCGCGTCCGGCATTTCCCGCCGATTTGTGGGCGTGTCAATAGTCCCGGGCATGATGCAGTTGACATTGATGTTATCGTGGCGGTAATCGGCCGCTAGGCTTTCGGTCAACCGGGCCACCGCGGATTTCGAGACGCTGTAAGGCGCCATTCTGCTTTTACCCTCGTTGGCCACCCGCGCCGCGATATTGATGACCTTGCCGCCGCGCGGCGTCAGCATGTGGGGGATCACCGCACGGCAGGTCAGAAACACGGATTTGGCATTGAGATCCAACATAAAATCCCAGTCCGCGATATCAGTTTCGTGTACCCGAGGTCCCATGGTGAAACCGCCGGCGATGTTGGCCAAAACGTCGATGGCGCCGAATCGATCCATCACCGCTCCCACCATTCCTGTGACCGATTCCTCATCAGTCAGATCCGCCCGCAGGCACATCGATGATGACGCGGTGTTCAGATTCGCCAGCACTCCATCCAACAAATCCGAGTCAATATCTACGAGCGCCAGGTTTGCCCCGGCGGCGGAAAAATGCCGCGCGGCTTCACCTGCCAGGGTGCCAGCGGCACCGGTCACGATCACCACCTTGCCGTCGAAATTGAAGTTGATTTTTGTCGTCCTCCTGTCTGGCGCAGCACAGGATACCCCGACGGCCGCGACCCTGCCAAGCCACTCTTGCCCTCATAAATGCCCATGTCGCAAACGCGACGACGATCAACGCCGTCAGCCACACAAGCACGATTTGTCTCAAGTCTCCTTTTTGTCCATAAAACCAAGGAACTCTGGTAGACTTTCCGCACCATGAGTGGATGTGCGGGAAGTGAACCCTTCGCATTACGCGTCCTTGGAGACAGTATGGAACCGGAGTTCGCGGAGGGCGAAGTTATTATTATTGAACCCGGTGTCGTGACCGAGGACGGGTGTTATGTCGTCGCCCTTCGTGATGACGAGTACTTGTTTCGTCAACTGCGAATTGAAAACGGCCGATGGTTTCTCAAACCTCTCAATCAACGGTACGAGACCATGGAAATCCACGGTGTCAGCGCGATCAAGGGACGCATTATTTCGAAGTCCAACGGACGCGGCCGGCAGCGCAAGAACTACCTGTAACCAACCAGCTGTCAACGACATGGTCCGACTCACGCATCTCAATCAGTCCGGCGAAGCACATATGGTAGACGTCGGTGCCAAGGAAGTAACCCACAGGATAGCCGTGGCCGCCGGCAGGATATCGATGCGCGCGGAGACGTTGGCCTTGATACAAGAAGGTGGGCACAAGAAAGGAGACGTTCTAGCCACCGCGCGCATCGCCGGTATCATGGCGGCGAAACGCACCGCCGATCTGGTGCCGCTGTGTCACCCGATTCCGGTGACCAAGGTCGAGGTGGATCTGACGTTGGATCCGCAAACCAACTGTGTGTGCTGTAGGGCACGCGTCGAAACCCGGAGTCAAACGGGAGTGGAAATGGAGGCATTGACGGCGGTGCAGGTTGCCTTACTCACTACCTACGATATGTGTAAAGCGGTCGACCGCGGCATGACCATCACGGATATCCAGCTCCTGGAAAAGTCGGGCGGCCGTTCTGGGAGCTGGGTTCGAAAGACTTAACGCAGCGAGGGCATTATACGGTTCGATACCCCAGCCAGTGGGTAAAGCTCTCCGCGTTGTCGGCGAGATCGTTGGTGTCGACACATCTCCAGTTTCTGAACCAGGTCTGGAGCTCGCCGACATCCAGCACATAGGCCCTCGGAAAACTTGGTTTGTCCTTAAGAAAGTTTTGATTGAAGGTCTTGAACACCAACAATCCGTCTGGTCTCAGTGCACGCTTGAGCAAGGGAATTTGCTCACGGTCCAGATATCTCATCACGACGACGACATCAAAACTATTCGCCGGCAGCGAAAGCTGCTCTAAATCGGCGACAAACAGTGTAACCTCGAGCCGGTTGTCTATCGCCTTTCGTTGACAATGCCGGAGACCTTCGATGCTGCCGTCAACACCGTAGCTGGAGTAGCCCCGCTGCGCCAGGTACAGCGTATTGTCCCCGGTGCCGCAGGCCACATCGAGCGATCTGCCCCTACCCGTCAATAGCTTGGCGTGCGCGAGCAGCAACGAGTCCGGGGTAAACACCGGCGTGTACGCACGGGAGATATATTTCTTGTCCCAGCGCTGGATGTCGGATCGCATGGTTAGGGCAAAGAGCACAGCATCAGGTGGAGAACAACCAGCCGGGTTCGCGACATACCCGCGGTTTACTGGCATGCCATGGGCGCCAAGCAATCGGCAACAGGGTCACATGCATCCGCGCCGCGGTTTCTGGCCCTCGCGCCTCGTATCTTGACCGCGACGTCTCCGGCGCGTCGATCTCGCGGCGGTCATGCCCGGCCACGAACGGACTGTGCCAGTCAACCGCCGGTAACCGGCGGAAAAAACGCGACTTCGTCCCCGTCAACCACCTTGGTTTCGGGTTTAACATAGTCCATGTTCACCGCAGCCATGACATTAGCTGGTAAACCGCTGTCACCGGCAATGGTGTTCCACACGTCATTGACCGTATGCCCTTCATCAATCTCAACGTCACGCTCGGTGAGTTCCAGGCGTTCGCGCAGGCTGGCAAATAATTTTACCTTGATCCTCATCCCGACAGTTTACGTGTTTTGGCGCGTATTTTCATCGCGTCCAGGGCCGAGTTTTGATAGCGTAGCGTTCATGGATCATTTCTCTGATAGTTAAAAGCACCCGCCGGTATCTACGATGAGTTATCCAATGCACGAAATCACCGGCATCATACTCGCCGGTGGCCGCGCCCGGCGCATGGGCGGCGTGGACAAGGGTCTGACCTTCCTTGCCGGTCGACCCATGCTGCAACACGTTCTCGCGGCGCTGGCGCCGCAGGTCGCCAAAGTCATCGTCAACGCCAACCGAAACCTGGACGCGTACCGCGAGTTTGGTTGCGATGTGGTCAGCGACATCGTCGGCGACTATTCCGGTCCGTTGGCCGGTATGGCAAGCGGTATGCAGTCTGCGGTTACACCTTATGTCGTTACGGTCCCGTGTGATTCGCCGTTGATCGTCGGCGATCTGGTCGCGCGCCTTTATTGTGCGCTCAAAGAACAAGATGCTGAGGTATGCGTGGTTCACGATGGTGAGCGCATCCATCCGGTATTTCTGATGTTGCGGCGCGAACTCATCGGCAGCGTCCTCGGGTTTCTGGATGGAGGGGAGCGGAAGATCGACAAGTGGTTTGCGACACACCGCCTCGCGGTCTGTGACTTTTCCGATCAACCCGAAGCATTCATGAACGTCAACCACCCACAGGAATTGGAAGCGCTGGAACAGTCCGTGGCAAAGCGGTGAATGAAACCAAGGAACAGATGTTGGCCCCACCGCCGCTTTACGATTTGGTGGTGGTGGATAAGACCGACAGCGCACGGGCCCACGCCGAACGTCTTGCCGCACAAGGCGCGGACGAGGGCACCTTGGTGTGGGCGAAGTCCCAGACCGAAGGTTTGGGCCGGAATCATCGCTACTGGATGTCAGGCCATAACAACCTGCATCTCGGATTGATCCTGAATCCGGAGCAGCCCTTCGCTATCGCCTGCCAAATCAGCCTCGTCGCCACCCTTTGCGCCGCCATGGCGATCGCCGAACAGGCGGAACCGATGGCCGAGTTACGCTATCGCTGGCCGAACGATGTGTTACTCAATCGCGGCAAAGCGGCGGGCATCACCCTGAGTGGCAGCCTGGGCGATGTTGATGTGCCTGAGTGGATGGTCCTCGGGGTAAACGTCAACGTGTTCGACAACCCAAACAGCCTGGGATTCGACTCTGCCAGCATGCGCGGCGAGGGCTTCGAAAGTCACGACCGGGTGCGACTGGCGGAATCGTTCTGCCGCCAATTTCTGTCGTGGCTTAACCGTTGGGCTGAGGACGGCTTCGTACCGATCCGCAAGGCCTGGCTGATGCGGGGCCGGGGCGACCTCTTGTTGCAAACCATAAGACTGCAAGACGACAAGATCACCGGCACATTTAACGACATGGACGAACAGGGAACGCTCATTTTACAGACTGATGAACACCGCAAACGCCGCATCACTTTGGACGCGTTTTTCCGGCCTGATTTCCTTATCGCGAGTTGAATTTCGGAACGGAATCTGTCTGGACGACAGGGGCAAGCCGCAAATGCCGATTACTGGTTCAATTTGTCCAATACCAAGCGCACTTTTCCGTTGCTAGACTAATAGCAACTTGCACATCGCAATCCTCGTTCATGACCAGAGAAAAGCCACCGGGCATTGATCGTCGCGGTTTCGTCAAATTTTGCATGACCGCTCTGGCGATCAGCTCACAACGTCTGGCCTTTGCCCGGCCCAAAGGGGAATTTACGGCGTATCAGCGTTCGTTGTTAATCAATGGCATGCAGGGCCCGGTGCACGCGTCGGACTTGGTGGTCGGCGAGAACTACATCTTTCATTACCCGTATGTGACCACGCCGTGCTTTCTCGTCAACCTGGGCGCGCCCGCCTCACCGCAGCTTGATCTACAGACCGAAGCAGGACAAACGTACCGCTGGCACGGTGGGGTGGGGCCGGATGCGTCTATCGTCGCATTTTCAGCAATTTGCGCCCACAAGATGACCCACCCCGCAAAAGCGGTGAGTTTTATCAATTATCGCCACGAACGGGTACGCTTCCAAGATAAACAGCGGCAAGAATCGGAAGGCGCGCAGCTCATCTATTGTTGCTCGGAGAAAAGCGTATATGATGCGCGCAATGGCGCGCGGGTATTGGGTGGGCCGGCGAAACAACCCTTAGCCGCTATTCAATTGGCGTACGACAAAACCGAAGATCACCTGTATGCGTTGGGCACCTACGGTGGGGAGATGTTCGACAAGTTTTTCGCTCGATTCACCGTCCGGCTGCAACTGGAATTTCAAATCTCCAAGGTCGATCGGCAGGTCGGCGAACATACCGAAGTCACACCGCTTGATCAGTACTGCAAAACCAAGGTGTTGTGTTGATCATAGGCCCGGTTTCGCCGCGGTTCTTGAGTTGCTGAGCACGTCGAGCAGATTCGTTTGCTCGCGCTGCAGTGCGATAAGATACGCGGTGCGCTCAAAATTGTCTTTGATCCGTGGATCGGCGCCGTGCTCTACCAACAGCCGTGCGATCTCGACATGACCCTGTGTTGCCGCAAGATGCAGCGCAGTAACGCCGTTCTCACCCCGGCGGTTGGCGTCCACCCGATCGTCAGCCAGCAGCAGTCTCACGACCAAAGCCCTGTTCTCGAATCCCGCACGCATCAATGGCGTCCATCGATAGACATCCGCAAGCGTCGGGTCGGCCCCCTCATCCAGCAGCATGCCAAGGACGTCTACATAACCTTTCGCCGCCGCGATCATCACCGCAGACCAGCCGTTTTCCGCCTTGGCATCCAGAGCAACCTTGCGGTCGAGCAGTAATCTCACTATCCGCGGATCTCCACCGAGTACCGCATACATCAACGGCGTGCCGCCGTTGTCGTTGGCCCGGTTGGCATCGGCGCCGGCATCCAGCAACGCGGTGACCCGATCTAACTGGCGATTCCGCGCTGCCAACATCAACGCAGTCTTACCGTTGCGTGCTGGGGCATCTATCGCAGGGCCGGCGGAATCGGCCTTTCCCGCATCCACCGCTACCGCCTCGCTCGGTCCCAACCCGGTGCCCAACATTACGCTGACGCACGCGGACAACAAGGCTATCTTAGTGTTGTGACGCAAGCCATCCATATCATCGTTCAATGTTCGATTTCAGTGGGGCCGCGGATAACATCTTGACGCAATTCATAATGCGACACGACCTCCGCCAATGCGGCGTCGGCGTCGTACTTGCCAGTCATTCTCAACACGCTGTCATGGGCGAACGCTTCGCGCGCCAAGGCCTCGAAATTTTCGTGTTGTTCGGCGCCGATCTCGTGAATTTGCGCCTGTATGATCCGGTAATCCGTGTCACCAAAAAACCAACACAAGCGTGCTTGCTGGGATAGCAGTTTCAGGCATTCGTAGTGGCCCGACGCCTTGCCCGGCGTGAGCAGGATTTCGAATGCCGCCGGATCGTCCGGCATGGTAAGCGCTTCCAACCGAAATAACACGATCGCGGCACGGTCGTGGGTCAACAACTCCGTTTCCACGGCGGTTGGTATCGGTGCCGCGGCGCGTTTGAGGATGTACCGGTCTTGTTTGCATTCCGGCCCCGCCACATGAACAAACAACGCACTCTCCCACTGTCCCTTGTCGATCTGCACCGGTACGCATGTGGCCGCGGCGCCGCTCGCACGCATGGCATTCTGGATGGGTTGCGGGAATTGGTCCATGGAACGTGTATGGCGTGCAAAATTACGAGTGTGGAATCAATCCGTTCTTGAACAATATACGCTGCATGTTAACAGAGCAAAAAAGCCGGGCGCACGATGGTGCGCCCGGCTTTGCTTCATTTGTATTGGGTAAGATTCAGCCGGGCTGTTTCGCCGCGCTGCTTGGCTCCACCGCGGTTTCTGTGCCGCTACTCGCCTGATCTTTGACCTCCTGGTACCACAAATCGTGGTGTTGCTGTGCCCATTCCACGCTCACCCGGCCTTGGGTCATGCCTTGCAGCGCACCCTCGTTGCCCAGGGTCCCCATGTATATATGTCCGAGCGCTATGGCCACCCAGATAACCGAGGCGGTTGCATGGATGATGTTCATGAGCTGCATGGTCTCGCGGGATTGCTCAAAATTTGGAAAATCAAGAATCAACCCGGTCACCGAGACCGCGATCCCAAAAATAGCAACCATCCAGAACCACACTTTTTCACCGCCATTGGACCGCCCGGCCGGAACATGTTCACCGCTGAACATACCACCGAGCTTCTTCCACCATTGCCGATCGGCCTCCCTGGGGATGTTCATACCCGCCCACACGAGGATTTCAATCAGCACCCCCACGACAAAGAATGGCCCCAGGTAATTGTGCAGCGTGATCGAAAAGTTGGCCCACGCGCCGAATCCCCACGGACCGAGGATGGGGATCAGCACGGCCCGGCCGAACAGCAGGCTCAGGCCGGTGATCGCCAATACGATAAACAGCGAGGCCGTGTACCAGTGGAGAATGCGCTCAAAAAGACCCCAGCGGGGCACGGTCTGTCCGGACAGTGGCCTCGCCACTTTTTGGGGTCCCTTGATGAGGTAATACAGAGCGAGGATCAATACCACCACCCCAAGAATCCACGGGGTGTAATTGGCGACCGGTCCATTCCGCAACTGCCGCCAATTTTGACCGCCGTTCTGGATGAGCACGCTGGTGGTATAGGGACCCGAGGACGAGGTATAGCCCTGATTGCCTTCACGCACCGCACGCCAGTAGTTGGCACGCGGATTCGCATCCTGGGCGGCGGCTGCCTGCGCGGATACCAGGTCCACATACACGTAGCTCGCCAACGGCAGGAACATCGCACCAAAAACGATGATTACCGCGCTCCACAACATAATCCTCGCATGGCGCTTTTTTGATTCTAGTCTTGTTTTCATGAGTGGGAAGCCTCCAATTCGTTACCGGTCGATCTGACCCGAGACCAGACGGTCACGTAGACCGTGAGCCTCTGCCACCGACCGTGACCGTTCATCGGCGAGCTGTTCGTCACTGGAAACCCATGGCTCACCGACCTGTGAACAGCCTACCAGCACAACCGACACGATCACCATCACAGTTATCAATGCGCGACGCATGTGCGCGCCCTCAGCGATCCATTTGCACCAGTTCAAAACGTTTTTTCATGGCCTCCGCCCGTTGGTCCGCACTGGCTTGCAGCAACGGATCACTAGTTCCCTTATAAACCCCCGGCTGATACGAGGTAACGCTCGTTGACTCGTAACAACCGGCGAGGAGAAACGTCAGCGAGACTCCTGCAACCAAGCGTAATAGCATTTTCATTGCCTTGATCTCCTTCACCGATGACAGGTAAATAACAAAACGGGGCCGGGCATCCCCCGGCCCCGTTCCATCGCTAGCCTGTGGTACCGTAGGCAGATTCCCAACCCCAGCTCTGGGGCCTGCCACCGCGCTTCAATACCCGTTGTCGGTAGATGTCCGCGATCATGTCGCCGTCTCCCGCAAGCAATGCCTTAGTGGAGCACATCTCCGCACACAGCGGCAGCTTGCCCTCGGCAATACGGTTGCGTCCATATTTTTCGTACTCGACATTGGAGTTGTCCTGCAACGGACCGCCCGCACAGAACGTGCATTTGTCCATCTTGCCACGAACCCCAAATGCGGCCTGCTGCGGATACTGCGGCGCGCCGAACGGACAGGCGTAGAAGCAGTAGCCACAACCAATGCACAAATCCTTGTCATGCAGCACGATGCCGTCGTCGGTGGTGTAGAAACAATCCACCGGACACACGGCAGCACACGGGGCATCGGTGCAGTGCATACACGCCACCGAGATCGATTTCTCACCCGGTACACCGTCGTTCAGGGTCACGACCCTGCGGCGATTTACGCCCCACGGAACTTCATGCTCATTCTTACAAGCGGTAACACAGGAATTACACTCAATGCACCGCTCAGCGTCACACAGAAATTTCATACGTGCCATGGTTTATTCTCCTTACGCTGCCCGTATCCGACACAGGGTCACTTTCGTTTCCTGCATCTGTGTCACGGAGTCGTAGCCATAGGTCATCGCGGTGTTACATGCTTCTCCGCGGACCAACGGCGCGGTGCCCGGTGGATACTTATCGACCAGGTCTTGGCCCTGGAACCATCCGCCGAAGTGGAACGGGGTGAATACCACCCCCGGCGCCACCCGCCGCGTCACCATGGCCTTGACCTTGATCTTGGCGCCTTCCGGGCTGTCCATCCACACCATCTGCCCATCACGGATCCCCAGGTCGTTCGCGGTCTTGGGATGGACCTCCACAAACATATCCTGCTGCAGCTCGGCCAGCCACGGATTGGACCGTTGTTCCTCACCGCCACCCTCGTATTCCACCAGGCGCCCACTGGTCCATATGATCGGATAATCCTTGGAGAAGTCATTGGCCTGGATGGATGCATAGCGGGTTGGCAACCGGTAGAACCGCTTACGGTCTGCGTAGGTCGGGTAGTCCGCCACCAGATCACGCCGCGGCGTATACAACGGCTCGCGGTGAATCGGTATCGGATCCGGGAACGTCCACACAAACGTGCGCGCCTTGGCGTTGCCGAACGGTGCGCAACCGTGCTTGATGGCGACCCGTTGGATACCGCCGGACAGGTCCGTCTTCCAGTTCTTGCCCTCGGCGAGCTTCTTCTCCTCCGGGGTGAGATCGTCCCACCAGCCGAGTTGCTTGAGCATGTCGGCCTTGAATTCGGGATAGCCATCCTTGATCTCCGATCCCTTGCTGTAGGACCCCTCCGCCAGCAGGTTTTCGCCGTCATGCTCAACACCGAAGCGGGCCCGGAAGGTCAATCCCCCTTCCGCCACCGGCATGCTCGGATCGTACAGCACCGGCGTACCCGGATGCTTCATCTCCGCGGTACCCCAGCAAGGCCACGGCATGCCGTAGTAGTCACCGTCGACCGGTCCACCTTCGGCCTTCAACGTTGTCGTGTTGAAGGTCTTGCGGTTCGCCGCGTGGGCCTTGAGCCGCTCGGGGCTCTGGCCGGTGTAGCCGATGGTCCACATGCCCTTGTTGAACTCACGAGTAATGTCCTCAACCAGCGGCTCGTCGTTGGTAACCTTCATGTGCTTACACAACTGATCCGCGATACCCAGCTTCTTGGCCAACTTGTACATGATCGTCTGGTCAGGCAACGATTCCCACACCGGCTCGATGATCTTGTCGCGCCACTGGAGGGAACGATTGGACGCGGTCACCGAACCGTAGGTCTCGAACTGGGTTGCCGCCGGCAGCAGGTAGGTGCCGTCCTTGCGGTCGTTCATCACCGCCGCGTGGGTCGGATATGGGTCAACGATCACCATTATATCCAACATCTCCATGGCCTTTTTCATCTCCGGACCACGGGTTTGGCTGTTGACCGCGTGACCCCACATGAACAGAGCACGGATGCGATCCTTCTGGCCTATGTTCTTGGGGTCTTCCAGGACACCGTCGATCCAACGCGACACCGGGATACCCTTGTAATTCATCGGACTCACCGGCTTGCCCTTGTCGCCTTCGACCTTATCCTGCGCGAAACGGGATGCCACCCACTCATAGTCCAGGTCCCACACCCGGGACCAGTGCTTCCAGGACCCTGCCGACAGGCCGTAGTAACCGGGCAGGGAATGCGACAGGACACACAGGTCCGTTGCACCCTGAACATTGTCGTGGCCGCGGAAAATATTGGCGCCGCCACCGGACTTGCCGATGTTGCCCAGCGCCAACTGCAATATGCAGTAGGCCCGCGTGTTGTTGTTACCCGAGTGGTGCTGCGTGCCACCCATGCACCAGACAATGGTGCCGGGCCGGTTCTCGGCCATGATCTGCACCGCCTTCTTGACCACATCCGGCGGCGCGCCGGTCACCCGTTCGGTCTCCTCCGGCGTCCATTTCTTGACTTCTTCGCGAACACGGTCGAGGCCCCACACGCGCTGACTGATGTATTCCTTGTCTTCCCAGCCGTTCTCCAAGATGTGCCACAACATGCCCCACACCAGGGCTACGTCGGTGCCCGGACGTAACCGCACAAAGTGGTCGGCATGGGCCGCGGTCCGTGTAAACCGCGGATCACACACAATCATCTTGGCACCGTTTTCCTTGGCGCGCAGGATATGCTGCATGGCGACCGGATGCGCCTCGGCGGCATTACTGCCGATAAAAATCATCGCCTTGCATTTGTGCATGTCGTTGTACGAGTTGGTCATCGCACCGTAACCCCAGGTGTTCGCCACACCCGCCACCGTGGTGGAGTGGCAGATACGGGCCTGGTGGTCAACGTTGTTGGTGCCCCACATCGCCGCCAGCTTACGGAACAGGTAGGCCTGCTCGTTGCTGTGTTTGGCCGATCCCATCCACGCCACCGAGTCGGGACCGGATTCCTTACGGATCTGCAGCAGCTTGTCGCCAATTTCGTTGATGGCCTCGTCCCAGGATATCGTCTTCCATTTACCGCCGACCAACTTCATCGGATGTTTCAATCGATGTTCACCGATCCCGTGTTCGCGTACCGATGCACCTTTGGCGCAATGCGAACCGAGATTGAAGGGGGACTCGAAGTCGGGCTCCTGGCCCGTCCATACGCCGTTTTGCACCTCTGCTATGACACCGCATCCCACTGAACAGTGGGTGCACACTGAACGCCGCACCTCGGTTTCGATGCCCGCCTGCGGACTGGCGCCTTTGGCGTGCGCCTTGCCCATCATCGTGACCGGCACAACAGTAGACACTGCGGCACCACCCAGGGCGACCCCCGATCGACGCAGAAACGTCCGTCGATCGATCGCCTCACCGAGACCGGGCGCTGTGGCGGAGGCGTTGGCGCCTCGTTTCTTGATCAACTTCATCACTTGAGCTGCCTAAAATCGCGCCTTCTCGTAATACTCACGAATATGCGGGGTCATGCGATACCCCTTGGGTTTATCGTCCGCTGGCGGCGCGGGTTCCGCGGCGATTTGCCTGTCAGCCGTGACGCCCTGGCTCAGCGTCGACACCGCTGCCGCGCCGCCCACGATGGCGGCTCCCTTAAGAAAGCCACGCCGATTCATGCTTACACCCTTCTCTTTCATCTGGAGTCCCCTCCTACACGGGTCGTTAAATCGATTTCACTCACTACGTGATCAGGTACATCAAAAACTTCGTAAGGTATGGCCACAAGCATCTCTAATTAGGCGTCATCCCCAGGTATTGCTTGTCCACCTGCAAAAACTTTTCACCCAACAGTCCTACTGCGCCGTAAAACTCGGCCGCTTCCGCCTCCTGCAAATCCTGGAAGAACCGCATCATCCATGGTTCGATGTGGTCATCAAAGAACCGCTTGAGCCGGCCGAAGCCGATGTCCTTATCAACAATCAGCAGACTCATGGTCTCGCACAACGCCGCCGCATGATCTTCCGGCTCCTTAACATCCGTGTGGCGTGCGTAGCCCAGCGTCTTCAGATCCTCGCGCAACTCCGCGAGTGGTCTCTCCATCAAAAAACCCGTCAAGTACCACGAGCCGTAAGGCATGACTTCGCCACGCGTGATCCCAACAAACAGGGCGTGGTACTCGTCATCCGCTGACTCGACCGACGTCCGTTGCGCTGCCAGCGACAACATCCGCCAGGCGGGAGCGAGCAGTGCGTCGTTGTCCCCGACGTCAACATCTTTGAGTAATGCCAACAACTCCTGGTTCGGCGGCGCCGCTAACAGCGTGGCGAGCAGGCGGTAAGTGCTTGCGCGCAGCGCATTATCGGTATCCGTCGCGCCGTCCTCAGCAACCGCCGCAGCACGTTCCTCGCTCATCGCCGCGTCTCCTCAACTGCTATGGTATTGCACGGTTTATGCCATGAATAAAAAGAAAATTCGGAGCAATAACGATCAAAAGTCATACTAATTCTCTCGTAAAAAATAGGCTTTTGGCGTCAAATACGAGAAAATGGGCATCTTTCGTATCACTCTGACCCACCTGACGAATCGCTGTTGGCCGGTTTATCGTACACCTCAATGCCGCCATTTTTCAGATACAAGTCCTCGATTCGGCAGTCTTCACACATCTCCAAACGCCGCACCTGATTGGGATCCCGGTACATCCAGTGACCGGCTAGTTTTTGCTGCATACGCGCCATCACACTCTTGGTGGCGAACGGTTTTCCGCAGCTGATGCAGTGAAAAGGCTCTTCTTCGTGCAGGGTCCTGGGTTTGTTTCGCACTGCCGCCTCATACACATAGCGGGGGGCAAGCTTGATCGCATCCTCCGGACAAGCGGTTGCACACAGGCCGCACTGCACACAGTTGGCTTCGATAAAGGTCAACCGCGGCATGTCCTCGCCATCCGACAGCGCCCGCGCCGGACACACGGCGACACAACCCATGCACAGGGTGCAGGCACCGCGATTGACCTTGATTTCGCCAAACGGCGCCGGAGCGGTGAGCGACACCGACTTTTTTTGCTTCCGGGCATGCTGGTAGAGATGATCCATCGCCAAGCGAATATTGGTGCGCTTGTCGTCAAATCCGGCAAATCCGGCCGCCGCCGCCAACGCGTTCCCATGGACAGTCGCCGGCACCCCATCCGCCGCGGAAATCATCGCGATCCGGTCCGGTTCGCATCCCATCCCGGCAAGCATTTCCCGCGCTAATCGCAATTGTTCGGCCAACTCATTAGAAATCGCCGCCGGCATGCCCGCGTTGATCAGCAACCACACCTGATGCGCGCCATACGCGAGCGCCGACAGCCACACCTCGATGCCGACCGAGCCCACATCCTCGACCTCGATCGGCAGTAGTGAATCCGGTAAGCGGCCGCTCGACTCAACCAGTTGGTCGCGCCCCCATTCGCTGTAAAACAATACCGCCGGGCGGGAGCCGTCGCGTTCGCGATACCCACGCAAAAGACCCCGCAATCCATCCAAGAAATGGCTCGCCGGCGGATAGACATAACGAATCGCGCCGGTGGGGCACGCGGTTGCACAACTGCCCCCGCCCTGACACAAGTAGGGATCGACCTCGATCCGCTCCCCCAGTGAATGAATGGCGTCGGTAGGACAGGCATCTATACAACGGCGACAGCCGGGCAAGCCGCGCTCGCCGTGGGCGCATATGTGTGGATCGTATGCGAAGTATTTCGGTTTTTCATACTCCCCCACCATCTCCGGCAACTCAGCCAGCGCGCGCTCGAGCGCCGCCGCGCTGCGCGCGGGGTAATATCCCGGTGGTGGTACCTGGATATCGATGACGGGTACCGGACTCAGATCGAGGATCAAGTCGAAATCATCGCGTTTGAACTGCATTTCACGGGCGAGATTGACCGGGCCCTGTTTACCCTCGAGCCGCACCAAAAAATGGCCAAGATGGCCGCTGCACTCGCTGATTGCGCCTTGCGCAGCGACCAACTCATCCGCGGTCATGCTCACGGTGACGTCCCCTTTGGGTGCGGGCTCGTTAAACAACAACGCCGCTTCGAGGCCGCCCTGTTTCAAGGCCACGGCCGCCGACTGCGTTCGCTCACGATCGCCGATCACCAACACCACGCCGCGGGACAAATAAGAGACCGCGGTGGTTTCGAAACGCGGACGTTGGGCAAACTCATCCAATGCGGCCCGGCGCGCCTCGCCGTCCGGGGTATTCGCGGATAGCGGCACCCTTGCCGCGTCTGGTGCGTTGTCAGCTGTCGCGGTGGACATCGTCGCTCTCAATGACATTATCGTGCGCCATCGCGGTGTGTTCATCCGCCTCACCCTGATCATCAGGGTCAGCGCGCGTTTCCTGCGTCGCGTCTTCTTCGCGCCCATCAGTTTGTCCCGGTGCATCCATCTCGTCAATGCCCTCCCGGGCCTGCGCGGAGGCCAGTTGTTCCTGATCCAACTCCATTTGGTGACGCATGTCCGCGGTGATTATTTCACCCAGCGCGTCGAATGTCCTGAAATCGTCATCGTAGTCATCCAGGCCGTCGACGATGTTGAAATGGGGCAGGTGAAACATTTTGCGCAGCGCCACCCGCCGCAGCTTTTCACTGACTTGTGGAGAGAAAAATTCACCCATGTCGGTCGACTCGTCAATGGACTCGAGTGGCGGCATATCGACATCGGTTTTCGGCGGAGGTTCTGGCGCCGGCGCGGGCGCCTCTTTTTCCCGCGCGGTGTCGGATTCCTGGTCGTTCCCGGCCCCCGCCGCCTTGCGGCGCGACCAACGTCGCAAGAACTCTTCGTCCCGGTCAGTGCCGTCTTCCGCGCGGGGGTGCTTGACCATCGTGCGCATCCTCCTTCCAATGCTTGCGTTTTCTTTTCTTCTGCTCACCGGGCTGGTAATAGCTCATTACGTAATGCTCCAACCATTGATACAGATCCGGTGGAATCGGCACCGCGAAGACCGTGCCTTCGGTCTCCAGATAGGCATCGGCCTCATGGGGATCGGCGGTGACGATATAGGGCTCGAGCGAATCATCATCGTCCTCATCCTCCTCACGGCAGATCACGAACAGCGACGGCTGGCGACCCTGTAAGTTGTACCAATAACTCTCGGTCTCATCGCGAAAGAACTCCAATGTCAGGCCGCTCCACAGAAATTGCTGCCGTTGGTCGTCACTGTGGATCGGGGTCTTGGCGGCACCGCCCCCCAACGGTTCTCCGGCCACCACACCGGTCGCCTCCCAACTGGGAAACGACCACTGCGCGCGTTTGACGTCCCGGCGCTCGATGATCACCGAGACCGCGAATCGGTACCCACCCGCGGGTTGCGCCTGGGGCTGGAATGGCGGTGTGTCCTGAGACATACGAAATCATGGGTCGTGCGTGGTCAGTCACCATATCGTAAGGCAACTACCGTACCAAGGTGATACGCGCTGATTTTCTTAGCATGGCAGGTGGTTGTGTCGATCCGGATGCGACACTTTTACCCACATTGGTGCAATATGACCCAATCATGCGTCGTTATACGCGACCTATTCTGCCCTTGATTCCTTATCTTCGTGGCCGTGGCGCTCGGTATTTACGCGACTTCCCATGGCCCCGATCCTCGGTGTGCCTGCCGGAACAGAAATTGCAATCCTATCCAGCAGGTTTTGGAACCACGGCATACGAGATGCGATCAGCAAACAATTACCGACCCAAGATGACCGCCGCCGGGCTCGCACCGACGCAGGAGGTGTCGGCTGTCGACGAGCACGGACATCGCCGGCAACTCAGCGTCGCCGGTGAGTTTCCTCTCACCCTTAAAGTCGATGGCCAGGAAGTCGTGACACTGATGACGCTGGGCACACGTCCCGAAGAATTGGCGTTGGGTTACCTGCGCAACCAACGATTGATTGACAACATCGCCGACGTCGCTTCCGTCACCGTTGATTGGGAGCACGAGCGCGTCGACGTCGCGACGTCTCATGGCCAAGGCATCACCGACTGGGAAACCAAGGCCTCGAAACGCACCATTACCACCGGATGTGCCCAGGGAACGGTATTTAGCTGCACGTTGGACAAGCTCTATGACGTGCATTTGCCAGAAGTCACGATTCGTCAATCGACGCTATATGGACTTTTGGAATCGATTAACACGTACAACGAACTATATAAAAAGGCCGGCGCAGTCCATGGATGCGCACTATGTGAAAACACCCGGGTGTTGATTTTCGTAGAAGATGTCGGCCGCCACAATGCGGCGGATGCGATATCCGGCCGGATGTGGCTCGAAGGCATCGACGGCGGCAGCAAGATTTTCTACACCACCGGCAGACTGACTTCGGAGATTGTCATGAAGGCCGCACACATGGGGATACCAGTGCTATTGTCGCGATCCGGCATCACGCACATGGGCTTGGAACTCGCCCGTGACCTGGGCGTCGTGATGATCGCGCGGGCGAAAGGAAAACATTTCCTCGTCTATCATGGTCACCGGCAAGTTGAGTTCGACGCCAAACCCAAGCTTCGGCCGCAGCCGTTGCGGGATGTACCTCATGAAAAAACCGGCACCTGAATCATGAGCAGCGATCCGCTCCGTTCCCCCAATAAAGTCAGCCCGATACGCCCCGGGGCCGATGTCGGCCTGCGGCAGTTCATGAGCGTCAAAGAAGTGGCCGACTACCTGCATATCAACGCAAAGAAGGTCTATGCGCTGGTGAGCGAAGGCAAGATTCCAGGCACCAAAGTCACCGGCAAATGGTTGTTTCCGCGCAAGCTCGTAGATCGTTGGTTGCTGGAATCGAGTCACGGCGGGCTGTTGACCGACCGCTTGGTGGTGACCGGGAGCGACGATGCGTTAATTCAGCGCGCCATCACTCATATAGTCAACGAGATGCAAGGTCATGCACTGGTCAGCTACACCAATGCCGGCACCGAGCTGGGCCTGTCGCTGCTCGCCCGGCAGCGCGCGGATGTGTGTGGGGTGCGCTGGGGACCGGTGCAGGAGAGTGCGCGGCGGCACGCGGCGCTGGTGCGGCAATACCCACCTCACAGAAACTGGGTGCTGGTGCGCGCCTTTGAACGGGAACAGGGTCTGGTTGTGTCACCTGGACTGGCGAACGATGCGCAAGACATCGGCCGCTTATTTGGCAACGACGTGCGCTGGATCATGCGTCATGACAGTGCCGGCGCCCAGCGATACCTGCGGGAATTGTTCAGCCGGCACAAGATCGATCCCACGCGGCTGCGAGTGATCGCCAAAGTGCTCTCGGAGCGCGATGTCGCCTCATACCTGAACCGTGACGAAGCGGACGTGGGACCCGGGCCCCGAAGTCTGGCAAACGAGTTTGGCCTGGACTTCATCCCGGTGGGATGGGAAGCCTACGATCTGGCCCTGGACCGCGGGGTGTTCTTCAGAACCCTGTTCCAAAAACTGATCGAACAGCTTCAAGGCCCGGAATGTCAGCGATTGGCCGCCGTGTTCGACGGATATCGATTCGGCCAATGCGGTCAAATCGTGTGGTCGGCGTAATTCGCAGCAGTGGCGATTTCAGCCGCGCGTGGTTGACCCCTCGTAAAGCACGTGCGCGCGCCGCTCAAACGCACGCATCATACGCTGCGCGAGCGACTCTAGGATCTGGCCACTCGCCCCACCCAGCAGCCGGGATCGAAATATCGCCTCGATAACGAGCGTCACCCGGCACCCTCTTTCTTCCGGGGCAAAGGTCCAACGCAGGTCCAAATGGGAGAAGGGCCCCGCCTGTGACCGAATGGCGATCTCTTCTTCCGGTGAAAATACCGCAGTGGACACGAATTTCATCGACAACAGACCAATGCCAATTTCTTGTGCTACCTCGGCTTGCTCCTTTCCCGCTCGAATCACGGACACCTTTCGCCAGCCGGGCAGGTATTCCGGGTAGCGCTCAACATCGGCGATGAGTGCGTAGACCTGGGCCGGCGTCCACGGCACAGTCCTTTGCATCCGGTATGTGCGCATCAATTCGTGGGGCGTGCTGATTCCTGGTTGTCATCGAGTTTTCGCAACGGCGTTTATCAACCGCTTCATCCTGTCACGGCCCGTCTTTGCGAGCACCTTCGCAGGCCGGTTACTCCAACGAGATCGTGCCCTCTATCGTCTTCGTCGTTTCGGGCGCCTCCACTTGCAACGTGACTTTTACAGCAATCCGCTCGTTGCCTTGCAACGCACCATTCTCGAGCGCGTCTCGCACGACTCTCTCTATTTCCCGCTGGGACGTGATCCCGACTCGTTTGAGAAACGAGCGCATTTCTAGATTAAATTTATCTTCATTCATTTACTTTCACCTGGGACAAAAATTATTCGGAACGTTACCGCCAGGAGCTGTCCTCTGCACCTGAAAGCTGGCCACCGCCTTCGCCGCTCCAGGTCTTGACCTTGCGCTCCAAAGTCTTCCTTGATATCCCCAACCGCCTCGCGGCCTCGGATTTGTTGCCACCGGTCTCACCCAACATATTCAAGATATGGCTTTTTTCGACCTCCGCAAGCGTCAAGTGAGCCGGCCAGGTTACCATCGATACGGCGCTGGCAAGTTGCCCGCATTCACTGGGAGGTTGCCCCAACAACAATGAGCGCTCTATCACATTTCTCAGCTCGCGGACATTACCAGGCCAGGCATGGCTTTGCAGTTTCTTGAGTTCGTCGTCCGTAAAACTCAGCGGCTCTATTTTCATCTCATCGGCTATTGCGTTCGACAAGTAGGGGGCGAGATCGAGTAGATCCTCGGGGCGCTCTCGCAACGGCGGTATATTAAGTGCGATCACATTGATCCGGTAAAACAGATCGCGCCGAAACGTCCCTGCTGCAACGGACTTCGAGAGATCACGGTTCGAAGCGCACACGACACGCGTGTCAACTTCAACTTCACGATCGGCACCGACCGGCCTGACGCTGCGTTCCTCGAGCGCGCGCAACAACTTGGCTTGCATCTCCCACGGCATCTCGGAGACTTCGTCGAGAAACAGGGTCCCTTTACGGGCAAAATGGAACAGGCCTTCACGGGAATTGAACGCGCTGGTAAACGCTCCGCGAACATGGCCGAACAACTCGCTTTCGATAATTTCCGGAGACAGCGCACCGCAGTTTACGGGCACGAACTCTCCCGGCCGGTCGCTCAGCTCGTGCAGGGTCTGCGCTACAAGTTCTTTGCCCGTACCCGTTTCACCCTGGATCAAGATCAAGGACGAACTCGGAGCAAGACGGATAATCTTCTCTCGCAAATATTGAATCGCGCGCGACCGTCCCACGAGCGCCTCTATGTGCTCGTCAACCTTAGCCGTAACCGGCGGAGCGGTTTTGTGACTGGGCGGCAGTATGCGGATGACCGCGTCTACCAGCGCTTGCGTACCCGAGGATTTTTCAACGAAATCTTGTGCGCCGGCGTGCATCGCATCGAGCACCAACCGCGCATCGGTGTGATCTGAAACCACCACCGCGGTGCCGCGCCGGCCGTTGCTTCGGGTCTGCGCCAGCCAGTCGATGCCGGTGCGATCCCGGCGGGAAATATCCAACACGATCAAATCAAATAGGCACCGCGCGCGCAGCGCGTCGGCTTGCACCGGGTCTAGCGCGGTGTCGGCCAACGCACATAATGGCTGCAAGGCGCGTTGCAGCGTGTCGGCGAATCCCGCGTCTTCGCTAACGATCAATACGGACGCCTGGAGCGGGGCTTCCCGGCGCACTGGACGTGCTGAATGCATGGTGAATTCCTCTGGGTAGAACGATTCTAAATCAAAATCCCGCTCACGTCAGTTGAAAACAGGCGTTCCCGCCCACATTGGACACCGGCCTCGGCCCCCAGTTGCCTAGCTTGTGGCAACTGTGCCAGCATGTACCATCACCCCAAAGGGGCTGTAAATGCCTGAAATTAAGCCAAGAAAATTACCCCGGGCGGTGAGGCTGGACGACTCCGACAGCGCGGTTTTCACCATTCCGGCCATTCCCGGGGAATGGGCGGTACCGGGAGGCTTCACGTTTCTCGATCACAATCCTGCCTCGTTGTCCGGTAAAGACTTGCAGGCATTCAAACGCGGTTTCCTCGGTATCGGGAGTTTTGGACGCAGTACCCTGGTCGCGATCACCGCGGCCAGCGAGGCGGAATTGCTTTCCGTGGTCGAGCAGCTCGCAGCGTATCTCGTCGATCACTATGGCGCGCCGGATCTCACCGCCGCTATGCAGGCCGCCAATGAAGAGGTCAAATACGCGGAGTCCCTTTGCGAGTATGACGTCAATACACTGCTGGCGGTGGAACGTGACTTCACCGACGAGGGTATCTCCGAGCGCTTCAAGAAATTCATCCCCGCGGGCACCGATTGGGAACGAGCCAAACCGTTGGTGTACGTCAAGGACTTTTAGATGCCGCTCCCTCCGGCACAACGATTCCCGTAGCGGCGGCTACCCATCCGTGGGAGCGGCATTTTGCCGCGATGATCATGACACTTGTGCTGTGCGGAGTCGCAGTGCTTGTCCCCGCATAGCACGGCGACAGCGCGGGAACCGCGCGCAGGACCGGCGGCACTGTGCACTGCAGGAGGACATCGGTGGTTAATCCCTTGCAACACATTCATTGCTTCGTCGACTCCGGGTTACTTCGTTCTACGACAGCAACGATTGGATCATCATCGATCATTCGCGCCAAGATCACGCGCTTGATTCTGGGACTCAACTCCAAGGCTTGCTCAGCCGCATCGAGCGCCATCGCGCGCTGCTCAGGGGTGTCCAACATGTTGATCAGCGCAATCACCTGCGCATCGCCCACGTGCTTTAATGTGCCCCGCTCGCTGGCCAACAAGCGGGCCACCATCGCTGGGGTGATGGGATCTCCGTACCGGGCTCCGGTAACACAAATGAACTCTTCCAGCCGGTGGGTTGTTTTGTTTGATAACGGCTCACCCATAGCACGCGCCGATAGCACCGGAATGACGACAGTCGCCGGCGGTATCACCGGCTCATCTTCCCGCGGCGCCTTGATCCATTTCAGACGGGCGCCGTCCCCCTTCACTAAGGTGACATCGAAACCTGCCCGCGCGTGGATCTCGATCACCTGCTGTGGCGCCACCCCGCCAAGCCGTGCCCGCTTAGCGCATGGCGTTGCAAAGGCAACGCGATCATATGTCTGCGCGGCACGCTCAACCACGGCGGACAGCTTGGCCTTCGCCTCGACCACGACATGCGCACCCAGCCGTCTGCGGAACGGGGGCGTGAGCACCGTGGAGGTGATCCCGACCTTTCCTGGGTGCGCGGCCGCCAGACGGTAGAGGGTAGTTTTCTTGCCACCCGCGCCGACGATACACACCACGCCGGCGCGGGCCTGAAACAAATCTAATAGCTCTGATGCCATCGCGGTTCGATTTTTCGGCGGCGAATAAGCGTTATTGCTGGTATTCTGCGCCGCGATTCATATGACGTTCGATTATAACGGTAACCATACATGATCCAGTGCCTAACAATGATCGCCGCTTTGGCCGCAAGCTCGCTTGCCGCCGCCGCGCTGCCTGAGCACACAGGGGAACACATCGCGGCCAAGGCATGCCGAACGCCGGCCGATGACGTGGCGCGGGACCTGGCGCGGCTACCCAATGTCATTACCGTCGAGGGCGAACCGTTGCGGTCCGGGGATCGTGTAATCGGCGAAACATGGCGGCTGGCCCTGGCGACCGGCAGGCGCATGACCCTGGAGCGCATAGCGCCCCGAAACCAGCTGCAAGGTGTGCAGGCGGAGTTGACGGATACACAAGGGCGGCCGGAATTTTTTTTCGCATTGGATCGCGCCTGCTCTTTGCGTAGCGCCCGCGCATTGCGCTACGACGAAAACAATCGTGCCATCGAGATGATCCATCTGGATCAGTCGCTGCGCCCCAACGGCACCCGTGAACCGGTCAATCCCCCGGTTCCGGCCGGTGCACGGAACCAGGGCGTGCGCGTCGCGTTGGTGGACGCGGGGGTCAATTATCTCATTTCGAACATACACAAGGCTCTCGCACGCAGTGCGAACGGAGCCTTGATCGGGTATGATTTTTGGGACATGGATGACCGGCCGTTCGACGCCCATACGCCCCGGTCCGCGTTTCTCATTCAACGCCACGGCACCCGCACCGCCTCGTTGGTGATCAAGGAAGCGCCGTCTGCACGCATCGTACCCTACCGCTATCCACGCCCCGCTATGGATCGCATGCGTAATCTGATCGGCCATGCCGCCGATCACGATGTACGCATCGTGGCGATTCCGCTCGGGAGCAACCGGCCTGACGAGTGGCAGACCTTCGCGCAAGCCGCGACCGCGCATCCGGAGATACTGTTCATCGCCTCGGCCGGCAATAATGGACGGAACATCGATCATCGGCCGGTGTACCCCGCAGCGCTCGATTTGCGTAATCTGATCACCGTGACGTCTGCGGATGACTACGGGCGCCCGGCAGAACGTGTCAACTGGGGGCCGAACGCGGTGGACCTGCTGATTCCCGCCGAACGTCAGGCCACATTGGACTTCGACGGCAGCGTGCGGCAGGTTTCCGGCTCGAGCTATGCCGTATCACGGATCGCGGCGCTGGCAGCGCGGATGTTGTCCAGAATTCCGACGCTGACCACGGCAGAACTCAAAACGGCGATATTTCGACTCGCGATCGACGCGGGTGCGCGGAAATACGCGCGCATCGGGTATATTCCCGATCCACTCGCCGACACCGCGCAGATCGTCCGGCGACAATCGGCAGTACTGATCGATCGCGGCCCGGATGCGGCGGATTTGACATTGCATCTGCATCTGGCCGTCCTGGCCGGATCGGGTTGGGAGAACGATACTGTCGTCATGATGGTGCAGTCGACCGCCGCCATTCTCGCTCAGTGTGACATCAAACTGGTGCGCGCGACGCTGCACCGCTTGCGCGTCCCTTCGTACCTCATGGATTTTCACGCTGGCACCGCGAAGACTTTGGTGGCAGGCACCGATCTGCCCGCCCCGACCGTATTTCTGGTCCGCGACACCAATATGGAGATTGGATTCGACGGTGAGGCGTTTGGACATGCCAATAGCGCAGCGCGCCCCTGGCTGCGCAATACGGTGTGGTTGGTCGCGGACACCGAGCATCCCGGTACAGCACTCGCTCATGAACTGTTTCATGTGCTGACGGATAGCGGCGAACACCCATCCAGCGAGCAGAATCTTATGCACGAATCGACGCATGTCGGGGATCCTCAACTCACGGCAGACCAGTGCCGCCGCGCGCGGGAAATCGGACTGCGGCATGGACTGATGAGGGTGCATGAAAATACGCGGGGATAGGTGCCCGGCCCGCCTTGATTGTTTTACTATGCTGCCTGACGAATACTTGACACCACACCCTGCCGGCGAGCGAAATTGACCAATCACACCCCCACCGCACACCCGAAGCCGGTCTCACTGAACAGCCGTATCGGCATATCGCTGGCGTTGCTGCTGGCACTCGTGACGGCATCGTTCATGGTCGGCAAATTCGATGTATCCCTGCACGATCTGATCACCGTGCTGTGGGCCAGGATGCGCGGTGCATCGCATGATCTGCCGCCAGTCATCGATACCGTGATTTTTCAAATACGCATGCCGCGGGTGGTCGCGGCGCTCGTTGTCGGTGCTGCGTTAGCGGCGGGCGGCGCCACGTTTCAGTCTTTGTTTCGCAACCCGCTGGCGTCTCCCGATATCCTCGGCGTATCGGCGGGCGCCGGTCTTGGCGCGACACTTGGAATCACCTTGGCGCTGCCGGTAGGCGGGATTCAAATGATGGCGTTCGTCTTCGGCCTGGCAACCGTATTCGCGGTGTACTTGATCGGCCGCGCGGTGCGCGGCCATGATCCGATATTGGTACTGGTGCTGGCGGGGGTGGTCATGGGCGCCTTGGCGGGCGCTGGCATCGCGTTGCTCAAGTATCTGGCGGACCCCTACGATGAATTGCCAACAATCACCTTTTGGCTGTTGGGGAGTCTCAATGCGGTGAGCCGTGAGGAGATGCTGGTCGCCCTCCTGTTCGTGGCCGTAGGGACGATACCGCTGGTGCTGCTGCGCTGGCGGATGAACATCATGTCCCTGGGTGACGAAGAAGCACGCGCGCTTGGCCTTCACACCGGCCTCATGCAGTTGCTGTTTATCAGCGCCGCGACCCTGATTACCGCCGCCGCCGTTTCCATCAGCGGCATAATCGGCTGGGTTGGTTTGATGATTCCGCACATCGCCCGGCTGTTGGTGGGCCCGGATTTCAGCAGACTGCTGCCGATGTCCATGCTGCTCGGCGCCGCCTACTTGCTGTGCATCGATGACATTGCGCGGACCTTTGCCGAGGTCGAAATCCCCTTGGGAATCCTCACCGCGTTGGTGGGAGCACCGTTCTTCCTGTGGCTGCTGACACGGTCCAAACGGGGCTGGCAGTGACACTGGCGGTGAATCACCTTGCATTTGGATATCCGGACCACCGGGTCGGAGCCGACCTCAATCTGACAATCAATCCCGGAGAGGTATTGTGCTTCCTGGGTCCGAATGGTTGCGGGAAGACTACCCTCTTCAAGACCATGCTGCGCCTGCTCAAGGCCCAGGGCGGCAACATCACCATTGACGGCGAAGACATCAGCCAGTGGCCGCGACAACGCATCGCCCAGGTACTGAGTTACGTGCCCCAACAACACGACGCTTATTTCCCGTTCACGGTAATGGAAGTCGTGTTGATGGGGCGCAGCGCCCACATCGGTCTGTTCGCGTCGCCGTCGCATCGAGACTACGAGATCGCCCGCCAGGCGTTGAATAGCCTAAAGATCGAGCATCTCAGCGATGCTGTTTACACACACATCAGCGGCGGCGAGCGTCAATTGACACTCATTGCGCGCGCACTGGCGCAGCAGACCATACTGGTAATTATGGATGAACCCACTGCGAATCTCGATTTTGGCAACCAGGTGCTGGTCCTCAATGCCGTTCAACGCCTGGCACGCTCGGGAATCACCATCATCATGTCTAGCCACGATCCGGATCACGCCTTTCAAGTGGCATCGCGGGTGGCGATGCTGAAGGACGGGCGTCTCGCCGGAATAGGCGCGCCGCAAGAGGTGATCAACCAGGCATCGCTGCGCGAACTTTATGGTGTCGAGGTGAGTGTGATGGAGTTCGATACAGCGGCGGGACATACCGCCAAGTTGTGCGTCCCGATGATCGGCTAGTCAACAGATTCGTGCAGCGATTGTGCGTCCGCGCTCCGCTGCCGCACGAAGTTGTTCAACTCGACTTTTACCTTTTCAAACTCTTCCCTGGCTTGAGACAGTAACGAGCCACTGAGCTCGGCATACTCCGCCATCTTCATTTCGTTGATGCGCTTCGATAAGTCAAACAACCTTATCGCGCCGAGGTTGGCAGCACTGCCTTTGAGCGCATGGGCCACGTCACGCAACGCCTGAAACTGATCTTGCCGGTGCGCCTGGTCCATTTTTCCCAGCAGCTCCGCACCGTCCTGCGCGAATACCTTTACGATGTCCGCAATGAAGCGGATATCCCCGCTCAGTTCTTCCAGCTCGCGAAGCTTGCCGGGATCGAAGGTCTCATCGGATATCTCAGTGTCCGCGGCTTGCTGCGTCGCCAGCAATGTCGGGATGGTTATTGGCGGCGACGGTTCGCGTTTCTCCGCTATCCGGTCGATGGTTTCGAGCAGTTGTGTTGCCTTTACCGGCTTGGTCAAAAAAGCGTCCACGCCCGCCTCTTCACATTGACGCCGCGCCTCGATCGTCGCGTCGGCGGTAAGCACCATGAATGGCATGTAGGCGCGGTTAGTGTGTGCGAAACGAAAGATCTTCACCGCATCCAGCCCATCGATCTCCGGCATATGCATATCGACGATGGTGATATCGAACTCGCGCTCGTCGAGGCGAATCAAGGCCTCTTCGCCATGGTTCGCAATGAACACCTTGTGTCCCGCCCGTTCCAGTATTTTACTGATGACCTTCTGGTTGACCACGTTGTCTTCGGCGATCAATATTTCCAGCGGCCGCTCCACGGCACCTGTCTTGGGGTAGTAATCGATGAGTCTGGTAACTTGCGCGTGCCCTGCAGCCTGCGACGCCCGGCATGCGTGCAGGGCATTGAACAGCAAGGTCTTGTCGATCGGCGAGGCCAAGACACTCTCGTAACCTGCCCGTTTGAATGCGTCGTGTTCTTCCTGCTTGAGCTTGGTCGCGATTGCCATCATCGACAATGGTTTGGCACCGGAACATTCCTTTGCTTTTCTACAGAAGGCCATGGAATCCACGCCCTTTACCGGATGATCCAGGATGGCGATGTGGAAGGGTTCACCATTTTCCGCCGCTGCGCTGAGCTTACGTACGGCGTCGGCTTCGTTCCGGGCGATATCGATTTCATTGACCCAGCTCGAGATGGAGCGGCGGATCTTGTGCCGATCCTGGACATCCGATTGTATCACCAGCACCCTCGCCGCATCGAGTCCGGCCTGTTCACTCTTTGCGAGCACTTGACTGGCGGGCAGCAGGTCAAGGTTCAACGTAAACCAGAAGCGGCTCCCCTGTCCGGGTGAACTCTGTAGGCCGATTTCACCCCCCATCAACTCGACCAACTGCTTGCTGATTGCAGTCCCCAATCCCGTCCCACCATACTTCCGGGTCGTCGATTCGTCGGCTTGCGCGAAGGTGTCGAAGATCTTGTCCTGCACGTCGTGTGGAATACCGATGCCGGTATCAATGACCTCGAAACGCACCTGGGCAGTCGTCTCATCGCTATCCATCAGCGCCGCGCGTACCTCGATGCCGCCCTCCTCGGTAAACTTGATGGCATTGCCAATCAGATTGATCAGCACCTGGCGAAGATGCTGCGGATCGCCGAGCACCATTACCGGCACGTCGGGTGAGATGTCGACTCTCACGTATATGCCCTTGCCTTCGGCCTGCGGCCGCAGCATCGTAGCAATGTTGTTGACAAGCATGGAGATATGACATTCGGTCTTTTCCAGCTCGACCTTGCCGACCTCAATCTTGGAGATATCCAATATGTCCTCAACAAGGGACAGCAATGTGCCCGCGGACGCCTGAATCGTTTGCACGAAGTCGCGTTGCTCCCGATCCAGCCTGGTCGTCGTGAGCAGATCCGACATACCGATCACACCATTCAATGGGGTGCGAATCTCATGGCTCATGTTCGCCAGAAAAGTGGTCTTGGCGAGGTTTGCTTTCTCGGCACGAGCCAGCGCATCGTTCAAACGCGTGATCAACCGCGAAACGAACAGCGGCACCACAATCAAACCCAGTATCACGCCCATTGCGACGTTCGTTTGATGGAACCAAAAATCGCTGGTCAGATAAACGATCCCGAACCCGGCAAGGCTGACGGCCATCGCGGCGTAAAGATACAGGATGCCCCAACGAAAGCCGTTCCCTACGATCACCCAGTAATAAACGAAGAACAGAGGTGCGGCGAGTTCTCCTCCGCCGTAAAGGAAGTATGAGATGAACGACAGGTCAACAAACATCCCCCCTAAGCGGCGAGTCTTTGACTCGCTGGGGAAAATCAGCAGGGACACGATCATCCCCAGGACGAACAGTGCGTAGACCGGTATCGTATAGGGATGGAACAGTGACGCACTTTCGGCCCCGGGTAAAAACGCGCCCACGCCCCAGAGATAAAGGAGAATCAGTGCGCCGGCCGCGGCGCGCAAGAAATTCTGCTCCAAGTCGGTCGTGGGACAACGACGGAGCTGTCTATGAACAAGCAGGAGAGGCATTCGCGCTAACTTAGCGAAATACCTGTGATTTTTAGGCATTGGTTCGAGGCCAAACCGCGTCTTTACGACCAGTATAGCAGGGATCGATTCCTGTCACCCAGTTGCGCTGAAGGAGCCTTCGCAATTTTCAGGAATCTACCGTCTCGTGACGATGCGCCGCTCACTGTGCGAGGCGCCGCATCACAATTCCCGCATTGTGGCCGCCGAAAGCAAAGGACTGTGAAATCGCCACCGACAGCTCACGGGGCTGAACCGATTGGACAAAATTGAGGTCTTCGACCGGGTCCTCCAGATTCAGGCACGCGTGCGTGGTTTGATGCTTAAGACTGAACGCGCAAATCAATGCCTCCAGTGCCCCACTGCCACCGATGACATGACCTGTCAACGATTTTGTAGCGTTGACCAGCACCGACTTACCAAATACCCTGCGCAGCACCTTGGCTTCGATGGCATCATTGTTCTGCGTGCCCGTGCCGTGCGCGTTCACATAATCGACATCGCCCGCATGAATACCGGCGTCGCTGAGCGCTGACCTTATCATCCTCTCTATTTGTTCGCCGCCAGGCTCCAAACTCATCATGCTGTGTGCATCGAAGGACTCAGCGAAGCCGATAATCTCAGCCAATATTGGCGCACCGCGTTCTACCGCGTGCCGAAATTCTTCCAACACCAATACCGCTGCGCCGCCTTGGCTGAAAAGAAACCCCGCGCGCCCCTTATCGAAGGGTCGGTTTGCCTTCGCGGCGCTTGCATAGTCTTGCACCAACACACCGGCGACATCGAAACCGCGAAAGATATACCCGAAATAGTCTTCCAAGTAATCCGCGCCTCCGGCCAGGGCGATAGTCGCTGCACCACTGCGTACCGCCCTAAACGCGTTACCCAGCGCGATGGTTCCCGCGGCACACGCCCCGGCGCAGGTTGAGTTGACACCCTGTAGCGAGAACTTTATGCCCAGCGCCGCAGACAATGCATTGGGCATAAACATGGAGGCGACAAACGGGTTTACACGCTTAGGATGGTGCATACGATCCACCACCGACGTTATTGTCGCCCGGGCTGACTCGGGCAAATCGCTCGCATCCATGAGCTCTTTGAGCGCAGTTTTTTGGCGCGCCAAGACTGGGTGGCAGTGGTTATCGAGCAAGCTGTGCAATCCACCCACGCCTGTGCCCATGAACACACCGAACTGCGTCGGATCGATATGACGTACGTGAAAGACATTACCTTTCTTGTCCTTAACTTCGGTGACTAACTGCGCCTTTTCGATTGCCTCGTGCGCGGCGCAAGTTGTCAGCAAACTGGCGGGGTCCAATTGGAGCTGCTCAATGCGGGTGAGTCCCCGTGCGCTGAAATCCGTGGACGGGAGCGGAGACCATATCCGCGACTTCAAATCCGAATAATGCGTCCACCTTTGCGGAATACTTTCAACGGCAGATTCACCTTGCAGACAACGATTCCAGAATTCGTCCGCATCACCACCCAGGGCGCTCAGGCATCCTGCTCCCGTGACAACTACGCGCCGCATGAAATGTCAGACGTCTCCGCTACTTGGTCTCGATGTACTTAATGATATCCCGCACCGTCCTGAGCGCTTCCATTTTCTCCTCGGGGATAGTGTCTTGAAACTCGTCCTCCAGCGCCATATACAAACGCATTTGGTCGAGGGAATCCGGCGCAAGATCCTCCGTGATCACTGCGTCCAAATCAATGGATGCTTCTTCGACAAAAAGAATCTCGCATAGGACACCCACCACACGCGCTTCAATGTTCATGCTATCCACGAGCTGCGTTTCGATTCCTCCGTCCGGGTTCATTGAGTATACTCCGGTGCGGTTCAAAAACTTAGTGAAATACTGAGTAATAGAATTCTGATGCTAACCTAACATAACGTCCTGTGTAGATGATACAATTCCATTAGCCCCTACCAGAGGTACCGCTTATCGGTCACTTCCAATCAGCAACTTTGATTTCCGTATGATCTAGCCGACAAACTCGTGACATCAAAGGAGTTTCCCTATGTCAACAATATTTCCAGAACAATGGCCGCAAACGTCGATTCAACCCCCACCATTCCGCGAAGATTATATCGAGCAACTCCCCAAGCAACCACAAAAGCAATACGTAAACGCTAATTTTGACAAAACGTTCGGCGTTTTATGGATGTCGTTTGCTGCATCTTGCCCAAACAAGATAGAACCCGGTCTGCTGACGGCGCTGCGCAATGAACAGATCAACATCGAGGCGCAAGCCCGGCAAGACCTTGCTAACGGAACGAAGAACCGCTTGCGTTATCAAGTCTTATCGTCCGAGATCGCGGGGGTATTTAATCTGGGCGGCGACTTACAATACATTTCGGAACTTATAAAAATACGGGACCGTGACGCTTTAATCCAGTTTGGCCAGAAGTGCATCGACCTTGTCTACAATAACGCAACGAATTATCGACTACCCGTAACCACCATATCACTGATTCAAGGAACCGCCCTGGGAGGCGGACTCGAGGCCGCATTATCATCGAATGTCGTGATCGCCGAACGCGGCACAAAGATGGGCTTCCCAGAGGCAATGTTCAACATGTTTCCCGGCATGGGCGCTTATCAGTTGCTGTTGCGACGGTTGACTCCGATACAAGCCGAGCGCTTCATCCAAAGCGGCCGATCCTATACCGCAGAGGAATTGTATGAAATGAACGTGATCGACGTTCTTGCGGAAAAAGATCGCGGGGAAGACGCGGTATGGGATTACGTGAAAAGGCATGCCAAGCAAGCCAACGGTGAATGGGGCCTGCGCCGCGTTATCAACGCGACGTCGCCACTGAGATACGAGGAACTCAAACAATCCGTGGAAATCTGGGCCGATACCGCGCTTGCATTGAATAGCACCGATCTCAAACACATGGAATTGATCATGCGTGGGCAGAAACATCGAGGTTTATAGTCTTTAAACGCAATGAATTAGTCGCGGTTAAGACCGATCCCGCCTGCCGGACAACCGGCTTGGCCATCGGCGAACGGATTCAGCCAATTGACATCTGGGCGTTAACGATCGTTAACGCCCATTTTTTTGCACGGTCCGGTATTGCGGTTAGACGGATGCCTACCGCTTTATTCCAAGTGGCCGATTCGCCGGGGTGGACGCACGCCGGCTGCGCACATGACGTTGCGATCCAAGGTGGCTGGCGGCAGCGCGGGTTCGGACCGGGTTCTGGGAACACGGCACAGCGCTTGCGCGCCCTCGTATACGCGCTATACTCTATTAGTTAAACAAGAATTATTCGCGAACTCGAGTAATCCGGCGTGTATCTCTGAATCCTCACAGGGCTAGTGTGTTGTTTTCCGGATAGCGTATGTCACTTTCGAAATGAGCAGCCACCCGCAACAGATCGATTTGTCTGAGGGGGAACCGTCAAACAAGAAGATCTGCAACATCTTGGTGGTGGACGATGTTCCCACCAACCGGTCGGTACTGAAATCGCTGCTCACCCATCCCAATTACCAAGTCACCGAGGCGGCGAGCGGCAAGGAAGCGCTCCGTTGCATCGCGGACCAAGAGTTTCACCTTATTATCCTCGATGTCCTGATGCCGGGCATGAACGGCATCGATGTGCTGCGAGCAATTCGCAGGGACTATTCCGAGACCGAGCTTCCGGTTCTCATGCTGACGGTAAAAGACGATATCGATGATGTCGTCAAGGCACTGGAGCTGGGCGCCAACGATTACATCACACGTCCCATCGACTATTCAGTTCTGGTTGCCAGGATCAAAACCCACCTTTCGCACAAAACCACCCAGGACCTCATCCGCAAGGACCAGAAGCTGCTCGAGCAACGCATCGCAGAGCGCACCGGAGAACTGTTGGATGCGAACCGCGCGTTACGGGCGGAGGTCGCTGAACGAAAACACGCTGAAGAACAAGCACTGCGCAGCCAAGAACGTTACCGCATTTTGTACAACGACACACCATCCATGTTTTTTACGTTGGACCAAAAAGGACAAATCCTATCAGTAAATCGGTTTGGTGCAGAACATCTGGGTTATTCCGTCAGCGAACTGATCGGCACAAATGTTATCGACTTGTATGTCGAACCACAACAGACGCTGGCCTGGGAGCACTTCAGCAGCTGTTTCGCCACGCCGGACATCGTTCACCGGTGGGAGAGCTGCCAGAGTCACAAGAACGGCACCCAGATATGGATACGCGCATCCGCAAGCGTTATCGACGGCGAAGAACCCGAAAGTCGAGCCAAGGCCATGTTGTTGGTGTGCGAGGATGTCACCGAAGCGCATACGCTGTCCGAGCAGCTTTCTTATCAGGCCACGCATGACGCGCTCACGGGATTGGTGAACCGGCGCGAGTTCGAGGCGCGTCTTCAAGCAGTCTTGGAGAAAACACAGCAGGACGAATCCGAACATGCGTTGTGTTATCTCGACCTCGATCAATTCAAGATCATCAACGACACCTCCGGCCATGTGGCGGGCGACGAACTATTGCGTCAACTGGGCGCACTGCTTCAAGACTGCGTACGCAGGGAAGACACCCTGGCGCGGCTCGGCGGTGACGAGTTTGCGGTGCTGATGACCAACTGCACATTGAATCAAGCGGCCCGAGTAGCCAACGCCTTGCGGCAGGCGATTGTGGACTATCGTTTCTTGTGGGGAGAAAACAGCTTCAGTATTGCCATCAGCATCGGCCTGGTGCCCATCAGCAGAACCAGCGAAAGCATCGCCGGTGTACTGAGTGCGGCGGATACGGCCTGCTACGCGGCGAAAGATGATGGCCGCAACCGAATACATATCTACGAAGAAAACGATGCCGAACTTGTGCGGCGTTATCGTGAAATCGAATGGATCGCAAAGATAAACAGCGCCCTCGAGGAAGACCGGTTTAAGTTGTGCTATCAGCCCATTGTGCCGGTTGAGATTGACAATGATTATGGACAACAACACTACGAGCTGTTGGTGCGCATGGAAGACGAAAAAGGACGCTTGATCAAGCCGGGGAGTTTCCTGCCTGCGGCTGAACGCTACAAGTATTCCGTGCGCATAGATCGCTGGGTGGTGGGTACAGCGCTGGACTGGTTGCAAAGCAAACCCCATCATGTTGAAGAATTATTTTTGTGTTCGATCAATCTTTCCGGTCATTCGCTGGGTGACGAGGAATTCTTGGCGTTCGTTTTGAATAAGCTGGACACCACCGGCGTACCTGCGCACAAGATTTGCTTTGAAGTGACGGAAACCGCGGCGATTGCGAATCTGTCCAGCGCCACCCGTTTTATTCAGGAAATCAAGGAACGAAAATGCAGGTTCGCATTGGATGACTTCGGTAGCGGCTTGTCGTCATTTGCCTACCTCAAACAGTTGCCGGTGGATTTCATCAAGATCGACGGCTTGTTCGTGCGGGATATCGTTGAAGACCCCATCGACAAGGCGATGGTGAAATCGATTAATGACGTTGCCAAGGTCATGGACAAACAGACCATTGCCGAATTTGTGGAGACGAAAGAAACACTGGACATGCTGCGTGATCTTGGCGTGGATTATGCTCAAGGCCACTATATTAGCGAACCAAGATTGATAGACAAACTGCAATAGCGTGCATCATCCCGCGGCCGCGCCGCTTTCAGCCCCCCCGCACTCAAGCTACGGGCAGTGCCCACGCCCGGTAACATCGGACTAGGACAATGCTACAATGGGCGGGTCTTGGATCCGATGCAGCCCAAACCATGAACCCATCTACGGTCGGCACCTCCCCCAGTTGCATGGATGACTACGATCCGGCATCACTATTGCCCGAGCAGGCGACGGAACGCATCCAATCGGCCGTGCAGCCGGTCTCCGGCTTCGAGAAAATCCATCTACGCGCGGCGCTCGATCGCGTATTGGCGCGAGATATCCACTCGCGGATCGATGTACCCAGTCACACCAATTCGGCGATGGATGGCTATGCCTTGCATGCGAATACGCTGCCCGACGACGGCACCCGGGACCTCGAGGTGGTTGGCACGTCCTGGGCCGGCCATGTTTTTCCCGGACCGGTCGCGGCAGGTGCATGCGTGCGGATCATGACCGGTGCGGTGATGCCGGAGGGCACCGATACCGTGGTCATGCAGGAGCACGTGGAACAAACACCCGGCGGCATTCGCATCGATGCCCGCCACAAGGCGGGGCAGAACGTTCGCCATGCGGGGGAGGACATCGGCGCGGGTGACACGGTGTTGCGCGCGGGTCACCGCTTGATCCCCGCCGATCTGGGACTATTGGCCTCAGTGGGCACCAATGAAGTGAAGGTGACGCGCCGGGTGCGCGTGGCGTTTTTCTCCACCGGCGACGAACTGCGGTCCATCGGCGACCCGCTGGAGCCGGGCATGATCTACGACAGCAACCGCTACACCTTGTACGGCATGCTGACCCGGCTCGGCGTGGAACTCATCGACCTGGGCGTGGTTGCGGACACCCGGGAGGACACCTTGCGCGCCTTTGAACAGGGAGCGGCCTGCGCCGACGTGTTGATCACATCCGGCGGCGTCTCCGTCGGCGAAGCGGATTTCGTCAAAGAGGCCCTGGAACAATTGGGGCAGATAGATTTTTGGAAGGTGGCCATGAAACCCGGCCGACCGTTGGCGTTTGGCAAGATCAATGATGCGTATTTCTTCGGGCTGCCGGGAAACCCGGTGTCGGTCATGGTAACGTTCTATTTGTTCGTACAACCGGCGCTGCGAACATTACAAGGTGAGCGCTGTACACCGCCGCTGCTGCTGGATGCGCGTTGCAGGTCGAATCTGCGCAAAAAACCGGGCCGCACCGAGTATCAGCGTGGCATGTTGTACCGCGATGCCGATGGTCAGCTGGCGGTCGACAAGACCGGGCCGCAGGGGTCGGGCATCCTCACCTCGATGGCGGACGCCAACTGTTTCATCGTGCTGCCGCTGGAAGCGGAAACCGCGGAGGCCGGCTCTCTGGTACAGGTGTTGCCTTTCAGTGAAATTGTTTAACCCGGGCTGTTGCGTTCCACCCAGCGCGGCCCGGAGGCGGTCTGTTCTTTTTTCCAAAACGGCGCCTTGGATTTCAATTCCTCCATAATGAATCGGTTGGCGTCGTAGGCCGCTGCCCGGTGCCCCGCCCACACCGCCACCAGGACGATTGGCTCGTCGGGGACCACTTCACCGATACGATGAAGGATGAGCACATCGATGATGTCCCACTGAGACATGGCCTGTTCGGCGATCGTGCGCAGATGACGTTCCGTCATCTCCGGATAATGCTCCAAAGTCATGCCGGATACCGCCTCGCCCTCGTTGGCATCGCGCATGGTCCCGATAAAAACAGCTGTCGCGCCATATTTACCGGCGGCGCCCAGCCGCTGCGACTGATGGTCGGCGACCTCTTGCCAGGGATCGAATCGGTGCTCGCGTAACTGGACTTGCATTGCGACCCTTACAACGGTAAAGATTATCCACTAAAAAATAACCATACTACCGGAGCCCCTTGGTGCGCAATGAATTTATCAAAGCATTCACCCTCGCCGCGTTGTTCCTATCCATGGCGATACCATCGGTGTCCGCCGCGCAGCGCCCGATCAGACTGGCCACCACGACCAGTACCGATAATTCCGGCCTGCTGCAGCAGCTGCTGCCGCCGTTTGAAAAACAGACCGGCTACCAGGTTCACGTCGTCGCCGTCGGCACCGGCAAGGCGCTGCGCATGGGCCGTGACGGCGACGCGGATGTGTTGCTGGTGCACGCATATGACGACGAAATAAAGTTTGTGAACGCGGGCTTCGGCGTCAACCGCCGCGACGTGATGTATAACGATTTCGTTATCGTCGGACCCGAATCTGGCGGCGCAAAAATCCAGGGGCTGAACGACGCACTGGCGGCGTTGGCAAGAATTCAACAAGCTAAAGGCCCCTTTGTCTCGAGGGGCGACGATTCGGGAACCCATAAGCGTGAACAACGGCTGTGGCGGCAGGCCGGTATTACGCCCGGCGGCGCGTGGTATCGGGAAGCAGGTCAGGGCATGGGCAAGGTATTGCAGATGACCGAAGAACTGGACGGCTACACCCTTACCGACCGTGGTACATGGCTTGCCCACAAAGCGACCCTCCCCCATCTCAAGTTGCTGGTGGCGGGCGATGAGCGCTTGTATAACCGCTACGGCATCCTGGCGGTCAGTCCCGAACGTTTCCCGGACATTAATTTCCAAGGCGCTATGCGTCTCATACAGTGGGTCACTTCACAGCAGGGCCAGGACATCATCAAGAACTACCGGATTAACAACGAGACACTGTTCTTCCCCCTGGCCACGACGCACTGATGGAAAGCCTGACCGACGCCTCACTCAAGGCCCTGAGCCTGCTGGTGTCCGGCGACGCGGAACTGTGGGCCATCATCAGCATTTCTTTTGGCGTATCGCTGCAAGCGATCCTGTACACGGTGCCAGCGGCACTGCTCACCGCCTATGCCCTGGCCCACTTCGAGTTTCCCGGCCGGCGCACATTGGTGTCGCTGTTTCACACCTTGCTCGCGGTGCCCGCGGTGGTCGTCGGGCTGACCCTGTATCTGACCCTGTCGCGTAGCGGTCCGCTCGGAGACCTCAAACTGCTGTTCACGCAAACCGCAATGGTACTCGGGCAGATGGCCCTCAGTTTTCCGATCTTGGTGGCCATGGGGCACTCGGCCCTGCAATCCGCCGATCGGCGTGTGTGGGAGACCGCCCACACCTTGGGGGCGACCCCGCTGCGCGCCATGTTTACCGTGATGCACGAGGTCCGATATGGATTATTCGCGGCGGTGATCGCCGCCTTTGGCCGGATCATCGCCGAGGTGGGTTGCTCGATGATGGTGGGAGGGAATATCCTCAACTACACGCGCAACATCACCACCGCCATTGCCCTGGAGACCAGCAAAGGACAATTCGCCCAGGGCATCGCGTTGGGTATAGTATTGCTGGTGTTGGCTTTGGTACTCAATTACTCACTGTCCACGTTGCGACACCGGTTGGCGATGCAGGCATGAAACCACCGTTATTCCTATTCCGTCACGTGACCAAACGGTTCGGTGACCGGGTGCTGTTGAACATCGACGAATTCGCGGTGAGCGAGGGGGTGTGTACGCTGATTAGCGGCGATAACGGCGCCGGCAAAACCACGCTGTTGAAGATCGTGGCGGGCCTGATCAAGCCGGACAGCGCCAAGGTGCGCATAAACGATATCGACATGTCGTGGGCCAAAGCCCGCGCAAGGATCCAGCGCAACGTGGTCTATCTGCATCAAGACCCCTATATGCTGGACACCTCGGTCGAGCGAAACGTGGCATATGGCCTGCGCCTGCACAAGGAGCCGCGGGCGCGTATCTACGAAAAGGTCGCCGACGCGCTGCGCTGGGCACGGTTGGACCATCTCGCGCACCGCAACGCGAGATCGTTGTCCGGCGGCGAAAAGCAACGTGTCGCGTTGACACGGGCGCGCATCGTGAATCCGTCAGTGCTGGCGTTGGATGAACCGACTACCAACATGGATCAACAGTCCCGCATCAGCACCTATCAGTTGATTGATGAATTACGCAATGAGGGCATGGCGATCCTCGTCGCCAGTCACGACCAGACCGGTCTCACGCCGATTGCCGATCACCACACTCAATTGATCAGCGGCAAGCTGATCGAGGCCGAACTTGCATTCAAACGCAGCCGCGGGACAAAAATCACCCGCCTTCCCCGTTAACAATATGCGAGCGCCCCATGACCGACCGTGAATTCGTGCCACTGAACATTGCGGTATTGACGGTGTCCGACTCGCGCGACGAGACCACGGACAAGTCCGGAAAACTGTTGATCGACAGGCTGGAGCAAGCCGGACACACACTGCGGGAAAAGCAGATCACACCGGATGATGTCTATCGCATCCGCACTGCCGTGTCCCAATGGATCAGCGACGAGATGACCCAGGTGGTGCTCACCACCGGCGGCACCGGCATCACCGGCCGGGACGGCACCCCGGAGGCGGTGAAACCACTTTTTGATAAGGAGATCAACGGCTTTGGTGAGATGTTCCGGGTCATCTCCTACGACTCGGTGGGACCCTCGACGCTGCAGTCGCGCGCCGTGGCCGGGGTCGCCAACGGCAAGTATATCTTCTGCCTGCCCGGTTCCTCCGGCGCCTGTGCCGACGGCTGGGACAAACTCATCAGCTCCCAGCTCGACTATCGCACCCGGCCGTGCAACCTCGTCGAATTGATGCCACGGCTATTGGACAAGTAAACCAACGGGGTCAGCCCCCCTTCGAAGGGGGGCTGACCCCGTTGCTGTTTAGCCGCCGATATACGACATCTCGATCTTGGGTAGACTCACGGTATGCTCGGTGCGGATTTGTGAATAGCGGTCCGCGCGGCGCTGCCAAATCGATGCGACATGATGCCGCAGCTCGGTGTCGGACAGCCGCGCGTCACGGATCTGCCGGCGCAGGTCGTGACCGTCGGTGGCGAACAAACACGTGTACAAGGTGCCCTTGGCAGACAACCGCGCGCGCGCACACTCATGACAAAACGGCTGGGTGACCGACGAGATGATGCCGATCTCCCCGCCGCCGTCCTGGTACCGCCAGCGCTTCGCGACCTCGCCCCGATAGTTGGGATCCGCCGGCTCGATGGGCAGCTCGCTGTTGATCTGTGCGACAACGTCGGTGGCGGGCAGCACATCGTCCAACCGCCAGCCGTTGCTATGGCCGACGTCCATGTACTCGATGAAACGCACGATATGACCGGTGCCGTGGAAAAACCGCGCCATGGGGATAATGCTGTGTTCGTTCACGCCGCGCTTGATGACCATGTTCACCTTGATCGGCGCCAGGCCGGCGGCCTCGGCGTTCTCGAGTCCCGCAAGCACCTTGCTGACCGGGAAATCCACATCGTTGATCGCCATGAAGGTGCGATCGTCCAGCGCATCGAGGCTGATCGTCACCCGTGTCAGACCCGCGCTTTTCAAGATACGCGCCTTGTCGCGCGTCAGGCGCGAGGCATTGGTGGTCAGGCTCAAATCGTCGACGCCGGGAAGCGCCGCCAGATTGGCGACCAGGTGCTCCAGCTCATGGCGGATCAGCGGCTCACCCCCGGTGATGCGCAGTTTCGTGACTCCCAGTTCCACGAAGGCCCGGGCGACGCGGGCGATCTCCTCATAGCTCAGCAAATCCCGGCGCGGGAGGAATGCGTGTCGGGGGCCGAACTGCTGCCGGGGCATACAGTACACGCAGCGGAAATTACACCGGTCGGTCACCGAAATGCGCAGATCGCGTACCGGCCGTCCCAGCTTGTCTTGTAAGTTGCCTACACTCATGGATTCCCGAGCTCCTTCTGGCCCCGCCATAATTTAACCGCCCCCGCGGCGATAGCGCAAATCGAAGTCGGCGAGGAACCTGTCCACCGCCGGCGCCGGGCAATCGCGAAACCGGAGCTCAACCTGGGTCCTGGGCAGGCGCAGCGCCGCCATCTGCCGATGGCCCTCCGCGGACAAACGGATCTCGATCTGTCCCCGCCCGCGCGTGACGCGAACGTTGTTGCCGTCGATCGCGTAACTCTCGCTATTCAGCAACACCGGAAGAATGCGAAAAAAATCCGCATGCGACAGCGCCATGTCCTTGGTCACGCGCACCTCCGCTTCGCCCGCGGTCTCATCACCCATTCAGCCTCCCGCCACCGGCGGCCAGATCGCGATGGCATCACCGGGATGGATGATCGGCTTGTCGCGATCGTCGACTTCCACATACACCCCGTTCAACAGCACCAAGTGCGCCATCGCCCGCGGCACGTGAAACTGATCGATCACCTGATGGGGCGTAGCGCCCTCGTGCACCTCCACATCCAAGGTATTGGCCTTGGCGCGCTCAGGCAGCAAGTCGCCCAGGGTCGCAAACAACTTCAGCGTGATCCTCATATCACGTGTGCGTTGTGCCCCAAGGCCTGCGTACTCGCGATATATGCCTCCATCAGGCGGGTCGGATCCTGCTTTAATTTATCTTTCCAGCCGTTGAGCTTGACCTTGCTCTCGATCAGTCCGCGCAGCACACCGACGTGTTCGGTCAGGCCCAGCGTGGAGGCGCCCACCAGCATATCGTCTTGGAATTGAAGATTGACATAGCGGAACAATCCGGGATCACTTACCTCCGCACTGTCTCCGCCGTCGACGCCCATCCACATCGCGAACGAGCAGGAGATGAGACCGAGGGTGTCCAGGACATTCATGTTCACGCTGCCGCGGTGCACGTGGCCGTGACCCTGCACCATGTTCCGCGCCGCGATGCGTCCGTGTTCGACGGCGGTGGGCTGAATCGCCTGCACGTTGAAACCGCCGGTGGAAAAATCCTTGCCCTGCGCCACATCGCCGGCTGCGTAGATATCCGGGGCGCTGCTTTGCAGGTATTCGTCGACCACCACGCCCTGGTCCACGTTGACGCCGCTGCCTTCCAAGAACTCGGTGTTGGCGCGCACGCCGGTGGCAGTGATCACCATGTCCGCGGCGATGCCCTCGCCGCTGTCGCACACCACGTTTAACGCGCGTTCGCCGGACCCCTGATCGATGGCCTGCACCTTGGTGGAGGTAAGCACCTTCACGCCGTGGTTTTCGCACCACTTTTTGATCAGGTTGCCGGCGGTGTCGTTCAGCATGCGCGGCACCATGCGGTTCTCGACCTCCACCACGGTCAACTCGGCGCCGCTCGCCGCCAAGGCCTCCAGGATGATACAGCCGATAAATCCCGCACCGATCAGTACCACCGAGTTGCCGGGTCGCGCCAGGCGCACGATGTTGCGTGCATCCGCCAGCGTCCAGCAGCGATACACACCCGGGGATTCCACACCCGGTATCATCGGCGTGAGCGCACTGGAACCGGTGGCGATCAACAGCTTGTCGTAGGCGGCGCTGGCGCCGCCGGCCAGGCTCACCGACTTAGCGCCCGGGTCCACCGCGGTGACCTGGTCTTGCAGCACCTCGACCCCCAGCGCGTCGAAGTGACCGGCGCCCTTGCGAAGATGGGTCCCCTGTTCGTCGATCTTGTTGATGAGATAGTAGGGGATCGCCATGCGCGAGTACGGCGGCTCCGGTTCATCGCCAATCAAGGTGATCTTGCCGTCAGGGTCGTAGGTGCGCAGATGTTCGACGGCGACTACGCCGGCAGGACCGGCGCCAATAACGATATGTTGCATGCGAACCTCCTAGGCCAAGCCCAGTCGTTGCCGTGTCTCCGCGGTGGGGACGCCGTTCTCGTCCCAGCCGCGTGCCGTGTAGTACTCGGGCAGCATCTTGCCCAGCTCGTTGACCTTGCCCTTGGCGGGACCGGCGTTGGCACCCTCCTCCAGCAAGCGCTTGGGCAGGGTATCGTCCTTGCTCGTGAGCCCGGCGGCGAGATT
>CAMYKK010000045.1 GCA_947258975.1 uncultured Gammaproteobacteria bacterium
CGCACGACGCAGTTGCAGAGGTGAGTTGTAAGGCGCTGATTAAAGAAGGAGATTTGGCTCCCCGGGACAGACTCGAACTGCCGACAGGGTGGTTAACAGCCACCTGCTCTACCAACTGAGCTACCGGGGATCAGGGCGAGGGCGCATCGTACTGGCCTCCGATGGCGACGGTCAAGTCACGAAGGGCATCGCAACGGATTTCCGCCCGCGTCGCGGGTTGACACCCGCGGGCGGCCGGTGCGGTAGAGGATCACCGCGCGGGCGTGGGCGGCGCCGCGGCGGTCACAAACGGTAAACGTGCCGTTCTTGGTGCTGCCGGTCGGACGGTAGTGCAACCACCGGTCGCCATTTCTTCCGGCGCCGTTGAAATCAATCCGGACACCGGGGCTCGCCGGGGCCTGGACACGCAGCACCGGCTCGCCCTGATCGCGGCGATTATTCCGGTTGGCATCGGCAAATACAATCCAACCCCGGCTCCAGTCTGCGCTCCCGGTACACGACTCGAGGTCGCGGCTTTCGCATACCATGATTGTGCCGTTGCGGCGAATCGCCTCGGCGCGGGCGAGATGCAGACTCGCTATGATCCCGTTGCTATGGGTGAGGACGCGATTGGTCTGCAGCTGACCATGGAACGAGGGGATAGCCAATGAAAGCATTATCCCGGTGACCGTGAGCGCGGTCAGTAACTCGAGAAGAGAAAATCCCGGCCGGAAACGGCCGACAGTGCGGTGGCAATCCATGCTTCATCTCCTTATGTCCTTACATACAATCCGGGGTGCGTCCCTGGATGCACCAATGTCTACTTTATCGGCAACAAGGCCGGGGGTGCAAGTGGCGTGGCGCTACTCGCGCGTGAAGAACACCTGCACCCACAGCGTGCCTTCGAAACGGCTCGAGAATCTGACCTCGCCGTCGTTGCGGGTGACCTCGATGCCACGCTGGTTACCGGGTACGACGCGTAAAACCTTCAGCAGTGATGACGGGTAACGTACCTTGAGATCCACCTCCATGGGGAAATAGCCATCGAGAAATCGATAGTAGAAAGGCCCCGCGGTAATCCGGTAGGAGCCATCCGCCTCGCGTTGCAGCACATGGATTTCGCTAGCGAAGCACAGCGTCGACTGTTCGTTGACGTCCTCGAGTTGGATTGTGGGGCCGCGCACCGTGACATCGCCGATGTTGCTGGAACCTGTGATCGCGATGTTGCGGATCTTACCGTTGGGAAACACGATCTCCAGCGAAGGGGTGACGGAAAAATGACGATGACATTGGTGGTTGCGCGCCCAACCGCTGGCTAGCGAGTCCTCGGTCACGGTCAATGCCTTGGCGTGGAAAAAAGGCGGCCGGTCGAGCGGCCTGTCGATGGGGAGAAAGTCGGCGTCGGCGATGTTCGACAACCGCTCCAGGTCATTGTCCGCAGCGGCGCCAAGGGATGCGGCGGTAAGACCTGCCGCCAAAATCACAGCCGTTCCCGGCTGCAACATCGGCTAATCCGCGCCCAACACCCGCTCCAGCCGGTCCAAGGCGTTATCCAGCGTATCCATGTCGGTCGCATACGACAGGCGCAAGTATCCCGGGTTGCCGAATGCCGAGCCGGGTACCATCGCCACGCCGCACTCCTCGAGGAAATACGATGCCAACTCGACATCGTCGTTGACCCCATCCAGGCGCTCGATGGCCCCGGAAAAATCCGGGAAACTATAAAACGTTCCCTGGGAGGCGATGGCGCTTACGCCACGCAATCGATTCAGCCGCGCCACCACGCGGTCATGGCGTTTTCTGAATTCATCCACCATCGGTTGGATGCATGCCTGGTCGCCGGATAACGCGGCGACCGCCGCGGCTTGTGATATCGAAGCCGGGTTCGATGTGCTCTGGGATTGAATCTTTTTCATTGCGGCGATGAGCGCGGCCGGTCCCGCCGCATAACCGATGCGCCAGCCGGTCATGGCATAGGCCTTGGAAACGCCGTTCACCACCACGGTGCGGTCCCGCAGGTCCGGACACGCGTTCAAGATGTTGCAAAACGGCTCGGCGGTCCACACTATGTGTTCGTAGATATCATCGGTAACGACCATCACTTGCGGATAGTTGCGCACGACATCACCGAGTGCGATGAGCTCGTCCTGATTATATGCGCCGCCGGATGGATTGCTGGGGCTGTTGATAATCAACAGGCGTGTTGCGTTGGTCAAGGCGCTGTCTAGCTGTGCCGGAGACATTTTGAAGCCGTCGTGGATGCGGGTCGAAACCACCACGGGTTGTGCGTCTGACAACAGCGCCATATCTGGGTAGGATACCCAGTAGGGGGCCGGAATTACGACTTCATCGCCTTTATTAAGAAGTGCTTGAAACAGATTGTATAAACAATGTTTTGCGCCCGATGACACCAGAATCTGATCGGCTGTGTACTGAAATCCGTTGTCGTGCGCGAACTTCTCGATAATCGCGTCTTTGAGGACAACGGTGCCATCCACAGCGGTGTATTTCGTGTCGCCTCGACGAATGGCGTCGATGGCCGCCTCTTTGATGTGGAGCGGGGTGTCGAAATCCGGCTCACCGGCGCCCAGGCCAATGATGTCTTTACCCGCGGCGCGCAGTTCGCGCGCACGGGCGGTCACCGCCAAGGTTGCCGACGGTTTGATCGCTTGCACACGCGACGAAAGGTTGATTCTATCCACGGTATTTATCTGATGATTGGTAGTGTAAGGGCGCGGCGTAGTTTAACCACTAACTCCGGACGCGGCCAGTGTGAAGCATGCGCGAGTTCAACTTAGTCAGCGACTTTGAACCGGGAGGCGACCAGCCCGCGGCGATACAACAGTTGATGGCCGGGCTCCAGCGCGGAGAAGCCTTTCAAACCCTGCTTGGTGTCACCGGGTCTGGAAAGACCTTCACCATAGCGAATGTCATCGTGCAACTGCAGCGGCCGACCTTGATCATGGCGCCGAATAAGACCCTGGCCGCGCAGTTGTACGCGGAAATGCGCGATTTTTTTCCACACAACGCGGTAGAGTATTTCGTTTCGTATTACGACTATTATCAACCTGAGGCCTATGTTCCGAGTACCGACACCTACATCGAAAAAGATGCGTCGATCAACGAGCATATCGATCAGATGCGTCTGTCGGCGACGAAAGCGCTGTTGGAACGCGACGACGTCATTATCGTGGCGACGGTGTCTGCTATTTATGGGCTCGGAGATCCGGCCGCCTATCACGGCATGATTCTGCATTTGCGGGAAGGTGCGATGCTGGACCAGCGTGCGGTCCTGCGCCGATTAGCGGAGTTACAGTACACCCGTAATGACATGCAGCTCCGCCGCGGGACGTTCCGCGTGCGCGGTGATGTCATCGATATCTTTCCCGCGGAATCGGAACGTATGGCAGTACGCGTGGAACTGTTTGGCGACGAAATTGAGAAATTGTCGCGCTTCGATCCGCTGACCGGCGACGTTGACGAGCAGTTGAAACGAACCACGATCTATCCCAAGACCCACTATGTCACGCCCAGAGAGACCCTGATCAATACCCTTGACGACATCAAGATGGAGCTAAAGCAGCGTCTTAGCGAACTTCGCGGCGCGCAGAAGCTGGTCGAAGCGCAACGCCTCGAACAGCGTACGCTGTATGACATGGAAATGATGCAGGAGTTGGGTTACTGCAATGGCATTGAAAATTACTCCCGCTATCTGTCAGGGCGGCAGCCCGGACAGCCGCCGCCAACACTCATGGACTATCTGTCACAGGAAGCGCTCCTGATCCTGGACGAAAGTCATGTGTTGATACCACAGCTTGGCGCCATGTATCGCGGGGATCGCTCGCGGAAAGAGAACTTGGTCAACTATGGGTTCCGGTTACCGTCGGCCATGGATAATCGTCCATTGCGATTTGATGAATTTGAACAGTTGATACCGCAAACAATCTTTACCTCGGCGACTCCCGGGGCTTACGAGGAACGGCGGTCATCCACGGTTGTGGATCAGCTGGTGCGCCCCACCGGTCTGGTCGACCCGGACATCGTCGTGCGGCCCGCCGTTAGTCAGGTCGACGACTTGTTATCAGAGATTCACCGACGGGCGGCCGTCAATGAGCGCGTGCTGGTCACGACTTTGACCAAGCGTATGGCCGAGGACTTAACGGATTATCTCAGTGAATACGATATTCGCGTCCGCTACCTGCACTCGGATATCGATACCGTTGAGCGCGTGGAAATCATTCGCGATTTACGGGCGGGAAAGTTTGACGTGCTAGTCGGAATTAACCTACTTCGGGAAGGTCTTGATATCCCTGAGGTTTCTCTGGTTGCCATCCTCGATGCAGACAAGGAGGGATTTCTCCGATCGACCCGTTCCCTGATTCAAACCGTAGGCCGGGCGGCGCGCAACATCCATGGTACCGCGATCCTCTACGCTGACAGGACCACCGAATCCATGCGTATCGCCATTGATGAAACCGAGCGACGCCGAAACAAGCAGATAGCATTCAACAAACAACACGGTATCACCCCCAAGGGCGTGGAAAAGGCGATCCGCGATATCATCGATGGCATTCCCGATAAGATGAAACCCGCTCAGCAAATGTATCTGCACGAAGAGCGATTGCGCGGCGCGATCGCGGAACGTGAGGCGGAATATGGATCGAAAACCCCGCAGCAGTTGGGGAAATTGCTCAAGCAGATGGAAAAACAGATGTTCGCGCACGCACGCAATCTCGAATTCGAGGAGGCCGCGAGAATCCGAGACCAGTTAGATGCGATCCGCAACGGCAATCTGGCGTTGGTGGAGGCAGAAAATTGAATCGCCTTTCAAAGGTATGGTATTTTCCCGCCGTTCGGCAGGCGCGTAGCTCAGTGGTAGAGCACTACCTTGACATGGTAGTGGTCGGTGGTTCGATCCCACTCGCGCCTACCATTCCTTGCGGTGGTTCAGAGTCTCGAAACCGGCAAAAAATCCTTCTAGAACAGGGATTCACACGGTATTGTGTCTTGAGAATCTGCTGAATCGGCATTACAATCCGCCGCTTTTGGTAATCTGTCACTCTATAATCCATCAACAGAGGTACATAGATATCGTCGCAGAAAAGCAGCAGCGCGTAAATCAACAAATCACCGCACCACAGGTGCGCTTGATCGGCAGCGATGGAGAGCAAGTGGGCATCCTGCCGATTAGAGATGCCCTGGAACGTGCCGTAGACGCGGGCATGGACCTCGTCGAGATCTCGCCAAATGTTGAGCCTCCGGTGTGCCGGGTGATGGATTACGGTAAATTTCGTTATCAGCATAGCAAGCAGCGCGCGGCGGCAAAGAAAAAGCAAAAACTGATACACATCAAGGAAGTCAAGTTCCGGCCAGGGACAGATGTCGGCGATTACGCAACGAAATTGAAAAAATTGACACGGTTCTTGGAGAACGGGGACAAGACCAAGGTCACCTTGCGTTTCCGTGGCCGCGAAATGGCGCATCAGGAGTTGGGCTTGGAGTTGTTGAAGCGGGTAGAACACGATCTGAACGACCTGGGCCACGTCGAGCAACGCCCGAAGATGGAAGGCCGGCAGATGGTGATGGTGATCGGCCCTAAAAAGAATTAGATTTTGCGGAGTAAACATGCCCAAACTAAAGACTAATCGCGGTGCGGCGAAGCGCTTTAAACGAACGGCTACCGGCCGGTTTAGGCGGTCACAATCGCATCTTAATCACATCTTGACCAAGAAATCGCAAAAACGTAAGCGTCATTTGCGATCCGTGCTCGTGGTGCATTCTGCAGACGAAGCGCGGGTCAAACGTATGTTGCCGTATAGCTGAGGAATCGTCATGCCACGGGTTAGAAACGGAGTCGCCGCTAGAGCAAGGCATAAGAAGGTGTTAGAGCGCGCGCGCGGATATCGTGGCGCGCGAAGCAAGACATTTAAAGTCGCGAATCAAGCGGTAAATCGCGCCGAGCAGTACGCCTATCGCGATCGTCGCCAGCGAAAGCGCCAGTTTCGGCGGCTGTGGATCATCCGCATCAATGCGGCGGCCCGGGAGCACGGCATGAATTACAGTCGCTTTATGGATGGGTTGAGCAAAGCGAACATTGTGCTCGATCGAAAGATACTGGCTGACCTCGCAGTGATGGACAAACACGCGTTCAACGATCTCGCGGAGAAGGCGAAAACGGCCTTGACCATGTAATGGATTTGTAGCGGAATCATTGCATCAATAGTCAATGAATTCGACACGCAGACAGGGAAAGGCCCCCGCCTTTCCCTTTTTTGTTGCATTTTCATGAATGAAGTAAGCAGCCAACACCTCGATGCTTTGGTGCGCGAGGCGCAACAAGCAATACACGCGGCCGCAAAGCTGGACGCGCTTGAGGATATTCGCGTCCGGTTCCTTGGGAAAAAGGGTCTCCTCACCCTGCAGTTGAAACGAATCGGCGCATTGGACGCCGTCGACCGGCCAATATTCGGCAGTGCCGTGAACCAAGCCAAGCGAACCTTAGAGGCAGATATCGCGCATCGACGCGAGCAACTACAGACGCAGTTGGTGGCCAAAAAGCTGGAAGACGATGTCATTGACGTGACACTCCCCGGTCGCGGTATGGGGATCGGCGGTCTGCATCCAGTGACTCGCACCATAAACATTATGGAAGATATTTTCGTTCGCATGGGATTCGCAACTGCCGACGGACCGGAGCTGGAAGACGATTTTCACAACTTCGAGGCGCTTAATATCCCAGTGGGTCATCCGGCGCGGGCAATGCACGACACGTTTTACATTGATGAACAGCTTGTTCTGCGCACACACACGTCACCGGTCCAGATCCGGTACATGCAGGAATACCCCCCGCCGCTGCGGATTATCGCGCCAGGACGTGTTTATCGCTGCGATTCGGATGTCACTCACACACCCATGTTTCACCAGATCGAGGGTCTTGCGGTGGATGAGGAGATCAGCTTCGCCGAACTCAAGGGCGTGTTGATCCATTTTCTTCGCGAATTTTTTGAGTCCGAACTGAAAGTTCGTTTTCGACCGTCATATTTTCCGTTTACGGAACCCTCCGCGGAGGTCGATATCAGTTGTGTCCTGTGCGGTGGCGCGGGCTGCCGCGTGTGCAAACAAAGCGGTTGGCTGGAGGTGCTGGGTTGCGGCATGGTCCACCCGGAGGTGTTTGCCCATGTGCAACTGGATAGCGAGCGTTATAGCGGATTCGCCTTCGGACTCGGCGTCGAGCGACTGACGATGCTGCGATACGGTGTGGACGATTTGCGCCTCTTTTTTGAGAACGATCTGAATTTTCTGCGCCAGTTCCGATGATCGTAAGCGAAAGTTGGATCCGGAACTGGATCGATATCCGGATGGATGTCGACGGGTTGGTCGATCGGCTCACCATGTCGGGTCTCGAGGTCGATTCGGTTAAGCGCGCCGGCCCCGATCTTCCCCACATAGTCGTCGGTCGGCTGACGGCCGTGCGGGCGCATCCCGGCACGTCGCGGCTGACGGTGTGTGAGGTCGATGTCGGCGGACATTCGCCATTGACCGTCGTATGCGGTGCGCCCAACGTGATGGTGGGCGCGCGCGTGCCGACGGCACTTGCCAATGCCACGCTCCCCAGTGGCGGCGTGATTGAACCTGCATCCATACACGGTATCGATTCACAGGCGATGTTATGTTCGGGGATGGAGTTGGGTTTGGAGGACAGTTCGGAGGGACTGTATCTGCTGGACGATGATGCGATCATCGGTCAGCGGGTTGACGCGTATCTGCAGTTGGCAGACTGGGTTATCGATATCGATTTGACGCCGAATCGCGGGGATTGTCTGAGTATTCTTGGCATCGCCCGTGAATTGTCGGTGCTGACTGGGTCCCCGCTGCGGCACACCGACGTCCCCGGCTGCGCGGCGCAGACCGAACGGGTGATCGATCTCGTGGTATCCGCACCCGCGGCATGCCCACGTTATTTTGGCCGGATTGTCGAAGACATCGACAACCACGCGTTCACACCCGTATGGATGCGTGAAAGATTGCGCCGCTGCGGTATCCGGCCGATTTCGCCAGTCGTTGATGTGACCAATTACGTCATGTTGGAACTCGGTCAGCCCATGCATGCCTTCGATCGCGATCGGTTGCGGGGCGGAATTCGCGTGCGCACCGCGGAACCGGGAGAGACAATTGAGTTGCTGGACGGCTCTGAGCTGCGGCCGGACGTCAAAACGCTACTCATCGCAGATCATCACCGGGCGGTGGCCGTCGCGGGCATCATGGGCGGGGTCGATTCCGGCATCGACGCCCAGACTCGCCACATCGTGCTCGAAGCCGCGCATTTTGCCCCGTCGGCAGTGGCCGGCAGGGCCCGCAGCTTCGGACTGAACAGCGAATCTGCCTATCGATTCGAACGTGGCGTGGACCCCGAACTGCCGTTCCCCGCGATTCACTATGCGAGCGCGCTGCTCCAGGACATCGTGGGGGGCAGGCCCGGTCCGGTGTTTGACGAGACTACACAGCGCGCGCTGCCCAAACGAACGGCGGTGAAACTTCGCCATGCGCGGCTGGAGCAGGTCTTGGGGATGCAGATGGAGGCCGATCAAGTCGACACCATGTTACGGCGATGTGCCCGGGGCGTCAGGCGCTATAAGCACCATTGGGAAGTGAAGCCGCCGTCGCATCGCTTCGACATGCAGCGTGAGTGCGACCTGATCGAGGACATTATACGCATACATGGATACCACCGGGTCCCGGTGAGCTTTCCAAAGCTGAGTAAAACAGTGGGTCAATTAACAGAATCGCGGCTGCCGCTGGCCCGGCTCCGTACGTTGCTCACAGACCGTGATTATCAAGAAGTTATCACTTACAGCTTCGTCGATGCCGCGGTTAATGAGTTGTTCGGCGATAGCCAAGGTGTAATCAGAATAGCCAACCCCATTGCGGAAAACATGTCGGTTCTGCGTACCAATATGTGTGGTGGCTTGGTGCAAGCCGCAATCACTAATCTCAATCGGCAGCAGCGGCGGATTCGCCTGTTCGAGGTCGGCCGCACTTTTCACGCGCACGATGGTAAGCGTCAGGAGAAGCTACGCTTGGGCGGTGTGGTGTGCGGTAAACTGGCCCCGGAGCAATGGGCACAAGCGTCGCAAGAGATCGATTTTTATGACGTCAAAGCGGATATCGAAGCGATATTGGCTTTGACCAGCTGTAGTAATCGTCTTACATTCAAACAGTCAAATAAGAACGGTTTGCAACCGGGCCAGGCGGCTGAGATCTATTGCGAATCACGGGCGGTTGGGTTTTTGGGGAGGATTCATCCGCAAGTGCAACGGGATCTAGACTTGGAATCGTCGTTATTTCTGTTCCAGCTTGACTTGGCATCCTTGCTTCATCGAGACATACCGCAGTTCGTACAGTTGTCGCGGTTCCCCGCTATCCAACGGGATTTGTCGATAATCGTCGGCGTTGAGGTGAGTGCTGAAATGGTTCTAAATACCATAATTGAGGCTGGAGGAAAGCGGATTGTTAATCTAAACTTATTTGACGTATATCGCGGGGAAGGTATTGATCCGGGACGAAAAAGTATTGCATTCGGCTTGACGTTACAGGACTCTTCACGCACCCTTACGGATGAGGATGTGGACAGCACCATCTCGGAAATCATAGCTGCGTTGGATGATAGGTTCGGCGCCCAATTAAGAACGTAAGGGGTAATTGTGGCCATAACAAAAGCAGATCTAGCCAACTCTTTGTTCAACGAACTCGGACTCAACAAGCGCGAGGCGAAGGAATTCGTAGAATTGTTTTTTGAAAAGATACGCAGCGCCCTCGAAGACGGTTCATCAGTAAAGCTATCTGGTTTTGGCAACTTCGGGGTACGAAAAAAAAATTCACGGCCGGGGCGTAATCCCAAGACCGGACAAGAGATACCCATTTCCGCTCGGCGCGTCGTGACGTTTAAGGCGAGCCAAAAGCTGAAAGATCGTGTGGCGTCAAACGCAGACAATCTGAGACAGCGCTTGAACGATAAGTAGAACCGACAAATAGACGAATAAGAATGCTGGACCCGGGCGACAATTCGATTCTGCCGCCGATTCCTAGCAAGCGTTACTTCACTATCGGCGAAGTTAGCGAATTGTGCGGCGTCAAGCCCCATGTGCTCCGTTACTGGGAGCAGGAATTCCCGCAGCTAAAACCCGTGAAAAGGCGCGGCAATAGGCGCTATTACCAGCGTCATGAAGTGTTATTGATTCGCCAGATTCGGATGCTTTTATACGTAGACGGATTTACCATTAGCGGCGCGAGGAATAAACTTGAGGCCGACGTCAATGACGGAAACCCGTCTGGCCGCGGTGTGCGCAAGGAAATCGTAACTGATTTAATACGAGAGCTCGACGAAGTAGTCGCGATGCTAAGAGATTGAGCTCCTCTTACATTATCACGATTCGACAATCAATCATCGGGGCGTAGCGCAGCCTGGTAGCGCACCGCAATGGGGTTGCGGTGGTCGGAGGTTCAAATCCTCTCGCCCCGACCAAATTCCAGCCTTCGTGTTCTTTACCATCGCCCTTATCGGCCCGTATATTGCATCAAGATTGCCCGGATGATGGCGAGGTGCCTTGGGGAAATACACGGCCCAACATGGCTCGGCGTACAGAATTCGGCGACAATCCGTGCTACAAGAAATCGTGCAGTTAATTTCAAGGAGCTACGGTGCGGATCCTATTGAGCAATGACGACGGTTACATGGCGCCCGGGCTTAGGGAACTTGCGGAAACACTGGCGACGCGCGCGGAAATCATTGTGGTTGCCCCCGAGCGTGATCAAAGTGGCTCGAGTAATTCATTGACATTACGTCGTCCGTTACGCGTCCGTAACGCCGATAACGGCTTTTATTTTGTCGATGGCACCCCTACCGACTGCGTCCATCTGGCAGTCACCGGGTTGATGCGGCACGAACCGGACATGGTGATTTCGGGGATAAATAGCGGCGCCAACCTCGGGGATGATATGTTGTATTCCGGCACTGTGGCAGCGGCCATGGAGGGACGCTTCTTGGGTTTCCCGGCATTAGCGGTGTCGTTGGCGGGCAGGCATCAGCGGCATTTCCAGACAGCGGCAGAGGTCGTCGTTCGTATCCTGGAAATGCTGGACCGCAATCCATTGGCGTGTGACACGTTATTGAACATTAACGTTCCCGACCTGCCGCTTGAAAAAGTGCACGGTTATCGTGCCACGCGGTTGGGAAACCGGCACAAATCCGAACCCGTTGTAAAGTCGCAGGATCCCCAAGGGCGGACCATCTATTGGGTGGGTCCACCCGGGGGAGAACAGGATTCCGGGCCTGGTACCGATTTTGATGCGGTGCGTCACGGTTTCGTTTCTGTTACACCGCTTACCGTGGATCTGACCCGGTACGATACGCTGGGCGAGATTGGACATTGGGTAAAGGACCTCAATCCGTGACCACACAGCGCCCGCGTGGGATAGGTATGACCTCGGCGCGCACGCGGGAACGCCTATTGAACCGCTTGCGCAAGAGCGGCATCGAGGATGCCCGGGTATTGGAAGCGATTCGACAGGTGCCACGGCATATGTTCGTTGAAGAAGCCCTCGCCAGCAGGGCCTATGAAGATATCGCACTTCCCATTGGTCACGGACAGACAATTTCACAACCGTATATCGTGGCGCTGATGACGCAGACATTGACTGCCGGTAAGCATCTGCATCGGGTTCTTGAGATCGGTACTGGATGCGGATACCAAACGGCGGTGTTGGCCAATTTGGTGGATGACGTGTGTACGGTTGAGAGAGTCACCACGTTATTCCGCCAGACGCGCAATCGGTTGTTCGACTTGAAATACCGCAACATCAAATTCCTGCATGGTGACGGATTAAAGGGTTGGCCGGAACACGCCCCCTACGACGGAATCCTGGCCACCGCGGCCCCCGAGGAAGTACCGCGATCACTATTGGAGCAAATCAAGACAGGGGGACGAATGGTCATCCCGATTGGCGGAAGGGCGCTGCAAAAACTCGTACTGATAGAGAAAACCTTAGAAGGCTTCGAGCAACGGGAAATAGAGTCGGTACACTTTGTTCCACTGGTCTCCGGAAAGGTTTAGATGCGGATTTTTTCTTGGGCTTATAAAAAGGCTTTGGCGTGGTCGGCGCATCGCCATGCGCCCCGGTACCTGGCACTGCTGAGTTTCTCGGAATCTTCATTTTTCCCCGTCCCGCCCGACGTCATGTTAGCGCCGATGGTATTGGCGCAACGCCAGCGGACGTGGTATTTCGCCGCATTGACGACGATCACTTCAGTGTTAGGCGGGTTGCTTGGTTACGCGATCGGTTTGTTTCTTTTCGATGAGGTGGGACAGCCACTGATAGCCATGTACCACGCGCAAGACAGCTTCCAACGGGTTCAAGATTGGTTCAACGACTATGGCATATGGGTGGTATTTTTGGCTGGTTTTACGCCAATTCCTTATAAATTATTTACAGTTACTTCCGGAGTGTTGGCGCTCGCGGTGATACCCTTTGTCCTCGCGTCACTGGTGGGGCGGGGAGCCCGGTTCTTTCTGGTTGCGGCCCTGCTTTACTGGGGTGGAGAGCGATTTTCCCGATTCTTACATCAACGAGTGGATCAGATCGGATGGGCGATTCTCGGCCTCGCAGTAGTGACGCTGGTAATTGTCCGCTATCTAAATTGAGGTATCGCCTCATCGCGCTGGGATGTGCCGTCCTGTTGGCCGCGTGCGCTGGAGGGCGTCCGGCTCCGGTTAAGGATCATTCATCGGGCGTCCGGCAGCCGACGCAACGCGTCGTGCGATTAGGCGACACGCTCTACAGCATCGCCTGGGAGCAGGGATTGGATTTCCAGACCTTGGCACGCTGGAACCGGATCGATCCACCGTACTTGATCAAGCCCGGGCAACGGTTGCGCACGGTTGCGCCGGTATCGCCGGTGCACCCGCGCAATCGTCCGCGAAACCCGGCCCCGAAGATCGCCGCGCCAAAACCGAGACCGAGATCGAGACCGTCACCGGCGCCGCGTCCGCAACGCGCATCCCGTGGCTGGGTATGGCCGACTACGGGCCGGATTGTCGCTGGTTTTTCCCCGCGCGCCGGTCGAAAAGGCATTGACATATCAGGAAAATACGGCCAACCGGTTCGTTCAGCGGCAGCGGGTAAGGTCGTGTATGCGGGGGCTGGACTTCGTGGGTATGGTAAGCTTATTATCGTAAAACATAACGAAACGTTTCTAAGTGCCTATGCACACAATAGAAAACTCCTGGTAAAAGAAGGCAACCGGGTGACGAGGGGTGAAAAAATCGCAGAGATGGGCCGTTCCGGAAGCAACCGGGTCGAACTCCATTTCGAGATTCGCAGACGGGGATCACCAGTTGATCCGACGCGTTATCTCCCTTCGCGTTAACTAGGCAATTTACGATTCAGGGGGTGACTGACGTCATGTCTAGATCCAGACAACCAACAGACCGCAGGGTCGACGCGGCTGCCGCGCCGCAATCGTCAGCGGGCTCGGCAATGAAAAAGGCGAAGCCGGTTAAGAAGCCCACAGCGGGTGGGCGGCGATCGTCGACCTCGTACGCGGATGCGACGCAAATATACCTGCGTGAGATCGGGTATTCGGCGCTATTAACTGCCGAGGAAGAGGTTTATTTTGGGCGTCTGTGCCAAAAAGGGGACGAGACGGCGCGCAAACGCATGATCGAGAGTAACCTGCGCCTGGTAGTGAAGATCTCCCGCAGATACATAAACCGTGGACTGACGTTTCTCGACCTGATCGAGGAGGGGAACCTGGGACTGATTAGGGCGGTTGAAAAATTTGATCCCGAACGCGGTTTTCGTTTTTCCACGTATGCCACCTGGTGGATCCGCCAAACCATAGAACGCGCGATCATGAACCAGACTCGTACCATACGCTTGCCGGTGCACATCCTCAAGGAGATCAACGTCTATCAGCGGGCCGCCAAGCAATTGACGCAGCAACTGGATCATGAGCCGAACGCCGAGGAAATCGCGCGGATGCTGGACGTACCGGTAGAGAACGTCAAGCGTATGCTGTATCTAGACGACAAGATCGCATCGATGGATGCGCCTCTGGAATCGGACCCGGACCATACGTTGTTGGATGCTATTCCCGACGAAAAATCGTCAGATCCCGTTGAGGTCCTGCAGAGCGAAAAGGTACTGCAGCACATCGACGAGTGGTTGGGTTCGCTGAACGACAAGCAACGGGAAGTGGTCGAGCGTCGTTTCGGGTTACGCGGAAGAGATGTCGCCACCCTGGAAAAGGTGGGGCTGGATGTCGGTGTTACGCGTGAACGTGTCCGTCAGATTCAAGTTGAAGCGTTGGCCAAGCTGCGTACGTTATTGGAAACGCGGGGGTTTACTCTTGACAGCTTGTGCTAGCCCGGACTGAGTGATGGCGAATGCGGTCGAATCCAAAGACCGCAACCCCATTCGATCTGCGACATCGACCTTGAATATGCTGTAGCTGATGCAGGCATGTCAGCTCTTTGCGCCTGGGTCTGCGTCGTCGACGATCTCGAACACCAACGCGGCCGCGACTTTTCTTCCTTCGCTCGCTAAAATATTGTACGTACGGCACGCGGCGGGGGTATCCATGACCTCGAGCCCCATTGCGTTCTGTATCAGCGGCACGGTGATGTGTGGCGCCGGAAACTGCAGCTGCTTGCCGGTTCCAAGTAATGCCACTTCCGGCGCTAGATCTACCAGCGGTAATAAATCGTGCGCGGACAAGTCCGCAAACCGCCTCGGTTGCCAGTCAGTAATGATGGATTGTGGCGTGATGATTACACTCGAGGTGTAGACTTGGTTGTTGATGACAATGCGCTCCACGGTGATTGATTGCACGAGGTACAAATTGTCGCTGCGCGTGAGGTGTAGCTTCATCCGGTCTTATCGTGATTGGGCGGATTTCATTCTACCTCGTGGGTCAATAAAGTGCGCTGCTTACCGTGTGCGACCGATGAGTGACGGCGCTGAAACATATGTTAATCAATAGGTTATTAGATAAAGTTGACAAAGAACAATAAGACTATATCAACAGATGCGATGAGTCAGTTTCCACGCATCAAGCGGCTTCCACCCTACGTGTTCAATATCGTGAATGAGTTGAAGGCCGCAGCGCGCCGGCACGGCGAAGATATCATTGATTTCGGGATGGGAAATCCCGATCAACGGCCACCGCAACCGATTATCGATAAACTCTGCGAAGCGGCGCAGCGCAGTAACACCCACCGCTATTCACTGTCCAAGGGCATACCGCGCCTGCGCGCGGCGATTTGTGATTGGTATGGACGGCGATTCAATGTTGAACTTGACGCCCACACCGAAGCCATTGTCACCATCGGTTCCAAGGAGGGCTTGGCGCACCTGGCGTTGGCGACGGTTGAACCAGGGGATGCGGTGTTGGTGCCAAATCCGTCCTATCCGATCCATCCATGGGGATTTATTATCGCCGGCGCCGATATACGCCACGTGCCGCTGACGGAAGACGTGGATTTCTTTGCCGAACTCGAGGCCGCAATTCGCAACTCTTGGCCCACCCCGAAGATGCTGGTGTTGAGTTTCCCGAGCAATCCAACAACCCAGTGCGTGGATCTCAGCTTTTTCGAAAAAGTTGTCACGATCGCAAAGGAGCACAATATCTGGGTAGTGCATGACCTGGCGTATGCCGACATTGTCTACGACGGTTATCAGGCGCCTTCGATCTTGCAGGTCCCCGGCGCCAAAGACATAGCGGTGGAATCCTTCAGTCTATCCAAGAGCTATAGCATGCCCGGATGGCGGGTAGGGTTCATGGTCGGCAACGAAGTACTCATCGGTGCGTTAGCGCGTATCAAATCCTATTTGGACTATGGGCTGTTTACTCCGATCCAAGTGGCCTCCATTCTTGCTCTGGACGGTCCCCAGGAATGGGTGGAGCAAGTACGGCACACGTATCAAAAGCGCCGGGACGTGCTGATCGATGGCCTCGATCAGGCCGGATGGCCGATTTCCAAGCCCAGGGCGACCATGTTCGTATGGGCGCGGATACCGCCGCCGTTTGCAGACATGAGCTCATTGGATTTCAGCAAATACCTGTTGGAACACGCCAACGTGGCGGTTTCACCGGGCATTGGCTTTGGTGAGTATGGGGAGGGGCATGTTCGGTTCAGCTTAATCGAAAATGAACATCGTATTCGTCAGGCGGTGCGGTCTATTCGGCAGCTGTTGCGCCGTGGCCAGTAGGAGGTCGCCAATGCCTAATTCACAAATGAAACCGGTCAGTATTGGATTGCTGGGGCTTGGCACGGTGGGATGCGGTACCGTTAACGTGCTGACGCGTAACGCCAACGAAATCACACGCCGGGCCGGGCGTGCAATCCAGATAGCGATGGCGGCCACGAGAGATGTGGCACGCGATCGCGGTTGCGATACCTCGGGGTTCGAATTAGTTCAGGACCCTTTGGAGGTCGTGGAGGACCCTCGCGTGGAGGTGGTCGTGGAGCTGATTGGCGGCGAGCAGCGCGCCAAGGAATTGATGCTGCGGGCGATCAATAATCGCAAGCACGTGGTCACAGCCAACAAGGCACTCATTGCGGTGCATGGCAACGAGATCATCGAAGCCGCGCAAAAGCAAAAGGTTATGGTCGCTTTCGAGGCGGCAGTGGGTGGGGGGATATCGATTATCAAGACAATCCGTGAGGGTTTAGCGGGAAATCGAATTGAGGAGATCGCAGGCATTATCAACGGCACCACAAATTATGTGCTGACCGGCATGCGGGACCAGGGCCGCGACTTTGCGGACGTGCTTGCGGATGCGCAAAAGTTGGGCTACGCGGAGGCCGACCCCGCTTTTGACATCGACGGCGTCGATGCCGCACATAAATTGACAATACTGGCGGCGATCGCGTTCGGTATTCCCCTCCAGTTCGACAAGGTTTATACCGAGGGTATCGGTCAGTTGACCTGCGACGATATCAAGCATGCCGGCGAACTTGGTTACCAAATTAAGCATCTTGGTATCGCCAGGCGTAATCAGGACGGAATAGAAATGCGCGTTCATCCAACGCTCATCCCTCATCGGCGGCTGATCGCCAACGTCGACGGCGTGATGAATGCGATATTGGTTTTCGGTGACGCGGTAGGACCAACCCTGCACTATGGCGCCGGCGCCGGCGCAGACCCAACCGCCTCTGCGGTGGTTGCAGATATCGTGGACGTGGTACGCGCACTGACTACCGATCCCGAAAACCGGGTCCCCCATCTGGCGTTTCAGCCGGGCACACTGGCACATGTCAACATCGTCTCGCCCGATGAGTTCGAGACAGCGTATTTTCTAAGTCTGAGCGCGGTTGATCGGCCCGGCGTGTTGGCCGATGTGGCACGGATTCTCGGAGATCTCGAGATCAGTATTGAAGCGATTCTGCAAAAGGAACCCGCGGCGAACGAGAATACGGTCCCGGTTATCATCCTCACTCAGCGCACGAGAGAACGGTATATGAACCAAGCGGTGGCAAAGATCGAAGCATTGGCGGCCATCACCCAGCGGGTGAAGCGGGTGCGCGTGGAACACTTCAATGACTAGCCTCGCGCCTGACGGCCCGCCCCGCGACCGCTATACCGGTTTGATCGACCGGTACCGCGACCGCCTACCGCTACAACGGGATACGGCGGCAATCAGCCTAGGGGAGGGCGATACCCCGTTGATACCGTTATCCAATATTCCCATTGTTCGCGACCGGGACGTCTCGCTGTATGCGAAATACGAAGGGCTGAACCCCACCGCGTCGTTCAAAGATCGAGGAATGACCGTGGCGGTGACCAAGGCTATTGAGGATGGCAGTCGTGCGGTAATCTGTGCTTCCACCGGAAATACCTCCGCTTCTGCCGCGGCTTATGCGGCAAGGGCCGGCATGGCTGCGTTCGTATTGATTCCCGAAGGTAAAATTGCCCTCGGCAAACTGGCGCAAGCGATGATGCATGGCGCCCTGGTCATACAGATAAAGGGAAATTTCGACGCGGGCATGGCGTTGGTCAAAAAGATCGCCGATGAGGCTCCGGTGACCTTGGTAAATTCCGTTAATCCCTATCGAATTCAGGGACAAAAAACGGCGGCGTTCGAGATAATCGAACAATTGGGTGGTGTGCCGGATTTTCACTGTCTGCCGGTCGGCAACGCGGGCAACATTACTGCCCATTGGATCGGCTACTGCGAGTATTCATCGGCCGCGGGTGATCACACTACCGCTGCGTGCGCCTTCTGTCAGGGTAATTGTGCCTTATTGGCACGCAAAGTCGTTGACCACCGGCCCAAGATGGTTGGCTACCAGGCAACCGGTGCCGCGCCTTTTTTACGCGGCGAGTTGCTCGATCATCCTGAAACCATTGCCACCGCGATCCGCATTGGGCGCCCCCAATCATGGGAGCAAGCGTGGAGCGCAAGTCGCGAGTCCCATGGATGGTTCGATGAACTTACTGATGACGAAATACTGGCGGCGCAAAAGCTGCTCGCGAGAAGCGAAGGTATCTTTTGCGAACCTGCATCGGCGATCTCCGTGGCGGGGGCACTACGGGACATTGAGAAGGGCACGATACCGCCAGGTAGCCGCGTGGTATGCACCCTCACCGGACACGGACTGAAGGATCCCGATACCGCAATCGGTCAGAGCACGGCGCCAACCACGGTGGAGGCGGAAATGGCTGCGGTCCAACGAGTAATCTTGGAAAACATGAAATAATGCGTGCCAGCGTATGTGTCGGTTGACCAGATCGTGATACAAAAGAACGCAGCAATTTACATCGCCGGGCACCGGGGTATGGTCGGATCTGCTATAGAACGTCGATTGCGCGGCGCCGGGTACCCGAATATCGTGACACAATCGCGGCCGGAACTGGATCTCACCCGGCAGCAGGATGTGGAGTCCTGGTTTGCGCAGCATAACATTGACATCGTTATTTTGGCGGCGGCCAAGGTCGGAGGCATTTACGCGAACAACACCTTTCGTGCTGAATTCATCTATCAGAACCTAATGATGCAAACGAACATCATTCATAGCGCGTACAAACATGGCGTGAAACGGCTTTTATTCCTCGGTAGCTCCTGTATCTATCCGCGTGATTGCCCGCAGCCGATGCGCGAGGAATTTCTGTTGTCGGGTGCATTGGAAACAACCAACGAACCCTACGCAGTCGCTAAGATCGCGGGACTTAAGATGTGTGAAGCGTATAATAATCAATACGGTACCCGCTATATCTCATTGATGCCTACCAATCTTTATGGCGCTAACGACAATTTCGATCTGCATACATCACATGTCCTGCCGGCGGTGATGCGCAAGATCCATGAGGCGAAGCTCAGTGGGCAAAAGCGCGTGTCCTTGTGGGGTACCGGGCGTCCGCTGCGCGAGTTTCTGCATGTCGATGATCTGGCCGATGCGTGCCTGTTCATATTGGAACACGAGCCCACGCAAGAGGTCCTCAACGTGGGCTCGGGGGAAGAAATCAGTATTCAGGAACTCGGCAACCTGATCGCCGATACTCTAAACTATCAGGGATCAGTTATGTTCGATCCGTCGATGCCCGACGGTGCGCCGCGAAAACTGCTGGATTCGGGGCGGATCTTCGATCTTGGATGGCGACCGAAAATCTCGCTGCGCGACGGTGTCCAACAAACGTACAATTGGTATCTGAGTCATAGTAACGAGGCCGCATGAACATCAGCCGATATCAAAAAAGACGCATCAGGCTCGCGGTCACCCTGTCCGGGATTTTTCTCGCCGGCGGGGTTACGGCGGGTCACTGGCTGCGCAGTCAAAACGACGAGGTCGTAATGGCCTCGACGATGGATGCGGTGGCGGCGCCGCAACCACAAGTAGTGGCGCAAGTGGAGCAGGGTGCTGCGCCCGGGGGCAAAGACGAGCAGATCACCTTGAACTTTCAAGACGTTGACATCCGCGCGTTGATCAACACCGTGTCCGAAGTGACGGGCCGGAACTTTATTATCGACCCGCGGGTGAAAGGCAAGGTCACCTTGGTGTCAGGGGGACCATTGGACGCGGCACAGCTGTACAACGTTTTCCTGTCCGTACTGGAGGTGCATAATTTTTCCGCCATCCCGTCCGGTGATGTGGTCAAGATCGTGCCCAGCAATGTGGTCAAGCAACGACCGACGCCGTTGAGCCCCGTCAACCTTAAAGGCGATGCGCAGATTACTCAGGTGTATCAACTCACACACGCGTCAGTACAAGAATTGATACCGATATTGCGGCCACTGTTACCGCCCACGAGCCACTTTGCCGCCCATTCACCGACCAACACTTTGGTGTTTACCGATACTGCGGCCAACGTCGAACGTTTACGCAACATCATCGAGCGGGTCGACATTCCAGATCGTCGTTCTAATATTCATGTCGTGTATCTCAAGTTCGCCCAGGCCACCCAGCTGGGCGCAATCCTGTCACAGCTGGTGACGTCGTTGGGAAAACCCAGAGACCCCAAATCGCCGGCCAACCAGGTGTCTGTGCAAGCGGATGACGCCATTAACGCATTGGTAATCAGCGCGCCCGATAACGAGTTTCGCCTGTTGCAGGCGGTGATCGATCAACTGGATATCGAGCGGCCTGCGGAAGGGGATATCCATGTGGTCTTCCTTCGCTTTGCGACTGCGAGTGACTTGGTCGAACTTTTAAATCAGGTGGTTGTTGCCGAGCGGGGCCAAGATAAAAAAACCGCGTCGATGACCCAGGTGACGGTGCAGGCGGACGAGGCGACCAATAGCCTGGTGGTGCGTGCTTCCGATGATGACTTCAGAACCATCAAGAGCGTCATCGAAAAACTCGATGTGCGCCGCGAGCAAGTAGTTGTTGAGACCATCATTGCGGAAGTCTCGGCGGACAAAGCAGCGGATTTGGGTGTCGAGTGGCAAGCGACTTACGCCAATACTCCTACGGGGCAAACCGCGTTTAACACCGAATTCAGTGACATCACCGGCGGCATGACACTGGGTTTTATAAACGATCTGGTGCAGAACATCTTCGGCGACGTGGTACCCGATCTGCAAGTCGTGCTGCGTGCTCTAAGATCGGACTCGAGCACCAACATCTTGGCCACGCCGACGCTGCTGACACTCGATAACGAACCCGCGGAGATCATCGTCGGCCAAGAGGTGCCTTTTATCACCGGGCAGTTCACAACTAACGTCGATACCGGCACCGCGGTCACTACCACTACGGGGGATGGCACTGGTGGCGGCGCCGCGGTGACCCAGGGCGTCGTGAATCCGTTTCAGACCATCGAACGTAAGGATGTCGGTCTGAACTTGCAGGTGACCCCGCAGGTCAACGAGGGTAATACCATTCGTCTCGAGATATCGCAGGAGATCTCGAGCGTCAGCCCCACCACTGTCCAGGGTGCCTCGGATCTCATCACCGACCAGCGATCGATCAAGGCGACGGTGCAGGTGGAAGACGGACAGATCGTGGTTCTGGGCGGCTTGATACGTGACGATTTCGTGGATACGGTGGAATGGGTGCCGTTGCTTGGCAAGATCCCGTTGGTGGGGGCACTTTTCCGGCGAAAATCCAAGTCCGCGGTCAAGAGAAATCTCATGATATTTCTGCGCCCGAAGATCATTCGCACCGGCAAGGATCTCGATGGATTTACCAAAGATAAATATGAGTACATTCAACAACTTCAACGCTGGGGGCAGCCGGATACGCAACGCTTGATCCCAGAGGTCGAATCACCCATTCTGCCCGACGCCCAATGGGAGACTCAACGCCAAAGTCAGTAGGCAAATATGGCCACCAGCCCGGAATACATAAACGCCAACGATGAACAACGTGATTGGACGGCGGAAATAGACGCCGAAGTCGTCACCGCAGTTCCCTATCCGTTTGCCAAGCGTCATAACTTGCTCGTAGCAAATCGTGATCAACGGCATTATCACGTCCTGTGTTCGTCACCGCCGTCGCTAGATATTGTCACCGAATTGCGTCGCAAGTTCGGTAAGTCGGTGGTGTTTCACCAACTGGATCAGAACCGGTTCGAGAGCTTGCTTCGTCACGCGTACGACAAGAGTCAATCCGAGGCCACCCAGATGGTCGTTGATCTTGGAGAGGAGTTGGATCTCGAGCGTCTCACGCATGAACTTCCGGAGGCTACCGATTTACTGGCAGAAGCGGATCAGGCGCCGATAATCCGTCTTATCAACGCGCTTCTCACCCAAGCCATTCGCGAGGGGGCGTCCGACATTCATCTGGAGGCTTTCGAGGACAGGTCGGTGGTGCGCTTCAGAGTTGATGGAATATTGCGGGATGTCGTGGAGCCACAGCGCGGATTGCACGGTGCGTTGGTATCGCGGCTGAAGGTGATGTCGCGGCTCGATATCGCCGAGAAGCGCCTGCCGCAGGATGGAAGAATTTCCTTACGCGTGGGCGATCACCCAGTGGACGTGCGCGTATCTATTTTGCCGACCCAGCATGCCGAGCGTGTGGTGCTGCGTCTTCTCGACAAGCAGACCGCGCGGCTTGATATCGGCAAACTCGGCATGGAGTCTGCGCTTCAGTCCCGATTTGATCGGCTCGTTCATTCGCCTCACGGTATCGTGCTGGTTACCGGGCCGACGGGTTCCGGAAAAACCACGACGCTCTACGCCGGGCTGATACGCCTGAATCGAAAACAACTCAATATTCTTACCGTGGAGGATCCGATCGAGTATGATCTTGACGGTGTCGGCCAAACCCAGATCAATACCAAAATTGGACTGACCTTTGCCAGTGGCTTGCGTTCCATATTGCGGCAAGATCCTGACGTCGTGTTGATCGGTGAGATACGGGATCTGGAGACCGCCGAGATCGCCGTCCAGGCCAGTCTTACCGGGCATCTCGTATTATCGACATTGCACACGAACACGGCCATTGGTGCGGTGACCAGGCTCATGGATATGGGAATTGAATCCTTTTTGATGTCCTCGAGCTTATTGGGGGTATTGTCGCAACGCCTGGTGCGCCGGCTATGCGAAGATTGCAAACAAACCTACACCCCGACGCCCCAAGAGATGGCATTGCTGGGGAAATACGAGGACATCGATACCACGATTTACAAATCGGCGGGATGCAATCAGTGTGATTACACCGGTTATCGCGGCCGCACGGGCATCTATGAACTCATTGTGATGGACGACGCGGCACGCCAGATGATCCACGATCGTGCCAGTGAGGAGGAGTTGCTGCGATATGTGCGCCGATCATCGCCAAGTCTCGCCGAAAACGGTTTTATGAAGGTATTCAGTGGTAAAACGAGCTTGGATGAGGTGCTGCGCGTCACCCTCGCCGAGTGAGCACACGGTCATGAATTAGCTGGATATGGGTGCATTCGAATACCAGGCCCTGGATGCCCGCGGCCGCACGCGCAAAGGCGTCTCGACCGGCGATTCGGCGCGTCAGGTCCGCCAACAATTGCGGGAAAAAGGACTGACACCGCTATCGGTAATCGTCGTTGCCGAGGATGTTCCACAACGGCAAGCGGGCAGCCCGACGCGGCGTGTCCGCATTAAGGTCAATGATCTGTGCGTGATCACGCGACAGTTCGCCACGTTGCTCGGCTCAGGACTTACGGTTGAGGAATCGTTGTCCGCGTTGACACAGCAATCTGAGGGATACCAGGTCAAGAGCGTGTTGAGTGGAATCCGCTCCATGGTATTAGAGGGCAGGTCATTGGCCGATGCGATCGCGGATTATCCACGCTCGTTTCCAGGAATCTATCATGCATCGGTAGCCGCGGGAGAGCAATCCGGCAACTTGGACGTGGTGCTGGAAGGTTTGGCGGACTATCTGGAGGCGCGTCAAGGATTACAGCAGCGCATCAGCATCGCGATGATATATCCAATCATCTTGACGGTAGTGGCGATATTGATCGTTTCCGGACTCCTGACTTATGTTGTTCCGCAAGTCGTGAAGGTCTTCGAGGATACCGGTCAGCAGCTTCCCTTGCTGACCCGCGGGTTGATCGGCCTGAGTGAATTTTTACGTGCCTATGGTGTCTGGATTCTTGGCGGATTGTTAATCTTGATCTTCGGTTTGATGTTTCTGTTGCGCGACCCCAAGAAACGATACGTCTTCCACAAGCTGTTGTTGAACTTGCCCGGTGTGCGCCGTTTGAGCAGAACATTGAATACTGCCCGACTGGCGCGCACCTTGGCGATCATGACCGGTAGCGGGGTGCCACTGTTATCGGCGATGCGCGCGACAGAAGGTGTTGTCAGCAATTTGGTATTACGTGGTAATCTGAGGGATGCTGCCGAGGAAGTGTCTGAGGGCGTCAGTATCAGCCGGGCCCTGGGTAAAAGCCAGAATTTTCCGCCGCTATTGACACAGATGGTGGCCAGCGGTGAGTCGAGTGGAAAATTGGATCATATGCTGGATAAAGCGGCGTCAGCCCTGGAACGGGAAATGGAAGCTCGCCTAGCAGTGCTGGTTGGTTTTTTCGAACCGGCGATGATAGTAATAATGGGTGGGATTGTGCTGGTAATCGTTCTTGCGATCTTACTGCCGATCTTTGATTTAAATCAGTTGATTGGATGAGGAATCAAGATGCGTGACAAAGGCTTTACGCTGATTGAAATCATGGTGGTTGTGGTCATTATAGGATTATTGGCAACCCTTGTTTTGCCGCGAGTTTTGGGGCGCCAAGAGGAGGCCTTTGTGGTGAAGGCGAAAAGCGATATTCGGGCGTTATCCAGCGCGCTGAAACTCTATAAACTCGACAACTTCAACTACCCCAGCACCGAACAGGGATTGGAATCGCTCGTCAGCAAACCATCTGGGGACCCAGCCGCCAAAAACTGGAAAGGTGGCGGCTACATCGACCGCTTGCCAACGGATCCATGGGGGTATGCGTATCAATACCTTAGTCCGGGAGAGAAAATGGATTTCGACTTGTGGTCCCATGGTTCCGATGGACAACCTGGAGGTGCGAAAGCCGCTGCGGATGTTGGTAATTGGAATCTGGACGACAGCCAATAGGGTCAAGACCGGCGTTGCCGTTATACGCCCTTTACCAACCCGTGACCGGCAACCTGGATATCACATCCCAGGCCCCGCGTGACGGCTACGCCATCGACCAATTGACGTAGCCGTCCGTGTCTTCGAGGCAATCATTAAATGTCTTGCGCGTTGCAGACAATCCACGCGCGCAGCATTCACGCGACGATATCAAATCACGTGGATTTACGTTGCTTGAGATCATGGTGGTGGTGCTGCTGATCGGGATTACCGTTGCGCTTATTGCAGTTAACCTCGAACGTGATATTGACCAGGTGGCGGAGCAGGAGGCGCGACGTTTTGCGGCGTTAGTGGATCATCTCCGCGACGAAAGTATACTGACCGGCCGACTGCACGGAATTGAGATCGATGAACCGCAGGGCCGCTACAAGTTTCTTATATTCGACAAAAAGTGGGTGCCGGTTGAGCGAGATGATGCGTTCCGCCCACGTGTCATACCGGAATACTTGAATGTACGGTTTGATTCTGGACAGGAAAAGGACCCGGACGACAATACTTTGGTGGTTGTCGACGCCCTCGGTGAGATTCAGCCATTTTTCCTAACGATTATCGGCAAAGATTTCGAATACATTGTTAATCTGAATGCATATCAGAACGTTGAAGTGGAGCGCAAACCGCATGAAGCAGGCTAGCGCGGGTTTCACCTTGTTGGAGATACTTGCCGCGTTATTGATCGTCGCGGTAGGGCTCGGCGCCGTGAGTAAGGTCATCGGCAGTACCGCGGTGGTGCTGCAAATCAGTGAAGAGCGACTCGTAGGATCGTGGGTGGCAAGTAATCACTTGGCCGAACTCAGGTTGTCCCGTGGCTGGCCGGCTGCCTCGGAAACCGATCAGCAAACGTCTATGGGCGGGCGTACCTGGCATCTGCGTCAAAAGATCTCCAGCACGACTGATCCTGATTTATTACGCATTGATGTCGATGTCTTCAGTGACGAGGATCATGAGCGCACGGCGGCAAGAATTTTCGGCTACTTGGCACGTTACGCACCGCCACTACCATCGGTCCAGGGCCATTCCGAAGACCATTGAATATGCGTAATCAGGCGGGCTTTACGCTGCTGGAAATGATGGTTGCCATCGGCATATTCGCTGTTATCGCCGCGATAAGCTACGGTACGTTGAATCGATTTATTGACAACCGTGCGCTGGTTGAACAAAAAAATGACGAGCTCAAGAAATTGCAGCAAGTTATGATGCTGTTTGAACGGGACCTACGTTATGCCTTGCTGCGGCCGGTTCGGGACGGTTTCGGCGATGTAGAAGCGGCGTTGGTTTCGGGGGCCGATTTGGAACTCGGTCCGGGAGAACTGCTGCGGTTGACATCGGCCCAACCGAATGCCGCAATGAACAATATACAACGTCTACAGCGCGTGGCATGGCGGTTCAATGATGGCAAGTTATCGCGAATTACTTGGCGGGTGCTCGATCGCGATCAAGACAGCACAGAATACGAACGAATATTGCTGGATGACTTATCGGAAGTGGTAATCTCTTTTTGGGGCTACAATGAAGATGAAGTTCTCGGGATTCAAGCGGATTGGCCGGATACAGAGAAGATGCCGGACGGAATAGAGTTTCTGGTTACATTGAATTCTGGGCGGCAGTACCGCCGTCTTTTAGAGCTGACTACCGGTACTTGAAAAGTGCGAAGTCATCCGCAAACACATACGCCGTTGTTGAAACGGGCTAGCGGTGTGGCGCTGCTCACGGTATTGTTCATTCTCGTATTGATTACGACTATGAGCGTCTATCTTGTGGAGGAAGAGCACCTGGGAATACGGCGAATCAGTAATCAACGTGATGCGGAACAGGGGTTTCAAATGACCGCAGGAGCTGAGCAGTGGGCGTTGAAGATACTAGAGCGAGATGGGAAAGAGAATAATGTGGATCACCCGCAGGAACCATGGAATGCGTTGCTGCCCGCAGTCAAAGTAGAGGAAGGGACGCTGCTTTCGGAAGTGCAGGATCTGCAGGGATTATTCAACATAAATAATCTTGCATCAGGTCGTGACGACGTTTGGTATCCGTTATTTACTCGGCTTTTGAGCGTACTGGAGATCAATGAAGCGATAGCCGATGCACTGATCGATTGGATAGACGCAGATCAAGATATAACCGGCTCCAATGGAGCGGAGGATGCAGACTACCTGGGATTGGATATTCCCCATCGGACGGCCGATCGGATGATTGCCGATATCGGAGAATTAATCTGGGTGAAAGGATTCGATGAAAAGACACTCACTGCGCTGTCACCCTTCATCACTGCGTTGCCGGAAAAAGATATCAAGATCAATATCAACACCTGCCCTCCGCTATTGCTGAGGATTCTTACCAAAGAGACCTTGCCGGAACCTGCGGCTGATTCATTGATGGAGAGCAGGGGTGAGAGCGGATACCAAGATATTGAAACGTTTCTCACACGAACCGAAATGGCTGCCGAATCAGATAACGTCGAACCATTAATAACAATAAGCAGCCGCTATTTTCAAGTAAGAAGCGAAGCAAAATTCGGCCGGTTGACCACAGTTCTGCTGAGCACGGTGCAGCGCAAACCAAATGGCGATAAAGCGATTGTACTTAAACGGCGCAGGGGACTGTCATGATCTTCTTTTTTGCCATTGAGGAGCCTTATAGATGGGTGGTATGTAAAGACAATGGTACTGTAGAAAGCCGTGGCACCGTTGACTCCCTCGGCGATTTGGCGCCACCTAAGCACATAAACAAGGTGGTGGCGGTGGCTCCCGCCAATGACGTGACGGTGCGCAAGGTGAAGGTTCCGGCGCGCAGCCGCAGCAAGACGTTGGCCGCAATCCCGTATGCCCTGGAGGACAACCTTGCCAGCGACGTCGAACAGCTTCATTTTGTGTTGCTGGACTGGAAGCCGGGTGTAAACGCCACCGTGGCGATTCTTGACAAAGCAAAGATCAATAATTGGTACCAAGCCATAGGGCAATTACCCTTTTCGATAGATGCCTTGGTTCCAGAATACCTGTTGATACCAATTCATCCACAGACCGACGCGACCATCGTGCGCACTGAATCGGACTTGATATTCATCCGCACGGCACCTAATGAAGGCGCGGTTCTGGACACGTATTCACTGGATTTGTGGTGGCATGACCTTGCGCGCAAGGACATTGCCATTGCTTGCCAAGATCCGGAGATCGCGCGTCATTTGGTTAGCATGGGTGGAACAATGGTCAGGGAATGGGACATCGGCCCAGACTTTTCAGAGTGGCTCGCGCATCACACGCACATTGATATCACTGGAAATCTTTTGCAGGGTGATTATAAATCGCGCCACCAGGGCCAAGAAGACAGCAGGTATAAAATCGCCGCCGCGGTGCTAGCAGCCGCATGCGTTATCTATTTCGTCGCGAGTGGTTATGAGTATTTTCAGCTCGCGTCGCAGGAGAAGCGGCTCACTGAACAAATTGAAATCGAGTTTCGAGAGGCATTTCCCGATGCTAAGCGTATTGTGAATCCCAGACTGCAAATGGAGCAACGACTTAAAAAATTGAGATCTGGGTACGTGGGGGAGGGCGAGTTTCAGATCTTACTATCCGCAGTCGCCCGTGCCGTACCCGCTGCGCAGGGGAAGATTGAAGAAATCAGTTTTCGCGACAACGCACTGACAGTAACCTGTATCACCAGGGATTTTGCCGGCTTGGATAAACTTAAAAAGAAATTTGCTGAAGATTCGTTGGTTGCGGCGGAGCTACTGTCATCCGGGTCACGCGACAACCGGGTCAGCGGGCGATTCAAGATCACCAAGGGGTAGGGATGACGTATCTTCGCGAAGTATTCGGCAATCTAAATTCGCGTGAGCGGCAAGTATTGGCTTTAGGTGCCATCGTTTTGGTGCTGATTCTTGGTTATACACTGGTGTGGGCGCCATGGCACGACGCATTGCGGCGGTTACGAGCACAAGTACCTGCTCAGCAAACGACCTTGACATGGATGCAGGATCAGGCAAAACAAGCGGCGCCGTTGTTGAAGCTTGAAAATAATGATTCGCAAAACGATGTCCCACTTTTAACCGTTGTTGAAGCAACGGCAGCCACAGCAAAAATGCGAAACGTGATTCGACGAATGTCGCCGGGAGATCAAGAGGGACAGGTAAAGGTGTGGCTCACCGAAGCCAGTTTTGACAGTTGGCTGTTATGGCTGGAACAACTACGAAAGGAGGCTGTGGAGGTAGTTTCTTCCACAATTACGCGAGGCGAGGGAGGTAAAGTCACTATTCGTATGACATTGCAGCGCAGCGTTTAATGGCCAGTTTCGTATTTTCGTGAATCTGTATCATGCGACTCACCGCCGTAAAATTCATAGTCAGCATCACTGCTGTCCCGTTAACGGCTAAATAGAAAGGCCTGATTCCACCGCAATTGATACAATGAGTTTACCAATAACTTGTTGAATCAAATGGGGGAATC
>CAMYKK010000046.1 GCA_947258975.1 uncultured Gammaproteobacteria bacterium
TTGCGGTACCCGAGGTTGCCTGGTACTACCCCCGTTTCCGGCCGTACCTGTTCACCTATGGCGACCTGAGCGAAATCGAAAATTTCCGCACCCTGTGTCATGAAATGGCCTATGGTCTGCGTACGCCGTTTTGGGGCATGACGGTGAACCCCGCCACATTTGGCGATGAGATTGCACAACGCGCACTCGCCCTAGAGCCGAGTTTCGCGGGTGTCTATGCAGCCATGCTCGAGCGCTATGCCGAACAGCAGGGCAAGCCACGTTGGGGTGAGAAGACCCCTTACAACCTTTTTTATGTGGAGCAAATTCTGCAGGACTTTCCCAACGCCCAGTTCGTCTTTATCTACCGCGACGGACGCGATGTCGGCGCGGAGTTTCTGGATTCCTCGTTTGGCCCCACCAACATCTATAGCGCCGCCGAGCTGTGGCTGATGGGCCAAGCGGCGGTGAAGCCATGGCGGGAGGCGTTGCCAGCCGATCAGTGGTTCGACATCAAATACGAAGACTTCGTGCGGGCCCCGGAGGAGCACCTGAAACGGCTGTGCACTTATTTGCAGGAAGACTACAGCGATGCGTTGATGGGCTTCTACACGACCCCGATCGCCAAGCGGCGCGGCAAGACCAAGGACAATTGGGCGGTCGCCGAGCCCATCTCGGACAAACATGTGGGGATCTACAAAGATTTATTGAGTATCCGCGATCAGCGGATCATGGCTGCGGTGGCCGGTGATGCGCTTCGAGAATTTGGTTACGACAACGTTCTTGAGCCGCTGGATCTAAGCCCCGAGCAAATTGCTTTGATGGATGAAATGGATGGTCGCCAGAGGGCGGCCGCACTCGATGGCCCCGGCGGCTGGATTGTTATCGAGAGTTACAATGACTGGCTCGTTGATCAACGTGCGGTCCGACGTGGGGCGGGCCTGTGGTCCCGAGTCCCGGATCCGCCGCCGTTTCCGATCGGCCACAAGCACGAGGAATACCTTTCCGGCATGCGCGCCAAACGCCAATGGAAGGATCACTTTTGCGTCAAGCGCGAGTACTCGCGCGCCAAGGCGGTGCTCTAACGGCGATGCGTTGCGCTTGCTGCACCAACCCGCATATCGATCCAGGGCGACCAACATGCAGGTAAAAGGATCCGAATAGAAAATTGGATTCTAAATCTGGGTCGCGCGTATTGAACTCGACCCGGATGCATGCGGTTGTGATATATTTTCTTGGCCACCAGCCGTCGCAGCGCCGGCGCGCCGGGTAATTTGTTCGGGACACATTACTTTTCTCGTGAGCCGATTCAGTGTTCATATACGCGCCCTTGCCATGGGGATCATCGCTGCCGTAGCGGCGGCCTCGTTGATTTCTTGTGCCGCTAACCCACGCAAACATCCTGCGCCCGTTGTTGCCCCGCTACCGGAGCGGGCCCAGGTCACCAAAGTCTATCCCGTCGAACAACCCCTTGAATTTGTTGGCGAAGAAGTCAAAAGTAGCGTATTGCCTGACACCGCGGGACCTAGAGTGTTGCTGGGCATGTCGCTCGACGGGACACCTATATACCTTTCCGATTATCACGGCAAGGTCGTTGTCGCGAGTTATTGGGCGAGTTGGTGCCCACCTTGTTGGGCCGAGTTCCCGCAGCTGCAAGATATCCATGCGGAATATCTAGATCGTAACGTTGAGGTCGTTGCGATAAATTTCGGAGAAGCGCGAGCGGCCATCGACGGCTTTTTGAAGCAGCAACAAAAACCGCTGCGAATCACCATCTTGTCTGATCGCTCCAAGCAGACATCCGTCGCGCAAGGCGTCGGGGCGGTTCCCACAACGCTTGTATTCGATGCCGCAGGCAAAATATCAAAGCGATATGTCGGGATATTTGGATTCAGCGCCCAGCAGATACGCAGTGACATCGTTCGACTGCTCAGTAATCGGGGTTAGGTAGTGCGAGGCAAATCCCGAATGGATCGGCGGCCGCTCTTGGACCGCAGGATGTCGGTGGCGCCGATGATGGAATGCACCGATCGGCACGACCGCTATTTCCTGCGGTTGATTACCCGGCGCACGTTGCTGTACACGGAAATGATCCCGGCGAAGACGCTCGTTTACGGAGATCGCGACCGTTCCCTGGCGTTCCATGCCTTCGAGCAGCCGGTGGCCCTGCAAATCGGCGGTAGCGACCCCTCACAAATGGCGCTGAGCGCGCGGCTTGGCGAGGACTACGGCTACCAGGAGATCAATATGAATATCGGGTGCCCCAGCGATCGCGTGCGATCAGGCCGGTTTGGTGCTTGCCTGATGGCGCAGCCGGAGCGCGTAGCCGAATGTGTGCATGCCATGGTCCGCAGCGTCGCCCTGCCGGTAACGGTCAAATGCCGCATTGGTATTGACGATCAAGCATCACTGGAAAACTTATGCGCATTCATTGATATTGTTTCCAACGCCGGTTGTGGCGTGTTTGCGATACATGCGCGCAAGGCCTGGTTAAATGGATTGAGTCCGAGACAAAATCGCACCGTCCCACCATTGCGCTATGACGTGGTTTACGCAATCAAACGCGAATTTCCTGATCTGACCATCGTACTCAACGGGGGCATCACCAGTCTAGATGCGGCGGCGCGGCATTTGGGTACGGTAGACGGTGTGATGATCGGACGTCAAGCGTACGCTAATCCGTATCTATTGGCCGACGTTGACCGGCGGTTCTATGGTGAATCGCGACCCGCATTAAGCCGCGAGTCGGTGCTCGATCAATACATGGACTACTGCACGCAGCAGCTGGCGGCCGGCTGCCGCCTGCATCGGCTTACACGGCATATACTCGGGCTGTTTCATGGGCAACCACGGGCCAAAGTGTGGCGGCGATCCCTGAGTGAACGCGCTTACGATCCGGGGGCCGGCGTAGAGGTCATTCGCGATGCCGCACGGGAAGTCTTGCCGCGCGCGTCGTAAATTGCGAAACTTGCCGACGGTTGTTGCCGTCGAAGTAGGCGGCTTGGACCCAAATTCAAACAACAAAGGAGAGCACGGTGCTTAACATCCTGAAAACTACTCTTTCCGGCCTATTGTTGCTGGGTGCCGCGGTGTGGACGATAATTGCGGTGGCGGCGGAGACCGAGGACATCATCAAGTATCGGCAGGGAGTTATGAAATCAGTGGGCGGGCACATGGCTGCGGCGGCCCAGATCGTGCGCGGCAAAGTCGACTATGGCGACGATCTTGGGTACCACGCCGAATCGATCGCACGAACCATGCAAACCGTTGAGTCATTGTTCCCGAAGGACACGGATTTCGGAGAGACGCGTGCATTGGATGCCATTTGGTCGGAACCCGACAAGTTCAAGGCGGTGTCCGACGAGTCCAGGGCAGCGACGTCTGCGTTTCACGACGCAGTAAAGTCCAGCGATAAAAATGCATACGCGGCGAAGTTCAAGGCGGTTGCGGATGCGTGCAAGGCGTGCCACAAGGACTTCCGCGAAAAGAAGGAACAATAGCAATCTTCCCGAGTCTGGCCCGTGGCTTGATTCTATTATGCACGGCGGTGCTCGGTGTGGCCTCTGCGGCACCGGGCGCGTCGCTGCTTGAGCGCGGCGAGTACCTGGTCCGCGCCGGCGGTTGCACCAACTGTCATACCGATGAGGAAGGGGCATTCTTGGCCGGTGGACGCGCATTACACACGCCCTTTGGCACCTTCTATGCTCCCAACATAACTCCGCATCTGCGGCACGGCATCGGTGCTTGGACCGACGCTGATTTTTTGCGCGCCATGAAGGCCGGGTTGTCGCCGGATGGCGAGAATTACTACCCCGCGTTTCCCTATGTTGCTTACGCAGGGATGCGGCGGCAAGATGTTTTGGCGATAAAGGCCTACTTGAACAGCGTCCCGGCGGTGGCGCAGCCCAATCGGCCGCACCAGCTGCCCTGGTATCTGCATTTTCGTCCTGGCGTGTGGTTGTGGAAGTGGCGTTATCTATCACCCCTCGCGCGGACAACCGATGGCGCCGTTGATCCGGTACAGCAGCGCGGCGAGTATCTGGTGAACGCGCTGGCGCATTGCGGCGAATGTCACACGCCGCGGGACTGGTTCGGTGGATTGATCGATGCTCAGCGCCATGCGGGAAGCGTGTACGGCGTGGACGGCGATGTGGTGCCCAATATAACGCCGGATCGCAAAACCGGTATCGGTAAATGGTCGGGCGATGATCTGTCGTTTTATTTGCAGACTGGCCTCACTCCCGACGGCGATTCCGCAGGCGGTCCAATGGCGGCGGTAATCGACAATGTAACCAGTCGCTTGACGAATCAAGATCTACAAGCGATGGTGCGTTATGTGCTATCGATACCACCTATCGAAAACGTATTGCAGTCACGTCAGTCAAAAACCAAACGTGATCCATACGAATATTGATCGTTAAATATTGTGAGTTGGCGCCAAATCAACTGAATATCGATCATGCGAATTCGTATACCTTGGCGTTTAACCGCACACGTTCATGAAGCCGGTGGCAGAAGCGGGCTGTTCTCTTAGTTGCTTTTAAACTGCGATAAGCGAATCAGCATGAAAAGACTCATCAAGAGCATTTTCTGGTTGTTTGGCGTTATCGTCGTTTTGGTGCTGGGATTGGCGATTCTTCTGCCGCAGTTTGTCGATCCCAACGACTATAAGCAGGAGATTGCCGAAGTCGTCAAGAAGCAAACCGGACGGGACGTGACAATCGTCGGGGATCTAAAATTATCCGTGTTCCCGTGGTTGGGTATAGAGACCGGTGAACTTATGTTGGCAAATCCACCTGGGTTCGGTGACGAACCGATGCTCACAGTCAAGCGCGTGGATATCAAGGCGAAGCTGTTGCCATTGCTGCGGCAGGAATTGCAGGTGGACACCGTAATCCTAGAACACCCTGATGTGCACTTGATGATTGATCCCGAAGGACGCACCAACTGGGACGACCTCGCCGGCGGCACTGCGGAACCCGCCGAAAAAGAAAAGCCCGGCGCGGCGCTCGCGGCACTTGCGGTGCAGGGGGTTGAGATTAAAAATGGTCGTATTCGTTGGGAGGATCGCCAAGCGGATTCCATCTGCTCGATCACCGCGCTGGACTTGAACACGGGTAGGATATTGGCCGGCAAGCCGGTTAAAGCGAGTGCGAAATTCGAGTTCACGGACCGCAATTTGCCGCAGCCGGTCTCAGTCGATCTAGACCTCACGGTGGCGCTGAATCTCGATATAGGTCACATCGCGCTGCACGATGTCGTCGTCATTACCGCATACGGGGACGTCAAGGTGAGCCTGAACGCAGCGGACCTGATGTCGGGATGATGACGCTTTCCGGTTTGGCTACCCAAGACATACTACTCGGTGTGCGTTCCACCAGAGGAAATGTGGCGGTGGATCCGCTGCGCGCCAAACTTTTCGGCGGCACTTTGAGCGGCACGATGCAGTTCGAGGAAAAGCGGGAATTAACCCGACTCGATGTCCGCCAGTCCGTGGCCGCCGTGGAACTTGGCGAACTGCTCAAGACCCTCGAGATCACCGATGATGTGGTAGGTAGGGGTGATCTGAGCATGGCTATCGAGGCGCAGGAACGGGGCGGCGCTCAAACCTTAGATGGTACTGCGCGTTTCAAGATTCGTGATGGAGCAATCAAAGGCGTGAACCTGCGCAAGCTCGTCATGCAGGCAAAACAGATCTACAACCAGGCAAAGGGCAGGGAGGAGGAAGTTGACATGGACGACAAAGATGAGTTCCAGTTCACGGAGATGACCGGCACCATCAAGTTCGACGAAAAGATCGCCACGAATGACGACCTGAGCGTCAAATCACCGCGGTTACGGGTGACCGGCAAAGGTCAAGCTGATCTTACGGCCGGCACTCTGGATTATCTCATTAAAATCAATGTAGTAGAGACTAGCAAGGGACAGGCCGGCGAAGATTTGGAAGATCTTAAGGGGGTTACGATACCGGTGCGCGTGCAAGGTAAACTCGAGGCGCCCACATACCGGCTCGACGTTGAGACGCTGCTCAAGGATGCCGCTAAACATGAGGTCGAGAAAAAGCTCGACGATAAAAAGGAACAACTGGAACAGAAGCTCGGGGAAAAACTTCAGAGAGGGCTGGAAAAACTTTTCAAATAGGTGCGAAGTGCCGGTCCGGTCAGCGCGTGTCAGTTTTGTTGTTGCAGGCTTATTGGGTTTTCCATCGGCGCCGCTGCCGGCGGCTGACATCATCAGCGCCGAGGTGCGTTTTGAAGATCCGGCATACACCGTGGCGTTTGAAGCGGTACTCGACGCCAGCGTTGCGCATGTACGTCGACTGGTTACCGACTACGGGAACCTCGTTGACCTGTCCCCCATGGTTGTTCACAGCAGTGTCATCAGTTCGCAGCCGGATGGCCGCTCCCGTGTGAAGCTCGTGTTGCGACCGTGTTTCCTGATCGTCCTGTGTAAACGCATCGTTAAGGTAACCGATTCATTCGTATCCGCGCATGGTGATGTGACCCATGTGACCGTGCCGGCAGTCAGCGATTTTCACCACGCGCGCGAACAGCTTTCGTTCACACCGATTGCGCACGATACCGAGCGAACAAGGATCATATATCGAGCATTTCTGGTGCCGAAGTTCCGCGCTCCACCGATTATCGGCCCATGGATCATCCGGCGTCAGATTATCAAGGAGTTGACAGTCACGGCCCGGCGGGTGGAAAGTCTGGCGCAACACATGTAACCGTCTGTATACGATTTATCATGCAACCTGAATTGCGGATCACCGTGTTCTCCGACTACATATGCCCCTTCTGTTACATCGGACATCTGCGCTTGGCCAAGCTGCGCGACAGCTACGATCTCAAGATTAATTGGCGTTTTCTGGAAATCCACCCTGATAACCCCCCGGAGGGACGGCCCTTGTCCGAACTTGGTTATCCTCCGGAACAGTGGCGTCGAATGATGGAGAATCTACAGAGCATGGCAATCGAAGAGGGCGTAGAATTCGCGGAGCGCACGTTTACAACCAACTCCCGCAAGGCATTGCTGTTGGCCGAGGCCGCAAAGGCTTTGGACGTACAGACCTTTTACCGGCTGAACACAGGTTTGTACCGGGCCTACTTTTTACATCAGCAGAACCTCGGAGATGTGCAGGTGCTGCGCGCGATCGCCAGGCAGGCCGGTGTGGAAGAAAATGTGGTCGAACAAGCGTGGCGCGACCCACGTTATTCCGACATATTGCAGGCCAACTTGCGTGATGCCGCGCGCTTGAAAATCAACGGGACCCCGGCTTTCATCATCGGCCATCGTATCGCGGCCGGTGCGGTACCGGTATCGACTTTGAGAGACATGGCCCGTATTGCGGATATTCAGCTCCGACCGACCACCCGTCGGCCGGACTTTGGATAACTGTACAGCCGCCGCGGTGGTTCGTCCCCGGCTCGACTTCGCGCGCCTGCACATGCGCTTCACTCAACAGTAAGCGCGGGGCCGGAGTCGCGGACGCCGACCCTTCGTCTCGTCGTTCCAGTGCAGTGTTCAACCGACCGGTCCCGTCGCCAGCATCCGGTATTTTGGGTAATATCCGGGCTGGCCTGTGTTCCCGCCAAGTCGCCCGAATCCGTCGCCTTGCTCCGGGTCCTGCATGCCCTATACGAGAAACTGGCTGGTTGCAACGCAGGAGCGTCGTTGGTCTGGGTTGACTTACATCAAATGATTACTATCATTACGTCCCTCCCGCGACCGACCGCGGGCGCCTGACCCCATGTTATGGTGCTTAGCCTCTTGATGTATTGAACGTGATGTACGTAGTAACTGCATGACCGCGCTGGTAGAAATAAACCACCTGACTAAGCGATTTTCGTTCCGCACCGCAGTGGACGACATCTCCTTTGGCGCCGAGAAAGGTGAAGTATTGGGCTTCCTGGGTCCCAATGGCGCGGGAAAGTCGACGACCATGAAGATGATCACTGGTTTCCTGGCCCCGGATGGGGGGAACGTCCAGATTGGCGGTATCGATGTCGTCGAGCGGTCAGTGGCGGTTAAGCAACGGATTGGTTATTTGCCCGAGGGTGCGCCGCTGTATCCAGACATGACGCCCGCCGCATTTCTAAGTTTTGTCGGCGCGGTGCGCGGCTTTAAAGGCGAAGAACTTAGCAGACGCGTTCGAGATACCGTCGACAAGGTGCACCTGACATCGGTGCTCGAGCAACCCATCGGAACCTTGTCCAAGGGCTTCAAGCGGCGCGTTGGAATCGCCCAGGCGATCCTCCATGATCCGGAAGTGCTTATTTTGGACGAGCCGACCGACGGCCTGGATCCGAATCAAAAACATGAAGTGCGGTCCTTGATCCGGAATATGGCTCAAGACAAGGCAATCATCCTGTCCACTCATATCCTGGAGGAGGTGGACGCTGTGTGCAACCGGGTCATCATCATTGCGGATGGTAAGATCGTTGCCGATGGTACGCCTTCACAGTTGGAGGCCAAATCGCCGCGTCACAATGCGGTGACGTTAGTGGTGAGTAACGTCGACCGGCAGCGCGTCCAGCGGGACCTGGAGACGTTAACCGGTGTGGCCTCGGCAACGTGTGAATCGCACGACAGCCATGTTCACTGTACCGTTTATCCCGCAAACGGAAACCCGATATTGGCGGCGGTCAGCGGAATTGCGCGCGAACGATCGTGGAACTTGGAAGAGCTGCATGTACAACGGGGCCGTCTGGATGACGTCTTTAGAGCCATTACTTCTTCGGGGTGACCCCGAGAACGGGCGCGCATGTGTTTCGCAGGCGGCAACAAGAGGAGCTGACAGTTTGTTTGAGATGATGAATTCGATAAATGGTCGGCACCACGTTCGCTGCCTGGTGTTAAACCCGCCCGCACGCTGGACTGGTCCCCAAACATCAGATTTGCGCGCGCGCAACGGAATAAAGAGGATCGCAGTGACCTACGCCGTGTCCTTTCGCGCATTGTCACAGCGCGATGTCCAGCCGTCCGATCCCATCGCCGTGATCTGGGATCCCAGATCCAAATTGTAGGCCGGGACGCGCCATGTCGAGTGTATGGGTTATTGCCAAGCGGGAGTTGTCCAGCTATTTCACGACTCCCATTGCCTACGTATTTATCGTCATCTTCCTGTTCTTGAACGGCGTATTCACATTCTACCTGGGGAGTTTTTTCGCGCGTGGTCAGGCGGACTTGATCACCTTTTTTGGTTTTCACCCATGGCTTTACTTGGCGCTCATCCCGGCGTTGACTATGCGGCTGTGGGCCGAAGAGCGAAAGACAGGCACCATCGAACTGCTGTTGACCCTGCCGGTGTCGATGTTGGAAGCGGTGCTGGGTAAGTTTCTTGCGACCTGGATATTTGCGGCGATTGCCCTGTCACTTACGTTTCCAATGTGGTTAACGGTTAATTACCTGGGTCAACCGGACAATGGCATAGTCTTGGCGAGTTATTTCGGCAGCTTGCTCATGGCAGGCGCCTATATCGCCATTGGATCGTGCATTTCAGCCTTAACCAAGAATCAGGTTATCGCCTTTGTGGTGACTGTGGTGGTATGCCTCATGTTCCTGCTCAGTGGTTTTCCGTTGGTACTTGATTTCTTCAGTGGTTGGACACCGGATATCTTGATGCGGGCAATCAGCGGATTGAGTTTTCTGACTCACTTCGATGATATAAGCAAGGGGATCATAGAATTGCGCGACATTGTTTACTTTTTATCGTTGATCGTTTTCTGGTTGTTTGCGAATGCCGTTCTCATTGAACTCAAAAAGGCAGACTGAGCAAGTTGACCATGCCGTCCAATAAGAAATTCTTGACCATCACCAGCTTGGTGGTCGCTACCGTGCTGTTATTGGCGGTAAATATATTAAGCAACAAGACGCTTACTTCGACCCGGCTTGACCTCACGGCGTCCAAGTTATTTACCCTGACTGAAGGCACGGCCAACATACTCGGAAAACTCGATGAGCCCATTGCGCTGCGGTTGTTTTTGTCGCAACGGGAAGCGAATCGTTTACCGGGAATTAACAGTTATACACAACGGGTCAGGGAGTTGCTGGAAGAGTATGAAAGACTCGCGAACGGCAAGATCCAGTTGCAACTCATAGATCCTGAACCCTTTTCCGAAGCGGAGGATCGTGCTGTCGGTTACGGATTGCGTGCTGTCGGCTTGGATGGAGATGCGGTTTTTTACTTCGGTCTCGTCGGCACGAATTCTGTCGACGACCAGGAGGTCATCCCATTCTTCTCGCCCAATCGGGAGGAGTTTCTGGAGCATGACGTCACTAAGCTCATCTATCAGCTGAGCGCGCCCGCGAGGAAGGTTGTCGGGATTATGAGTACGTTGCCAGTAGATGGTGGCATGGCGATGCCCGGACGGGGGATGGGGACCCCGTGGGCGGTAATGGATCAAATTCGTCAACTGTTCGAGGTGAGGACGGTGGCGACCGACGCGACGTCAATACCAGCTGATATCGATGTGCTGATGTTGGTGCACCCGAAGAACCTGTCGGACGCAACCCTGTACGCAATCGATCAATTCATCTTGACCCGTGGGCGGGCGTTGATCTTTGTCGATCCCAATTCCGAGTCTGATCAGGCCGGTGCGGCGCCAATGTTGGGCGGGGCTCCCGGTGGATCAGACCTGCCTGCATTGTTCGCGTCATGGGGAATCGAGCTCGTGGACGGCAAGGTGGCGGGTGATTTGCGGGTTGCCGAGCAGGTGCGCTATACGGACGAGTCCCGTGCCTCGGTGGCCGAATTCCCGGTATGGATGAACCTGCAACCGGATCAGTTCAATCCCGAAGATATCATTACCGCCAAACTGGGTAACCTGATATTTGCAAGCGCGGGTATTTTAGAAAGCAAGGATAACGGGAAGGTTAATGTCGACCCCCTGGTGGAGACGACGCCTGATGCGATGCAGATCGATGCGGGGCAACTGCGTTTTCTCAACGATCCAACAATTCTGCTGCGGCAATACCGGCCCGGCGGAAAAAAATTGATGCTGGCGGCACGTGTGTCCGGCAGCTTAAAAACCGCCTTTCCAAACGGCCGACCGGAATCTAAGCCGGAAGACGGTCAAACCGAGAATACCGCTAAGGAAGATAGCGATCCGAAAGCCAACGGTGTTGAAGAAGCGCCGCACCGCGCGGAATCGGCGGAGGAAGTCAATCTTGTCGTAGTAGCAGATACCGATCTTCTCAATGATCGTTTTTGGGTGCGGGTGCAGAACTTTTTAGGCAGTCGTATCCTATTACCGTCGGCCGCTAACGGTAACTTCGTCGTCAATGCATTAGAAAGTCTAACAGGAAGCAACGACTTGATCAGCGTACGCAGCCGTGGCCGTTACTCTCGCCCTTTCACCAAGGTCGCGGAGATCCAGCAACATGCAGAAATTCGATATCGGCAAAAAGAGCAGGAACTGCTGACACGATTACGCGAGACTGAGAACAAGTTACTGGAGCTCGAGGACAGAAAACAGGGGGATGAGGCGGTTATTCTGAATCAAGAGCAACAAATAGAAATCGAGAAGTTTCGCTCGCAAAAAGTCCGCATCCGTAAGGATCTTCGTACTGTGCGCCATCAATTGCACAAGGATATTGAGGGTCTGGAGTCGTGGATGAAGTTCGTCAATATTGGCCTGATGCCGATATTGATTGGTACTGGCGGAATCTTCCTTGCGCTGCAACGGGTGCGGCGGCGTCAAGATACCCACCGTCGAAGGCAGCCGTCATGATTAACGCCAAGATGCTGGGCATTCTCGTGGTGGCGTCCGCTGTTGCGTTGGCCGGCGTGTTTTATAGCCAGCGCAGCCAGCAACGCACCGCTGCAGGGGTCGTCACGCATTTTCCAGAGTTGATGGATCAGGCTAATCAGGTCGCTAAAGTGGAGATTGAAGCAGGCGCAGCGGCGATCACCCTGGTCAAACGGGAGTCGCAATGGACGGTGGAACAAAAAGGCGATTACCCTGCCTCATCAAGCAAGGTGAGATCGCTCATCCTTGGACTTGCCGAATTAAAACGGATTGAACCCAAGACAAATAACCCAGAACTCTATGCCAAGCTTGGATTGGCAGACAATGACCCACAGTCGAAGTCGATGTTGATACGGCTCGAAGATCAGAACGAAAGCGAAATACTTGCTGTGCTGATTGGTAAACAAAAGCCTGCACGTGTTGGCGGCAATCGCGATCAGTATTACGTGCGCGCTCCGGCAGATCCTCAGGTTTGGTTGACCGAAGGCAAGTTACCGTCAGGCCGTGCTCCTGCGGCATGGATCGACAGCCGGGTGCTGAGATCGGGGGGCGATAATATCCAGTCGGTCGAAATAGTTCATGCCGACGGTGAGCACTTGAAAATTCGCCGCAAAGATAAGACGGAAAATGATTTCGCGCTCATGGAACTCGCCGCAGGGGAGGAAGTTGAGTCTAATTACCCAATCAATAATATTCCACGGACGCTGACGTCGTTGACGGCCGACGATGTAATTCCCGTCGATAAAGTCCAACTCGGTGCCGAACCGATTCGGGTGCTAGTCGACACCTTTGACGGTGTTCGCATCAACATTGCTCTGTTCAAACAGGACGGTAAAATTTACGCGCGTTTAACTGCGGCCAACACCACGAACAAAGACAGTTCGGCGTCAGAGACAGATGGGCTTAGCGTCCTCAAGGCGCGCTGGCGGGATTGGGTATATGTGATCCCGGAACATCAGTACGACGCCGTCACGATCAAAAAGGCAGATCTGGTAAAGGCGGACGGGCCAACTTCCGATCCCAAGACTTAACCGCATTTTGCTAAGGGTGGACGGTATTGCCTACAATGCGGCTTTTCCATTTGAAATGATAAACTCATGGGCAAACAACTGAATCGCTATAGTTCCCGCGTCACCCAACCGAGGTCCCAGGGCGCCTCTCAGGCTATGTTGTATGGGGCCGGACTCTCCGATGAAGACATGTCGAAAGCCGAAGTCGGCATCGCCAGCGTATGGTGGGAAGGCAATACGTGCAACATGCATTTAAACGATCTCGCTACTCACGTGCGTGATGGCGTTAACGATGCCGGCATGGTGGGTATGCGGTTCAATACAATCGGCGTAAGTGACGGTATTTCCATGGGGACCGACGGCATGAGCTTTTCGCTCCAGTCCCGTGACCTGATCGCTGATTCAATCGAGACAGTCATGGCGGCGCAGTGGTACGACGCAAACATTTCGATCCCGGGTTGTGACAAGAATATGCCTGGTTGTCTCATGGCCATGGGCCGGTTGAATCGTCCTTCGTTGATGGTCTACGGCGGTTCGATTAAACCCGGGCATTGGCAGGGTAAGGTATTGGACATCGTGTCAGCGTTTCAAAGTTACGGAGAATATCTCGCCCACGCGATCGACGACGATCAGCGTAGAGAGATCGTCAAGAATTCCTGCCCCGGACCAGGGGCTTGCGGCGGCATGTACACCGCAAACACCATGGCCAGTGCAATCGAGGCGATGGGCATGTCGCTGCCCTACAGTTCGTCTACGCCGGCAGTGGACCCGGGGAAAATTAACGAGTGCCACGCGGCGGGGCCCGCAGTTCGCAAACTGTTGGAGAAGGATATCAAACCGCGAGACATCATGATTCGCGAGGCTTTTGAAAACGCGATGGTGATTGTCACCGTGCTGGGCGGTTCGACCAACGCGGTGTTGCACCTGATCGCCATCGCGCGATCGGTTGATGTGCCGCTGAGCATTGATGACTTTCAGACAGTCAGCAACCGGGTGCCATTGCTCGCTGACCTGAAGCCGAGCGGGCGATATGTCATGGAGGATCTGCACGATAGCGGTGGCACACCGGCACTGATGAAGTACCTGTTTGATCAGGGATTGATTAACGGCGATTGTATGACCGTGACCGGAAATACGGTTGGCGAAAACCTTACGCAATTGTCCGGCCTGACCGCGGGCCAAGACGTAATTCGACCATTGGAAAATCCGATTAATCGCCGCGGCCACATCCAAATTTTGCGTGGCAATCTCGCCCCGGGCGGTGCGGTGGCGAAAATCACCGGCAAAGAAGGGGAGCGTTTTGCAGGACCGGCCCGGATCTTCGACTCTGAAGAGGAAATGCTGCAGGCGTTGGAGCGCGGCGAAATTCTTTCAGGTGATGTGATTGTCATCCGCTACGAAGGACCCAAGGGTGGCCCCGGCATGCCGGAGATGCTCACGCCTACATCGGCGATTGTCGGCGCGGGTCTTGGTGACAAAGTGGCGTTGATTACCGATGGCCGTTTTTCCGGCGGCTCCCATGGATTCATCATCGGTCATGTGGTGCCCGAGGCTCAGGAAGGCGGTCCCATTGGCCTGCTGCGCGACGGTGATGTCATCATTATAGATGCCGCCAACAATACGCTGAGCGTTGAATTATCCGACGCCGAGTTGGCAGAGCGCAAAAAACAATGGAATATGCCACCATTCAAGGTGACACGGGGCACACTTTTTAGATACATAAATACCGTCAAAGATGCGAGCCTGGGATGCGTTACCGATGAATGAACGCACCGGGTTTCAACACAGAACCGCATCCCCGCCTTATCAATGAGTGAATTGAATAACCCCTGCCCGTTGCGTAACCCACAGTGATAGCCTTCAAAAAGCTAAGAATCTTCTTCGTTGCCTCACTCGTGTTGGCCAATTCCGCCGGCGCGGAGACTCGGTTTGTGACCGATCAAGTGAGAATCACCTTGCGCTCGGGTGAAAGTACCGAGCACAAAGTGATGCAGATGTTGCCAAGCGGGTCACCGTTGGAGGTGCTGAGCGCGAACGAAAAGACCGGATATTCTCACGTGCGTACCAATGAAGGCGACACGGGTTACGTGTTGACCCGTTTGTTAATAGAGACGCCCAGCGCACGACAGCGGCTTGCGGCAGCAGAACGACGTTTGGCAGAGCTTCAGCAGGAACCCGAGAAACTGGCCAGCAAACTGGTTGCGTTGCAAACACAATATGATGAGCTAAAAGCAAATCACGAAAAGACTGAGAACGATAACGGCAATCTCAAAACGCAGTTGGAGGAGATCCGTTCGGTCGCCACCAATGCGGTTAATATCGCAGATGAAAGGAATATGCTGCGTCAACGGGTCGCCGCATTGAACGGGGAAGTCGGAGAGCTGAAATTGGACAATCAGGACCTGCGCAACCAATCGGAGCGAAAGTGGTTCATGATGGGCGCCGGCGCCATTATCGTGGGCATCTTGCTGGGGCTGATTCTACCGCGTTTACGCTTTCGCCGGCGCCGTGATTCGTGGGGTTCTTTGTCCGGATTTTGAGCGAAATCGGTGTTTTCATGGCCGATGTTGGATTCTTGGACTAGAATGAAAATCATCGTTTCTCGCTCATAGCAGAAAGGGGGCGAAGGTGTTCGTATTAAAAGAGTCATCCCGGGATCGTTGGCTGCTCGGCCTTGTCGTGCTCATGAGCGTCGTTGCGAACCTTCCGGACAGCATGAGCGACTACATCGCTATCGATAAAAAGTGGCTGGTCATCGGGCTGCTGGTTATCGTGGCCGTGTCCCTGGTCCGTTACGTTCGCACCGGTCTGATCCTGGTTACGGCGGTCCTGGTCATGGGTGCAAATCTACCGGCTGAACTTGCCGAATATTTTAACCTTGATCCCGCGGTAATGTTGTACACGCTGGGTATTATGATTGCGATCCCTCTGGCGAACCGATATTTCAAATTGCCCACTGGCTTGGAACCGAAACAAGTAGCAAAGACGGCATATGGTGCCAAGGCTTTGTTTCATGCGGTGCTCAAAGGCAACGTACCGGTGGTCCAATCGTTGATCGATTCCGGCGTCAATGTCAATGTGCGCACGGTGTCCGGCAAGACGCCATTAATGGCGTCGGCATTCCGCGGCTACACAGATATCGCACAATTGCTGATTTCCGCCGGCGCCGATATCCATTCGATGGATCGTGAAGGAAATACCGCATTGACGGTGGCGCAAAATCATGGCTTCTCGCGGATTGTTGCATTGCTCAAGATTGCGAACGAGAAAGAAAGAGAGAAAGCCAAGGAAGCACCGATTGATGTCCGCACCATGGGCGGTTCGGCCAAGGTTGCAGCCAACGGTTAATCTCATTCGGTGAATCCCGAGCAGTTTGCCGGGTCAGTTCACACTGCCGTTAAAAATTGTAGAGGGTCGGCAGCAGCCAACTCAAGGTTGCCCACATGACCAATGTAAGCGGGGCTCCCACGCGAACGAAGTCGCTAAACGTGTAGTTCCCGGCATTCATAACCAGTAGATTCGTTTTGTACGCCATCGGCGTGGCGTAACTCATATTGGCCCCGAACAATACCGCCAATACGAATGCCTCGGGAGGCAAGTTCAGCTGTTGTGCGATGTTCGCAGCGATCGGTGTACCGATGACCGCAGCGGCGTTGTTGGATACGATATTTGTCAACACCGCCATCAGCAACATGAGGCTACTGAATATGACTGTCGGCGACGAGCCTGCGGTAATTGCCAGAAATACATCGGCCAAGTAAGCGGCGGTGCCGGTTTTAGTCAATGCAGATCCGAGCGCGAGACTGGCTACCACAATCAATATAACCGGCATGCTCAACGCATGCCGTAAATCACGCCAGTTAAGGCACCCGGTGATGAGCATCAGCAGTGCGCCACATGTGGCGCTGATTGCGATCGGTAACAATCCGACCGCCGAGACCAAGACGATGCCAGCCATTATCATCAGTGACAGCGGCGCCCTCTTGGTGTGGGGCAGATCCGCGGTGGCGTCCAGCACCAAGAGGTGCCCCTCGCGCTTGATCTCGCTGACCCGTTCACGAGCTCCTTGCACCAACAGTACGTCGCTGATCTGCAATCTCAGTTTGCCAAGGCCCTGTGACAGGGATTCGACAACGCGTCCCGCGCGGTGCACAGCGAGAACCGCTAGCTGATAGCTATCAGTAAAACGCAACTCGTCCAGCGTGGTGTTTTGCAGCGGTGAACCCTGCACCACGACTATTTCCGCAAGCTGCTGATCCTCCGCCTTTAACGGGTGGTCGTCATCTACCGGGTGGTCCTGGGAATATAGGGTCGCGCCCAATGTTTGCTCATACTCTTTGAGCCGTTGCGGGGTGTCTCGCACAGTGAGGCGGTCTCCGGCGTGGATCGTCGCGTCTGGAAGCGGTACGGTGAAGGTATGTGCGTTTTTGCGAATTCTAATAACGCGCATTTCGCCATCCGTTTTCTGCATAACGTCTGACAAGGTCTTGCCGTCGGCGAAACTATTTTCAGAGATATGCAACTGGGCGGTGAAGATTCGCGGTGATGTGTCGGTGAGCACAGGGGTGCGGTGAGGCAGGATACGGGGGGCGATCAACCACAAATACAGGATACCGATTCCACCGGCGAGGACGGCGGGGAGAAAAAAGTCGAACATCCCAATACGACGCAAGCCCAGATCCGCCGCTACGCTGACAACCAGCAGGTTGGTGGACGTGCCGATGGTGGTGCTCATGCCTCCCACCAGCGTGGCGAAGCCCATCGGCATGAGCACAGACGACGCCGAAGACCGGGTGCGCAGCGATACGCTCACTAGGATCGGCAGTAACAGTACGACGATGGGAGTGTTGTTGACGAAGGCGCTCATCAGGCCCCCGAATACTAACGTCAGAAGCAGCGATGCTCGGGGGCTGACGCCCCACAAACGCGCCAGTACGCGGCCAATGGGTTCCAATGCGCCGGTGCGGGCCATGCCATGACCGGCAATCATGAGCGCGCAAACCGCTATCAGGGCCTCGTGCCCAAAGCCGGAGAAAAAATCCAGAGCGTGGAGCCGGCCGGCGGATCCGGAATACGGAAAAAGCTCGAATCCGACCGTCAATATCACGATTACCGACAGACTGGATGTTTCCAGCGGAATTCGCTCGCGGGTGAACAGAAACAGCGCCAGCACGGTCAAGATCAGCACCGCCGCGGCGTGGGCATTGGGTATTTCTGGCATCGTTGGACCGGAACCGAGTGGGGGTGTGATTATAGGTCAACGCGCCAGGTTACGAAAATTGTAAAGGTAACTGATGCGATCCGGAACCAAATGTGATAAATCTGTGTCGGGCGACGACAAATTTGTCTGCAGCCGATAAGGGCTCTTTTCGGTTATGCTGAAAGCCGAAAAAATAATACCAAGTATTTATGTCAAAACGATATCCCATAGTTGCGATTACAGGGTCTTCCGGCGCCGGAAGCTCCCAGATTATCGCCGCATTCCAGCACATTTGCCGTCGCGAGCAAGCCAAGATGGCCGTGGTTGACGGTGATGGTTTTCATCAGTACGACCGTGCCGCCTTTGCGAAGATTGTTGCGGATGCAGATGACGCGGCGCATCCCAGCCACTTCAGTCCCAAGTACAATGACTTCGGTAAGTTGGATGCACTGCTGAAGGAATATTCCCGCAGCGGGTCAGGACAGCATCGACAGTATTTACACGATGAGATCGAGGCCGCGAAATACGAACAGGAACCCGGCACCTTCACCTCCTGGACGCCGGTTCCGGAGGACACCGACATTCTCTGTTACCAGGGCTTACATGGATGTTTCGTGGATGAAGAATATGATATCGCGAGCCATATGGACCTTAAAATCGGTGCGGTGCCGGTCGTCAATCTGGAATGGATTAGAAAGATTCATCGGGATATTCGGATGCGTGGGTATCGGCCGGATGATGTCACCGCGACCATATTGCGACGCATGCCGGATTACCTGAGTTACATTACTCCCCAGTTTTCCCGCACCGACATTAATTTCCAGCGTGTGCCCATGGTCGATACTTCCAACCCGTTCATTGCCCTGGATGTGCCGCTCGAGAAAGACACGGTTGTTGTGATCCGGGTCGTCCAGCCCCAGCGGTTGAACGTGGATTTTTTATACCTGCTGAACATGGTTCCTAAATCATTCATGTCGCGGCGCAATACAATTGTTGTTCCGGGCGATGAACTGGGCTACGCAATGGAGTTGATTTTTACGCCGATCTTGTGCGATTTGCTCGAAAAGCGCCGGGAGGCGACCAACCAACAGGTAGCCTGAGCGGATTTTTCGGACCAACCCCTTTTCTTGGTAATCGCCGCCTGTGTAAGCTACGTACTGTAGGCACGGGCAAATGAGAATGAAAAGACGCGACTACCAGCGTTAACCAAGCCAGCTTTATAAGAGGTAACGGTCATGGAATACTTCATTCAGCAGCTAATCAATGGGTTAACGCTCGGTATGATCTACGGATTGATCGCTATCGGCTACACGATGGTCTACGGCATCATCGGGATGATCAACTTCGCCCATGGCGAGATATTCATGATTGGCGCCTTCGTATCCATTATCACCTTCCTGATGCTGGGAATACTTGGTGTAAGTTGGATGCCGTTGGCGGTACTGATCGTAATGATTATCACGATGTTGTTGACCTCGGTTTACGGTTGGGCGCTGGAAAGAGTGGCGTATCGGCCGTTGAGAAATTCTCCGCGTCTGGCGGCGTTGATTACCGCCATCGGCATGTCGATCTTTCTGCAAAACTACGTCCAGTTGCTGCAAGGCGCCCGCATCAAACCCCTGCAACCAGTCATCGCCGGTGGTTTTCGGTTCATGCAGGAGTCGGATTTTGTTGTCACCCTCAGTTATCTGCAGGTATTTATTATCTTGTTGACCCTTATTCTCATGGTGGTTTTTACGCTGGTCATCAACAAGACCGCGTTGGGACGCGCCCAGCGGGCATGCCAACAAGATCTCGGTATGGCCGCTCTGATCGGCATTAATGTGGATCGCACCATCTCTTTGACCTTCGTGATGGGTGCGGCAATGGCGGCGGTGGCGGGAGTGATGTTTCTGATGAACTATGGGGTGATTGATTTTTATATCGGTTTCTTGGCCGGGATAAAAGCGTTTACTGCGGCGGTGTTGGGCGGTATCGGCTCGCTGCCGGGCGCGATGCTCGGGGGGTTGTTGATCGGCTTGATAGAGGGTTTCTGGTCGGCCTATTTCACGGTGGAATACAAAGACGTCGCGGCGTTCGCAATTCTGGTGTTGGTGTTGATCTTCCGGCCCACCGGATTGCTGGGTAAACCGGATATCGAGAAGGTCTAGCCGCGTGACGACTTCGTCCTCCGAACAAATCAACGTGCGGCCGCTGGACCTGCCGGCGCTGTTCAAGGAGGCGGGCTATGTCGCGATCGTTGTCTTGGGATTGACCATTGGATTGGTTGGATTCAAAACCGAAGATGTTCCCGGCGGCTTGGATATCGTTACCCGTTTCGGACAAGTGATCTTTGCGACAGTGGCGGCGTTTGCCGGGCGGGTCGGTTTTATCCTGCTGCGTGAGCGGCGTTTTATTTCGGTGGTCATCGGTGCCGGGGTATTCAGCGCCGTGATGTTGGGGTTGTTGATCGGCAATATCGTTGGCCCCGACCAAGGATACGGACGGTTTTTGCCGTTTGAAAGCACGGTAGTCAACTGGCTGATCACATTGTTCGCGCTGATTTTGGGTGGTCGCGCTGCTTGGTCGTGGTCGCAGGCGCGCCGGTCGCAGGTTGTTGCGGAGCGTGAGGCGGTGATGGATAGGTTCAGCGGCCAGGCGCAACGGGTGGTAAAATTTCTCGGGCCGGTGATGCTCGGTGTGGCCATTATGCTGCCGTTTCTGCCGGTGGCCGACCGCCGGTTATTGGATGTTGCGATCCTGGTCGTGACCTACATCATGTTGGGTTGGGGCCTCAACATCGTGGTGGGCCTGGCGGGTTTATTGGATCTGGGTTATGTGGCTTTTTACGCCGTTGGGGCCTACAGCTATGCGCTGTTGGCCATGCATTTCGACCTCGGGTTCTGGACCTGCCTGCCTTTCGCCGGAATTATGGCGGCATTTGCGGGTATCCTGCTTGGTTTTCCGGTATTGCGCTTGCGCGGTGATTACCTGGCCATCGTCACGCTGGGATTTGGTGAGATGGTACGCGTCATTCTTCTCAACTGGTACGAATTTACCCAGGGTCCGGATGGGATATCGGGTATTCCGCGGCCGACCTTTTTCGGTTTACCGTTTACTCGCCGTCCCGTCGAAGGCACGGAGTCTTTTCACGAGTTTTTCGGGCTCACCTACTCCCCGCTGGACCGTATCATTTTCCTGTACTATCTGATCCTGGCGCTGGCGCTGGTCACAAACCTCTTCACGCTGCGTATCCGCAAGCTGCCCGTGGGTCGTGCCTGGGAGGCATTGCGTGAGGATGAGACCGCCTGCCGTAGTATCGGTATCAATCCGCGTAACACCAAACTGACCGCGTTTGCCATCGGCGCCATGTTCGGGGGCTTCGGCGGTTCGTTCTTTGCCACCCGCCAAGGATTTATCAGTCCCGAGAGTTTTACGTTTATCGAGTCCGCCATCATCCTGGCCATTGTCGTACTGGGTGGATTCGGCAGTCAGATTGGTGTGGTTCTGGCCGCGATCTTGTTGATCGGCCTGCCCGAGTTTTTTCGCGAACTGCAACAGTACCGCATGCTGGCGTTTGGAGCGGCCATGGTGACGATCATGGTGTGGCGGCCCAGCGGCCTGCTGGCGCATCGGGAGCCAACCATACGTTTGTATCCCCATGGACCGCCACGTAAGGACGGCCAATCGTGAATGCCCGGTCCCATGACCATAGTAGGCCGCTGATATCGGTGGAGCACTTGAGCATGCGTTTCGGCGGCCTGGTGGCCATCGACGATGTATCATTTAGTGGCGATAATTGCGAAATCACCGCGATCATCGGACCGAACGGCGCTGGCAAAACCACGGTATTCAATTGTTTGACCGGGTTCTACAAACCGACGGTGGGCAGGTTGACCCTGCATCATCCGGCTAAAGGGGAATTGTTGCTGGAGCGCATGGAGGGTTATCAGATCCCGCAACAGGCCGATGTCGCGCGGACCTTTCAGAACATCCGTTTATTCCCGGCGATGTCGGTACTCGAAAATTTGATCCTCGCGCAACACAATGAATTGATGCGCGCCTCGGGCTTTTCGTTGGCGGGTCTGTTAGGCATGCGTCGATATCGTGATGCCGAGAGGAAAGCGGTGGAGCGCGCTAGATACTGGCTGGATCGCACCGGGTTGACCGAGCGCGCTGACTGGGATGCGGGCAATCTGCCTTATGGGGATCAGCGCCGCTTGGAGATCGCCCGTGCGATGTGCATTGGACCAGTTTTGTTATGTCTGGATGAGCCGGCCGCGGGATTAAATCCGCGAGAGTCCGCTGTATTGAACGAGCTGCTCCGATACATACGGGATGAACACCGGATCGGGTTGTTGTTGATCGAACACGACATGTCGGTGGTAATGGAGATCTCCGATCGCATCATCGTGCTCGACTATGGCCGTAGGATTGCCGCCGGCACTCCAGATGAAATCAAGAACAATCCGGATGTCATTCGCGCCTATTTGGGCGAGACCGAAGAGGAGGCGCTGCCGGAAATCATCGCCCAAGACCTCGAGAACCCGGTGTCCAAGGCATGAACCTGCTGAACGTGTCCGGAATTCACACGTTTTACGGCCGTATCGAGGCCCTGCGCGGCGTCGATGTAGAGATCAACGACGGTGAGATCGTGACCCTGATCGGTGCCAACGGCGCGGGAAAATCCACCTTGCTGATGACGATTTGTGGTAATCCGCGCGCGTCGGCGGGCACGGTCGAGTTTGACGGCGTCGACATAACCCAATTTTTGACGCACCAGATCATTCGCTGCGGGATCGCACAATCACCAGAGGGCCGGCGAATTTTCCCCTTTATGACCGTGCTCGAAAACCTGAAAATGGGCGCGGCGATAACCAATCCTGAATACTTTGACGAAGATTTGGAGCGAGTATTCACCTTGTATCCGATTTTGCAGGAACGGCAGCATCAGCGGGGTGGCACCCTATCAGGAGGTGAGCAGCAGATGTTGGCGATTGCCCGGGCATTGATGAGCCGGCCGCGGTTGTTGTTACTGGACGAACCGTCCTTAGGGCTCGCGCCGCTGTTGGTAAAGCAAATCTTTGCGGTCATCAAAGAGATCAACGAACAACAGGGGGTCACTGTGTTCCTGGTAGAACAAAACGCCTTCCATGCCTTGCGTCTGGCGCATCGAGGTTACGTCATGGCCAATGGCCGGATTATTATGTCCGGGACCGGTCAGGAGTTGTTGGCCAATAAGGAAATCCGCGCGGCATATCTCGAGGGGGGGCACAAATGAATACGATGTCGTTGTTGGGGACTTCGATGCCGGTGTTTGTGGGTTTGACAGTCGTGGTCATAGGTTTCGCCGCGTTCATGACCGGTCAAGCCCTTGCGAACACCTGGAAACCGGCTTGGCATGCCGTGATATATGGCTTGTTGTTGGGCCTTGCCGATCGGTTCCTGACCTTTGCGCTGTTCGACGGCGAATTGCTGTCGGCCAGCGGATACCTCATTGACGCCGCCGTGTTGATCGTCATCACCCTGTTTGCATATCGGTTGACCCAGGCGCGGAAAATGGTGAGTCAATATCCGTGGCTGTACCGGCGGGTGGGACCGTTTGGGTGGAAGTCGATAGATCCGACCGATACCGGCGGTTGAGCATCGACGCGGATTCCGCGCTGTAATCACATATGCTACATTTACCAACACCTTGACCCGGGATGCCCCGTGTTGTGGATGGAGTCAACGTTTAAGACAACTCCCATTTGGAGGAAATTGCACTGATGAAAAAACTGACAACTGCAGCAATCGTTACCGCCCTGGTGGCACTGACCGGTGCCTCGGGCGCGATGGCCGACATCAAGATCGCCGTCGCCGGCCCGATGACCGGCCAGTACGCGTCGTTCGGCGAGCAAATGAAGCGTGGCGCGGAGATGGCGGTGGCGGATATCAATGCGGCCGGCGGCGTTATGGGTCAAATGCTCAAGTTGAGCATCGAAGATGATGCGTGCGATCCCAAGCAGGCGGTGGCGATCGCCAATAAGATGGCCAGCGACGGCGTCGTATTCGTGGCTGGGCATTTCTGCTCGGGATCCTCGATTCCGGCCTCCAAGGTCTACGAAGAGGAGAACATGCTGCAGATCTCGCCGGCGTCCACCAATCCGAAACTGACCGAAGAGGGTGGCCCCAATGTGTTCCGCACTTGCGGCCGCGACGATCAACAAGGCACCGTGGCCGGCAATTTCCTCGCCGACACCTATGCGGGGAAAAAGATTGCGGTTCTTCACGACAAGACCGCGTACGGTAAAGGCCTCGCAGACGAAACCAAGAAACAGCTCAACAAGCGCGGCATGAAGGAGGCCATGTACGAGGCCTACACCGCCGGTGAGAAGGACTATTCGGCATTGGTCTCAAAAATGAAAGGTTCCGGTATCGATGTGTTCTATCTCGGTGGTTACCACACCGAGGCAGGCCTGATGATCCGACAGGCGCGTGAGCAGGGATACAATGTGCAGTTAGTGTCAGGTGATGCGCTGGTGACCGATGAGTTTTGGAAAATCACCGGTAAGGCCGGTGCGGGCACGTTGATGACCTTTAGTCCCGATCCGCGTAAAAATCCATCCGCCGCACCGGTCGTGAAAAAATTCCGCGCTGGTGGCTATGAGCCGGAGGGTTACACCCTGTATACCTACGGGGCGATCCAGGCTTGGGTGGATGCGGTGAACAAGGCCGGTGGCACGGAAACCAACAAGGTGGTCGACGCGCTGCGTAAGAACCAGTTCGATACCGTACTCGGCAAAATCGGCTTCGACCAAAAGGGCGACGTGACGGCGCCCGGTTACGTTTTCTACGTTTGGAAGGACGGCACCTACGACTACCTGTAAGTGCGGCTGTTTTGCATCTAAAGGCCCGGCTCGCTCGTTAGCAGCCGGGCCTTTTTTTGTCGTAGGGAGTGTCAGCCCGCATTTCTCACCAGCATCTCGGATGCTGGTGAGAAATGCGGGCTGGATGTTCAACTATTTTGCCGATTCATTGGTTGGTTTTCGCCGCGATGAGGCCATCCAACTCCTGTTTCAAGCGCGCCAAGATTTCGTCGTATTTATAGGCGCCGAGCTTATTTCCCCCCCGTTTGAGATTGACGTACTTCGGGCCACACCATAGACCGAGATCTGCGTCGTCGGTTTCGCCCGGACCGTTAACCCGGCAGCCCATCACCGCAATAGTGATCGCGTGGCGCTGAGCGTAGTCAGTCATCGCCTTGACTTTTTGCGCGAGGTCAACGAAGGCTTCATTCTCAACCCGCGAACAGCTTGGACAACTGATAATGTTCAAGTTGCCGCTCTCGTAACGAACCACGCTGCGCACCCGCCCGGCGTGGATGTCCTCGAGGATATCGTGGCCGATACGGACTTCATCGGCTTTGTCTACGTTAGGTAAAGTGAGGGATACGCGCACGGTGTCACCAATACCGCGGCCAATCAATTGCTCAAAAGCAATGCGCGTCTTCACGACGCCGTCCGGCGGCATGCCGGCCTCGGTGACCCCCAAATGCAGGGGGACGTCCGGCCGGCGCGTGGCGAAACGGCGGTTGGCATCGATGACATGGTTGGGATTCGAGTCCTTCAATGACACGCAATACCGCACAAAGCCCATTGCGTCTAGCCAATCGCAATGTTCCAGCGCGCTGTCCACCATTGGAGAAACGGTGTCGTCGCGTGGATATTTGTGCAGCTTCTCGGGGTCGACGGAGCCACAGTTGACACCCACCCGCAACGCACAGTCGTTGTCGCCGGCCACATCCGCCAGATACCGGACTTTGTCCCGCCAGGGTTTGTGTTTTTCGTGGTGATATAAGTGCCCGGGGTTGTAGCGGATCTTGTCGACGTAGGGCGCCACCAATTCCGCCATGCGGTAATTCTCCTGTAAATCCACGGACAGTGTGACATCGGTATCGTGTCGAATCGCAGTCAATGCGTGGGCATCTTTGCGATTATCCACCGCGATACGCACGATACCGGCGCCGGCGGCAGCCAGGTCATTGGCCTGGGACGCGGTCGCGTCGATATCCTGGGTGCGGGTAGCGCACATGCTCTGTACTACAATGGGATGATGTGCCCCAATCGTAACCTGTCCGATCGAAACGGATCGTGTCGGGTTGCGGGATATGAGCATAGATTACATGATGCGTTGGCGTCGCGGGGATCGTAAACTAATCGTTTCCGCCGTCAGGCGCAATGGTCGCGTGGCCACTGGTCACGGGGACGCAGTGAGAATCTTCGATTTTCTGACACATTTGAACCATTAACGTCCGACGTGTCCAACGACAGCAGATGCCAGTTACTCGCGTTGTTGAGTAGCGGTGAATTCACCTCCGGGACAGTGCTGGGCGACCGCCTCAATATTTCGCGTGCGGCGGTGCACAAGCATGTACAGGCCCTGATGCGCCAGGGCGTACCGATTCATCGCGTTCCAGGCCGCGGTTACAGGTTGTCTCAAGGGGTGCAATTACTAGATCCGAAACGGATTCGCGCTGGTTTGGGCCCCGATATCACGAACCACCTGAGTCATATCACCGTCTTGCAGGACGTCGACTCCACCAATAACTGGCTACTGAGAAGACAAGCCCGATCCGGCATTCATGGGCATGTGTGCGCGGCCGAAGCACAATCACAAGGCAGGGGGCGGCGCGGACATGCTTGGGTAGCGTCTCCGTATCGCAATGTAATATTTTCGATTGGGTGGGAATTCGCGGTTTGGCCCGAGTCCGTCACCGGTCTTGGGTTGGCCGTTTCGGTGGCGGTGGTCCAGGCGCTGCAACGGTTATCCATCACCGGTGTCGGGATTAAGTGGCCCAACGATCTGATGTTCGGCGACGCAAAACTCGGGGGCATACTGATCGACGTTAACGGTGAATCTGCTGGTAGATGTATCACGGTCGTGGGGATCGGCATCAATGTGCACCTCGACGAAGCAGAAGCCCGACTCATTGACCAGCCGTACACGGACCTCAACACCGCAACCGGGATGGTCGCTGATCGGAACAAGTTGATCGCAGCATGCAGCTCCGAGATAACGCGCATGCTGGGGCGCTTTGGAGACCTTGGCTTTCGGGCTTACAGGACTGAGTGGGAGCGGATGCACATTTACGAGGGCCGCCGCGTTAAAATGATTGGCCATCGCGGCGAGGTTCATGGCATCGTTTCTGGCGCCAGCGAACACGGTGCGTTACTGGTTGTAGATGATAACGGCCACACACATCGTTTTTTGTCTGGTGATGTTCGTTTACAGTTGGAACAATGAATCTACTGATTGACGTTGGGAATAATTATGTAAAGTGGGCCGCGGTCGACAGCGCTCATTGGGATGGTGGACATCGCGCCGTGATATCGGGTGTCCCATCCAACTTGTTCGAAACTTGTTGGGGGCACTTGCCGGCGCCGAATAGGATTATGGTCTCCAACGTCCAGGGAGAGAGAATTGCGCCCGACCTCGTGAAGTGGTGTCAGGGCTACTGGCGGGTATGCCCAATATTTCTTGAGCCCGCTAGCGCTGCGTACGGTATCGTCAATAGTTACTATGATCCCGAACAACTTGGACCGGACCGCTGGGCGGCGTTGATTGGTGCTCGCACACTATCGAATGATGCCTTGGGGATCATCGATTGTGGCACCGCAATTACGGTGGATGCGTTGAGTGCTGATAACGTATTTTTGGGCGGCGCAATCCTGCCCGGCTTAAACCTGGCCCGCGACACCCTGTCAACGAGCACAAGCGGTATCAACGAAGGCGAGTCACGGCTTGTGTCGGTGCTCGGGCGTTCTACGGCGGACTGTGTGAGTAGCGGTGTTTATTATGGATTAGCGGGCGGCATTGACCGACTCGTGAACGAAATTGAAAAGACTCTGGTGCAGCACCTGCGATTGTATGTCACGGGAGGAGATGCAGCACGCCTGCAGCCTTTGTTGAAGATGCAAACACAGCTGGAGCCAGATCTGGTGTTGAGAGGTTTGTCGGCAGCGCTGAATAGACTATGAAATGGTTTCTCGCATTGCTGGTGTTGCTGAATGTGGGGATGTATCTGTGGGCGACCGGCCATAAGAGCACCAGCTCCTCATCGGTGCGCGCGATGGTGAATGCCGATGGAATGAGGCTACTAAGCGAGCTGTCTGCAGAGCGCGACAATCGCAGCGCCAGCTCCTGTTATCGAATCGGCCCGTTCTATGACGAACGTGGTTCCGTCAAAGCAGTGGGCGCACTCAACGAATTGTCAGTGCCACACACTGCGTTGACCATCAAACAACGTGAAGTGCGCGCGTATCGCGTGTACCTGGGCCCATTCAATACCTCCGAGCAGATTGAACAGCAACGCAACCTGCTGCGTAACAACGGTATTTACGAGCACTACGTCAAGAGTGAGCCATCCTCCCAGGATGTGATTTCGTTGGGTCTTTTTTCCCAACAGGCCAGGGCCGAGGAGTTTATGCACGACCTGCTCGAGAGGGATGTCCGCGCGCAGACGCGCCCCGAGGACCGAACGCTGGGACCGACGTACTGGCTGGAACTTCAAGATGTCGCGCCGAACCAGGGGGTGTTGGCAGTCCTGAGGGAAACAAAGTGGGCGGGTGACCGCGCGCGTTTGAGGGTTTTTCCCTGCAATTAGCCTGGAAGTTTTCAGTCCACGGCACGAGACCGGTAATTGTTCGGGGTCGGAATGCGGCGGGTCGGGCTGGAAGTAAGATAGGCTCAGAGAGGTCGACTCGCGACCTGAATCTCCCTACAATTCGCCCCCCGGTGGCGCGGCCCGCATAGCTCAGCTGGTAGAGCAGCTGATTTGTAATCAGCCGGTCGGGGGTTCGAGTCCCTCTGCGGGCTCCGGAATGCGCCTAGCAGGCTGTCGGATTAGGTGATCGTTACGGTGGGCCGTCTCTCCCGCCGCCGCAGTAGATTGATCCTCAGTCCGACAAACTGCTGGCTCGCGCGCTGTACCCAGGTGGCTAACAAGAGGCGCTAACAAATTGTTTGGAATGAATTATCCGATCAATTCCCGGTGTAACACATGGTGCCCGAGGATGTGCCGATCCCGGCGCGGTCACGGTCGCGAACGCCCGGGCTTGCGCTTCATCGAGCCCGTAGCGACGGCGATGCGTTTTGTTCCAGTGCGGCGTCCGTCTCACCGACGCTGCGGCTACGCGCAGCACAAGTCCCCGCGCCATCATCCGGGACCTTGGGCGCAATATGCGGGCAAAAGCCCAGGGAATTGTATTGACAGAGCTTTATTTTTTTTCCAAAATAGTGGGTTACGCTTTTGGAGGGGTTCCCGAGCGGTCAAAGGGATCAGACTGTAAATCTGACGGCTCAGCCTTCGGAGGTTCGAATCCTCCCCCCTCCACCAGACCGGACACGGGCACACCGTGGGCGTTAGGGGCGGATGAAGGCTGAACTGCATACACCGATTATCGGGTTGTAGTTGCGGGTGTAGTTCAACGGTAGAACCTCAGCCTTCCAAGCTGATGATGTGGGTTCGATTCCCATCACCCGCTCCAGAAGTGGCTGAGATGATGGTCGATTTTTGGCAATCGGTGTCGGAGTCGGTTTTTTTTTGAATATTTAATAATGGTTGGCCTGAAGAATTGACCCCCGGAACCGTTTTGCGAGCCCATATAGCTCAGATGGTAGAGCACTCCCTTGGTAAGGGAGAGGTCACTGGTTCAATTCCAGTTGTGGGCACCAGTCAGAACTATGTATGTAAGGCGGAAAATAAAGTACCCAAACTACCTGCACACAATTGTGTCTTACGTGCCTGAACCACTTAAACATACTTGCGAGGTAAACTCCCATGTCTAAGGAAAAATTTGAGCGAACGAAGCCGCATGTGAATGTGGGGACGATTGGTCATGTAGATCATGGGAAGACGACGTTGACGGCGGCGATGA
>CAMYKK010000047.1 GCA_947258975.1 uncultured Gammaproteobacteria bacterium
TCATGATCTGCCCTCTCAATTATGGCTCTGTGTCTGAGATCCCTATCTCAACATAATCCACGCATGTTGAGATGGGCAGGTCAAAACATTATGTCTAGTTGCGGGCATGACGAACCCTGGTATGCTTGGCCGCTTTGCGTTACGCCGTCCCTATCACCGTGATCAACCTGACACGCATTCAGACCGAGCTATTCGTTGGCACCTGCCCGCGCACCCCCATCGACGTCGATCGGTTGACGTTCGGGCCACGCATCACCGCGGTGTTGAACCTGCAAACCGACGAGGATTTCATCAACCAAAGACTGGATTGGGACGCCGTATATAGCAGATATCAGGCCCGGGACCTGGTACTCGCCCGCTGGCCGATCCGGGACTTTGACCCCCAGGACCTGCGCGCGCGCCTGGGCGGCGCGGTGCGGCAACTCCAGGTTTTGCTTGACGTCGGTCACCGAGTGTATGTGCATTGCACCGCCGGCATCGGTCGAGCCCCCGGTGTGGCAATCGCCTATTTGAGCTGGATTCAGGGCTGGGATCTGGAACAGGCCCATCGATTCGTGACCGATCAGCGCGCCTGCGCCCCGTATATCGAGTCCATTCGGCAGGCGGGGTTGGACCGTGAAACAACCGCCAACACCGCCGACACATGACCGACACCAAGGCAACGACAGCCATCATCGAAGCCGTTGGCGTGACCAAGCGATTCGGTGAACAAGAGGTGGTGCGGCGCATCAGCTTCACGGTGCCCCGGGGACAGTGCTTCGGCCTGCTCGGTCCCAACGGGGCGGGTAAGACCACGACCATCAAGATGATACTCGGACAATCCCATCTCACCGCGGGCGTGTTGACCGTTTTCGGCAAGGCACTGCCGGATCACGCCAGCGCGGTGCGCGCCCGAACCGGTGTGGTGCCCCAGGAGGACGATCTCGATCCGGACTTCACTATCGCCGAGAACCTGCGGGTCTACGCCGGCTATTTCGGACTAGAAGGCGGTGACCTGAGCACGCGTATTGCGGAATTGCTGCACTTCGTCAGCCTCACCGATCGCGCCGACGCGCGTGTCGACCAACTCTCCGGGGGCATGAAGCGCCGCCTGACCATCGCCCGGGCGCTCATCAACGACCCGGATCTCGTGGTGCTCGACGAACCCACCACCGGTCTCGATCCCCAGGCGCGTCACATGATCTGGGCACGACTGCGGGATCTGAAACAATCTGGCAAGACCCTGCTGTTAACCACGCACTACATGGAAGAGGCGGAACGTTTGTGCGATGACCTGCTCATTATCGATCACGGCGCAATCATTGCCCAGGGGTCGCCCAAGGCGCTGATCCGCGCTCACGTTGAACCCGAAGTGGTGGAATTGCGCGGTGCCGGCAGTGGCATCGAAACCTTGCTGGGCGGGGACGCGGACTGTCGGATCGAGTCCGTAGGCGACACGGTCTATTGCTATACCCACGATTCCCGACCGTTGACCGAGCGGCTGCAGGCCATGCCGGAGTTGAGCTTCCTGCATCGGCCGGCGAACCTGGAGGACGTATTTCTCAACATCACCGGTCGCGACCTTCGCGAGTAATGATGGACCTTCGCGTACCCCGCGTTCGGCCGCAGGCGCTAAAGGTATGGCACCGCAACGTCCTGGTCTGGCGTAAACTCATCACCCCGAGCCTGTTGATCAACTTCGGTGAACCGTTCCTATATCTGCTCGGCTTGGGATTTGGTCTTGGCGCGTTCATCGGCGAAATGGCCGGCCTGCCGTATCTCACCTTCCTGGCCTCCGGCATCGTGGCATCTTCAGCCATGAACACTGCAAGCTTCGAGGGCATGTACTCGGTGTATACACGCATGGTGCCGCAGCGCACCTACGGGTCAATGTTGGCAACACCTTTGGATGTGGACGACATCATCGCCGGCGAAATGCTGTGGTGCGCCACCAAGAGCACCATCAGCGCCACCGCGATCCTGCTGGTGGCGTCACTACTCGGCGCGGTGCTGAGCTTCGCGGCGGTGTTGGTGGTGCCGATTGTGTTCATCATCGGTTTGTGTTTCGCCGGTCCCGCCATCGTCATGAGCGCGTTCTCGAAGAGTTACGATTTTTTTAATTATTATTTCACCCTCGTTGTCACCCCGATGTTCATCCTTTGCGGCGTGTTTTATCCCACCGACAACCTACCGGCGACCCTGCAGTCCTTCGTGCAAGTATTACCCTTGACCCATGCCATAGCCCTGGTGCGGCCGCTGGTGGCGGATCAGACGTTGACCAACGCCGGTCTGCATATTGGCGTGTTGTTGTTGTACGCGGCCAGCGGTTACTACCTGGCGGTTATCCTCGTGCGTCGCAGGTTGATTGTGTGAGGCACTGTGAGCCTCATGCATCTTCCGCCCCTTCACAACGGTCGAATTCTCAAGCGCTACAAACGCTTTCTCGCCGACATTGATCTCGACGACGGACGCCGCATCATCGCTCATTGCCCCAACACCGGCGCCATGACGACATGCTGGACACCCGGGGCCAGGGTGCAGGTCAGCTACAGCAACAATCCCAAGCGGAAGCTGGCCTGGACCCTGGAACGGGTGGACATGGGTCAGGGCTGGATCGGCGTACACACCGGCCGGGTCAACCACGTTATTGCCGAAGCGATCGGCAGCGGACGGATCGCGTCACTCGCCGGCTACCGGCGCATTAGCGCTGAACCGCGATTCGTTGTCGACGGCTTTCCCCGATCGCGCTTGGACCTGCATCTGACGGACGGCCGGCAGCGTGACACCTATGTCGAGGTCAAGAACGCCACCCTGTTGGACGGCGATTGCATTCGATTTCCCGACGCGGTCACCGAACGCGGCCGCAAACATCTCGAGTTGTTACGCGAAGCAGTCAAGCGTGGCTTGCGCGGAGTAATCGTCTTTGCCGTCAATCGATCCGAAGGCCGGGCCTTCGAACCCGCCTGGGACATCGATCCGGACTATAGCCACACCCTGGAGACGGTCGCGCAACAGGGTGTAGAGGTGTTGGCGGCGCGTTTGCGTCACACCCCTCAGGGCATTGAGGTCGCCGGGTGTGCCGTACTTGGCAACAAATAACGTGTCGTCCGCTGGTGCGATCTCCTCGTTCACGAGCCGGAAACCGGTGCCGCGGGCGCACAGCCACGCACCCGGCTGCCGATAGCGCGCCGCCACCTGGAAAGCGGAGATCTGCCGCCGGCCGCAGCAATCCCCCCTCCCGCCGAGCAAAACGCCGTTGTTATTGCACTAAAACATATAGTTAGCGTGGCTTTTTACTGGACAAGTTGAGAAATAGCGTCTAACTTAAGTAAATAACACGACCATAAACGATGTCCACTATCGGAGGCTGGGGTAAACAGGCGTGGCGACACAGTTACAAAGACGATTCATGGATGCAACCGACCAGAACGGATGTCACAAGCAGAATTGTCCGGACACCCTTAACTTAGTGGAGTTGACGATGACGATATTAGGCGACAAAGAGAATTTCAGTGGCGCGATCAGACAGGTGGACGCCACGCACCGCAAACCGGGTGAGATGATGCAGCGGCTGGGCAACAGCGAGGCGTCCCTGGTCAAGCTGCTTGGCAACCTTTACACCAGTTATACCAAGCACTTCGCCTACGAGGAAGCGATCATGCGGGCGTGCTGCCATGACGGATACGACGAGCATCAAGCGGATCATCAGCGCCTGCTGGACGAGATCACAACCGCGATGTTTCATTGTCGCAGCAGGGGACAGCACGACAATGCGCAAGTAGCGAGGCAACTTGCTGATTCCTTCCGCGCCCATCTCCAGAATTACGATCAACATCTTAAGCGTCAGACTGACAGGGTCAGCAAAGCAGTGTGAGTAAAAAATCCGCCGCCATCGCGTCACTCGTGCAAACTCCGAGCCAGCGGCGAATACCAGCATATTACCGCTGCTCTGCATCAGGCGTTTTTGATTACCGCATGCCGGTCACTTTGTAACGAACGATACGGTTGTTGTAGGTGTCCGAAATCCACATATCGGCGCCATGAATTTCCACTCCTTCCGGCCGATCAAAGACACGCTCCCCCTTTCCCGACCCGGGACCACCGAGCATCTGAAGCAACTCACCGCGGGGTGCAATGACTTTTATTCGATGGGTATATTTATCTGCGACGTACATGCGCCCGGCGGGATCAAAATCTAGATACCGCGGCCCGCTGAAACCGTAAGCAGGGCCAGACAAAATCGCTGTCACCCGCAGCGCATCGTCCAAGCGCACCAGCCGATCATTGGCAGCATCGGCAACCCACACGCCGCCGGTTGCATCAATTGCCACATCATGGGGAGAAGAAAATCCGCCCACTTCATCAACAACCTTGCCGTCGCGGTACACCACGAGATTGCCCGACGCGGCGCCCGTGGCAAACACTCGGCCGTCGGGGTGCACGGCGACACCCTCTGGGCGCCGTATACGCCCTTCGATGGTCCCGACTAACCGTCCGCCGACCCCGTCGACCGCGTATATGGCAATGCGGCTGTTGCCGGTATCTGCGACCAGCAAGCGTCCCTGGGCGTCAAAAGCCACATCATGGGGCTCAGCGACTTCGTTTTGCGCGAATCTGCCGAGTTCTCTCAAGCTCCTGGGTTCCAACACAACGATGCGGTCGTTGGCGTTATCAGCGACGTAAAGCAACTCACGACCGGGCGACAGCACGATGTCGTGCGGCAAGCCATAGGTCTCTGCGCTGGCGGCGGCAAATTCAAATTTGAGCGCATCGGCTTGCACTGACGCAGACACACTCGCAAGCACCAGCCAACCGATTATCCAACGCGGTGTGAGATGACGCATGGTATACACTTCCAAGAATGCAGATTGGACTATGTTCGCTCGTAGCCGAATATTAACGGAATTTTTCCTCCGGCCCCATTGCTCGCTGTTGCGATTTTTTAAACGGTGGCAATTCACCGATAATTAGCGCTCGACCATCAAAAGCAGCGGTATTTAATGATCCAACTTCTCAATCAAGGCCAATACGCCTTGTTCGCGCTGATACTGATCGCCCTCGTGATCTCCCTGTCGTTTCACGAATTTGGGCACGCCTACGTCGCCAAACTATTCGGTGACGATACCGCGGAACGGGCGGGACGCCTGACAATTAATCCGATTGCGCACATCGATCCCATGGGTTTGTTGATGGTCATGCTGATCGGTTTTGGTTACGCGAAACCGGTGCCAACCAACCCCCGGAAGTTTACATCGCGCTGGGCGGATTTGCTGGTATCTGCGGCGGGACCGGCGATGAACCTTGTCGTCGCCGCAGTCACGATCAATGTCTACGTGCTGGGTTTACAGATGGGATACGGCGGCCTTGAAGACGCGGCACCACGGTTCTTTTTTATCTTTCTCGCCCAGATCAATCTGTTGTTGATGCTGTTCAACCTGATTCCCCTGGGCGCTCTGGACGGGCATTACATCCTGCCTTATTTCCTGCCCCGCCGGATGGCGCAACGGTACCGCTACTACAATGAGCGCTACGGTAACCTCGCGCTCATGGCGCTGGTGGTGTTGAGCATTATGGGCCTGCCGATATTCCATAACATCTTCGCCATCAGCCGTATGCTGCTGCCCTATATCACGTTCGTGTAGCCACAGTCGAACCGGGGTCAGACCCCGCACACTGCACTGCGGGGTCTGACCCCATCTCCGCCCCATAACTTTTTACGGATGCCCGGGCTGAGCATGCTGCCCGGCTCGTGAAAACCAGGGCCTTGACCAAATGGCACTTACTTAAGCCTTACAGAGGCTAAAAAGTGCTGAATTGAGGGAGAATTTCCGGGACCGTCGCCAGCAAGGATGCTGGCGCCGAGCCTACATGGAGGTGTTGACGGCGTGTCCCGGGAATTGTCACTCGCTCAGCGTGTCATGATCCCTTAAGTCAGTGCCATTCGGGTCTTGACCCGCATATTGAACCAATGCGTATCAGGCCACTCGCACCCGTGCCGGACTAATGCGATTTCGCTTGTGCATCCAGTCCACGGCATCACGCAAATGACCGGCGCCATATAACAATATTATGGCCACCGCCAAACTGAGCATGATTACCCACGGGGCCATACCCAGATCGTTCAAAACGGCCCGCATGCCAAACATTACGAGCCCGATTACAACGTAGATACGAATCAGATTATCGAACATTTTGCTCTCCTATTTTGTTTTGTCGTCTGCATGCCGGCGGGTCGAGTGGCGGGAAACGATCGTCGCACGCAATCCGCTGGGCGATTAAAACTCTGCCCGATTGCGCGCCGGATGGCAGTGAATCGCGCGGCGCCTAGAACGTGAAATACTTACGGAACTTTTTGCGCTGCGAATCCTGTCGGCATGCATACGCGCATGCGCGGCGGTGATTCACTGATGACGGGCGCGGCTCGCGCTCGCTGTCGTCACGTCCTGGCGGACGCTACCGCCTGTGCAAGCAATTCAACATTACGCAGGCCTTCACGACCGTCGACCTCGGGTTTTCGATGATTCTCGATCGCCGCCACGAAATCTCGGATCTCCCCGGCATAGGGATCGGCCACGTCGAATTCCAAGCTGCCCTGGTGGGTGTCGATCGACCCCGCAGCGCGGCGCGTGAGCGTGTCTTCGCAGCGGATGTAACCGTCGCTGCCGTACACCTCGGCGCGGCTGGGCGCCGCGAACAACACCGACGAGCAGAATTCCGCGGTAGCACCGGACGCGAAGCGCAGCGCAACTACCGCGGTCTCGTCGTTGGGACCGTGCCAAACTTCACGGCTGATGGTGGACGCGAGCGAGACAACCTCGCCGCACGCGGGCACCATCACCCAGCGGATAAGATCCAAGCAATGGGTGCCGACGCCGGACAAGCTCCACCAACTTGCGGTGTCGCGCTGCGCGCGCCAGTTACGGGCATCGGAAACTTGAAAGGTCCACTGCACACGCATGTGATGAAGGTCACCCACACCGCCGGCGCGTATCAGCCTCAGCATCTTGCGATGCCCGGCATGCCAGCGAAGATGGTAACCGACCGCCAGCATGACCTCGGCGTCGTCGCAGGCCCGCACCATGGCCTCGCCTTCCGCAATACCGGTCGCCATCGGTTTTTCAGTGAATACGTGCTTGCCCGCGCGGGCGGCGGCAATGGCGTGTGGAGCATGCAGGTAGTCCGGGGCGGCAATGATCACCGCGTGGAGATCGGAATCGGCCAGCAGTGTGTCGAGCACATCATGCACGGGCGCCGGGGCCAACGCTCCATGACGCTGAGCGAACGCCCGCGCGCGGTCGCGGTCGCGGCTCAGCACACTCCACAAACGGGCCCCCGCGACCCGCTGCAACGCGGGCGCGAGGACATCGTCGGCAATACTGCCGGTACCCAACATCGCGATATTGACGGTCATTGACGGCTCCTCGACCGGAAATGGTGAGTGGCTCAGACTCCATGGCGCGCGGTTAATGGACTTGGTTAATCGCCCCGCATGAGCAAGCCCGTATATTGCACTAAGGATCCCGAATGACGGCGACGGGACCGGCACGGCGCATAGTCGCACGCTCGGGCGGATGAATGCCGCACCGGAGGGACATGCATAGCCGTAGTTATGGATTTGAGCGACGCGCAAGTTCAGGCGTTCGTGTCCGAGCCAGGGCCGAGATAGGCACATGGTCGGGCAAAAAGTGTCCCCCCTGATACTGATCGAATTCCTCACTCCAAACAACAATGTCAGCTCTCGTTTTCGCGGCCTTGGTGCAATATACGGGCTAATCCTCCGGTAATGGAATGAATTCGGCGTCACCCGCCACGAGTTTGAATCGACCGGACTTCCAATCGTCCTTGGCCTGCTCGATGCGCTGTTTGGAACTGGAGACAAAATTCCACCAAATGTGCCGCTCACCGACCGGATCACCACCGATGACCATGACGTGACTGTCCTTTAGCGCCTGAATCGATATGCATTTATTCGGACAGGCCACAGGCATGACGCCATTCTCGAACGTCTGATCATCGATCTGCACCGCACCGGAAACCACATAGGCAGCGCGTTCCCAGTACGTATCCGGCAAGGTCAGTTGTGCGCCCTGGGGAAGGCGCAACTCCAGATACAACATCGGGGAATACGAGGTGACCGGGGAGGTATGGCCGTAAGCCGCACCGATGATTACGCGAATCGCGACACCGCCAATATCGAGTTCCGGCAACTCGGCAGCGGGATAATGGACGAATGCCGGTTCCCGCTCTTCCTGCTTCGCTGGCAGCGCCATCCATGATTGAATGCCATGCAGTCGCGAGGTCGTGCTAAGGTCGTCTCCCGCGCGCTCGGAATGCACAATGCCGCGACCCGCAGTCATGAGGTTCACCGCGCCACGCTGGATCGACTGCTCAAACCCCAAACTGTCGCGGTGCATGATCTCTCCTGCGAATAGATACGTCACCGTGGCAAGGCCGATGTGCGGATGCGGGCGAACTTGAATTCCCTTGCCGGGAGGAAATTCGGCCGGGCCCATGTGGTCGAAAAAGCTAAACGGTCCGATCATGCGACGCGCCTTCGATGGCAGCACGCGGCGCACGCTGAAACCGCCGAGATCGGTTTCCTTGGGCTCGATGATAAGTTCAATGGCCCCGTTGTTATCCATGCACCGGGGTTGCGTTGCCGTCAGATAGCTCATTATTGAATCTCTGGACTCTCGCCCGCAGATTGCACCAAGGCGGTAACATGAAGATCTAACATTCTGATCGGCAGAAGGAATTCGATCAATACCCAAGAATAAAGGGGACCGTACTCATCTGTTAATAGTACACGCCCGCTTCGCGGGCATATTCGTCTCGCCATGTAATCCTTGTAAAATCCGGATGCGTTACGGTGCCGGTGGCGGCGACACCGGCTATGACCGCGTCGCGCGCGTCCCCGCCGGGATCATCGGCAATCATGTTCGCGGCCTCATCCGACACTCCGAGAAGATTCGCTGTGCCGAGATCTGCATGGATAGTCTTCCGCTTGCGCCAACGGCGCATTCCCATAGCTTTGTGAGACGCGTACAGCCCGAGGCGTTTTAGCAAAGAAGCGGGGCAGGTTTCCCACAATCACGGCTTGCCGCGGACCGGCTGTCGCATGCAGTGTCCAATTTCCCATAAGTCGTCTGGCGCACGATTTCGAAACACGGTACCCTCTCCCGGCTCGAACAATACTGCCTGGAACCTGCCGGCACACAGGAGGAGATTCCTATGAAATCACTGTCAACCGCCGCCGTCGCGCTATCGATTTTCGCTCTGCTGGTGACCCCGGCCGAAGCCGCTGACACCACCTTGCGTATTTCTCTGCAGCTACCGCTAAAGAGTCATCTCGGTCAGAACCTGCTGCTGTTCAAGAACGAGGTGGAGAAGACCTCTAACGGCGAGATCGAGGTGCAGATCTACGACTCGGCACAACTCTACAAAGACAAGCAGGTTCCACAAGCGGTCGGTTCCGGCGCTATCGAAATGGGCGTCGCCTCGCTGACGCGCTATGTGGGTGACGTGCCAGCTGTAGACATCTTCTACCAGCCGTTCATGTTCAACTCGGAAAACTTGATTCGTAAAGCAACCGCCAAGGACAGCCCAATCCGCGGTCCCATAGACGCGGCGATCCTCGGCACTGGCGGTCGGATACTGTGGTGGCAGGCATACGGCTCGGCGATCATGCTTTCCAAAGACAGTCCCATCGTGTCGCCGGCATCCGTCAAGAACAAGAAGGTTCGGGTTTTCGGTAAGACCCTGGGAGAGTTCGTCAAGGCCTGCGGCGGAGCGCCGACCCTGATTTCAGGTTCCGAACAGTATCTTGCCTACCAGCGTGGCACCGTGGACGTTGGTATGACGGGCGTCTCAGGGGTCAAGTCCCGCAAGCTTTGGGATGTGATGGACACCATCACCAAGACCCAACACGCGGACATTGAGTTTGTGGTAGTGATCAACGACAAGTTCTGGCAGGGCTTGCCGGAGAAGCACCAGCAGGTCATCCTCGCCGCCGCGGCCAAAGCCGACGCAGACGTGCGCGACCGCATCGCGCAAATTGAGGGCGATGCCTATGCCGAGGCCACACAGAATGGCATGAAAATCGTGGAACCATCGGCAGCCGATATCTCGCAGTGGCGCGCGTGCGCAAAACCGGTCTACGATCAGTACATTCAGGCCTCCGGCGATCTCGGCAAGCAGCTGCTGCAAGCTGCACAAAATCTGCAGTAAACGAAGCGGGCCCGGTACGCGCGGCGAACTGTGCCGCACCGCCCGAGATGCGGCGCACGGGCTTGGCGGCAGGACTACAAACGCGTGGGCTTGATCGATCGCCTCAGTGACCGGCTAGGTTGGGCTGCGGCCTGGCTGTTTTTTATCACCGGTGTATTCCTCACCTATGAGGTGACGGCGCGGTATTTGTTCAACGCTCCGACTACGTGGGCGGCTGAACTCTCGCAACTACTCTTGATCTGGGGCGTGTTCCTGGCGCTCGCCCGCATCTTACACCGGCGCGAAAACATCGCCATCGATTTTCTCTACGATCGGCTGCCGAGCGTGTGGCGCCGGGCGCTGGACGCCTTCACCCTCATCGTGGTGGCCGCGTTCTCGGCCGTGGTCGCTTGGTACGGCGGCGATATCGCCCTCGACAGTTATGTGCGTGGTCGCTCTACCGGTACCATGCTGAACATCCCCAACTGGTGGTCCGAGGCGTCGGTGCCGGTGGGATTCGCGGTGTTGCTGGTGCAGAGCCTGGTCGAGCTGTGGCGGATCGCGCGCGGGGCGTATGAGACCGATTCTACGCGGCGTCACCGCGAATGACGTCTTTGATCATCATCCTATCGTTGTTCGCGTTGCTGCTGGTGCGCGTGCCGGTGGCGTTCACCCTCGGGGGGCTCGGATTCCTGCTGTTGCTGCTCGGCGGTTTCTCACCGCTCATGGTGCCGCAGGCGCTGTGGGGCACCATCGACAGCTTTATCCTGTTGGCGGTACCGCTGTTCTTGCTGATGTCCAACGTGCTGCTCAAAGGCGGCGTTGGGCGTGATCTGTTCGCCGCCGTCCAGGCGTGGGTGGGACACTGGCCAGGGGGCCTTGCCGTTGCGACCGTGCTCTCCTGCGGGATCTTCGCGGCGATCTCCGGATCCTCGGTGGCGACTGCTGCGACCATCGGAACGGTAGCCATACCGGAAATGAGCGCGCGCGGTTATCCACGCACCTTCGTGCTCGGACTGCTGGCCGCGGGCGGGACGCTGGGTATCCTGATCCCACCCTCGATCCCGATGATCGTCTATGGGTTCATCACCGAGGAATCGGTGATCAAGCTGTTCCTCGCCGGTGTCGGCCCGGGACTGGCACTGGTCGCGTTGTTCATCCTGTTCGCGATGCTCTACGCGCGCTATTCCGGTAAGTGCGCGGCCGTCGCCCGCGCCGGCTGGACCGAACGATGGCAAACTGGCGTGCGGGCGTTGCCCGCGCTGCTGCTGGCGGTGGTCATCATCGGCGGGATCTACGCCGGGCTGTTCACGCCGACCGAGGCCGCCGCGGTGGGCTTTGCCATGGCGCTGCTGATCACCGGACCGCTGTTGCGCACGCTCACCTGGCGCGCGCTGAAACAGGCTACCGTCGAAGCGATGACCACCACGGTGACGATTCTCATGATCGTTGCCGGCGCCAAGGTATTCGGCAAGGCAATCTCGCTGTACCGGATCCCGCAAGACATCTCGTCGTTCATCTCCACCAACTTCGACGAGGCCGGTATGTTCGTGCTGGTAGTCGCCATCACGCTGGTGCTGATGGGCTTCTTTCTGGAAGCACTGTCGATGATGTTGATCCTGGTGCCGGTGCTCGCGCCGAGCCTGGTACCGCTTGGCATCGACCCGATCTGGTTTGGTATATTCTTCGTGATCATGATCGAGTGTGCGCTCATCACTCCACCGGTGGGTTTGAATCTCTACGTGATACAGGCTGTCGGGCGGGCCGGCATGGGCGAGGTCGCCGCCGGAGTATGGCCTTTTTTGTTGCTGATGTTGCTCACCGTAGCCCTCGTCTACCTAATCCCGGATTTGGTACTGTACATTCCGTTCAAACTTTGAGTGATAATACCCCATGAGTGCACCAACTGAACGACTGCGCGCGTTGTTAGACAAGGATACCCTGCAAGTCATGCCCTGCTGCTGGGATGCGCTCTCGGCCCGGATGATCGAGCAGGCCGGTTTTCCGCTGACCTTCATGTCCGGCTTTGCGGTGTCGGCGACGCGTCTCGGGATGCCGGACACCGGGCTGATCTCTTTCGGCGAGGTGCTCGATCAGGGGCGCAACATCTGCTCGGCGGTATCGATCCCGGTACTCGGTGATGGCGATACCGGCTACGGCAATGCGCTCAACGTCAAGCGCACCGTAACGCAATTCGCGCGTGCCGGATTCGCGGCAGTGATGATCGAGGATCAGCTTGCGCCAAAACGTTGCGGGCATACGCGGGGTAAGTCGGTGGTCGACCGCACCGAGGCCACGGATCGCATCCAAGCTGCGCGTGACGCGCGCGATGAAGGCGCAGATATTCTGATCCTTGCACGCACCGATGCGCGCGCCGTTCACGGGCTGGACGAAGCATTGTGGCGGGCAGCGGCATTCCAGGAGCTCGGCGCCGACATACTGTTCGTCGAGGCGCCGAAGAACGAGTCTGAGATGCGCACGATTACCGCCGATGTGCCCGGCGTACACATGGCCAATCTCGTGGAAGGTGGCAGTACACCGCTGCTGCCACCCGCGCTGCTGCAGGAAATCGGCTTTCGCATAGCGGCCTATCCGCTGACGCTGTTATCGGCCGCCATGCGTGCGGTAAAAGAGTCGCTCGAGACCATGGCATCGGGATCGCATCCGTCCTCGCGTCTCCTCGACTTCGAAGCGTTGCGCCGCATCGTGGGTTTCGACGATTACTACAAGGAAGAGTCTCGTTACGCAGACCCGCGTACGTAAAAGATGACTCGCCGTAGTCGAATATTAATCCGGCCTCCCATCGAAACCTTGAGCGGCTACATTCTGGACTTTGGTGTTCTTCTTGTGGTTAATCTCCGGCATGCCGCGCGATCCGGACAATCTGTGAGCTTGGGGGGCATAATGTCGACGTGCGCTTACGCAGCGTCGGCACGTTGGCCACGCCCAGCTTATCCCACGCGAGTCATGACCGTCATGGTCTCGATCGCCCTGTTTGTCGTACTGCACGCATACCCCGGCTATGCTATGGCTGATGAGGCGCCATTGCGAATCATGCCGCTTGGCGACTCAATCACCCAAGGTTATCGTGACAGTTACCGCCGGCCCCTATGGTGGGAGCTGAAACGGGCCGGTATCGAGGCCGATTTCGTCGGCAGCATGACACAGGGCTATGCCACGGATTCCCAAGCCGGAGATTTCGATCACGATCACGAAGGTCACTGGGGCTGGCGCGCAGATCATGTGCTCACCCATGTCGATGCGTGGGCGGCACGCGCGCTCCCCGATGTCGTGCTGCTGCACTTGGGAACCAACGACATCGGTGTCGGCCAGGACGGCGACGGCACCGCACAGGAGATCGCGCGCATCATCCAACGTCTGCGTCACCACAATCCCGGCGTCCACCTCTTGCTGGCAGCCATTATTCCCGTGGATCACAATCGCATCACGCAACGCATCGAGCTATTCAATCAAGCACTTGAAAATATAGCGGCGCGCATGGACACGCCGGCATCACGGGTGGTGATCGTCGATCAATTTGCCGGTTTCGACGCCGAGCAAGATACGTATGATGGCACGCACCCGAACGATGCTGGTAATATCAAGATCGCCGACAAATGGCTCGCCGCCATTCAAGCGCTACTGGAAGAACGGCAAAAACCTTCCACTGCCGGGAAGAAGTAGAATATCCACCGTACATCCCGGAAAACATTTCAATGAGCCCACCGCAGAGCCTGATTGCCGGCACACTGATGCTCATAGCCAGCGCCGGTCTGGCCTCGGATCTGGCAAAAGAAAAACGCTGGGCGGACCAGATCGTCGATGAACTCATAGACGCAGACACGTTGTGTCTGGTAGCGACGCTTCAATCAAGGGCCTGGTCGGCGTAGGCATGGTCGTCAACAAAAAAGTGCCGCAGATCAGCAGCCTCGATGCACTCGAGAAGGTCCGCCTGCCGGTGCTCGAGCTATACGGAGAGAACGACCTGAAGACGGTCGTCGACACGGCGGGCCAACGCGCCGTGGCGGCGAAGGCCGGTGGCAACCGCGACTACGCGCAGATGACGATACCCGGCGCCGATCATTTCTTCGACGGTTTCGAGGGACCCCTGGTACGGGCGGTGGCCGACTGGCTCTCGCAAAGAACCGAGTAAAACAAAACATGCGGCGGGACATACTGCTTCCTTGCGGATAGAATGCCACGCTTGTCACTCAGGAGATTAGGACTCATGCGTCGTTGGATCTTAGCTATCATCACCGCCATCGCGGTGCAACCACTGACCATCCTCGCCGCCGCAACCGGCACCACCGTCACCTACGAGGTTGATGGGCAGGCCTACGAAGGTTATTACGTGTCCCCCGCCAAGAACGCGCCTTTGGTGCTGTTGATCCATGATTGGGACGGACTCACCGACTACGAGGTGAAGCGCGCCGACATGCTGGCGGGCATGGGTTACGCGGTATTCGCCGCGGACCTGTTCGGGGCCGGCGTGCGGCCCACAAAGGTCACCGACAAACGCCAACATACCGGCGAGTTGTATAAAGACCGCGCGAAGATGCGCGCGCTGATGATGGGAGCCCTGGACACCGCCGCCGTCAAGGGCGCCGATACCGGCAGCGCGGTCGCCATGGGTTATTGTTTCGGCGGCGCCGCTGTACTGGAACTGGCCCGCTCCGGCGCCAACCTCAAAGGTTTCGCTACTTTCCACGGCGGGCTCAAGACACCCCAGGGGCAGGACTACGCCAACACCAAGGGGGAGGTCCTGGTAATGCACGGCAGCGCGGATTCCGCCATCACCATGGACCAGTTTGCGGCCCTGACCAATGAGTTGGAAAAAGCGGGCGTCAAGCATCAGATGGTGACCTACAGCGGTGCGCCGCATGCATTCACTGTATTCGACAGCGCGCGCTACCGGGAAGACGCCGATCGCAAGTCCTGGGCGCTGTTCAGCGATTTTCTAAAACAAACACTGCGCTAAAGGATCGGGGGACAGTATACTTGCAGGTTACAACAAGCAACCTGTTCACGTTTTGATGTGAAATGTAAACGATGGCCAAAGAAAAACACTACGTCAGCTGGAACAGCCGCACTAAGCTTTGTTATCTGCAAGTGGGGGGCGTGTGTCGACCTGGCTTCACCCTGAAAGGTCCGTTCGAGACCGTGAAAGAGGCCAAAGAATGGATCGCCAAGAACTGCAGGAATCAGAAATGCGGATGAGCGAAGGAGCAGTCACACGAGACCACGCCTGGCCCTGAGCAGGGCGGGTGTCGGGAACAACGGAATGGGCGTTTACCTTTGCGCGATCAAGTTGAGAGAGCAGTTATCGTGGCCCGGCCCCAAAAGGAGTCGGGGACGATTAAACTATCGGTACGAAACCAAAAATCGCCGCGGACGCTTTCTCCACTAAGCCGGCGGCAACGCTTTTTCGAATACGTCGACATGATCCGGGTAACGCATGTCGCCGCGTGCAGAGCGCGTCCATATGTGGGCTTGAATCACAAACCAATCCGGATTGTCATACGTGCCGCCCGCGATGGCACGCAGGCCGGGCCTCAGCTCCAGTGTCCAAGTCACCGTCGTCCCGCAGCTTGCACAAAACTCGCTTCTTATCCATCGCCCGCTTTCATCCGAGCGAACCTCATAGGTCTGCATCGGGTCTCCGGTGATCACCACGTCGTTCTCGGCAAAATACACACCGACCCCATAGGCCGCCCCGGTCCGGCGTTTGCAACCGGTGCAGTGACAGGCGAGGACGCGTTTAGGTCGTTCGCTCGTCCGATAGCGCACGGCGCCGCATTGGCAGCCTCCTTCTTGTGCTTCCGAGTTCATGATTGAATGCTCCTAAATGGCGGGTTCATTGACGTCTCCTAAAGGCCGGCATGCTGCACCGCACGGGGACCCGGTCCCGCGCTGCCTTCTGTGCCGCGGCCTGATTCGCGAGAGCCGCAACGGGGACGAACGGGCGTATCTTAAACAAGGCCAATATCCCGAATCGGCTCCTAACCATCGTATTATCACGGCTCACCAGTAAAGTTCCATTGCATTTTGTTAAATAACGACCGATACCCGAATGGCTCTTGCTTAAGCCTTACAGAGGCAAAAAAGTGTTGAATTGAGGGAGAATTTCCGGGACTGGCGCCGAGCCTACAGGGAGGGATTGACGGCGCGTCCCGGGAATTGTCGCTCGGTTCAGCGTGTCGTGATCCCTTAAGTAAGTGCCATTCACCGATACCCCCTTGATTCGCGAAGTGCTTCAGGCGCATCATATCCACGTGCAATAGACCGTGCCATTGTGCCGACAACAATCCGGACGCTGCAATGGTATGCTGTTGGCACACCACACATCGAGCCACTAATAGAGAAAGACGATGACAAATCTCAACTTGGTCATCACCGTTGCCGCTTTGGCGAGCATCTCTTTTCTAAGTAGCGCGCTCGCCGACACGCGCTGCCGTACGACCCCCTCCGGTCTCTCATACTGCTTAGACAACGCCGAGATGCTAACTGGTTATAAACGATGGCGGGACAATGGTCCGATAATCAAAAGAAAAAGAGAGCAAGGCGATTCATTGGGCTATCGGCGATGGCGGGGCGAAAAGGGCATCGTAATCAAAGAACGACCAGATACGCTCAGGTATTACAGATACAGGGACTGATCCTGAACGGCCGGCGAGATCGCTGAACAAGCCATCCATGCGGCTTGGTATTGGCGTGCCGCGCGAGGGGTCCCGGATATGCACCACCGGTGTGTCTATCCCTTCTACCGCACCAATGATTGCGGACCAACTATGAAGAGCCCTGATCCCGCCGACATGAGCGGTACCTTGCATTCCTCCACAGGCAGCCGGCGATGGCGTTACCGCCATCTATGACCCCGTCGGCGGGAGCGGTTTCGCGACCGTGCAATTCACCGGATTCAGCGACGTCACAGTAAGGGGCGGTGCGGGCCCTGATACCATTGATCTCAGGGCGATCGATCATGACGGCGTGCTCACCGACATCATCCTCGATGGTGACAGATCTATTTTTGTGAGAATACAATCATTTCCTTAGGTGTCTCCCTGTTATGTGTCTACCTACGTCCTTTTCGACACCTGTCCCTTCAAAACTCAAACTCCATTTTCTGAAACACGCGCCCGGCATTGCGCTTGGCCAAGAACTCGAACGTCGGCAAATGCGCATATGCCGATTGATCGACCTCGTAGGCCTCGTTCAGCGAGCCGCCGTTGTCGATCACCTCAGCCACTTTCCGGCGCAGCTCAACCAGGTAGTCTTTGGTGTAGCGCGTGACCGTCGCCATGTCGGTTGGGTCCCCATGGCCGGGAATAACGATCTTTGCATCCAGCGCAGCGAACGTCTCCCAGGTCTGGATCCAGGCGGCGGTGTCGGTGTGTTCAAAGATCGGCAGCAGACGCTGATGAAAGGCCATGTCGCCGGAAATCACCAGCCGTTTTTGCGGCAGCCAGACCATGATGTCCCCAGGACTGTGCGCCGGTCCGAGATTTAGCAGCTCGATTCGTTCGCCTCCCAGTTCAATCACCAGCTTGTCTTTGAAGGTCTTGTCCGGCATCACCACCGCCGTGCCTTCGGCCTTCTCCTTCGCTTGCTGTTTCATGGCGTCCAAAATGGCGTACGCGTTTTCTTCGATCTCGTGCGCGGCGTGTTCGTGCGCAATCACCGGCACTCCCTGCTCCTTCCAATAACCCGAACCGAGCATGGCATGGCCCTGGCCATTTTCCAGCACCACATACTTGACCGGCTGATCGGTGATCTTCTTGATCTCGTCATGCAGCGCCTTGGCCAAAAGATAGCTGTCCCCGGCGTTGACCACCAACACGCCGCCCGCGGTGATCACGAAAGACAGGTTGTTGTTATGACCTGAATTCGCATAGGTGCGCGGCGCCGTCGCGCCGATCGCCGACCACACGCCGTCGATCACCTTTCGCGGTTTGTCGTACAGCATCGAATCCGGCGCCTTGTCTCTGTTATACAACGCTTCCCCCGACAACGTCTGGGAGTCCTCGCCCGCGGCGGGCGCACCCAATTGTTGTTTCGCCGTCAATAGCAACATAGTTGGATCTGGCTGCTTGTAAATATCCACGGTTTGCGACAGCGGTGCCGCCCCAACAGCCAGCGCCAGCGACGCTGGAACCAACGCCGTCGTTATGATTGACGCTTTGCGCATGGTGACCACTCCTCCCAATGGGGTCTGCCTTCACAGCAGTTAGTTTACAGTAAGGCGACAGATCAATTTTTATGAAAATTGATCTGTAAATAAATCTGCGACACCGCATACGGCGAGAACCTACAGAGCTTGGCGAGTTAGCGCCTTCACGCCCCTGCTCCCGGACCGGTTCCATCTGCTAAGACCAAGGTTATGGCTCCCCGAGTGAAAACCCCCAAACACCGAACCCTCGCGACCGTGCGATTCTTTCCATGGCCAGGTATTCAAACGGCGCGTCGGGGGCCGCCACCGCCCAACCCCGTTCCAGGAGATAAGCGCTCAAGTCCAGTTCTTTCAAGTAACACTGCGCCACCAGGCTTCGGTCGGGATTCGTGGCTTTGCGCTCACAACGCACGAAACTCGACCCGATTTTGAATTCGAGCGCATGTGCCGCCCGCGATGTGCAGCGCACCGGCCGCACGTTTGTCCGGCAGGTGCGTCCCGTATCTGGCACGTATACCCCATACAGGTGAACGACTTTACCTTTGATCTTTAGCGTTCCATCGTCCTGCACCATGGTGTAGCTGAAAAGATCTGCAGCGGGCGGGGCGGACACAAGAAAAGCCATGCACCCGACAAATCCCCACCGCAATAGGGTTCTGGGTAATCGATGTTTCCTGAGCCTATTCACTGGAGCACAATGTATGACATAAGTGATCTGTGTTGAATACCGGTTGGGAACGATAAATCCCTGCTATCCGATCGACACACTTGAACGCCACAGTTTACGTCATAGATCGGGCATAAATAGGGAACGCCGGTTTGACCGCGTATGTGCGGCGCACGAGATATTGCGCGGTGATACCGTTCATGAAGCTGGCCGCGGGATCTCCCTGCTCGTGAATCAGGGCTGCCATCGGCATGATCGATCCTCCTTCCAAGTTATTGGCGGGCGATGGGGGCTAAAGTATAGGAAGAATTGGGGTATGCCCGAATGGCACTTACTTAAGGGATCACGACACGCTGAACCGAGTGACAATTCCCGGGACACGCCGTCAATACCTCCATGTAGGCTCGGCGCCAGCATCCTTGCTGGCGACGGTCCCGGAAATTCTCCCTCAATTCAGCACTTTTTAGGCTTTAAGTTGTTGAATTACATATTCCGCTGCTTTATCAAAATTGTCCAAAGGATTCTGCCGGCAGTGTTGGAGTGCGGTATCAATCAGCGCCTGGTCGTCAAATCCGCTACCAAGTTTTCTATCGTGTTCGTAGTTGTAGCGGGTCAAATAACCGGATAACCATGCATTATAGACATGGCGATACTGGTTGCTCTCGCTTATTTTGCGCACCACGGTCGAGCATGTCGTGCCCCCTGCACCCCGAATCAGATAGGTGCTCGTACACGCAGCCATCCCGGCAGCAACGAGAACAGCCACAACGGTGAGTAACATCTTGATCTTCATTTTTTCTCCTGTGTCATTGGCCCGAACTGAATAAAGGCGAAAGTGTATCAGACGGAAACACCTCTAAGGGAGTCGGCCCGATTAGCTGAGGGGTGTATCCCCGCGGATCCACTGTTCCTGAATCCTGTCACCTCGGCTAAACTGCGGTCATGTCCGAGAGCACCGTGCGCAAATTAACGGCCATCGTATCCGCCGATGTGGTGGGTTATTCCCGCCTGATGGGTGTGGATGAGGCCGGTACGCACAACGCCCTGCGCACCCACCGCAGCGAATTGATCGATCCACTAATTGCCGAACGCGGCGGGCGCATCGTCAAGACGATGGGTGACGGCCTGCTGCTGGAGTTTCCCAGCGTCGTGGAGGCGGTTGAATGCGCCATTGCCGTGCAAAGGGGCATGGCGGAATACAACGCCGAGGTTGAGGATGATGTCGCGATCCGTTTCCGTATGGGCATTCACTTGGGCGATGTGATTGTCGAAGGTGGCGACATCTTCGGTGATGGCGTCAATATCGCGGCACGGCTGCAGGAAATCGGCGACGCAGGCGGCATCACCATTTCTGACGTCGCACACGAGAATATCGTCGGGCGCATTGACGCGTCATTCGTTGACGCCGGTGACCGGGATTTGAAAAACATCGCCCGCCCAATGCGGGTGTGGCAATGGTTGAATACCGGTGAGATGTTGCTGACCGCATCCGCCGGAAAGCCATTGACACTGCCGGATAGGCCGTCCATTGCAGTGTTGCCGTTTGACAATATGTCCGGCGACACGGAGCAGGAGTATTTCTCCGATGGCATCACGGAAGACATCATTACCAATCTTTCTAGAATACATTGGCTGTTTGTCATCGCTCGGAATTCTTCGTTTGTATACCGGGGCAGAGCCGTGGACGTTCGCCAGATCTCGAAGGAACTTGGCGTGCGTTACGTGCTCGAGGGGAGCGTGCGAAAAGCGGCGAATAAGGTGCGGATCACGGCTCAGTTGATCGACGCGCAGACTTCCGCACATTTATGGGCGGAGCGATATGACCGCGATCTAACAGACATATTTGCCGTGCAGGACGAGATAACCGAAGACGTCGCCGGCGCAATCGAACCGGCTATCCTCGCAGCAGAGGGCTTACGTGCCCGCAACCGATCCGGACACGACTTGGATGCGTGGGATGTGGTGATGCAAGCGGTTTCTGCTTTCTGGCACATGACCAAGGATAAGAACGCAGAGGCCATTTCGTTGCTCGAGGCGGACACGCAAAGATATCCGAATTACGGCCCGGCACATAGCATGTTGGCTTTTGCACTGCTGTTTGCGAGCCATATGGGCTGGACGGACTTCACGGCCGTCCGCGAGAGGGCGGGGAAGTTGGCGCAAAAGGCCTATGATCTCGACGACCAAGACGCATGGGCGCATATCGCTCTTGGCTATATGCACGCAATGAACCGCAATACCGATGAAGCGATATTGGAATATACGAAAGCGATAGACCTGAGCCCGAACTTTGCTGCAGCGTATGGATGGCGTGCGTTTGCGAAGGCACATGCCGGACTTTCCGAGGAGGCGATTGCGGACGCCAGTTTAGCGCTTCGACTGAGCCCTAAAGACCCGCACAATGTCATATTTATTGCCGCAATCGGACTCGCGCACTATTTGGCTGACCGTTATACCGAAGCCGCGCGTTGCGCGGTCGAATGTACGAGGCTACGACCCGGATTCATCTCCGCTTACCGGCTGCACTGTGCAGCGCTGGCCCGCGCTGGCCAAATGTCCAAGGCGCAGGCGGCACTGGGAAGACTCAGGGAACTTCAGCCCGCTATATGCGGATCTATTCTAAGACGTACCCTGCCCTATTCGTCACCAGAAATCCTTGAAAAGTTTGTCGGTGGTCTAGGATTAGCGGGCCTGCCGGACTGACTTCGATGGATCATGCGGGTTAGAGTATATTCGTGCCAACTGCCGTTGCGGCGTAAGCGGGCACCGCTAGCTGGCACCACCCACGGTAGCGAGGCGGCAGGAACGATCCAAAAATAGGGGGTCGGAGTCCGTGACTCCGGCCCCTATTTTTTTGGTGAGATGAGCATCATCGAGCGCCGTCCGCCGAATGCGTCAGCGTGCGCAAACGGCGCAGTTAGCGCCGAGCGGCTCGAACGCTGGGAGTTTGTGCAACTCATCAGCGAACAGCCGACCGCGGCACACCGATTGATCGAGCGGTTGAGCGAGCGTCTTCGCCTGGCAAACGAGCGGGTGGTGCGGCTGACTGCGGCGGAAGCGGACGAACGACGCTCAGCGAGTGAACCCGCATCAAATAGAAACGAATACCTGTGAACGCGTTCGAACAGCGAATAATCAGCATGCGGACAAGGGGGGTAGTTTCGTAACCGCACGTCTGGTTGCGCCACCAAGATACAGCCTTCCCGCTAAACTGTCCGCAACGCTTCTCAGCGGCCGACTTAAATCAGACACGCCGGGTCGCCCTTTATGATCGCGCCAAGGCCTGGAACCCTACTCGAGCCCCGCTTTACGCAGCCCCTCGGCGATGCTGCGGCGATCCGCAGTCGCGCGGAACGCGGTTCCGAATGAGTCAACCTCGAAAAAGGGGTCGAAGCGACGAACTTTGTTAGCGGCACGTTCGGCATCTACGGCGTGGCCGGCTTGCGCATGCGCGGCGGCCAGTATTACGTGGTGAGCCGGGAGATTTGGCGTGCGTTCCAGGCTTTGTTGCATCGTTGCAATGGCATCGTCGTAGCGTCCTACCAAGTAGTATGCGAGAGCCAGATGTATGAATACGTCTGGGCGCGGGTTGGGATCGAAGCGAAGCGCAGTCTCCAGCGCCTCGGTCGCGGCCCGCGACTGACCGGAGTAGAGCCGTGCGGCACCAATCGCATCATAACTGTCAGCATCATTCGGATTCAGTTCCAGCGCCCGCGTCAGATTTTTTATGGCAAGATCGTATTGCATCCATTTGATATACACCACCCCGAGCACACGGTGCGCACCATAGTCGGATGCCTCGAGGCTCAATGCCTTCTGGGCAAGATCGTGCGCCTGTTCCAACGCCTGGCTGGGAGATTGCGACCAACCGAACGTTACGGTATTGAAGTAGCACCAAGCGAGGTCAACATAGGCGGAACCATAGCGCGGATCGAGTTCGATCGCCTTCCTGAATAAATTTTGCGCCTCGGCGTTTGCGGCACGGGTATTGCGCGAACGATATTCCCGTCCACGCAACACATAGTCGTAGGCTTCCAGGCTCTTGGTGCCTTTGCGCATGATACGCTCGCGCTCCACGGCATCGACTTTTGTCGCCATGGTTGCGACGATCGTTCTCACGATCTCGTCCTGGAGTGCAAACAAATCGTCGGAGCCGCGGACTAGGCGCTCGGCCCAAAGATGGTGTCCGCTAGCACCATCGATGAGCTGAACGTTGACGCGTATTTTCTCCCCCGCCTTTTGTATGCTGCCCTCCAATACGTAGCGTACCCCCAACTCGCGGCTGACCTGCTGAACATTCACCGGTTTGCCCTTATAAGTGAACACGGTATTGCTGGCGATGACGAACAAATTACGAAATTTCGAAAGGTCGGTAATTATGTCCTCGGTAACGCCGTCGGCAAAATAGTCCTCCCCCGGATCAGCGCTCAAGTTCTTGAACGGCAACACCGCGATGGAGGGCCGTGCCGGCAGTTGCGGCACTGCAAGACCTCGCGTTACGGGTTCGACCCCGGCAGGCGGTGAAAGCAGATAATAATTCCAGATCAGCATCGCGGCCGATGCGACGATCGCAACACCGGTGATGGCTGCTGCTACCGGGCGCCAACGCGAGCGTTTGGTTTTCGTCTTTCCGGTCGACGTGCCGGCGGACGCCGGCTCCAGAAGTACACGGTAAGCGGCCACCGGCTCAACAATATTCTTGACTTGTTGTTCCCCCATGGAGACGTAGTCAAGCTCCAGCTTTCCTTTCACTTGTTCGTATACGGCACGCGCGACGCAGATGCCGCCCGGTTCCGCGATACTCTGCAACCGCGCCGCCACATTGACGCCCTCGCCATAGATGTCGTCCTGATCGACGATAACGTCACCCAAATTGAGCCCGATACGCATCTCGAACTTGCGTTCTTCGGGGCGGTCCTCATTACGTGATTTAAGGTCGCGCTGGATATCGACCGCACAGGCCAAGGCCTCTACCACACTGGGAAAGCCCGCCAAGATCGCATCGCCGGCAAGGTTCATCACCTTGCCCCCATGGTTCTCGATCAGGTCGGTGATGGTATGTAGCGACTCACTGAGGACGCGGTGTGTTTCCACCTCGTCCTGCTCCATAAGCCGACTGTATCCCACCACGTCGGCATGGAGAATCGCGGTAAGTTTTCGCTCAACCTTGGTCTCATTCATTAAATGTCTTCGCCTTGAGCAAACGGACCGTCACTTTTCCTTACTCGCCTGACGGACCATGTGCGGGCGTATGTGTCTCCGATAGTCGAAGCCGTGCCACACCGCGCGGCTAGTTTAGACCTTTTCCAACATCGGTAACACGGTGAGTCATCACCATGAATTACTTCCCGGTGCTTCGCCCACCGGGCGATCAGAACGACACCCACCCGTACGTAACCCATATCCGCGACGTCGTGCTTAGCACTCTGTCGTACCGAGGATAAATCTACTGCGGCGACGGGAAAGTCGGTTCACGGTAACGATATCTCGTTACATAGCCCGCATATTGCATCAAGATACCCTTTGCAGCGGATTGTATGACCAAGTTGATATTGCATATCTCAAGCGGGCAGTGAAAACGTGACCGGTCTATGGGTCTTGTCGTGCGCCGGCCAATTTGTTGGCGGGAATGGGAATAAAATTGCAAATTTGGGGTCTATACACAAAATAGCCTTCGATGAACCGTAAAACGCTGAACTGGCGCTTTCATGTGCCGTTTGGGAGGAGAAAATGATGCGGTATTACGATGCGTTGACAACGACTTCCCGATGGACAGCGTTGGCGTTATGCACGACGTTTATTCTGGTGTCGCCGGCGAAAGCGGGCGGTGGCGAATCCTTAATCAACAAGGGCGAGAATAACGTTGCAATCGAAGGCTACGACACCGTGGCGTATTTCACCGAGGACCGCGCCGTGAAAGGTAGCAGGGACTATGAGTTTAAGTGGCAGGAGACCCGATGGCATTTCTCTAACATCAAACATCGCGACCTGTTCGCGGCCAATCCCGAGCGGTACGTTCCGCAATTCGGAGGTCTTTGCGCCGGGGCCATGACGCGTGGAGTCGTTGTCAAAGCCGATCCCGAGGCCTGGACGATTGTCGATGGCAAGCTCTACATGAAAGTAAATAAATCGTTTCGTGACGAATGGCGCCAGGACCCGGCCGGAAACATCGAGCAGGCGAATGCGGCCTGGGCCGAGAAGACCGCAAAAAAGTAAGTGCGGGAGGGTTCCACGCCGTGGCGCAGACGCGCATGGGTCTGACCCGTTCGTTAACAGGCGGATTCCGGCCAAACCCACGTATCAACTTTTTTCAATTTCATACGAATTTCAGGGCTACTCGACATCCCGTTCACGCGTCGTGTTGATAATGGGCGCCGTTCTGTATTTACGTCAGCAATCGGGCCCGATTGCCAGCTGTAGAAGCAGATGCAACTATCCTCCGATTACGACGTTCCACGGACGGATGGTCCAACTGGTCACCAGACCGTGTCTTACGTAGGGATCATTTTCCACGAAACGTTCAATTACGGAGATGTCGTCCACCTCGAATATCAGCGCCGCGCTGTAAGGAGGTTCGGTGAATGCCCCGGCCAGCTTCAAACCGCCACTTTGCAGCGCTTGGTTGGCCCCCGCAAGATGCGCCTCTCTATAAGCGTCGCGGCGTTCGAGGTAATCGTCTACGTAGTCATATAACAGCATATAGTACATACATGCCTCCTCCAGCGAGCGCTTTGCACCTTGCCCGCACGTGTAACACCCGGCTTCCCGCTAACAGCAGCGCACGACAAGATACTCGCCTCGTCAGACGGCTTTTTCCGTATCGCGCAGACTGCCTATGGCCCTATCGCAACATGGCCGGCGAGTCCTGAAGCCCCAACGTCGTGGTTCGCTACGGAAGCCCGGATCATATTGGCCGGCATCGAGTCCGCGCCGTTGTTTAGAACGCGCTGCGCCTCTTCCACGAATCGACTCACCAGCCGGCGCTTGAACCACAGCTGCCCATTGAGCACCTCATGGGTGGCCTTTTTCAACTGTCGAGAATTCATGTCCACATTACCGTATCCCCGGAATCCGATCCACAACAAACCGAGGCCCTCTGGATCATCGGTTTCTTTAGAGAATCCAAAAAAGTACAGAGACGTGTATTGCTTTAATAGAAAGGCGGAACCCGTTAAGCGATCGAGTTCGGGAAGATCCAGATCCAGGAAAACTAAATCCGGTTTGACCCCATTGAGGCCGCGTACGAGTGCGTGATAGTTATCGAACTCGTATGCCTTGGCAAAATCGACCAAACCTCTCTTCCAGCACTCACGAATACGACGATCTTCGCTGCAAAGAAATAACATATTGTATTTACCGTATCCGAGTAACGATTGCTCAACGTCGACATGCCCGGAAAACGACTACGTCGCAATCCTTCACGGATGTTGAGAAAACGGATCTCGGAATTTCGGCCCCCACCGAAAAGAAGCATTGATTGTAATGAATAAATGCGCGATTAGGCAAGTGCCAATCCAGCCTTCGGCCGCGTCGCGGGACTCACACAATGTAATGCTATGTAAATCAGACAATTAGCCGCACTTTAACCGAATTCCGGGGGGCACATGCTCAAATCTGTGCGTGGCACCCGGACCGGTGCGCACGAAAAACCCGGCCCCGGTGCAAACCGAATTGGTTACACTGTCAACTGAATTCAGGCTAACCAGCAACGGGGGGACGAAGATGACCGTCGAAGTAGAGAAAAACGGGGCCGTCTGGACGGTGATCCATAGCCGTCCTGAGGCCCGCAACGCCATGGACCCCGATAGCGCCGACGCGCTTACCCAGGCCTTTCTGGACTTCGACGCGGATAGTGACGCGCGCGTCGCGGTTTTCTACGGTGAAGGCGGAGCGTTTTGCGCGGGCTGGGATCTCAAGTACGTCAGCACACTCAATGAACAGTATCCACTTGGCGAACTCGATATTCCGCCGGCGGGTCCGAGCGGCAACGGCGGTGAGATTCCGCGTGGTCCGTTGGGGCCGTCCAGGCTCGAACTAGATAAACCGGTGATCGGCGCAATTGCCGGGCCCGCCGTGGCGGGCGGCATGGAGCTGGCGCTGTGGTGTGATTTCCGGGTGATGCAGGAAGACGCCTATCTGGGGGTGTATTGCCGCCGCTGGGGCGTGCCTTTGATTGACGGTGGAACTGTTCGGTTGCCCCGTATCGTCGGCCAAGGACGGGCACTCGAGATCATTCTCACCGGGCGCAAAGTCCCTGCCGAAGAATGCTTGCGGATCGGCTTGTGCGAGTATCTCGTGCCCAACGGTGAAGTGCGCAGCAAAGCAGAAGACCTCGCCCGAGACATTGCGCGATTTCCGCCAACCTGTGTCCGCGCCGATCGTCGCTCTACCATTAAAAGCCAGGGCCTTCCGATCCGCGACGCACTCACTCAAGAATGGTACAACGGCCGAGAGGCATTGATTAAGGACGGGGTTGCTGGGGCCGCGCGATTCAAGGATGGCCTCGGCCGCCACGGTGATTTCGATAAGATCTAATCGTACAATGGCGTCACGCCGCGTAGCCTCGCCGACACCAGCTGTGAAACTACACAAAGATCTACCAGCATCAACGGGGGACTAACGGTGCCGCCGAACCTGACCGCCAACGAAGCCCGCATTGTCGGCTGCTTGATGGAGAAATCCATTGTCACGCCGGATCAGTATCCGCTGACACCCAATGCTTTGACCAATGCCTGCAACCAGAAGTCCGGGCGTGATCCGGTGATATCGCTGGATCAGGGCATGGTGCAGCGCATCACCCGCGAACTGGGGGCCAAACATCTCGTGCAGGTTGAGGAAAATTTTAAGAGCGGGGTGGAAAAATACAAACAACGGTTATGCAACACGACCTTCAGCGATTATCAGTTCGACCCAGCTCAGTTCGCAATTGTCTGTTTGCTTTTGCTGCGCGGTCCGCAGACACCCGGGGAGCTGCGGGCGCGCAGCGGGCGCCTGCATGTTTTCGCCGATAACGCGGCGGTCGTAGAAGCGCTCGCCGGTTTAATCAAGCGGGAGGGAGAACCACTGGTGGTGAAACTGCCGCGCACGCCGGGGCGCAAAGACGCAGAGTACATGCACCTGTTCTCGGGCCCCGTTGACCTTGAGGCGCATGCCATCCAAGCGCAGACTGCTCAGGCCGCCGTCAGTTCAGAGCGCGCCAGCGTATCTGAGTTGGCGAAAAGGGTCGATACGTTGGAGGCGGAAGTCGCCGAACTCAAGGAACAATTGAAGTTGTTACGATGATCCGACCGAGCACAATCTTGGTGGTGTACGCACATCGGGATGGTCGGGTTGAAACGGTATCGACGCACACCCGGTGGGACGGGGTCATGGATTTAGTCGTCGTTCGCTTGCGCCTTGGTCACCGCTGAGGCGTCCGGCGAGGCATCGTCGGTGGTCTCATCGTCCGGCGCGGGTGCGTTCTCCGCTTTCGCAGCGAGCTTAGCCTGACGCTTAGCTTCGCGCTTAGCGGCCTTGGCCTTGGCGCGCTGATTGCGCTCAAATGAATAGTTGGGTTTGCGTGCCATGATTTACTCTACGCGCAGTATGTCACCATTGCGCTCCGTGCGCCAGATCGCAATGATGTGTTCGTCAACCGAGTGTCGGCAGCGCATTCGAGTTGGCGTCTTGCCTGCGTACCGACGCACGTCCGCGTGGGTTCCCCTTTTTTAGTGGACTACCCTTCCGATTCCTGCGGCCCGACGTGGCCTTGCCGACATTATTCGCGCGAAAATGCGAACCAGGATTGGTTCCTGGCTTTGATCCGCGAGTTGACCTCGTTTCATTTCGAGATGGGCGGGAGTTGGGCTCCAGGCCCACGACAATACTACGCTCCAATCTGCGGCCGGTGAGACGTTCGATCTGATTCAGCTTTGATCGATCATCTGGCGCCACCAGCGAGATAGCGGTGCCCGACGCCTGTGCACGACCGGTGCGTCCAATTCGATGGATATAATCCTCAGCAACTGTCGGCAGATCAAAGTTGATCACGTGGCTGATGCTGCAGATATCCAGTCCGCGAGCGGCCACATCCGTGGCGACCAGCACCCGGATCTTGCCGCGGCGCATGCGCTCGACGGTGCGTTTACGCGCCGATTGGCTCATGTCGCCGTGCAGCGCGGCGGTTGCGTGGCCTTGCTCGTCCAACACCTTGGCCATGCGCCGTGCCCCGCGTTTAGTGGCGGTAAAGACCAGCGCCTGGGTCAGTTCATCTTGCACCAGGTGGTGGGCAAGCAACTTGCGTTTGTGGGCCGCGTCGTCCGCCTGGTAGATGTGCTGGGCAATGCTGGCATGCCGGTCCCGGTTGGCCGCGAGTTGCACGCGCTCCGGATTCTTCATCAGTGCCTTTGCGATTTTCAACACCTGACCTTCGAGGGTAGCCGAAAACAAGAGCGTTTGGCGAGCAGCAGGGACCGCGGCCGCGATCGTCTTTACCGGCTGGATAAAACCCATATCCAACATGCGGTCTGCCTCGTCCAGAATCAGGACTTCCAAACGCGAGAAATTCACGCGTCCCTGGCTCATGTGGTCGAGCAACCGCCCCGGGGTTGCCACCAACAGATCCAGTGGTTTTCCAAGCATGCGATTTTGCGCTGGGTAGGGCATGCCGCCCACCAGGTTGCCGGTTGTGAGTCTACAAAATTGTCCAAACTGAGCGACCGCGTCGCTGATCTGCAGCGCAAGCTCCCGGGTCGGCGTCAATACCAGGGCTCGGGGACCCACAGATCGTTTCGTTGCCGGTTGCAGCAACCTTTGCAGCGTAGGCAATACGAACGCCGCGGTCTTGCCCGTGCCGGTCTGCGCGGAAGCCATCAGGTCTTTGCCGGCGAGGGCCAACGGGATGGCCTGGCGTTGAATATCAGTGGGTTGTTGAAAGCCGCTGCCTTTGACGGCTTTGAGTAATCTGGGATCAAGTGCTAATTGTTCAAATGACATAAAAATGTATACCGTCCGCCTAACTACAGGCAGACCGTTAAAATAGGGAAACAAACCAACGTGGATGGAATTACGCCGAAGCTAAATACATCGTCTGGTTCAATCGTTGGCGGCGTTGGCTGTAAAGCTCGAGTGCCGCCGTACGTTGCCAACCAGGGAGGGTAATCAAACCGTTCGGAAGGGTTAGAAACGCAAGGTCCCATTCAGGGAGGCGTGCACTATACGGTTTCCATATCCGAAAAGCCAGTAATCATGGCGGATATTTATAATCGTTGACTACCGCGGGCTCGCCTTGTATTGCACCCCGGTTCCCGGATGATGGCGGCAGGAGCGCACACGCGTTGCATTCCAAATTGTCGACATTGCTATGGTGCGATCGGCAACCGCAACGAGCGATGAAACCAACGTGTTTTCGACAGCAGGGGGGTCAACCGCACCTGTTCTGCCCCAGTTTCCCGGATACTGGCGCAGTATGCGGGCTAAGCGTTTGTGTTATTGCGGCGCAATGCGTTTTCACATCCAATACCGGTGCTTGCATCGGTCCGTCTAAGTTAGACACGGTGTTCTCGTCCAGTCCTCTAAAAAATTTCAGTCGACGCACTCGATGGCGTAAAGTGCCGGGGAGCACGCGGTAATAAGATTCTATGCAGCACGGCGAGGAGGTATTCAATGTATGCAATGATCAGACGTTATGAAGGCGTGTCAGATGCGAGCGAAGCGGCGCGACTGGTAAGGAAGAACTTCGTGCCTTTGATCAGCAAAGTGCCGGGGCTCGTGGCCTACTACGTTATCGATGCGGGAGCGGGGGAATTCATTTCGGTGAGCATCTTCAACAACAAGCTTACAGCCGAGGAGTCTAATCGGAGGGCTTCAGGTTGGGTCCAGGACAATGTCGCGGCGCTGCTCCCCAATCCGCCGCAGATAACGGCCGGTGAAGTGGTAGCCACCAAGCGCGGCGCGTTGACGATCGCGGCGGGCGCTCCCTGAGCGCACATTTGCAGGAGGGGGCAGACTCGAATGGCACTTACTTAAGGGATCACGACACGCTGAACCGAGTGACCATTCCCGGGACACGCCGTCAATACCTCCCTGTAGGCTCGGCGCCAGCATCCTTGCTGGCGACGGCAGCATCCTTGCTGGCGACGGTCCCAGAAATTCTCCCTCAATTCAGCACTTGTTAGCCTCAGCAAGGTTTATGTAAGTGCCATTCGGGTCTGACCCCCTTCACTAGTATTACCCAATATCAGCCCATCCCCGTTCGACAAAACGCTCGATCAGTTCTTCCGGGATCTGTTCCGTTTTTGCCAGGCGCTGGGGCCGCTGAAACCGGGTCATCGAGTGGATGATCTTCGCGTCCGTTTCACGCTTAAACGTGAGCAGTTTTTTATCCCACTCGTCATATATGAGCCACTCGAGCGAGGAACCGATGTACTGTTGCGGATTGATCCGCCAACAGAAGAGCCGCTTTCCGATCCTCTCGAAGTAAACGCCTTGCAGAGTGACCTGGCTCCTGGTTGTCCGGGTTGTTGTAGCGACACACCGGCGATCGGGCCGGCGACGGCGATCAGCCGCAACCCACAAGCCACTTGAGTCGACAAATGGTGTCTGCGGAATCGGATTCCAGGACCGTCGATCTATTCCACTGCGCTGCTTTTGTGCTGTGTTCATGATTTTCTCGTCCGGTTGATGGCGCGCACCTCGATCATCACACCACCCACAATCCAGTTTTGACAGGCTGAACTATTGACGACGGGGCTTAGGTCAGAAGAAATTCTACTCCGGCAATTTGTTGATTGCTACTAGCCACGAACATACTGCAGTAGCGCGGTCGGTTATTGCGCTGTAGATTCGCGGCGCTTGTCCCCGCATCGCAGGGGAGCAAGCCGCGCCCACAGCAAGCGGTTCCTGCAGCAATCCACTTCCACAGCGAAGACTCCGCCCAGGCATGGAGCGCGGCGTGGTATCAACAGAGGGGAGGACAATTTTCATGCCCATGCCGTCTAATCACCGTCCGCGACGCCCTCCTGACGCGCCTGAGCACGTTGGCGCGCGAACGCGCGGCGTCGGCGCCACACCGGCAGAAAGATCAGGGTCAGCCCGACGATCAGCAGAATCAGGGTGCCGGGCCGCTGCCACATGAATGATACGCCGTCGGTGATGTTCACCGCACGGGCGAAGTTATCCTCCATCATGCCCCCGAGTATGAAGCCGATGAGCAAGGGGGCGAGCGGGTAATCGGCGAAGCGCATGATGGTCGCGCACACCCCGAGTCCGACCAGAATCAACAACTCGGTGGCGTTGTTCTGGCCGATATAAGAACCCATCAATGTGAAGAACAAAATGAACGGGATGAGATAGTTGCGCGGCACCGCGAGCACCTTGGCGATATAGGGAATCAGCGGCAGGTTCAATATCAACAGGACCAGGTTGCCGAGGTACATGGAAACGATCACCGCCCAGAAGATATCCGGACGATCGATCATCAGTCGCGGTCCCGGGTCCACATTCAGTGCGATCAGCGCGCCCAGCAGAATTGCCGTGGTGCCGGAGCCGGGAATACCCAGGGTCAGCAACGGCACGAAGGAACCCGTGCAGGCGGCATTATTGGCGGCTTCCGGTGCGGCCAATCCCTTGATTGATCCTTTGCCGAATTCTTCCTGCTCTTCGCCCTTGGCGATATTGCGCTCGACCGCATAACCCAGAAACGATGCGATCGTGGCCCCCGCTCCCGGCATCACGCCGATCATGAAACCCTGCAGGGACTGACGGGCGATCACCGGTGCGATGGTCCGCGCTTCTTTTCGCGTGATCATCAGATCCTTGATCTCGCCGCCGTTGTCCTGACCGCTGGCGCTGCGATTGGGGTCCAACACCATGTGAAAGGCTTCGGGCAGGGCGAACATCGCCATCGCCAGGGTGATGAAGCTGAGTCCGGATTGTAGGTCCTGGATCCCCATGGTGAAGCGCGGGGCATTAAACAACGCCGACTCGCCGACGGTCGCCATCATCAGACCGACGATGGTCATCAACAAGGCCTTGGCGACCTTGCCGGTACCCGCAAAGGCGGCAATGGCCGACAGGCCCACCACCATCAGCGCGAAGTACTCGGCGGAGTGGAACAGCAGTGCGACGGTCGCCAGCATCGGGGCAAATCCGAACAGCAGGATGGCGCCGATCGTACCGCCGCAGAATGAGGAGATCGCGGCGATCGCCAGTGCCTTGCCCGCCAAGCCTTTGCGCGCCATCGGGTAGCCGTCGAACGAGGTTGCCACCGTGCCGGCAACGCCCGGAGCGTTGATGAGAATGGACGAAGTCGAACCACCGAAAATGGCCCCGTAGTAAACGCCGGCCAGCATGATCAGGGCCGCTGCGGGGTCGCCGATGCTGATCGCCACCGGGATCATGATGGCGATAATGGACATTGGCCCGAGACCGGGCAGCATGCCGATGAAGGTGCCGATCAGGCACCCCGCGACCACCATGATGAGGTTCTGGAAAGAGAGGGCGGTAGTAACACCCGCAACAATGCCTTCGAACATCGCTGGCCCGTCCCCGACCGTCAGTTGTCAACAAACCACGGCCAGGGACGCAGAAAGATGCCCAGCGTCTCCTGCACCAGATACCAGATGATCGCCGCTGTTACCACCGCAATCGGGATCAGTACGTGGAACTTACGCTCTCCGAGCACGATGCCGCAACCGGCGATGAATGTTGTGGTCGCGGCGAGAAATCCGATTGGACGCAGCAGCACCGCATACAGAACCATCGCCGCCACCAGCCCCAGGGTCTGGCCAATCTTGAATTGGCGCACCTGGGCAAGATCGATACCGTCCTTACCATCGTCATCGCTGCGGGCTTTGGGCGAGAAGATAATGATCAGCGCCACGACCACGCCGAGAACACTGAGCGCCATCGGCTGCGTATTGGGAAGAAACGCCATGCCGCGCTCGAACGGCAATAGCGGGTAGTTGAAGGCCGCGTAGCCGTAGAGCAGGGAGATGACCAGGAAGATTAAGGCGATCCACCGGTCCAGCGCCATATCGACTCTCCGTGATTTCAGGGGTTGAACAGAACGGGGCGCGGCCTCCGCCACGCCCCGCTGTCATACGTTCAGAGAAAGCCGAGTTTCTTCATCAGCGTGGCAATCACGTTCTCCTGTTTCTCCAGGAACGCGGTGAATTCGTCGCCCGGATTGAATATGTTGACCCAACCGTTGCGTGCCCGCACCGCTTCCCATTCCTTGGTGGTATACATCTTTTCCAATACGGCGATATAGGCCTTGCGCTGCTCGTTTGGCAGGCCGGGGGCGGCAAAGAAGCCGCGCCAGTTGACGAACTCGGCGTCGTAACCCTGCTCTTTCAGCGTCGGCGCATCGGCGAATGCGTCCACCCGCTTGGGTGCGGTAACGCCGATAATCCTCGCCTCGCCCGCCGTCGCCATGCCTACCGCCTCGGAGAAGCCGGTCGAGAGCGCCTTGATCTCGCCGGACAGCAGCCCCGCCATCGCTTTGCCCCCCGCGTCATAGGGGATGTACTTCACCTTCACCGGATCGGCGCCGGCCGCTTCCATGGCCAGGGCCGCAACCAGGTGATCCATGCCGCCCGGCACGGAGCCGCCGCCGATGGCGACGCTGCGTGGATCTTTCTCGAAGGCAGCCACGAGGTCCTTGAACGATTTGAGTGGACTGTCCTTGCTGACAACGAAGGCCGCGTAATCGCCGATGGTGCCGGCAACCATCGTCAGGTCCCGAAAGCTCTGTGGAAAACGCTTGGTCAGCGAACGGATGACGATGGGGGTAGAGTTGACCATCAAGGTGCCGTGGTTGGATGCGGCATTTTCAATCAAATAGCCGATGGCCTTACCGCCGCCGCCGCCGGACATGTTCTCGTACGTGGCCTTGCCAACGATGCCGGCGTTAGTGAGGGCTTCACCCGTGCCGCGGGCCGTTCCATCCCAACCGCCGCCGGCGCCCCCGGGGATCAGGAAATGGACCGCTTCGAGGTCGGCCGCCGCCGCCGGACCGCTGCCGACCGCGGTGATCGTCAATGCAAGCGGAATCGCAAGCGCGGCGCGTTTGGTGATAGATGTAAACGACATTCGAATTCCTCCTTCGTGCTTTGGTGTTAAGAATAATAAGGGACAGACCACGATGTTCACTAATCAGCCCACGCAGAACGCGTTCGTGAATCCAAGGAATTGCCAGTAATCGTGGTCCGTCCCCTATTTCCGCAAGCGCTTTGACACGCGTAGTGTGTATTTGTTAGCAGCGGTTGTCGAGAGCATCGAACTGTTATACCGCCAAACGTACATGAATCAGGACACCGGCTCGACCGGCCTTTGGTCCGGACCGGTGTAACGCCAGATCATGTGGCGGGGAAGCGGACCCTTGTTGCGGCCGCCCTGTTGGATCTGCTCCCAGGCGTGCGCCAGGATCCCGACTGATCGCGACAGACAGAACAACCCGCGGGCGAGCGGGGCCGGAAACCCCAGCTCGGCATAAATGACCGCGGTCGCCCCGTCGATGTTCATGGGGATGCTTTTGCCTTTGCGCGCCGCGATCTGCTTCTCTACCTCGCGTGCGATTTGCGCATAGCGGCCCGAGACCGTACCTTGGGCCGCGTACTGATCGACGAGTTCCAGGAGCCGCGGCGCACGCGGGTCGATCGGATTGTGGAAACGATGGCCAAACCCGGGCACGAAATTTTGACCGCCCGCCAGGAAGGCTTCGTAGCTCTGGCGTACCGCGTCTTGCAACGATATATCGTCGTCCATTCGCTGCGCGGCCGACATAAAAAACTCCACCGCCTGCTCGCCGGCGCCGCCATGCACATCACCGAGCACATTCACTGCCGACGCGATGGCGTTGTTCAGGCCCACGCCACAGGTCGCGGCCATCCTGGCAACCGCGATGCTGGGGGCCTGCGGACCATGGTCGACAGCGGACATCAACGCGATGTCGAGCAGTTCTCCCTGGCCCCTGTCCGGCAACTCCCCGCGCGTCAGCAACCAGATCATCTGCGCAAAAGTCACGTTGCCGATCAACTCTTCGATGGGATAGCCCCGGTAGCGTATCACCCCGGGTCGCATATAGATGATGTCGGTGGACCACCAATCCATGACCTCGTTTTCAAGCATGTCCCGATCGTTCATATCACGCCCTCGTGCTGCAACTCATCGATCTCGCGATCCGCGATACCCAATTCCTTGAGTATCTCAACGGTATGCTGGCCAAGTTCCGGCGGTGGGCTGACGACCGCAAGGGCGCCCCCGTTGAGCTTTATTCCCGTGCGGACCAGCCTGATGTCGCGCCCCACTCCGCGAACATCCTTAAACTCACCGATCATTCCGCGGTCGCGAATCTGCGGCTGCCTGAGCGACTGTGCGACGGACAGTACGCACCCTGCGGGGACGCCCGCCGCGTTGAGCAGGGTCTGCCATTCGCGCGCCGACTTGCCCGCCAGGGCCGCTTCCAGTTCCTGCGTAAGCTCGGAACGATGTTCCAGGCGTGCCTGGCGCTCGGCGAAGCGGGGATCGGTCTTCAGTTCCGGTCGTTCGAGGACGTCGCATACGGCCTCGAATTGCTGCTGTTTGTTGGCGGCAATATTGAGCAGGCCATCCCCGGTTACGAAGGTTCCGGATGGACTCGCGGTGACGTTCTGATTCCCAATCGGACTGGGCTCCCGCCCGGCGACGAGGTAGTTGGAGACCGCCCAACCCATGGTGGCAAGGACGGCTTCGAGCATGGAAACGTCAATGAAGCAGCCCGCGTGCGCCTGACCGCGCCGGCCCGCCAACGCCGCGGCGACTGCGAAAGCCGCGGTGATGCCGCCGATGGTGTCGGCCACCGGGTAACCAACGCGCAGCGGCGCGCTGTCCTGGTCACCGGTGATGCTCATTACCCCGGACATGCCTTGCACGATCTGGTCGTAGGCCGGCAACTCCCGCAGCGGGCCGTCCTGGCCGAAACCCGATACGGCACAGTAGACCAGACCCGGATTGTGTTGCCTCAGGTCGTCGAAGCCCACCTCCAGGCGATCCATCACTCCCGGCCGGAAGTTTTCGACCAACACATCGGCGCGGCGTACGAGCCGCCGCAGCAGGTCTTTGCCCCGCGGATTCTTTAAATTCAGGGTGATGGATTTTTTGCCGGCATTTTGCGCCAGGAAAGACACGCCCATATATTTGCGGTTTAACGCGGCGTCGGCCCCGAGCTGCCGGGCGAGGTCCCCCGCACCCGGCACTTCAACCTTGGTGACCTCAGCGCCCATATGCGCCAGCTGGTGACAGCAAAAAGGGCCTGCCAGGACGTTGGTCAAATCGAGTACGCGGTACCCCTGCAGAGGCCTATCCATGCTGCCGGTCCGCGATCTTTCCCCTCAGGGTTTGCATCTTGGTTATTCTGCTGTATAGAATATAATTCTATTCAACAGAACATCGGCGAGGATGTCAAGCAATGAAGAACGATTCCTCTCAGCGCCTACAAGGACTGGGTTGGTGACCACAAAACATCGCGTCGAGGCCGTTGATCGGGCACTCAGCATTCTCGATGTGTTCAGCGCGGGGGAGAATGCCTTGACATTGAAAGACATCGCGAATGCGACCGGACTCTACAAGAGCACAATTCTGCGCCTGTGCGGTTCCCTGGAGGCGTCCGGCTACATGCGCCGGACTGACGACGGTTTGTACCGCCTGGGACCCAAGCTCTGGCAACTTGGCAATCAGTATCAGCGCGGATTCGACATGGAGGTCTACGTGCGGCCGGTGCTGCGTGCGATGGTTGACGAAACCGAGGAAACGGCATCGTTCTATATCCGCGACAAAATGGATCGCGTCTGCTTGTATCGGGAAAATTCGCGCCAACAGATACGCCATGCGATCGAGGAGGGCCTGCGTTTACCGCTGGACCGGGGTGCGGCGGGTAAGGTGTTGATGGCCTACAATGGCACCGCCACAACCTCGGACGAGGCGCAACACATCCACCGGCATGGCAGCTACTTCTCTACCGGCGAACGTGATCCTTATGCCGCCGCGGTGGCGGCGCCGGTCTTCGGCCGCGACGGTGCCTGCCTGGGCGCGCTAGCCATCTCCGGGCTACGTGAGCGGTTCGCCCCTGAGGTCGCGGACAAATTCCGCGCAATCGTCGTCCGGCGCGCCCGCGAACTGAGCCGGGCGCTGGGCGGCTAACCCCGTAATTCCGGGAACGGTTCACGGGATTCGTGCGTAGCGGCCTGGTCCCCAACGCAACCCATGAGAGTATATCGATTTTTGTATCCTGTCCCCTGAATTGAACCGTTCGTCTGGTCAGACTGGCCGTTCGCACAAATTAACCTACGTTAATAGTAGGAATTATGCTTCGCGCCGTTTTTCGTGGATGGCACCGGTCGAGAGAATTATGATTCGGCCAGGGCCTGCCGTCGCAAAAGTTCACACGACCTATCCTACTCGGGGAGGAGTATATTATGACGATCATTGCATGGAAACCCGAGTTCTCGGTTGGCGAACCGATCTTAGACGCCGATCACCGCCACCTCATCGAACTCTTGAATGGTTTTTCCAACCACCTTGGACCGATGCGCTCCAAGGCCTCTATCGTCGGGCATCTCGTGCAGTTGTACAGCAGCACCAGCAAGCACTTCGCGCGCGAGGAGGTGATTATGCAGGCGCATGGCTATAGCAGCGACTATGTAGATCATTACGCGGATCATCAACGGCTGCTCAACGAGATCACCGTCATGATGTACAAACATCAATACGGGGTGACGAACGACAGCGCGGCGAGCACCGAGTGGATCCAAAACTGGTTTCATGATCACCACGCAATCCATGACGCACGCCTCCAACTGTCGATTCGGGACGCAGATAGCGCGCGCTAACCGATTCATGACGGCACGCCGCTAATTCCGGGGACCGCTGATTCCGGGGACACGCTGATGCGTAAGACTCGGTGGCGGTCCGCGACTCTCGCGCCATACAAATCCGCAGACTGTCTCCAGAATGCACGCGTTGCATGCATCACCCGGCAGTGAACTCTGCGTCACTTTACCGGCCGCAGCAGGACACATCCCCCCCGACGCTGCCAAATTCCGACATCAACCGCGCGCATCCAAAGTTGTCAGGTCAACGCGTCGCGTTGCCGCTGCGGCGGTGAGTCGAAGCGGTCGATTCGAAAAGGTCCAATAGGATGCGCGGTTGCACCGGTCGTCACCAGGTCGGCAATAATACTCCCGACTATCGGACCCAATTGAAATCCATGAGCCGAAAATCCAAATGCGTGGAAGACGCCTTCCTGGCGACCGGGTCCGATCACCGGGATGCCGTCCGGCATATAGCCCTCGATTCCCGCCCAGCAACGAACGATCCTCGCGCCGCGCATAGTTGGCAGGATTTGCGCCGCCGTGCGCGCGTTGACCGACAAGCCCCCAAATTCGAGGCTTGCGGTGTTCGTCGTTCGCACTGCGTTCCCCCTGACGCCGCCACCAATCAATACCGTTCCGTTGGCGAACTGCTTGAGTGACAGTGTGCGTCCCTGCGCACCGACCACCGGTTTCACAAAAAACGGCATGCGCGCGGTGATCATCAGCATCGGCGCGTAGGCCTGCATCGGCACCGGCTCGCCGAGCATGACCGCGACGCTGTCACCCCACGCGCCGGCGCAATTGATCAGCACCGGCACGTCCAAGGGATCGGTCGATGTGTCCACCCGCCAAGTGCCTTGACGCTTTGCAATGCGCAGAACCCGCACCTGCTCCAGTACGCGCACGCCGAGAGATTCCGCCTTTCGCTTGAAGGCCATGGTGGTCCGGTACGGGTTGGCGTGGCCGTCGTCCACCACCACCATCCCGCCCACGCAGTGCGGGGAGACGGCCGGTAACAGGTCGCGCAGTTCCTCTCGTCCAATGACGACCTCGTGGTTGAATCCCGCGTCGCGAAGCAGGCTCGCCCGTTCTTCGAGCCCGCGCGCCTCCTCGCCATTTTCAGCGACCCGCACTTGGCCGCTCGGCACGAACTGGCAGTCATCGTCTACCAGTTCTGCGATATTGTGCCAGAGCCCCATGGCCGCCACCGATAACGGGATCTCGGGTAAAGCACGCCCCAATCTGCGCACGCCGCCCGCATTGACTCCCGACGCATGACGGCCCACATGGTCTTTCTCTACGACGACAACGCTGATTCCGCGACGGGCCAAGTGCAGGGCGCACGAGCAACCATGAATGCCGCCACCAATGACCACGGCATCAGCGGTGCGCACCATGCCGATCTCCGGTCAAGATCACTCGTTCATCGGTCCGATGCGGCGGGCGTTTGGAGTTCAGCCAATTCCGCCAACAACAAGGGTTTAATGGGGGGTCGCAAACGGTAATAGCCGATCTCTGACACCGGCAGGTCGGTAAAATCCGCAATGAGTTCCGACACGGTCAACCCGCACAAGCGGCCCTGGCAAGGTCCCATGCCGCAACGGCTGAAACTTTTCAGCTGATTGGGACCCACGCATCCCACCGCAACCGCTTTGCGGATCGCAGCCACATCGACCTCCTCACATCGGCATACGACTGTCTGGTCATCGGGTGGTACCCGGAAATACTTAGGCGGGCGGTACAGTGTCTCGAGAAAGGGCCGGATGCGCCGTTCGGCAGCGAGAGCGGCGCGCGCCGGGGCGGCGCGTCGCGCCCGCTCGTCCGCGTCGATGGTGCCGAGCCGATACAGGGCACCGAGGGCCGCAATGCGTCCCTGGTATTCCGCAGCCAGGGCGCCGTTGATACCGGCTCCGTCCCCGGCGATGGCGACGCCCTCTACCGTGCTCTCACCCCACGAGTCGGTGGTCGCCTGCCAGCAGAGTTGGGCCTCGTTCCATGTGTGCCGGCAGCCGATCGAGTAAGAGAGGTTGACATTGGGCACCACACCTTGATGCAAAAAAACCTGATCGGCCTCGATGCGCTGCCAGTCGTGCCCGCGCCGGTACTCGACCGCGGACACCGCGTCATCGCCCCGCATGCGCAGATCCCTCACCCCGCGGATCAACGGGACACCCGCCTTTTTTATACCGCGCAGCAATCGGATGCCCTTCATCAGGTATTGCGGCGCCCGCAGGGCGCCGGCCAGATGGCGGGTGGCGCGGAAATAGTTGGAAATCGGTGTGGTGTCGAGCACCGCCTTGACCGCGACACCGGCCTGCACATATTGCCACGCCACGAGATACAGCAACGGTCCGGTACCGGCGAACACCGCGCCGTCGGCCGCCAGCGCGGCGGACTTGAGCAACACCTGCGCGCTGCCGGCGGTCATCACCGACGGCAGGGTCCAGCCGGGAACCGGGAACGGGCGTTCGAGCGCACCGGTGGCCACAATTACTTGATCTGCGGTGATCAACATGGCGGTCCCATCGACGGTGACGCCGATCTCGCGCGTCGGCGAAACCTGCCACACGGTTGCGCCCGGGACATAATCCACGCCGCAGTCCCGTAAGGTCTTCGCCAGTTCCGCCCCTCGCCAGTAGTCCACCCCCAAAATAGCGCGATCCACCGCAGCCGGTGTCTCCACTGCCCGGTAGATCTGCCCTCCCGGCGCCGGCTGCTCATCGAACACGACGCTCGTTGCGCCACACTCGGCGGCTGCGGCCGCCGCCGCCATCCCCGCCGGACCGGCACCGACGATCGCCAGCTGGTAATGACTTTTCATTCCGCCGGGTCCTGTGCCGCATTCGCATCCGGACCGATCTGGGCGACCCCGTGCTGGCGTTCGATCGACATGCCTTCACGGACATGCCTCATGCACGCTTGCTGATTGGGCTCGCCATCGATCACCACCAGGCACTCGAAGCATATGCCCATCATGCAATAGGGACCTCGAGGCGCCCCGGATACCGGCGTCTCCCGGCAACTCCTGATGCCCTCAGCGAGCAGCACCGCCGCCACGGTGTGACCCTGCGGCACCATGATTTCCTGGTCCTCGAAGATCACCCTAACGAAATCGCGGTCACGAATGCCGATGTTAGTGAACATCAAACCTCCTCGCACTGAACGCACCGAGTTCCGGCGGCAGCTCACCCGCGACGATCCACCGCGGAAAGTCGAAGGCGTGGGTTGCGGCAAGTGTGATGCCGCTGTGCGCGGAAGCGCAAAAGGCACCGGGACAGGATGCGGATTGATCGTATATCGGTATGCCGTCAGGCGTCATTACCCGCAGCGCGCCCCAGGCCCGCACGATCCGGGCACTACGCAGAAACGGAAAGGCGCGCGTGGCACGGCGGGCAATCTCCACCATGATATCCGGCCGTGTACCATCGTCGAACCCGACATCTTCATGCGAATCGCCCATGAGCACGCTGCCCTCACTCGTCTGACGCACGTGCAGGGTCGGGATGCGCAGAAAAGATCGTACCTTCTCCGACACCAGGATCTGTCCACGCAGTGGATGAACCGGCACGCGCAGTCCAACCTCGGGCGCGAGCTTCGCGTTTGCGAGGCCCGCCGCCAGCACCAGCTTTTGCGCACGAACAGTTTCGTTTCCGGCTTCGACATCAAACACCCCGCCATGGGGGCGAATCCTGTGTACCGGCGCGTTGATGAGGGCGCGCCCGGCGCGCTCGCGAAACCCCGCGTGGAGTCCGCGCAACAGAAACAGCGGATTCGCATGACCATCCAACGATGAATAGGAGCCGCCGACGACATCCTGGCCCAGCCCCGGGAGCAATTCCGAGAGCGTCCGGTGATCCAGCATTTCGAATTGGAAATGCCCTTCGGTCTCTGCCTTGAGCTGCTTCATGAGCGCAGAACGTTCCTTGAATTCCTGCTCTCCCAGACACAGGTGAACGCCGCCCTGTCGGCCATAAGCGAGATCAACGCCAGTGACCTCTTTGACCTGCGCGGCCAATCTGGGCCAGTTGTCCGCAGACCGCCGCGTCAGGCTTGAGTAGGGTGGACAACCGATGCCCTTGCTCTGGACCCACACCAGCCCGAAGTTTCCACGCGCCGCGCGAAACGCCACATCTCCTTCGTCAATGAGAATCGTATCGAGCTTCAGTTCGGCTAGGCCATAGGCAATCGCCGCGCCGACCACACCCCCACCGACGACCGCCGCGTCGCAATTCAGCATAGTGGGTTGCCCGCATATTGCACCAAGGATCCCGGATGATGGCGACGGAATCGGAAGTCTGGACGCCGCGCTGGAACGAAACGCAGAGCCGTGGCTATGCGTTGAGTGCAGCGCAAATCCGGGCGTTCGAGACCGAGCCAGCGCCGGGATAGCTCCGCGACTATGCTCCCTAAATAACCTGGAGACTCGTATGTTGCCATTTCATCTAAGTGACACTGCGAAGCTCTTAGCCGGACACCATGGATGGTCGCGGGGCGCCTTGGTGCAATATGCGGGTCAACGCCCCTGGCCGACCAGTATCTTATCCAGACCATAGAGGCGGTCGAGCAACAGCATAAAAATTACAGTGATAAAGATAATCACCGCCGACAGAGAGGAGATGAGGGGATCAATCGTCTCGGTAATGTGCTGAAACATACGCACCGGCAGGGTCGTCGTGCTGGGTGAGGCAACAAAGATTGTCATCGTCAGTTCATCGAAGCTGGTGATAAAAGCGAGCACCCAGCCACCAGCAATGCCGGGAAGGATCAGCGGCAGCGTGATGCGCCGGAACGTCACCCACGATGAGGCACCCAGGGAGATGGCGGCCGTTTCCGCCGACCGGTCCATCCCGGTTACCGAAGCCAACACCAGACGAAGACTATAGGGCATGATGATGATGACGTGGCACAGAACGAGCCCGATGAAGGTACCGTTCCAGCCGATCGCGGTAAGAAAGCGGAGAAACGACACACCGAGCACGATATGGGGCACCATCAACGGCGACAGGAAAAATGCGGTCAGCCCTCCACGCCCCGGGAAACGGTATCTGGCCACTGCCAGGGAAGCCGGAACCGAGAGACCGAGCGCAATCGTCGCCGACGCCAGCCCAATGTAGATGCTGAGCCAAAAGGCGTCGATGAAATCGGGATTATCCAAAATGGCACGGAACCACCGCAATGAAAAGCCATCGGTGGGCAGCGACAGATACCCTTTAGACGTAAACGCGACCAGACACACAACCACCAGCGGCGCCAATATAAAGATGATGAACAGCGTGTGAAAAGCGAGTGCGATCGGCCCGTTCTTAGTCATTGGAATGCCTGCGCGTATTTCTTTTCAATCACTTTGTTGTAGGTGGCGATAATGATCACATTCGCAATCAGCAACAGCACCGCAATGGCTGCACCGAGCGGCCAGTTCAATGTATTGAGGTACTCATCGTAGGCGGTGGTCGCGACCACCTTGATGCGCCGGCCACCCAGAATGGCGGGGGTTGCGAACGCGCTTGCCGTCAGGGCAAAAACAATCAAGCACCCCGACAAGATACCCGGCATGACCTGGGGCACCACGATGCGTCGTAACACCGTGAACTGGGATGCACCCAACGACAGACCGGCCTGCTCTACGGCCGGATCCAGCTTCTGTAATGACGCCCACACCGACAGTACCATGAACGGGATCAGCACATGCACCAGCGCGATAATGACGCCGGTGGTGGTAAATATCAGATGAATCGGCTCGTCGATGAGCCCGGCGCCCAGCAAGGCCTCGTTCAACACCCCGCTGTCTCCGATCAAAAGCGCCCAACCCAGGGTGCGCACGACCACCGAGATCAACAACGGTCCGAGGATCGCCAGCATGAACAGGGACTTCCACGGGTTGCGCATGCGGTGCAGGATATAGGCCTCCGGCGTCCCGAGTAGCGCACAAAGCAGGGTCACGGCGAGGGAGATACCGAACGTCCGCAGGAAGACTTCGTGGAAGTACTCGTCGGTAACGACCTCCAGATAATTGCCGAAACCAAACCCCGGCAGGATCCCTTTGTAGAAGTCGAAGCTGTTAAAGCTCAGCATCAGCGTCATCACCAGCGGCGCCATGAACAACCCCAGGTACAGCAGTAACGCTGGGGCGCTGAGTAGATACGGAGGAAGGATACGGCTGCGGGCAGTATCCTCAGCCATCGCTCGACTCTCCTGCCAGCACCCTGATTCCGTCCATCGACCAGGATACACCGACCTCCTCACCCTCCCTTGCGCTTTCCTGCCCGGTGTTTTGCTGCGTCACCAGTAACTGCCCGATTGGGCTCTGGACCTGATACACCCAGTGGTTACCAAGGAAAATTCTTGTTTCCACTTGACCTTTCAGCTTACCGTCTTTCGGGGCGGTCAGATGCAGTTTTTCAGGTCTAACCGATACGTTTACGATTTCGTCGAGCGCGACATTTCCATCTAGCGCTTCCAGTTCCACTTCTCCAACTCGCACTTTAATACCATCTCCATCGCGGGCCGTGACCTTGCCTTCAAGCAGATTACTCTTGCCGAGAAAATTGGAGACAAAGAGATCTTCTGGATACTCGTACGCGTCGTACGGGGCTCCGACTTGCGCCAAACGCCCCTCGTTCATGACCGCCACACGGTCGCTCATAGACATCGCTTCCGACTGGTCGTGGGTCACCAGGATCGTGGTCGTCCCCACCTTCTGCTGGATGGACCGCAATTCGATCTGCATGTCCTCGCGAATCTTGGCGTCCAGCGCGGACAACGGCTCATCGAGCAGCAGCACCTCGGGCTGAATGACCAGGGCGCGGGCCAGCGCAACGCGTTGCCGCTGCCCGCCCGAGAGTTCGCGCGGAAAACGATGTGCAAAATCCTGCAGGTGGACCAACTCCAATGTCTCCGTGACCCGCCGCTTGCGCTCCTCCTTGGATACCTTGCGCATCTCCAACCCGAAACTCACGTTGCCGGCCACCGGCATGTGCGGGAACAACGCGTAACTTTGAAATACGATGCCGATGCCCCGCTGACTCGCCTTGACGGCTGTCATGTCCTTGCCGTCGATGACCACCCGGCCCTGCGTCGGCTCTTCGAAGCCGGCGATCATCTGCAAGGTGGTCGTCTTGCCGCACCCGGAAGGGCCGAGTAACGACACAAATTCTCCCTTCTCTACACTCAGCTCGACATTATCGACGGCGGTAAAATCTCCGTAACGCTTTACCAGGCCTTCGAGACGTAGGAATGACATGGTTGACCTCCTGAAACCGGAGCAACCAAGCGGGGCGCGACGATTTCACGCCCCGCCTGATGCGCGCTTATCGTTCGACCTTGCGGGTCCAACGCTTGGTCCAGTCGGACCGGCTTGGGTTGATGGCGTTCCAGTCTACGGCGATGAGGTTGTTGATTTTCTGTGGCCCGTACGGAAGTTTCTCACCCAGTTCCTTGCCGAGAACGACCTTCTTGTTGGTGGGTCCCCAGCCCTTTACCTCAGCGATTTGTGTCTGCACGTCTGCTGACAACATATACTGGATGAGTTTTTGCGCCAGATCCGGCACATCGCTGCCAACCACCGGACACGTCCCGATCATCAGGGCGATGCCGCCTTCTTTTGGATAGACGAACTCAACCGGGAAACCGGTGTCGGCCAGTGACTTCACGCGTCCACTACCCCATACGGAGAGCGCAATTTCGTTGCTCTGAAACAGCTCGGACATCTTACCGGAGGACGGTTCATAGGTAAGCACGTTCGGGCCGACCTCTTCGACAAATGATTTGATGCCCGGGTCGATCGCCTTTTCCCCTCCGCCGCGAAGTCGGGCCATCATAATCAGCGCGTGCAAGCCGTAGGTGTTGGTAATGGGCGGCACCACGACCTTGCCCTTCAACTTGGAATTGGTAAGTTCTTCCCAGGAGGTTGGCGTGGCCCATCCCTTCTTGGAAAACATGTCCTTGTTGTAGGCGAGACCAGTGACGACGAACCCGACGCCGACCGCCTTGGTGGTCCCCATCTTCGCGATATCGTAGATGTCAGTGAAGATAGCGGCGTCTTTTATGTCGTCACAGAACCCCAACGCCACCGCCTGGTACATCGGACCATCATCCAGAAACACGACATCCAGTTCTTGATTTCCTTTCTGCGCTTGCAGCTTTGCCAGTGTCGTCGTGGAATTCCCCGGCACGTACACGACCGTGACATTGTTTGCTTTTTCAAACGGCGGAAGGATCTTCTCCTTCATCAGTTTCTCTGTGGAACCGCCGTAAGCACCGAAATAAAGTGTCTGCTGAGCCGTCGAGGCAGCGGACAGGCTAAGACCAATTACAAGGCAGCCGCCAAGCAGCGCGGTCTTTTTCATCAGAATCTCCTTTGGTTGTTGGATGCGGGTCGCTTTGTTGCTACGACTTTTGTCGAACTTCGGGACGCTAGCATATCAACAATGCGACTTCTAATACTTTTTTGATACGCCACGCACGAAAACAATGGAAAATCGGGGTAGTGGGGAAACGCCTCATTTGACGAAACCCAGGTCTTCAAATTCCGAATGCAACCGGGACAATTGTCTCTATGTGCGGGCGAGCGAACCGAAGCGGTATTCACCATGGACCATGCAGCAACGATTGGCATTGATCTGGCGACGGGATTACGTCCGTTATGTGGTATCGATAGTGCACACAAATCTGTTTAATGGGGAGGTAAAACGCGGTCGGATGGGGATCCCTCAATGGGGCGTGCCCCGAATGGCATTTACTTAAGCCTTACAGAGGCAAAAAGGTGCTGAATTGAGGGAGAATTTCCGGAACCGTCGCCAGCAAGGATGCTGGCGCCGAGCCTACAGGGAGGTATTGACGGCGTGTCCCGGGAATGGTCACTCGGTTCAGCGTGTCGTGATCCCTTAAGGTCTCGAGCCAGACGAAAGCCAACGTTGAAGTTCCGATAGTCGGGCGCGCCCCGGCCGCGGTTCGCCACGCGCACGTAATTTGGATAATCGTCCCAGGAGCCCCCGCGGCGCATGCGCCGGCTGCAGTTACCGCTGCCGACCCGCAACCACCCTGAAGTTTCAGCCCGCACACGTTTGTAGTTCGGGCGCCAACAATCCGCCACCCATTCCCAGACATTGCCAATGGTGTCATGCAGGCCAAAACGGTTCGGTTCAAACGAACCGACTGGCGCGGTCTGCTTGCCGTCCCATTGGCTGCTACAACCAATACAGTTCGCCCGATTCCTTTCAATGTCGTTTCCCCAGGCGTACTTGTAGTCGCTGCCGGCGCGCGCCGCGTATTCCCATTCCGCTTCGGTAGGCAGTCGGTAACGCTGGCCGGTCTGCTTCGACAACCAGCCCAGGTAGGCGATCGCATCTCGCCAAGAAACATTGATCACCGGATTCCGACCCCGACCCCAGCCATTGTCGCCCGGCCGTTTACGCCCCGACGCCTGCGCAAATCGATCATACTCATCGAAGGTGACCTCGTAGCGGCCCATCGCAAATGGTTTAGCAAACTTGACCGCGTGCACGGGCTTTTCGTCCTCGTCGCCTCCTCCCTGGAGGCTTCCCATACGGAATGAGCCGGCGGGAACGATGACCATTTCCGGCCCGTCGCTCCCATCCCCGAGCCGATCCTGGAAGGTGCTGCCTGGTTTTTTCGCGTCCAGCGCCGCGGCACGCTTCGCCTCTGCAACCGCCCTAAGTGCCGCATCCAGCTCCGCTAGCCGCTTCGTCTCTGCAGTGGCCCTAAGATTCGTGTCCAGATCCGCTTGCGGTTGCGCTCCCGCAGTGATCCTAAGCTCACCGTTAAGATCCGCTTGGCGTTGGGACTCTGCAGCGACCCTAAGTTCACCATTCAGATCCGCTTGACGTTGCGCCTGTTGCGCGGCCTCGAGTTCAGCTTCCCGCTTCGCTCGACGCTTTGCCGCTACCGCCGCCTTGAGTTCGGCTTCCACCTCCATACGTCTTGCCTCTGCTTCAACCACGAGCCGAGCTTGCTCGACTTTGAGTTCAGCGAGGGCCGATCGCTTTGCTTCTGCGTCAGCGAGGAGCCGGGCTTCCTCAGTTTTCTCCGCCGCAATCTGGCGCGACTCCTGCAGCTGCTTTGCCATGTGTTCCAACTGGCTGTGTTGATACGCGATGAAACCGCCGCCCAACAGGACGGCCGCAAGTGCCGCTGCCATACCAATGAATCGCGAAGTCTTGGTAGATGTGGCGGCGGGGACCGTGGGTATCTTGGAGCGGACAGGCACCGGCTTCCTGGCTGGGGCTTGAGGGGCCAGTTCGGCCTGAACGTTGACTATTATCTCTTCGATTTCTGCTATCTCTGGTGGTCCACGCGGTTCCACTTTGTCGGCAACCGTCCTGAATTCCGCACCGTCTACATGGCTCGTCAACGGACCCAGAATATGCTCCAACACGATCGGATATTGCCCCGCCCGCAATCCTTTGACGACGCTCAGGGATGTACCGTCACTGGTGTGCTTTTGCGTAGCAAGATTAACCAGCGGGTAGTCCTGGTAGGGCTTTTTGTGGGCGTCCAGAATCAGCGCGACACGCGGGCGCAGTCTTACGGCCGTATTCTGCGCAATCACCACGGCAATTTCCCCGGAACTCAACTCCACCAGCGACCCCGTGGGATGAAGTCCGATCGTGTGGATGAAACGATCAACCAGCGACGACTTGAAATGGCGGCCGCGTTGCCTGAACAATGTTTCGATGGCGTCATCCGGGGTCATCGCGACGGCATAGGATTTGGGCTCGGTGGAAGCCTGGTAAGTGTCCACGATTCCCGCCAGCTGTCCGAACAGCGGAATATTGTCACCCGACAGCCCGGCCAGATAACCACTGCCGTCGTAGCGCTCGTGATGGGTGGCGACCATCCACAGCATCTTTTCGTCGGCATCCGATAGTTGCTTGATCAACTGCATTCCCTGCCGAACGTGTGTTTTCATTTTCTCCCATTCATCGTCCGTCAGCCGCGTCTTTTTATTAAGTAATCCTTCGGGGAGTTTGATATTACCTATGTCAAGGCAGAGTCCGCCGATCGCGAGCAAGTGCAGGTCTTCGTGGCCAAGTCCCAGCTGTCTGCCAAAGACGGTCAACAATCCGGAAACATTGACGGCATGCCGATAGGTTAATGATGCATAATCTTTGACGCAGCAAAGCCAGATATAGGCGTCCTGATTGCGCTCGATGCTGTCCACCATCATGCGCACGCGAGGGCTCAGGTCAGCCATGTTCAACGCCTGCCCGCTGTTCACAGCATCCCAAATCTCCGCAGTCATGTCTGCCATGGCCGCGTGCGCCTTTTCAGCACTCGGTAACTCGTCTTTGAAGGAGGTCCGCGGCTGGTGTGATTTGAGATCGGCCGCACTAATAAGATCGTTGATCGAAGACAGCGATATCGGCTTGTTGTGGCGGCTCTGCAGCGTGTATTCCTCGTCCGGAATCATCACATAGGCAAAGCGAGAGCTTTCTCTGAGCTTCGTTATCTCATCGATGTTCTTGACATAGAACCCCTGGGACAGAAACGGCGTCTCGCGCCAGGGCCTATCCAGCCGCGAGACATACATGCCGATCCTAATGTCGGCGGTCGGTATTTTTTTTGCCGTCATGCCGTCCAAATATGCTATTCCCCATAATATACATAGACTTAATCAGCTGAAGTTTCCAATCGGATATATCGTCAAATTGACATAAATAGGCAGTAATCAGGGGACAGCCCCGAATGGCACACTCTTCAGGGGTCACGACACGCTGAACCGCGTGACAATGCCCGGGACACGCCGTCAATACCTCCCTTGAGGCTCGGCGCCCGCATCCTTGCTGGCGACGGTTCCGGAAATTCTCCCTCAATTCAGCACTTTTTAGCCTCTGTAAGGCTCAAGTAAGTGCCATTCGGGTCTGACCCCCGTTAGTTGCAGCCTCCCCTGATGTGCGGGGACAAGGTCACCATCATCGCGGCATGATGCCGCGCCCACAGGTGCTGCAGATGCGGTTACGCTAGACCGGCGCTACATGTTGCTCAGATACGATGTCGCCTCTTCACCGGGATTGGGGAGCCCGGCCACCCGCCAGGCGTTCAGGCAATAACCAAACAGTTCATTCACCAATTTCCGTTTGATCCCCGCGTCTTGGCAGACTCTGTGCATCGCCGGGGGGGCGTCAAAGCGCGCATAGTGCTCTCGCAAGGTATGAATGATTCGCCAGTGCGTGTCAGTCAAAGTGCCAATCCCGATATCACTGGCAATCACTTGTGCAAGTTGCTCGGACCAGGTCTGTGCGTCTTTGAGTAATCCGTACTCATCGAACTGAGTCGTGTCGATAGTCTCTGATACTGCCAGGTTCATTGTCGCCTCCAATCACGTAGTAGATGCTATCGAGCAGGATATCAAAGTTTTTCTTTAAATCCAGCATCTATGGAATAATAATTCTTTTTTCTTGAATTTATGCCGTATATAAGATAAAAATATATCGCTCATTCGACCATAAGCGATACGAGATTCTATGGATGCCGTCGACAAAGAAATTTTGCGCCTGTTACAGCGTGACGGGACCCTCACCGTCAAACAGATTGCGACACACGTACACCTTTCCACGGCCCCGTGCTGGAAGCGCATCCGCCGGCTCGAGGAATCCGGTGTCATTCAGGGCCGGGTCGCGATTCTCGATGCCAAGAAGGTCAACGCCGATGTCACGGTGTTCGTGAACATCAAGATCGATAAACACAGTAAGACGTGGATCGATCAATTCGCGCCCGCCGTCAGCGAGCTACCCGAAGTACTGGAAATCTATCGTATGAGCGGTGAAGTCGACTACCTGCTGAAGGTCGCGGTCAGCAGCATCGACGCCTACGACCAGTTTTACAAAAAACTGATCAGCCGCGTTGAATTGTCCAACGTGTCTTCCAGTTTCGCCATGGAGCGAATCAAATGCACCACGGCCTTACCGATTAATATCGACGATCACGGCAAGGGTCGAACACGATTCGCCGAAAGTTAGCGTGTGTGTCTTCTGACCCACATTGACGGTTGCCAATTAGTTCCTCGTGAAATTCCTAGGACACTGCTAAGTTTTTGTTGGGCTTGACGACACGCGCCCGCGGCGGGTCGAGCATTGACAAAGTGCTCTCGCAAGTGGTTCATTATAACCCCACTTCAATAACATCCCGGAGGTGAGGTCATGGGAATCTTGGGTAACATTTTCGGTAGTCGCGAGGACCATCCACCGCTTTCCGCCGACAGCTACGCCAATGCGCGCCTGCAGGAGGTGGCCGATCAGATCAAGGGACTCATCGCAGAAACATCAGAGCGCTTGGAAATCGTTCCGTCCGAACACGCTGCCTACGTGTTCGTCGGCAAACCCCCAAAAAAGTTCGGCCTCGCCTGGATCCACGATGGCCGCACCAGCAACTTCAAGACGCTGGTTGAAGATCACGGAGTCAATCCCATTCGTCTGGAGCGTATCACGGACCACTTACGCGAGGCCTATCAGCGCAGTGCGTCGGCACAACGGTACACCACCCATGTCGCCGAGCAGAAAGTCATCGTCACCCCCTCCGAGACACTGGAAAAAGAGGTCCACGGAATTATTGACGAGGTGTTGAAAAAATAGATAACGGGCACAGGTCTGGCATCCATTGAGGGAGAATTTCCGGGACCGTTCGCCAGCAAGGATGCTGGCGCCGAGCCTACATGGAGGGTTTGACGGCGTGTCCCGGGAATGGTCACTCGGTTCAGCGTGTCGTGATCCCTGAAGTAAGTGCCACTCATACCTGAACACCTTCTTTGCCGTGATCCATCACATGCCAATGCGACGCGACGTTGGCAGACCCCGCGGATTGCGATCCCTCTTTGCGATGATAAAAACTAACCAAGGCGCCCGGTGTCTCATCCTTGCCGTACAGTTCCTTTTCATTCCGTTTCCAAGGGCCATGGCTGAAGACAGTATGCTTACCATCGATGACCGCAGCAGCGGTGACTATGTGGCAACATCCGGCAACGCATGGCGCCTGATTACCGACGGCGTAATGGGTGGCGTCTCGGACGGCCGGCTAGCGCTGGACGTGGTCGAAAATCAAGCCTGCCTGCGATTGAAGGGTGACGTCAAACTCGACAACAACGGCGGCTTCGTCCAGGCGGCGCTGGACCTGTCAAAGGATATTCTGCAAAACATACAAAACTATAGCGGCCTGGTGCTGGCGGTACACGGCAATAACGAGCAGTACAATGTCCATCTGCGCACCAAAGACAACTGGCTGCCGTGGCAGTCCTATCGCGCCACCTTCACCGCAGCGCCGGAGTGGGAAACGCTCCGTATTCCATTCGCGGAATTCGCGCCTTATCGCACTAGTAAGGCGCTTGCGGTAAGCCGATTAAGGAGAATCGGTCTCGTCGCCATTGGCCGCGAGTTCAGCGCCGACCTTTGTATCGGAAAACTCGGGCTCTATCGGTAGTTTGGGATCTGGCACCCTAAACATCGGCGTGTGTGTTCGCTGATCCGCATATCCCGTCAGCTATCCTTACTCCACTGGTCGAATTCAATGGGAAGCAGGCTGAGTATGTCGGCGCCGGACATGCCGTAGATGTCGTAGTTCACATCGAGTTGCTGCAACACGCGGACGAAGCGCCGGATCGAACCGCCGCTGGCCGTCGAGACTTGTGAACCGGGTTTCGGCGCTAGTCTGTCGCGGGCTAGGTAAAGCATCGCAGCCGCCTCGACAACGCCCCGGTTCGCAATCAAGTCCTGCCGTCCCGCAATTTCGTGGTAGACCCTGCTTGCTATGTGCGCGGGCCCCAATAAGAGCAGGATCGCTTCGTTGCCGTGCCGCCGATACACTTGATAGGGGCCGTATAACAAATGTCGGTGCCAATTCCGATAACCGAAGTCGGGAATGTGGCGATGGTCTTGTCCCGGGCGTCGCGCTCCGTCGGGTCCCGCCGGGCACACCTGATTGAACAGGAACAGCGATAACCACGCCCACAACCCTTTGTTTCGATCCGTTTCCTCTGCGCGCAGCGGCGCGAGGATCTCGCACAGGTATTCTCCCAGCGCCAATCGATGCGAAAAATCCCGCCGTTCAATCAGCACATCGACCGGCAACTCAGCGGTGTGACCAGGATCTGCCAGAAGCTCCGTGGGGGGCTCGCTTCGCGTCTTGTCCCGCAGCCCGGCCAGATAGTCCCGGAATCGCTCGATCCCCGTATTATTGAACGCGCGCACCAATTCCGCCATCAACTTGCCTCCCTGCGCAGCGCCGTTGCAAACCGCTGCCGCGCGCGCCGCGAACGACAAAAAGCCTGCACTGTCTCGTCTATCCATTCGCGGCGCCGCGCCTGGGCCGCGTCGCCCACACCACCCGGGGGCTCGGGCACGCCAGGCAGCGCGCACACGAACCGCAGCCACAGGCTGGTCCATTCGCTGTCATCCAATCCCGGGTCGGTCTCACCGAGAACGATCACAATCTCGTGCAGAATGCGGCGCAGTATCTCGGGATAGACCAAGGCCAGAAACGAATCACCCGTACGGGCGGCCTCGCCGACGGCACCGAGGCGATTGTTCAGCTCCAGTACCGGCCAGTCGCTCACGTCCAGGCGCCAGACACGATCACTCAGATCGCAGAAATCGACCGGCAACAGCGACTGCTTATTGGCCAGGTCCTCGTGTGGCCGCAGCGGTATGAGCTTGTCCGCCACGCCGAGCAACAGGCCATGGCGCTTGGATTGATCGACGACTTTTAAGCGGAATTTCGGTAGCGGACGCGAGGTGACCTCCGTCAAGCGCAGGTCCTGCGGATCGCGCCGATTGCCGATGGTGCCGAACGCGAATCGCATGTAGGACGCGGAATTGTAGGCCTCAATAAAAATGCTGGCATCCCTCGGGAAGCGCAGCGGCGCGAGATTAAAGTCGGCTTCGAATGCGTAACCCACATCATCTGCGGGCAGCAGCCTGATCGTCACCGCGGATCGCGGAATCTTCTTACGGCCGGTATAGTTGAGGCGCCGGATCATGTCGCAGAGGCCTCGATCCGCACACGTATATCCCGGCGGACATCGAAGCCCTTAACCGTCACCCGAAAGTGCGGGTCCTGAATCTCGAGCACCAAAAGATTGCGCCCGCGCCTGGCGATTTCTGCGTGTTCGATGTGCATAACGATGGGCGGTTTGTCCAACTCAAAGTCCGGCGGCTGATATTGGCTGAAGGGGTTGCCGCGCCGCACTTCGTAAGCCACCCACACCGCCGCTGTGCGCGGCATCGCCTTACCATCGCCGTTGCCGGTGAGGCGAAAACCGCCATGCAGTTTTTGCAGCTGAAAAAAGCGATCCCTGCCCACCGTGTCCACGCCCCCCGTCCCGCCGGTTTCCTCCGTTCCCGGCTTATCCTCCCGGCCTTTTCTCGGGTCCTTCACCTTATCCTCGGTAGGAATGTCCAAGGCGAAAACGTGTCGCAACAAATCAAAGTCCCGATCCCCTGTCGGCCGTATCATGGCGCGCACGATCTCGCGCGGCGCGTTCTTAACGTAGCGCAAGGTGAAAGGCCCGTGGCGATAGCGATCCTTGAATTTGGGGGAACGTTCCTGCCACTCGGTGTGCGCTGGATTCTCCGAGTCTCCCAATAACTCCGACAGCGGCTGATCGCGGACCAAAACCAGCACCCGAACGCCTTTTTGCATGGCGGCCCTGACGCCGGCTATGGTGATGCCGTCGCGGACGAAATGCTCCTCCGCGCTGCCGAGGGTATCGTCGCGCTCCAGGTACACATCGAACTGCGAAGGAACGGGGTCTCCCGCGGCCGGTTTCACCCACACCGGTACGTTGACGGCGATGGGCTGACCGGCATTGAAACGGCCGCGCAGCGACACTAAATTGTCATCACCGATATACTCGTCGTTCCATCGCGGCGCCTTGGTTGCCGGTGGCGCCTGCAGACGCGCGTATTCCTCACGCGGCAGGTGCACCCCCCACCGCGCCAGTTCCAATAACCGACCCAATCGGGGCGCGTCATCCCAGGCACCTTGGGAGAGGTATCTATCCAGCGTTTGCGCATCCAACAGCTGTGATTTGCCATCGTGGACCACTTCCGCCGCAATATCGCCGGAAATAATGGGAATGAAGTAGTGCCGGATGATGGAGTCCACGACCGCCTGAGGCGTGAGCTCGGCGACTGGAAACGGCACGATGACCGACAGGCCGGGCTCGTCCCGCCGCGAGATCACAAAATCGCGCCCAAAACCATCCACCGGCGCGGCATCCTCGACGGGCAGTGCAAACCCGTTGGTGAAGCGCGCGAAATATCCATAGGGATAAAAACGTTGGTCTTGGACCTTGTGGATCTTCAGCACCGCCTGACCCATCAGCACCCTGCGCCGGTCATCCGCCCGGATCGACAACCCGAAAAAAGCATTGATCCGAGACGCCGCCGGAAACACGGTTTTCCCGAGGCCCCAGCGACCCAGTTCGGCCGCGTGTTTGCGGGAGCGACCGATATTGCGCCAGAAATAATAAAAGTCGTTTCTCGCCGCGGCGGCGTCGAGTTCCACGTCTTCGCTTTGAGACGGATCACCCTGCAGTCCACGCGTGCCAAAGTCCTCGATGACGACGTAGTTCAACGGCTCGTTTGCAGACGGCAAATTGGCGAGCCCGCTGCGGTTCGCGTACAGATGTGCCAACAGCCCTAATAGGTAGGGTCTCTTGCGCTCGCCTTTCAGAACCTTATCCGGTTGCGGAAACGAGACGCGGATCTTGAGCTGTTCACCGGGAAGCCGGGCGTCGAGGGAGTTTTGAATCGCCTCGCGCACCAGTGCGTCAGCCAGGCTGCCAAGTGCCTCGGTGGAGAAGAACTCGGCCTCGATCGGATCGATGTTCATCTCTCCGGGCTGCATCTGCCGAAATTTCCAGGTGGGAGAATCAGTCATCGTGAATTCCGAATGCCGGGGACGTATTATGAATGCCTGCGGTGACGTCAAGTAGCGCAGATATACGAAAAGAGCAGGTAATGCCGGGGACATTATACTGACTTTGTGGGAACTGGCCGGGACCCGCACCAACGCGACACCGAAGCGAGGCACATATCGAATTCAGCACCATGTCGTCTTAATCCGTCTTGCGGCAAATTCGTCATCGTTGTCGCCCCTATCCCGGCCTTCGACGTCGATGCGCAAACTCCCGTAGCCAGCTCGTTTCCCGCGCAATTTTCCAACCGCTTACAAGCCCGACGTTCGCGGCAGCGTGCGGGAACGTCGGCTATTGATGCCATCAAATATGTCCTGGGTCGCCTTGTCCATGATGTTCCGTATCATCGCAATGCTATATCATGTATCGATACTATGAAGTTACTCGCCCATGTAAAACCCTCGGTGATACTCGCCTTCGGTGTGATCGTGGTGGCAGCCGTTTGGATGATTTCCGGTCAGTTCAAGCCCGCCCCCACGCAGGCCGGCAGCGACACCCAGTCGCGACAGCGGGACATACTCACCAAAGTCCGGGTTCGGTCCCCGACCCCTCGCCAGATTCGCCAGGAGATTGTCATCAACGGCCGAACCGAACCGGCTCGAGCCGTCACGCTGCGTGCCGAAATCGAAGGGCGCGTCACCCTTCTCGGCGCTGAAAAAGGGTCGGAGATCGAAGAAGGAGACGTCATCGCGCGCCTGGACATGCGGGATCTGCAGGCGCAACTCGAGGAAGCAGAAGCGATATTGGTTCAACGCCAGCTCGAGTACAAAGCGGCTACGGATTTGAAACGCAAGGACCTCCAGTCCGAGATCCAACTGGAACGCGCAAAAGCAACGCTCGCATCCGCACGGGCAGCGGTAAAACGCATCGAAGTCGGCATCAGCAATACGATCGTGCGCGCCCCGTTCAATGGCGTGTTGGACGATCGGCCCATCGAAGTCGGCACCTATGTGCAGTCGGGCGACGTCGTGGCACGTATTCTCGAGCAGAATCCGATCCTTGCAGTGGGATCGGTCACCCAACTCGAACGAAGCCGGCTGGTTCTCGGCGATCAGGGCCTGGCGCGGTTGATTACCGGGCAGGTTGCCGATGGAAAGATCCGTTACATCGCCTCCGAAGCAGAGGAAGCGACCCGGACGTTCCGCGTGGAACTCGAACTGCCTAATCCGGACCGAATGCTGGTGGCAGGAATCACCACTGAAATCAGTATCCCGGTGCGGACCATCGCCGCATACCGCATTTCCCCAGCCCTGCTGTCCCTGAGCAGTACGGACGAACTCGGAATAAAGGGGGTGGACAACGAGGATATGGTGCAGTTTTACCCGGTGCAGATTGTCCGCGCCACCGCCGACGACCTCTGGATCTCCGGACTTCCGCAAGGCGTTCGCATTATCACGGTGGGACAGGGGTTTGTCCGACCAGGGGAGCGGGTTCAGCCGGTTGCCGAAGACGACGTGGCAAAGGCCGCCCTTGCCCAGGACGCCGGCACGGACCAATGAACGCCCTGATCGATGCGGTGCTGCACCGCACGCGGGCGGTGTTGTTGATTCTAGGCTTGCTGCTGGTCTCCGGGTCTGCGGCTTATGTGTCCATCCCGAAGGAGTAGGATCCCGACGTTGCCATACCGATCATCTACGTCTCCATTCACCATGAAGGCATCTCCCCGGAGGACGCGGAAAGACTGTTGGTGCGTCCGATGGAAAAGGAACTGCGAGCCATCGAGGGACTCAAGGAGATCCGCTCGACGGCGGTTGAGGGCGACGCCTCGATCATCCTTGAATTCGAAGCCGGTTTCGACAGCGACGAAGCCCTCAACGATGTACGGGAGAAGGTGGATGTGGCCAAGGCCGAACTGCCGGAGGGTAGCGACGAACCGACGGTGAACGAGGTTAATGTGGCCCTGTTCCCGGTGCTGGTCGTGACCTTATACGGCGACATATCGGAACGCGTGCTGGTTTCCAAGGCGCGGGATTTGCGTGACAAGCTCGAGGCGCTCCCGGGGGTGCTCGAAGTGGATGTCGCCGGTGACCGAGAGGATCTGATTGAGGTCATCATCGATCCGGCGCGCATCGAACATTACAACCAGTCCCAGGAGGAACTGTACCAGTTGATTTCGCGCAACAATGAACTGGTTGCGGCGGGAGCACTGGATACCGGGCGCGGTCGTTTTTCGGTCAAGGTTCCGGGCCTGTTTGAAAACGTGGAGGACGTGCTCAGGCTGCCGATAAAGGTTAGCGGTGACACCGTGGTGACGTTTGCCGATGTGGCGACGGCAAATCGAGTGTTCAAGGATCCGCTCGGGTACGCCCGCGTCAACGGCCAACCCGCCGTTGCGCTGGAGGTGTCTAAACGCATTGGCGTCAATATCATCGATACGATTGCCGACGTACGCCGCGTGGCGGAACAGGAGCGAGCCAACTGGCCCAGCGGCCTCAACGTGACCTATTCCCAGGACAAATCCGAGGACATCCGCGACATGTTGCGTGATCTGCAGAACAATGTGATTGCGGCAGTGCTGCTGGTGATGGTGGTCGTGCTCGGGGCCCTGGGAGTGCGTACATCCGGGCTGGTTGGCATTGCGATTCCAGGCTCATTCGTGACCGGCATACTGGTGCTGGCCATTGCAGGTCTGACCGTCAACATCGTGGTGCTGTTCTCTTTGATCATGGCGGTCGGCATGCTGGTGGACGGCGCGATCGTGGTGGTGGAACTGGCGGATCGCAAAATGGCCGAGGGGATGAGTCCGCGGGATGCCTATGCGGCGGCCAGCAAGCGTATGGCGTGGCCCATCATCGCCGCCACGGCCACCACCCTTGCGGTATTCATGCCGCTGCTTTTCTGGCCGGGCATCGTTGGAGAATTCATGAAGTATCTGCCGATTACGCTGATCGCGACCCTGAGCGCCTCGCTGTTCATGGCCCTCATTTTTGTGCCTGCGCTGGGTTCGCTGATCGGCCGCCGCGTCCCCGACAGCGGGCCCCGGACGGCGGCGCTGGTGGCTGCGGAAGCGGGCGATTTGGCGCAGATCACCGGCCTGACCGGTGCTTATCTCGCGGTGTTGAAACGGGCGCTTCGCCACCCCGGAAAGGTCGGCCTGGCGGCGATCGGCGTGCTGCTCGCAGCCTATGTGCTATACGCTCAATTCGGACGGGGCGTCGAGTTTTTTCCGGATGTCGAACCGGAAAACGCGGCGCTCAACATACGCGCCCGCGGCAACCTGTCGATAGCGGAACGCGATGCACTGGTGCGGGCGGTCGAGGTGCGCATTCTCGACATGGAAGAGTTTTCCACGATCTACGCGCGCAGCGGTACCGGCTTTCGCGCCGAAGTCGCGGAAGATGTCATCGGTATGATTCAGCTGGAGCTCATTGACTGGCAACAACGCCGGCCTGCAGCGGAAATCTTGGCCGAGGTGAAGCAGCGAACCGAAGATCTTGCCGGCATTTTGATCGAAGCGCAAAAAGAGGAATCGGGTCCCCCGGTGGGGAAACCGATTCAGATTCAGCTGAGCTCGAGATTTCCGGAGCTGCTACCCAAGGCGGTGGCCCGTGTACGGGAAGGACTCGATGAGATCGGAGGATTTACCGACGTTACCGACAGTCGGCCGATTCCAGGGATAGAGTGGCAGATCAAGGTGGACCGCGCCGAGGCAAGCCGCTTCGGCGCCGATATCTTGACCGTCGGAAGCGTCGTGCAGTTGGTCACCAACGGTATTTTCGTCGGCTCCTACCGCCCCAACGATACCGACGACGAGGTCGATATCCGCATACGCTATCCCCGCACGGAACGCAGTATCGATCAGCTGGACCGCCTTAGAATTCCCACGCAACAAGGGGCGGTGCCAATCAGCAACTTTGTCACGCATGTGGTGTCACCGCGAGTGGGATCGATAAAACGCAGTGATGGCCGCCGTGTATTTACCGTCGAAGCCGATCTGCCGGAGGGCGTGCTCGCCGCGGACAAGGTGCGCGAGATCCACAATTGGCTGGAAAACGCAGGCCTGGATCCACGCGTGGAGCGCGAATTCAAAGGAGAGGACGAGGAGCAGCGCGAAGCCGAGGCGTTTCTCGTCCAGGCGTTTGGCGTCGCCCTGTTTGTCATGGCCATAATCTTGGTAACCCAGTTCAACAGCTTTTATCAGGCGTTGCTGATCTTGAGCGCGGTGGTGCTCTCGACCATAGGGGTGCTTCTCGGGCTGCTCATTACCGATCAACCCTTTGGTATCGTCATGAGTGGCGTAGGCGTCATTGCATTGGCCGGAATTGTTGTCAACAACAACATTGTGTTGATCGATACTTTCAATATTCAGCGCAACAAGACCCCGGACCCGGTCGAGGCGATTCTGCGCACCGGCGCCCTGCGTTTGCGGCCGGTGCTGTTGACCACCGTCACGACCATACTTGGTTTGATGCCGATGGTGTTGGGCGTCAACATCGATCTAATCGGTCGCGAGATCAGCATCGGCGGCCCGTCGACGCAGTGGTGGACACAGCTGGCCACCGCGATTGCGGGTGGACTGGCCTTCGCCACGCTGTTGACCCTGGTACTGACGCCGTGCCTGCTGTTGCTGGGCGACCGTTCGCGGCGCAAAGTCAAGGGACTCACGTTTGTGCGATTCGGCCGGAAGCTCACCAGCCGGGTACACGAACCAAGGCGCACATCGAATTAAGCAAACTGTCACCGGAATTCATAATAAGCGTAAACCGAATTGCTTATACTGGTCCCCGAATTCCGGAGTCCATGGGCAGAGACAGGCGCTCAGGGTTGCCTTGCGGCAAAACATGACCTCGATTCGAATACGTTCAAAACCAAGTTGACCGATGACGCTCGATCTCACAGGCCGCAACTTTCTTACAACTACAAAAGGTGTTGATTTTCTTTATGCTGATATCTGGGCCTCCATGGGAAAGACGGATCAAACTTCTCAGGGCCTGTCAGGTGAACACGCAGGTTTTACTGCGTGCGGGTAATCCGGACGTCAAGTTCATGCATTGCCTTCCCGCGTTTCACCATCGCGAAACAACAATCGGTGAAGAGAGTTTCCGAAAATTCGGTGTCGAAGCCATGGAGGTGTCCCAGGAGGTGTTTGCATCCGCGGCGTCGATCGTCTTCGATCAGGCCGAGAATCGCATGCACACCATCAAAGCGGTCATGGTCGCGACGCTCGGAGCTTAGTCGATGCGTGTTGTCATCGCGCTAGGGGGAAATGCACTGCTTCGCCGCGGACAAGCGCTGACTGTCGAGAACCAACGCGACAACGTGAAAATTGCCGCCCAGGCCCTGGCGCCGATCGCTTGCGATCATAACCTCGTCATTTCGCATGGAAACGGCCCCCAGGTCGGACTGCTTGCCCTGCAGAGTGCGGCGTATCAACCCGAAGACGCATTTCCACTGGATATACTGGACGCAGAGACCGAGGGCATGATCGGCTACCTCATCGAGCAGGAGCTTGTTAATCGGTTGCCGGAACAACGCCGCTGTGCAACCTTGCTAACGCAGATCGAGGTGGATGCCGACGATCCGGCTTTCAAACATCCGACCAAGCCCATCGGCCCGGTTTACGATGAAGGTGAAGCACGCAAACTTGCGCGGGAGAGGGGATGGCGTATCGCTCCCGACGGCGCGTACTATCGTCGTGTCGTACCCGCACCGAAACCAAGGCGGATCCTGGAACTGAGCGTGATCGAACTCCTGCTGAATCAGGATGTCGTCGTGATCTGTGCCGGGGGCGGCGGTATACCCATCGTTTGCCGGCAAGACGGCAGCCTGATCGGTGTTGAGGCAGTGATCGATAAGGACCTTGCCAGCTCACTACTGGCACGGGAGTTGAATGCGGAAGCCTTGCTGATGCTGACTGATGTCGACGCCGTGTATCAGTATTGGGATACCCCCAAGGCGCGTCCTATCAGGCATCTTTCCCCACAGCAGGCGGCACGATGTTCTTTTGCGCCCGGGTCCATGGGCCCGAAGGTGGAGGCCGCCGTCGAATTCGTCGCACACAGCGGTGGTACGGCCGGTATCGGCGCCCTCAGCGATGCGTATTCAATCCTGCGCGGTGAAGCAGGTACGATAGTCAGCCGGACGCGTGCGGACGAGTCATTGCGAATAAAATGAAGCTGCGAGCAATGACATCCGGCTATGTAAAGAAGCAGGTGTTCCGCGGCGGTGTTCGTTTGGACGCAAGCCGATGCTAGATACGGCGCCGCTCACCCGAGCCTGCATTCACCTCGACCGGCTGACACACAATCTGCGCCTGTTACGCGAAGTCGCCGGAGACCGGCCATTGTGGCCGGCGGTAAAGGCGAACGCCTACGGGCATGGCGCGCGGGTCGTCGCGCGGCATCTGGTTGCGCTCGGCTGCGACACGCTGTGCGTTGCACACGTGAGCGAGGCCGAGCTTCTGCGGGAAGCGGGAGTGGATGCCGGGTTCCTGGTGTTTTCCGCGACGCTTCCCGAACACGGCGAGGCAATAGTGCGACTCGGCTGCGAGCCGGCGGTGTGTACCCTGGAATTCGCCGAAGCCCTGGCACGTGATGCGCAACGGCTCGGGCGCGCGGTCAGTGTGCACCTCATGGTCGATACCGGTATGGGCCGCATCGGTATCCGTCCCAACGACGCCCCGGCGTTTCTGGAGCGCTGCGCAGCCCTTCCCGGGGTGCGGGTACGCGGGCTGATGACGCATTTCCCCCGTGCAGACGAAGCCGACAAGACCCAATCGCTGCGGCAGATCGATCATTTCCGCCACTGCATAGCGGCAACCAGGCGTTTCGGGATCGAAGTCCGGCACATGGCCAACAGCGCCGCGATCTTCGATCTGCCGGATTCCCATTGCGATGCGGTGCGCCCGGGAATCGCGCTCTACGGCCTGCGGCCGTCACCGGAGATCATCAATCCTAGGGTCGCGGAGCTCAAACCGGTGCTGGAATGGAAGACACGCATCAGCTTCCTCAAGGAAGTCCCCCCAGGCACCGGCCTCAGCTACGGCCACATCTTTCATACCGCGCGGCCATCGCTGATCGCGACGGTCCCGGTTGGATACGGCGACGGACTGAGCCGGCGGCTGTCGAACAATTTTGACCTGCTGGTGGGCGGCGTACGATGCCCCCAGGTTGGCCGCGTTACCATGGACCAGAGCCTGGTCGATGTCACCGTGTTGCGCGGGGGCGTGGCGCTGGGTGACGAGGCGGTGATCATCGGCCGCCAGGGTGATGAAGAAATCACCGCAGACGAACTGGCCGAGAAGCTCGGCACGATCAGCTATGAAATAGTCACCGGCATCAGCGAACGTGTTCCCAGGGTGGCGATCGCAGGCGAAGGCTGATGGCGAGTTGCGGTCAGGTCTGACTATCCGTTTTTCCCTGTTCCAGAAATGCCCGGACCAGGCGGCTGAGTTTCGGCGTGCCGAGTTCGGCAAATTCATAGCGCACCCGCACCACCGGCTTGTTGATATCAATCAGCGCCGCGAGATCGCAGGGTGTCGCGGCGACCACCACGTCGACGTCGGCCGAGTTGATGGTTTGCCGCAGCGCCTCGAGCTGCGCAGGATGATAACCGACAGCGGGCAACACCGAACCGATATGGGGATAGCGCGCATAGAGTGCGGCGATCTCGTCCACGGCAACGGTGTGTGGATCAACGATTTCCGCCGGCTGCGCCTGCATGGCGGCTACAAAGCCCGCGCCATAAGCCATGCCACCGTGGGTGATCGTCGGGCCATCCTCGACAACCAGCACCCGCTTGCCCCGCACCTTGTCGGGTTCGTCCAGCTGCACCGGCGAGGCGCCACGGACAACGGTCGCGGCCGGATTGATGCTGGCGGCACTCTCGGTGACCCGCTGCACATCGGCATCGGATGCCGAATTCGCCTTGGCCACGACAATGATATCCGCCATGCGCAATACCGCTTCACCGGGATGGTGCGTGGTCTCGTTACCCGGCCGCAGCGGGTCTACCAGTACCAGGTGCAGGTCGGGGCGGATAAAGGGGAAATCGTTGTTGCCGCCATCCCACAAAATCACATCGGCTTCGACTTCGGCCCGGGCGACGATCCGCGCGTAGTCGACACCGGCGTATACGATGTTTCCCAGTCCCAGGTGTGGTTCGTATTCTTCGCGTTCCTCAATCGTGCACCGGGCCGCGTCCAGGTCGTTGCGGCTCGCGAAGCGCTGCACGGCCTGCCGTTCGAGATCTCCGTAGGCCATGGGATGCCGGATAACGGCAATCTGCCGTCCTTGCTGTTTCAGTAATGCGGATAACCAACGCGTCGTCTGAGATTTGCCGCAACCGGTTCTGACTGCGGAGGTGGCGATAACCGGCACCTTCGCCGGCAACATGGTGTGCTCGGGGCCCAGCAACACGAAGTCGGCCCCTGATGACAGCACCACGGAAGCCGTGTGCATAACGCGCGCATGGGTGACGTCGCTGTAGGCGAAAACGACCTGATCAATATGCTGGTGAACGCACAGCTCGGACAATTCCGTTTCATCTACGATCGCGATGCCGTGCGGGTAATGTTCACCGGCGAGCGAGGGGGGATAACGACGTCCGGCGATCTTGGGAATCTGGGTAGCGGTAAAGGCGACCACCTCGCTGCCGGGGTCGTCGCGGTACACCATATTAAAGTTATGAAAATCACGACCGGCGGCGCCCATAATGACTACGCGAGTGCGGGCTGATTGTTGCGCCATCGACTGCTTTCTCAGGCCAGATCCAAAATCAATAATAACAATGAAAAAACGGGTCAGAGAACGATCTCTTCCAATATCGGCGCGTGGGTTCTGTGGCTCGCATTTCGATATCGGGTACCGCGTCACCTGCGCGTGGCGCTCAGCGCATCGATGAGCACTTGGATGTCGTGGTGCCCCTGATGGATCGGTGTCACTTCCCGGCCCAGCTCCAGCAGCGAATAGACAGCAGTCTGCGCGGTCCTTACCGAGTATTCAACGGTGAAAACGCAATCGTCCGGTAGCTCGGCGAACTGCCCGATAAACGCGAAGTTGGTGGCGCCGCCCGGTACCACCGGGGGCCGGTCGCCCGGCTTGCGGGGCAGAAACTGGCTGTCAATAAAGGGCATCATGCAGGGAATACAATTCGCCGCAGAAAAATATGCTTCCTCCTCGTCGCTGATCTTCAGGTGGTGGCAAAGCTCTTTGATGATCTCTTTGCCCGTGCATGCCGACATTTTCTTGTTGACGCGGTCCCCCTGCTTGTCCGGAAACAATCCGTAACCCCAGAAGACATGCACGTTTTCGGGCTGGTCACGGAAATGCGGCTGATGCGCCAGCACCACGGACATCAGCCAGTTCGAATCGGTGAAGGTGACGAGTCCCCCGGTGCCGGCACTATTACCGGTGAAGTTTTCCATGAAGTCGAAAAACTTCGCGTCCTCCAGGGTCACGGTAAACGATTCCCACTTGGACAGATCGACGTGCTCGCAAAACGTGGACGGCCTGCCGAAATCGGGTGATTTCTCCGCGATCCGCTCCCACAGGGGCCATGCGCCGGCATCGGCCTTCGCGCCCAGCGCAGGCGCCGAGTCCATCGAACCGGCGGACGAACCGTCCACCATCGACCCATTGGTGATGAACACATAGTCGCTGGTATCAAGCTCGATGCGTTGTTCGCTGCCGCTGTTGACATGGCGTATCGCGGTCGCGGTCTTGCGTTCGGTGTGCAGGTCGAACTCGATGTCGGTGACGCAGGTCTGCAGCAGGAAGTTCACCCCGCGGTCCCTGAGCCACTTCTCGATGGGTAGGATCAAGGAATCGTACTGGTTGTAAACAGTGCGCAGGATCCCCTTGAGCTGGTTGAAACCGGGTAGCAGGTGGATGAACCTGATGAAATAACGCCGCATCTCCGCGGCACTGCTCCAGGTCTGGAACGCAAAGGTGGTTTGCCACAGGAACCAGAAGGTGGTCTTGAAGAAATCGGGAGCGAAGCAATCCACGATCCGGGTGTCCGCGAGCGACTCCTCGGATCGGAACATGAGTTTGAGCATGTCGAAATTGTCGCGGTTGCTCAGCCCGTAGGACGACACGTCCACCCTCTCGCCGTCTCGCAACAGCCGGCAATGGGATTCCGTCACGCAGCGCCGGTTGAACTCGTCACATTCGTCCTTGACGGTTCTGTGTGGGTTGTCCAGCGACGGGATGCCGGCGAGCAGGTCCCAGGTGCACACAAAATGCGCCTCCATCATGCGTCCGCCGCGGATCAGATAACCGTCCTGCGGCGTCCCCGAGCCGTCCAGCGCGCCCCCGGCGACACTGCCCTGCTCGAAGATGTGGATGTTCTCCCCGGCCAGGCGGCCTTCCCTGATCAGGTAAACGGCGCTGGCGAGCGCCGCGATACCGCCGCCGACCAGATAAGCGCTGGACTCGTTGCGTTGCACCTCTGCCATCGAACCCTCTCCACAAAGCCGCCGGTAAAAATTGGGGGAACTCCGGGGGGAATTATGGGATCAGTAAACTTAAGTCAATCGCGAAAATTGCGATTTGGAAATCCGCTCGCGCAGTGTACAGGCAATGACAGGGCGTTACCTTGCGCGCGCCCGTCGGGCGCGCCTCCCGTGTGCGTCACCGCGCCTTCGGCGGACCCGCTGCTTGCGTGTTGTCGCTGCTCCAAGGGCGCCCGGAGCCCCTCCGGTAGCGGCGCTATCCCGATCTGACCGAGTTCGTAGACGATGACAACGGCAAGTTCGTAGACCTTGGTGTGGAACGCGCAGGAGACCGGATCCGGTGTATCGATGTCGCCATCAAAGCGCACGTTTCTTGCGAAACACCCGCCTCCGCACAGGTATCGTGCCCAGCACTTCGAACAGGTTTCGATATCATCGACGCAGCGCCCAGCGAAATAGGACTGAGATCGGGCGTCAAATTCCCCGGTCAGGACATTTCCCATGCGAAACGGTGTCTCGTCGGATGGGCACATCGTGCATGCTTGAATATCACCGTTGTTCAGCACCGCGACCAGGCGCTTGCCCCCGGAGCATCCGCTCAAGATCACGCGCCCCTTATGGATCTGCTCGACGGCTTCCTGAAGTGTCAGGAACGGCAGATAGTCGCCCCGCTTGGCCATCTCCAGATACCGGGTTGCGAGGCGCTCGAGACTGGCGCACAACTGCCGCATCGCGGCTGCGCTGACCGCTTCGGCGTCGTTGCCGGTTGCCACCGACAGATACACGCCGCTGAAACCGAAATCGATGATGTCCGTCACCACTTTCTCCGCATCGACATTGCCCCGCGCCAACGTCGCTCGCGCCACCGTAGGTCGAACGCGCAGGAGGTCCTTTAACTTGGGCTCCAAAATCCGAAAACTGCCTTTGCCGCCTGCCATCACGCGGTGCACGTCCTGGTCGGCGCCAATACCATCGATGCTCACCAGCAGGTCGAATCGGTGCTGTTTGAGAAAGGTGACGATCTCCGGTTTGAGAAGCGTGCCGTTGGTGGTCATCGAGAACCGCATGCGCCTGCCCAGCGCATGCCCGCGGGACTCGGCGTATGCGACCGTGTCCCGGATCACCCGCAAATTCATGAGCGGCTCGCCGCCAAAGAACGTGAGCACCGGGTCGCGCCTGGGATCACTTCGTTCGTAGAGGAAATCCACGGCGCCCTTGGCCGTTGTCAGCGGCATGCGTGCAGTGCGAGGGGTCTCGTAGCAGCCCTGATTCGAGTAGCAATAGTGGCAACGCATATTGCATCCCTGCGTGATATGCAGGACGAAGTCATTGATGTAGCCGCGATTGGGAAGCCTTGCCGCGTGCGGCCTTGCCGCGTACCGCCGGATTAGCTGATTCGCCTCCAGCCGTCTGAGAACGGACGGGTTCGCCTCACCATCGAGTCCCGCCTCGCAGTGGCGATGCGATGAGCGCCACGCGTGCAGGGCATTGGGCCCGAGCCGAAACGCCTGAAACCGGTGGGCATCGTAGACATATTCACGGCCAAACGCGCTTACCTCATGAAGGTGGGAATGGTCCGTCACGCCGGCCTTTGTTCCCATGAGAGCTGTCAAGGAACTACGTCTTTTGCTCCTCGCAGTCGGTCCTCGAGATCGACCGATGCCTGGTGATTCGGGCCGCACTTCTCCGCCTCGTAAATACAACATTCAAATTCGTATGCGAATTCCTCGTCGGGCATCGAGGGCGCCACGCCCGGCACGATGGCATCGTCTTCAAGGCGATCCGCAGGTGTCGCAATCAGTGTTTGGTTCGAGGTTTTCATGATTTTGAGCATGTCGTCGCTGTACAGGGTTAGAAAGTTTTATTGCGCTGTGCCGCAATGAAACCGCCGCATTAAACCGTTAAAACGTACGCCCATGCGCGGATAGGGGTTTTGATCCAGGTCAACTACAAGCCCTTTGGACAAGCAACAGAGATACTGATGATTACGATCCCGGGGGCCACACCGGTCCCGCATCCAAGGCCCGGCCTGCACCCTTACGAGCGGAGAGTTTGAACTCACGGTTTCATTGCGAAATCAACAGATAGCGCGCTTGTTGTTAGGGCTGATATTCTGTCTTAGTTTGCCATTTGGCAGCGAGAAAGCCGACGCCGTCCAATTGCTTCAGCCCGATAGCGTCACAAGTGACCAACTGCAAGAGAATCGAAACTTCACCGACTATACGGTGCGGAGGGATTTTCGAAAATGTCTGTATCCACTCTGTGGTGGGTACTTCGTCAAAGAGGCAAATCGCCGAACGACACGCTGCGTCGACGGGTCGTCTCAATCCAAATGCTACGTTACCGGTATCGACTGGACCAAATCGGACCTGCCCCCCAAGCAGATTGCCGAACTTGAAAAGCGGCAGGATGTGTTACTGCGCGGCGGATTGCGTAGCGTAGATTTCGACGGCTTCGGGTCTCTGGGTGAAGTTGATCAGGCGCCTGATATCCCTCAGGCCGATCCAATAATTTACCCGTTTCCGATATATCCGTTTTGTCCCGACGCACCAGTCACGGTCCCCGAACAAGGCGGCGTCGAGGTAAGCATTAATTGCGACACGGGGATTCGATGAAGGTCCAAAGTACAGCGATAGAAAGCACAGTCACAGCGCTTGCGTAGAAATCACGGGGGGATCGCGGGACGTCGGGTCTTGCTTTGCAACATGAGATGTCGTGGTCCAAGAACACGTCCGTGATTCTTGGGAAAGCACGCCCGTGGCCGGTTGCATGTCTATATTAAGTAATGTGGCCCCTTAATTCGCATCGAACCAAGTAAACCGTCACTCGAATTCCCACTCATTCTTTCCGGGCTCCGTCGCCGGACCACGCGAAGCCCGACATGGCGGCAAGCGCGCCCACAGAGATCACCCCGGTGCGGCGGCGATCGTCGATGATCCAGGTCGGAAAGTCGTTTATGTCGTTCGCGGTGCACGCGAAATTGCGCGCGCCTCTGCGCCCGTTCGGCGAGCACTCAACATAAGGCAACCGGTCAACGGAGGCCTCGAACAAGGCTTTCTGCTCCTGGCAGGCCGGGCACCAGTACGCACCATAAAAGCGTGCGCCGGAATCGCGCAGGTGGATGGCAAGCGCCTTCAGGTACGGCTTCTCGGGCCCCGCGGCAGGGTCGAACAAGCCGCTGAAGTGCAGGAACAACGCAAAAACCACCACGACGGCCGAGCCAAGCGGGCCCGGCAGCGATTTCGCCCACCCGTGCTCCGGCATGTGCGCGGGCCTGCGCACCAGCAACAACACCAGCAGCACATTGATGATTCCGAACGAGACGAGGCAGTAGACGCAGACCGCTTCGATGACGAATACCGAGATACCGGTGAGATACCAGCTCACGGCGGCACCGACGGTGGCGACGGTCAACGCCATCCGCCAGGAGCGCGGGCGGGTGCGCAGGCGCCACACCAGCCGCGCGAGCAGCGCGTACGTCAAAAGACCCCACAATGCAATCGGAACAGCCAGCAACGTGGACCAGCGGCTTCGTTGCACCAGGCCACAATCGGATTCCGCCCCGCAGTATGCCGGATGCTCGCCAAACCACGCGACGAACGTCAGGTAGGCCGTCAGCACGATTCCGGCCAGGACCAGCCCAAGCAGCCAGTTGTCGAGCGGATGCGGACCGCCCACCGCGGTGGCCCCGGGCCGGCCCTTCGCCACCTGCGCCTCAGCGCGATGCCCTGCCTCTGGGCCTTTGTCCCCAGATTTACGTTTGCCGGATCGACGCTTTTTTCTCGACATGTCGTTTATGAATGGTAAATACGGCGCTTGGTTCCCACCAGCGGGAACAATCAAGTCTGACCCTAATGCCACTACGTTAAGGGCGTTTAGCACCGGATGCAAACCGAGCTTAACTTCGTGCCACTCTGGTCTGTTCCCCTTTTCTTCATTGTGGGCGCGGCTCGCTGTCGGAACGGCTTGCTATGGGAGCGGCTTACTGTGGGAGCGGCTTACTGTGGGAGCGGCTCGCTGTGGGAGCGGCTCGCTGTGGGAGCGGCTCGCTGTGGGAGCGGCTCGCTGTGGGAGCGCCTTACCGTGGGAGCGCCTTACAGGCGCGATTCATCAACCCGATGTCCAAAAACGATAACGCGTCCACCTTCTGGCGGGAGTTTTCTTAATAAGTAGTTTTGTGTTTGTGTGTTCCTATGGCAATATTTTTGGACTACTTGCTGAGAAAACGGTAACCCTTATGTTGTGGAATATTATGATACATGCCTCAATGGGATGGCTTGGCCTCCATTTCTTTGTTTTAACACCTGAAGGCATTGGTATGGCCACATTGATCGTATGCATCACGCAGGCTGTCGATCAAATCCGGATAAAAAAAGAAAAATGGGCTGCCGTCGAAAAGTTGCCGAAAAAAGAACGCGATGTGGCTGCTGAAGAATTAAATGCCAACATCAAATCCATGTTGGCCATGACTTATATCCAAAATGTCCTGATATATACGGTCGTTGTACTGGCAACAGCGCATGCGGCGCGGACATACGGCTGGTTGTGAACGGAGAGCATGCCAAACTGGAGGCCGATGTCGAGGTAACGCCGTAGCGGCGGTGGTACGTGGGAATTCCGGGGACAGTCTACCTGATTTTTGCGGCTCTGCCGACGCGGAAAAACGGGGTCGGACCCGAATGGCACTTAGTTAAGGGATCACGACACGACCACAAAAGGTGTAAAGGATGAGCTGGCATATGTAAATGGATGGTTTACAGTTTACCAATGATCCGGTCGTTCAATCACCGGGGCTTGAAAGAACTGTTTGAGACCGGCCGAAGTCGCCGGGTCCGCACCAAGCTTCAACGGCGCGCGATACGACGACTCGATACGTTAGACAGTGCGAGTGAGTTGGCCGCGTTGAAATATTCCCGGCTTCGATTTTCACAGGCTTCGCGGCAAACCTATCCGTTATTCGATTCATATTCATGGGCGTTTTTGTATAACGTTCGAGTGGGAAGACGGCGACAGCGCGAACCCACGCATCCCGGGGCGATTCTGCGCGAAGACGTGATTCCGAAGATGGGCATCTCCGTGAGCGAGTTTGCCCGGCGTATCGGTGTGTCCCGACAGACTTTACATAAGATTTTGGCGGAAACCGATTCCATCACGCCCAATACCGCGTTGCGAATTGGAAAACTGATCCCCGCACTGCGACTACGCGCAGCACAAGCGCAGCACAAGCACAGCACAAGCACAGCAGGGGGAAGAATCCCACCTTTATAAACATCTGTGGAGCGGCTTTCTCCGCTGCTGCGCGCGGACAAGAGCCGCGACCTGTCTTAAGGCATCTGCAGGAGCGGAATAATAGCTAAGCATTTGTGGGAGCGGCTTTTACCCTGCTGCGCGGGCACAAGTAGCCGCGTTCAACCAACGCACCCATGGTGTTGAGCACCACCTACGCGGGAAACCTCCCATACAATTTCTCATACCAGCAAAGCCTTTAATCGTTCTTCTTACTCATACTCAACAACACCAGCGGCCCGCCCAGTTTCAATACCCGGCGATATTCAGACAAGATACCGGGGATGTCGGCAAACGGAATCAGATCGAGCATGTAAGCGTTATACAAGACATCAACGGTGTCGTTCACACAATCCAGCTTTCGCAATCGCCATCTCCCGATCGAGACCCTGGCGGCCGCATCATGGACCCTCGATGCGTTACAAAAAGAAGCACAGACGGAAGCTCAAACCAACGCCTTGGCTCGAGCCGCGTTTCTGCTCCACGTCTACTTTTGCCTGAATCTGAGAATCTCGGAAGTCGCCAAACACCGCATGGCGCATTTCGTGTTGGACAAGGATAACAATGAGGAGCTTTGGTTTTTTCGGATCACCGGTAAGGGCGACAAAGAACGCTTTATTCCGGTGCCAGATGAATTTCTCGATGCACTCGTAGCCTTTCGTCGCAGACTGGGTGCGACGACTCCCCTGCCCTCGTCCATGGAGAAGACCGCCCTGGTCCCCAGGCTGGATACAAGTGGTCAGTTCGTCTCGCACGAGTCCGTGGCAGCCCGGCGTTTGGCAGACATTGTTGATGAGGCATTTCGTAAAGCGGGAAACTGGTAGGATTCAAAGGGCGGTACTGAAAACTGCGCGCACACGGAACGACTCAAGCTCGCCAGCTCACATTGGCTTCGACACACCTATGGCACGACGATGGTCGACAGCGGTATGTCGCTCAACGATGTGCGCGACAACCTGGGACACGCCTCTGTCGTCACCACGGAGATTTACTTGCACGATGATCAGCGGGAGCGACATCGGCGGTCAAGGTCTAATGACTTACCGAAGTAGGGTCTATTTTCTCGTGGCCCGCTGGTTGTAAAGACTCTCCGGATCACCATGGAAACGGGTCGGTGAGATCATGCGAGCATAGGATTGCTCATCGCGGGGAAAACTTCAACATAATCAACTGACACGTTTTTCCGTGACACACAAGAACAGTTTATGATTCAATCGCTCTGTTCATGACAACTCCGGTGGTTCCCCCTTGAATACCGATACCCCAGAATCCGACCGCAAGGCTCAGATCGACACATTGCTGCTCAAGCTCCCGGGCGTCAGCACAAGAAAAATAAACGGCCTTGACGCCTACTTCGTCAGCGACAAGATGTTCGCCTGCATCAGCGGCAACGGCGTCGGATTGCGTCTTCCCGTCGCCACCGCGACCGAACTACAGTTCTCAAGGAGCAACGTCGTTCCGTTCCAGCCCGGCGGCATGGCTAGTTCGAGGGAATGGGTACAGATCGACCGCGCCGAGGCGGTTGAGTACGAGAAGGATCTCGATCTGTTTCAAGCCTCGCTCGAGTTCGTGAAAGCCGCCCGGAACCGATAGGTCGGCAGCGCCGTCCCGAAATTAAACCTGCAACCTGTCGTTCTTGGACAGTCATCCGCAGACCAGCAACAGGGATTTGAATCCCCAGGGGGATTTGCACAGTACACTAGCCAATTGTTTCTACCAGTCTTCCTGGAGGTCAAGGCTGCTTGAATGGGCCGTGCAGAAATCGATCGTGCGAATACCGCATTTCTCACCAGGATCCCGGATGCTGACGCGGGACTTGCGCAGCTGAGCCCCCTGCTGTGCGGGGACAAGCGTCGCGCCTGGAGCGAGATCCATAGCGGGCTATGGGTCGAGTGAAGGCCACGCGCAGATGTGCGAGAGCCAGCCAGGGCCGGGATAGGCGTGACTGCGGTAACACCCTGTAATTCGTAACTTCGGCTCAATGCCTTAAGTTATACCGCGGACTCAGAGTTTGGCGACGCCTGGTGAGAAATGCGGGCCAGTAGCGGCGTTGAGAGTTGGGCGAAGAATTCGGCCCCGGCTGGCTGCCTTAGAGTCCAGGCCGCGTGTGAAACCCTTACGCGCTTCCGCGGCGTATTCGCCCCCAACAGCCGCTGACGACCCGTTCCAGACCGTCAAGGTATAGATGTTTCAACCTCCGCATTGGGTGAGATGGGTATTCATGATCGATATCGAAACCGGTGAACAGCGCGGCGGCATATCAAGGTCATTGCCAGTATCGAGGACCCGGTCGTCATCCAAAAGATTCTTGATCATCTCGAACAGCGGGCCAATTCCACCTAACCACCGTCCCATCCAGTTCCGGGACCACCCCCGCCGGTTTCACCGGATCGATCTTACATTCAACACCGACGCAAGGAAGCGATGACCCCAAAGCCATCGTGCGGCCGCACTCGTGACCCACAGCGACGAATCCCTGACCGACGCGCTCGCGCAACCGTAAAATGCGGTTTCCGCGAGCGGCGTACCTAAAATTCTATCCGCGACGACCCTGTTGGCCCTGTCAACCTGGCCAGAAAGCCGCCCCTCAACACATTGCTGGTGAACGGCCTAGCGGTTATGCTTCTATCTACACCGGTATCTGGCCGGCTGAGACACACCGCCCTCACCCGATTAGGTGCCGGCATAATCAATATAATTGCATCAATTACATAATCATCAGAGGAGGCAAATTATGAAGCGACGAAACTTCATTCGCGATCTAGGACTGGGTGGCGCGACCATGATAGGTGCAATGACACCCGTCGCCCTGGTGCATGCGGCAAAAAACGGCAATGTCCCGCAGGGCAGGCCGTTCCAAGAGCTGTTGCGGCAAATCAATGCCTTGCAGATGCAAATGGACGACGGCATCTTTCCTCGACTGCGCGTAATCGATCCAGACGGCGGTCCCAGTGTGTTGTTCTTTGGTCCGACCGATGAGTGCAGTATCGGGATCGACCCACCTGGCGGCCTGACCGGTCTGATTGAACGCGATCCGATCGGATTCCGGCTGCTGGGGCCCAACAATCAAGGATGCCGCTTGCTCTTCGGACCCACCGATCTTTGCACGGTGGAGATCAACCCGGACGGGCCGGGAGGGCTCTTGCTCAGGGATCCCGGCGGTGTCCGGCTTCTCAATCCGGATCCGCAAGGGGTGCCGATGCTCCTGTTCGGTCCGACCGACGAATGCCGCATCAGTCTCGGTGATGCGCCGGGCATCGGCATGATCATCTGGGACCCCGATGGCCTGAACGTCCGCACGCCCCGGCAAGGCGAGGCCAGCCGCTTGTCTTTCGGCCCGACCGGCGATTGCGACATCCAGGCCGGCGGCTTGGGCCCGCAGGGCGGGACGCAGGGTATGTTCTTCAAAGACCCACAAGGCTTCCTGTTCCAGAGTCCCGACGCGAACGGCAACCGGACCACTGTGCAGGTGGAAGGATTGGTCCTGGCGGAAGAGTTTGTCCAGCTATCCAGCCGCGCTCTGAAACAGGACATCAAACCCATCGACGATGCCCTGACAAAGATCGACCGGTTGCAGGGGGTGTATTTCAACTGGAGGACGAAACAAAGTCCGCAGGCGCAGATTGGCCTGATTGCCGAGGACGTCGCCGAGGTGCTGCCCGAGGCCGTCAGCATGACTGCAGACGATGGGTCTCCGCAGGGCATCAAGTACGGCAATTTGGTAGCGGTGGCGATCGAGGGCATCAAGGCCCAACAGCAGCAGATCGCACAGTTAGAAGCGGACAAGGTGGCCCTGCAGCAGGAAGTTGAGCGGTTACGGAACCAGCTGCACGATGTATCCGCCAAGGTCGATCAATTGACGGCCTTCGCCGGAGCCGCGTCACGCGCCTGAGGTTACCGGAACATTCAGCAATATGATTTCCACCGCTGTTCATGGCTATAGAAGCTCCTCGCAACGTCTCTTTCAGGAATTATCGACGTTTGATGCTGCAGGTTGCTTAGCTTGAGTAGGGGCGCGGTTATCCCGGCGCTCGTTTGATCTCGAGCGCCGGGCCTTGCCGTTCACTCAAACCATGGCCGCGGCTATGCATTTCGCTTCACCGCGGCAGCCTTACCCATCGATCCCTCTTCGCATCATCCGTAATCCTCGGTGCCATGTGCGCGAGAGGGGCGGGCTTAACCAGCATGGTTCACAACCAGTTTTAAGATATCAGTTTATCCGACGTAAAGTCACACTCCTTGCCCCGCATCCGTGGGAACTGGCGGCGTTTGAGAAGTTCAGGCGCCCGCGCTAGCCTGTCTGGGCTCATCGCATGGTTTATACTGTGGGTCACTGCTGTCCCGTTAACTTTCACAGCAAAGGCATCTGATTGATGGCGAATTGATTATCGCGGAGAGGATTACCTCGTAGCAAGGCCATCAGGTCCC
>CAMYKK010000048.1 GCA_947258975.1 uncultured Gammaproteobacteria bacterium
TCCGGGATTCCGGGAACCAGCAGATGATTCGACAACAGCAGATTCGTTACGCCCCAGCGGTAGCCGGGCGTACGAAATTCGATGATATTGGTACCCGGAATCTGTTGCGATGCCAGTATCGAGAACACATCGCCCGCGTTGAGATCGTCAGCGGGGCCGGCACTGAGATGGCCCAACAAACCACCATTCAGGTACACGGCGACTTCAGTGGCAAAATCAATGTCATAACCGGTCACCGAAAGTTCAAAATCAACACCAATATTTTCGAAGACCGCAGTCAGTACCGTCTCGTTATGGTCGCTTCCAAAACCATTACCGTATGCGCCCGTGTCGGCAACATCTGGGACTAGCAAGACATCGCAATTAAAACAGAACTCAGCCGCACCCGCGTCCGGGAGGGCATTGCCGTCCCCATCGCCGTCCAAGCCTCCTCCCCGCCGGGGAAGCGGTTGTCGGTAACGACGATCTGCTCGCTATGGGCGATGACGGCCTGTTGCAGCCAAGTGGCACGTAAAAGGTGGGAACCCGGGAAGTTGCCGTGGAAGGTGTTGCCAAGGAAAACGAAGTGTTTAGCAGCGACATAAGCACCATTAGTGCTGTTAATGAGTCATTGCCGGATCCGTCCTTTGCGACCACCGACGTGCGGCCCTAATTTTTCACTGGTGCGTGCTCGCTTCCTATCATAGCCTGCACATTGCGCCCCGCCGCTATTTTCCAATACAGAAAGTCGAAAAGATCCGACCCAATAGGTCGTCACTGGTATATTCGCCGGTGATCGCGGACAGGGATTGCTGGGCCAATCGCAGTTCCTCGGCCACCAACTCGCCGGCGCGTTGCTGGACCAGTAGTTGCTTTCCCATCAGGACACGTTCGCGTGCACGGTTCAACGCGTCGAGATGCCGTCGCCTGGCAATAAAGGTCGCCTCCCCGGCAGTTTCATAGCCCACACTCTGCTTGAGGTGTTCTTTTAAGCACCCAAGTCCCGCCCCAGTCAGCACCGAGATGGCTACTTCGACGGCCATGGGGGTAGTGACCGTACCGGCTTGGCGTCGGGATAAATCGATTTTGTTCCGCACGACGGTTGCCGGTACCCCCGGGGGTAGTCGTGTCATCAATACCTGCAGATCAACGTCTCGGCTATCGTCCACCACAACGAGTATGCGGTCGGCCTGTTGCATCGCGGCGCGGGCGCGCAATACGCCTTCATGCTCGACATCGTCAGCGGCGTCGCGAAGGCCCGCGGTGTCCGACAGGCGCAATGGCAAACCGTCGATTTGTATATGCTGATCGACGATGTCACGGGTGGTGCCCGGAGTAGCGCTCACGATTGCGCGGTCGACCTGGGCGAGCGGGGGGACCGGCAAGCACAATACGCATCCCGTCCCGTAACAGGCATCCTTGTTGGGCCGAGACCAACACGCGGTCGATATCTGCTAGAAGTGCTTCAACGGCATCTGTGATCTGTTGTTCCGCCAAAAAATCGACTTCCTCTTCCGGGAAATCGATCGCGGCCTCGACATACATCCGCACGCGGATCATCCCGTCCACCAAACGAGTCACGCGCCGGGAGAACTCCCCCTGCAATGAACGCATGGCGGAGCGCGCCGCCGCTTGCGACCCGCTTTCAATGAGGTCGGCCACCGCCTCTACTTGAGCCAGGTCCAGCTTGCCATTCAAAAACGCGCGCTCAGAGAATTCTCCCGGTCTGGCGAGCCTGGCATCGAGCTGCAATACACGGTTTACCAGCATATCCAACACCACCGGCCCGCCATGTCCTTGCAACTCCAGAACGTGCTCTCCGGTAAATGAGCGCGGCTCGGGGAAGTAGAGCGCGATACCACGGTCGATGGCGGTACCATCGCCGCCCAGAAATTCGCCGTAAACCGCCTCACGAGCCCGCGGCAACCGGCCTAGCATGGCGTTGGCGATGGTTGGAGTCCGGGGTCCGGAAACCCGCACTACACCGATACCGCCACGCCCGGGGGGGGTGGCGATGGCAACGATGGTGTCGGTCTTGGTATTCAAGCAGGAGCAGCCGTCGAATACGCAAACTGGCTCGTGCTCACGCGGCCCTGATTACGTGTTCTTGGCGCCGATGGTTCTGTTGATATACCACTGCTGGGCAATGGACAGGACATTATTGACCAGCCAATAAAGCACGAGCCCGGCGGGAAAATAGAGAAACAGCAGAGTAAACACCACCGGCAACGCCATCATTATCTTTTTTTGCATGGGATCCAGGGGCGATGGATTGAGTAACTGCTGCCCCACCATGCTTGCGCCCATTAATATGGGAAGCACGAAGTAGGGGTCCTTTACCGACAGATCTCTGATCCAAAAAGCCCATTCGGCTTGGCGTAGTTCCACGCTTTCCAGCAGCACCCAGTACAAGGCGATGAACACCGGAATCTGTATCACGATGGGTAGACAGCCGCCGAGCGGATTGATCTTGTCCTTCTTGTAAAGTTCCATCATCGCCTGTTGGAGTTTTGCCTTGTCGTCGCCGTAACGCTCCTTCAGGGTTTGCAGCCGTGGCTGCAACTTCTTCATCTTTGCCATCGACTTGTAGCTCGCGGCCGACAACGGATAGAAGACGAGTTTGATCAATAATGTCAATATGATAATGGCCCAGCCCCAGTTGTTAACCACCGCGTTGATGCGTTGGAGGATCCAGAACAATGGTGCGGATAACGGCGTAAGCCATCCATAATCAACGCTTAGCACGAATCCCTCGCCTTGTTGTTTGAGGCGGTCCTGTTCCTTGGGGCCGACAAACAACTTTGTTCTCAATGTGCCCTGCCCGCCCGGTTGTATTACGGTTGGGGATAACGTCTTGTAACCAATATTGTAACGAGGGCCATCGGCGGTCTTGTTGACGCGGCTGTAGAACTGGTAGGGCCCATCCCGTTGTGGAAGCCAGGCGCCAACGAAATAATGCTGCAACATCGCCACCCAGCCGGACTTGACCTCTCGATTCAAGTCCTGTTCGGTCATATCAGCAAAGTCAATCTTCTCGTATTTCTCCTCGGGGGTATAGATCGCTCCGCCTAGATAGCTAGGTACCACACCGAGAAAAAAACTTCGCTCGGGCACGACGTGGGTACGAAGGAACTGCGCATACAAGTAGCCGTTCCAGGTATCCTTGGTCTGGTTGTCGACCAAATAGTCAATGGAAATATTGTAACTATCGCGATGAAAGGTATATACCTTTGCGTACTGGACGCCATCCGGTGAGTCCCACCTTAGTTTCGCCGCAACCGTATCCTTGTCGGGGGCGAGCTCAAACGAGGTCTTGTCAACTTCGAATGTAGTTTTGTGATTGGGAAACGCACGACCGCGCCCGATCAAGCCGGTTTGGCTTATGAACACATCGGCCCCTTTTTGTCGAAGCAGGTCAAAGGGTTCATCCGGTTGATCGACGCTGACTGGATACTTGAGTAATTCGACCTTCTTCAGATCACCGCCGAGAGTGTCTATATGGGCGCGGAACAAATCCGTGGTGACTGTGATGCGCTCTCCGGTAGCCACGGCCTGTGGTTGGTCCGGCGATGCAGGGGGTTGATCAACAGCGGTGGGCGCACGCGGCACATCGGCGACATCGGTCGGGGGAACCGAAGTTTGCGCCGTGGGCAGCGGGGCAGGTGGCGGTTGTTGTTCCTCCAACCATTTCTGATAAATAAGGATTAGCACAAAAGCCAGTGCAATAAATAACAATCCGCGTTGAATATCCATTTACGGGCTCTCACCGGCGGTTGTATCTGATGGGCGGTGATCACAATCTGGCACCGGATCGAAACCACCTGCATGCAACGGATGACAGCGCGCTACGCGACGCAGGGTCATCCAGGCGCCGCGAGGCGTGCCAAACCTCTCAATGGATGTCATTGCATATTCTGAGCAGGTCGGATAGAAACGACAACGCTGGCCAAGCCAAGGGCTCAACGCGTAGCGGTATAACCGGATCACTCGCAGTACGAATCGGCGCATGATTTTTCCAATAAAAACCAGATGTTATCAAGCATAACTTGAGCTTTATCCGCGGCCAAGCGGTCCGCGCCCGGCCGTACAAATACTATTACATCCATTCCGTTTATCTGTGATTTGCGTAATCGAAACGATTCTCGAATAAGACGTTTTAGTCGGTTACGAACAGTCGCCTTTTTCGATACTTTTCTAGACACGGCGAGTCCGAGTCTAGGGTGTTGCAGATAATTGGGAGCGGCGGCGGCTTCAAATTTATCGACACGAATACGCTGGCGGTATTTCAACACCCGTGTATAGTCGCATGGTCGGTGCAGTCTGAAATTCCTTGGCAGCTTATACCGCGCCACGCAGACTCTTTGCCTAACCTTGCCTAAGCACTTAACTGACTGCGTCCCTTTGCGCGCCGTGCGTTAATAACAGCACGACCACCTTTGGTCCGCATACGCGCGCGAAAACCATGCGATCGTTTGCGCTTAAGTTGACTAGGCTGGAAAGTACGTTTCATGGTAAAAATAAATTTATTAAAAGGGTTGAATTATGATCGGTGGCACTGCGAACGCCGACACAAAAAAGGGCGAGCAAACTTAGTAGGTTTACCAACAAGTGTCAACTAAAACAGCAATTTATTGACACGACCGAAAAACGATATGTCTACGCCACATATTAATCAACATAAAGGCGTAAGATGAGAACACCAGGAGAGGATTTCAACTTGTCAAATTCTACGATTTGGAACAAGTGCTTGAATCACTTGGAAGATGAGCTGACGCCACAACAATTTAATACGTGGATACGCCCACTCCAGGCCATCGAGGACACTGCAACTCTGCGTTTATTGGCCCCTAATCGGTTTGTCATGGACTGGGTCAAACAAAAATTTATGGGGCGCGTCGACAAACTCGTGAACGACTATGGTCAGAAGAATATTACCGTTTGTCTGGAAATTGGCAGCAATACGCGAGAGGAAATCGCGGGTAATATTAACGTGGACAAGAAAAATAATGCTACGCGGATCACAAACTACGGAACCAAGTCTCTAAATGCGGCGTTTACCTTTGAGAATCATGTTGAAGGTAAATCCAATCAGCTAGCGCGGGCTGCTGCCATACAGGTCGGAGAGAACCCGGGGCAAGCCTACAATCCACTGTTTATTTATGGCGGCGTGGGACTTGGAAAGACACATCTCATGCAGGCGGCGGGGAACCTTATCGTGAGCCGCAATCCGTCCGCATCGGTGGCATACGTACATTCCGAACGTTTTGTCGCCGATATGGTGAGAGCATTACAGCGAAATGCAATCAATGAGTTCAAGCGATACTATCGGTCACTCGATGCGCTGCTCATCGACGATATTCAATTTTTCAGCGGTAAAAACCATTCTCAAGAAGAATTTTTTCATACTTTCAATACGTTAACAGAAGGTCAGCGGCAAATCGTCATCACCAGCGATAGGTTCCCCAAGGAAATCACCGGCGTTCAAGAACGTCTCATCTCTCGTTTCGGCAGCGGCTTAACAGTGCCGATTGATCCACCAGAATTGGAGACAAGAGTGGCAATCTTGAGCAACAAAGCCAACAAAAAGGGTATTCAGCTCGACGACGAAGTGGCATTTTTCATCGCCCGTCAGGTACGTTCCAATGTTCGCGAACTCGAAGGTGCGTTACACAGGATTTTGGCCAGCGCCAGATTTACGGGTCGCGCGATTGATTTAAATCTGGCTAAAGATGCGTTGAAGGACTTAATGGTGTTCCAGGAACGGAAAGTGACCGTGCAAAACATACAAAAGACTGTTGCAGCTTATTACAAAATGCGGTTATCGGATCTGCATTCGAAACGGCGTAATCGTCAGATCACTCGACCTCGCCAGATTGCCATGGCGCTTACAAAGGAACTTACCAATCTCAGCCTTCCGGATATCGGCGATGCATTCGGTGGTCGCGACCACACCACGGTACTCCACGCCTGCCGCAAGGTCGAAGAATTGCTCAAACACGACTCAAAAATGAAAGAAGACTATGAAAACCTGCAAAATCTACTTGGCAGATAGGGGCTAGATGTAAAACAAGGGGATAACTTGTGGATAACGGTCACGTAATGAATGGATTTGATGGCTCGCAACCGTTATCCCCAAAAAGAAGTGCCTAACGAAAGAAGTTATCCACAGCCTCGTGTCGTAATTAACTTTTTGAATTTAATAACTAAATAAAGTTATCAACATAATTAACAGCGTAGTAGTACTCACTAAAATTCTTTAAGAAATAATATAAAGATGAAAGTAAGCATAGAACGCGATCGGCTATTAAAACCACTGGGGCAAGTCAGTAGTGTGGTAGAGAAACGCCAGACTTTACCTATATTGGGTAACGTTTATTTGCGGTTCGATGATCGGAGCCTAGTGTTGACAGGCACCGATCTGGAAACTGAAGTCACGACACAAATTGATAATGTCGACGGTGGCGATGGAGAATGCACCGTGACTGCACGCAAGCTCTACGATATCTGTCGTGCCTTACCGGAAGAAGCGACTCTTGAGATGGATGTGAGTAGTGATCGAGCGCAGATCCAAAGTGGCAAAAGCCGTTTTTCGCTACAAACCCTGCCCGCATCCGCTTTTCCTCGTGTAGAAACTGAGCAATGGGATACTGAGTTTGATATCGAACAAGGAAAGCTAAAAGAACTCATTGATAATACTGCATTTTCTATGGCGCAACAGGATGTGCGTTATTACTTGAATGGTTTGTTGCTGGAGACTGAAGCTAAGGAATTACGTGCGGTGGCGACGGATGGTCATCGCCTCGCGATGTCGGAAATTACGATAGAAGGTGATATTGGTGAGCCACGTCAGGTCATCGTGCCGCGAAAAGCAGTGTTGGAATTGGGACGATATTTGGATGACAGCACGTTGATCGCGTCCGTGAGAATGAATCCCAATCATATCCAGGTCAAGGCAGGACCGTTGGTGTTTACCTCTAAACTGATCGATGGCAGGTTCCCGGACTACGAGAAGGTGATACCGAGGAAATTGAGCACACACTTGGAGATCGAGAGGAGTGAGTTCTACGATGTTCTGGCGCGGGCCGCAATATTGACGAACGAAAAGTTCAAGGGAGTTCGGTTGAACTTGTCATCCAAGCGGCTATTGGTGAGTGCGCACAATCCGGACCAAGAAGAAGCAAGCGACGAAATGTCGGTAGATTACGACGGTGGAGATCTCGAAATCGGCTTTAATGTGGGCTATCTCATGGAAGCGCTACGAGTTTTGGGCGGTGATAAGGTAGATTTCGGCTTACAAGATCCCAATAGCAGTTGTACCGTCACGGCTCCCGGCGATGAAGCTACGTTGTATTTAGTGATGCCGATGCGGCTGTAGGTTTCACGTGGAACAATAGTCGTGGTAATGACGTTCCACGTGGAACAATACTCTTTTGGCGGTGGCGCTAACTCCCCCGGCAACTCATCTCATGCTGGCGAAGGAATCGGTTAGTCAGGACGCCGCGCTGGCGCGAAATGCATAGCCACAGCGATAGGTCAATGGAAGCGCAAGTTCAGGCATTCCCGATTGAGGCAGGCCAGGGATAGACCCGCCTTTATTTACTGTTCGCACTGAAAAGACCCTCACCGTGTTATTCGTGAATTGGCAATCGTCCCGACAACAAGTGGCTTGGTAAGAATACCGGCGGGGCGTATTGGCGCAATATCCGCGATAGGTCCGTTATGTTAAAATACTCGGTTTTTCAAAGACTAATATAAATATGTCCCCTCAGCCCACCTACGATTCAACGAGTATCAAGGTATTAAAAGGCCTCGATGCAGTTCGTAAGCGCCCAGGCATGTACATCGGTGATACCGATGATGGGACCGGTTTGCATCAGATGGTGTTCGAGGTCGTGGATAATGCCATCGATGAGGCGTTGGCGGGATTTTGCACCGAGATACAGGTCACGATCCACGCCGACGGGTCCATTACCGTAACCGACGACGGCCGGGGTATTCCAACCGGTGAAATTGTGGAAGAAGGGCGATCCGCCGCCGAAGTGATCATGACGGTGCTTCATGCAGGCGGCAAGTTTGATCAAAATTCTTACAAGGTGTCTGGTGGGTTGCACGGCGTAGGTGTGTCCGTTGTCAATGCCTTGTCTGACTATCTGAAATTGACGATTAGTCGTGATGGTGGCGTGTATTTTCAGGAATACCACTTGGGTGTGCCAACTGGACCGCTGACGGTTATCGGTAGCACTGATAACAGCGGTACCGAAGTCCAATTCAAACCGAGTCCTCAAATCTTCACCGATACCGAATTTCACCATGATTTGTTGGCAAAGCGTTTGCGCGAATTGTCGTTCTTGAACTCTGGTGTGCGAATCACGCTACACGACGAGCGTATTGATCGTAAGGATGTATTTGAATATCAGGGCGGTATAGCCGCCTTTGTACAACATCTAAATCAAAAAAAAGTTTCTTTACATCAAGGAGTTATATCGTTCTCCGGTGATCGAGGCAATGTCCGCGTCGAGCTTGCGATGCAATGGAACAATTCTTTCCAGGAGAACATTTTTTGTTATACCAACAATATCCCGCAACGTGACGGCGGTACTCACCTGGCGGGTCTGCGGGCGGCGATGACGCGCACGCTTAATCAGTACATCGATAAATCAGGTATCGCCAACCGTGCAAAGGTATCCGTCGGCGGTGACGACGCACGCGAGGGTTTGACGGCAGTATTGTCCGTCAAGGTCACCGACCCGAAGTTTTCGTCACAAACCAAAGAAAAGCTGGTGTCCTCCGAGGTCAAAGGCATAGTCGAATCAGTCGTCGGGGAAAAACTCAGCGAATACTTACTTGAGAATCCGGCCGACGCGCGGCGAATCGCGGGCAAGATCATTGATGCCGCGCGTGCGCGCGAAGCGGCACGCAAGGCGCGGGAGATGACACGCCGGAAGGGTGCCCTCGACGTCGGCGGGTTGCCCGGTAAGTTGGCGGATTGCCAAGACAAAGATCCCCGATCCTCAGAACTGTATCTAGTGGAGGGTGACTCCGCAGGCGGCTCGGCGAAACAAGCGCGAGATCGTCGTTTTCAAGCGGTGTTACCTCTGAAAGGGAAGATTCTAAACGTCGAGAAGGCGCGCTTTGACAAGATGTTGTCCTCCGAAGAAGTCACCACCCTGATTACTGCCCTCGGCACCGGTATTGGGAAAGATGATTTTGATATCAACAAGTTGCGCTATCATCGGATCATCCTCATGACAGACGCCGATATCGACGGCTCACATATTCGGACCTTGTTGTTAACGTTTTTCTATCGGCAGATGCCGCAACTATTAGAGCGTGGGCATATTTACATCGCACAGCCACCGTTATACAAGGTCAGCCGCGGTAAAAAAGAGTATTACATCAAGGACGACCAGGAGCTTCAAAACCATCTGCTAGAAATCGCCCTTCAAGATGCCGCCCTGACCAGCAGTCCTGGTGATACCACCACCGAAACCACCGGGCTCAACTCTTTGTGCCGGGAATATCTCTCGGTGGAAGTGGCGATTAAACGGTTGGCTCGGCGTTACGACGAACATTTGTTGCGGACCCTGGTTTTATATCCAGTAATTAGGGTTGCCGTGTTGGCCGACTCGGTGGCGTCCGCCACCGTTGCCGGACAGCTACAAGAGCGGCTCAACGATACCGCCCCGACAGCGGTTCGCTACGAGGTCAGCGTTGCGGACACCATCGACCCCGTTTCGCGCCAATTTGTTGTTACCCGCACGTGGCACGGTTCAGTCTCCGAAACGACCATTGATGATGAGTTCCTTACGGCCAATGAATATCAATCAATGTATACACTCGGTCAGCGGTTGCATGTTGCGGTTGGCGAAAGTGCAGTGATTCGGCGTGGCCAAATGCAGCATGTTGTCTCGTCGTTTGGTGAGGCCGTCCAGTGGTTGATGGGTCAAGCACGTAAAGGCCTGACTTTGCAACGTTACAAGGGTTTGGGAGAGATGAACCCGGATCAGTTGTGGGAGACGACTATGGAGCCCGCTAATCGCCGCCTTCTCAAGGTCGCCATTGAAGACGACGTGACCTCCGATGACACGTTCACAATATTGATGGGCGATCAAGTCGAACCCCGCCGTCAATTCATTGAGAAGAACGCTTTTACCGTGATCAACCTTGATGTATGAGAACGATCGGCCGGGAACTTTCCGTAAAATTCCCCGATCTCCTGTTATCGTTAGTGTAACGTGCCGGGTATTGACAGAGTGAACGCTGGGATCTCGGCTTCAAACTCGGTGCCGTCATCGGCCACCATCTGATAACTACCCCCCATCGTGCCAACCGGCGTCTCGATGGCGGTGCCACTGGTATACTGGTAACTCGCTCCGGGTTGTAACCGGGGCTTCTCACCCACAACCCCGTCGCCGCGCACCTCCTGAACCCGGTTGTTCGCGTCGGTAATGATCCAATGCCTGGTAACGAGTTGTACCGGCACCGAACCGTCATTGGTGATGGTAACCGTGTAGGCAAATACGAATCGGTTCGCATGCGGATCGGACTGCGCCTCGATGTACGTGGGCTTCACGGCAATGTTGATTGGATATTTGTGTATGTCCCTCATCGCCCTATATAGATTCTAACACCGCTTGACAAGGGAATAGCCAGCCCCAATTCCCTGATGCGCTCTGTAGAGCGTAGATTGCATTAACGATCGCGGACGATGACAAAGTGATCAGGCGGCTGACTGCGGCGCTGAATCGAAAAGCGTCGTCGTCGTTATGGGTTGGGTGGCGCGCACGTACAGGCGCGCGAAATCGCGCCAGGGGCGGGACACCTTGTTACAATATTCAGGCTAAGCCTCTTGACTCGGAATCGAAGTCAACTCCACCGGTCTGGTATCCAAACGCGCGGCGGTAAGACTGTTCCCCCAGACGCAGCCGCTATCCAAGCAAATCACGTCGCCAATCTGTGCGGCGCCCAGAGCCGACCAATGGCCGAATATCAGCAGGTCGCTACCATCGCCCCTCCCCGCATACCAGGGTGCTAGGCACGGAGCTTGGGTTCCTGGTGGTCCGGTATGCGCAAGATCAATTCTTCCTTCACGATCACAATAGCGCATGCGCGTGAATACGTTGGTGATGAAGCGCAATCTCTCCCACCCGCTCAACGAGTCACGCCAGCGACGTGGCTTGTCTCCATACATATGGTGCATAAACGACACGCTGTCGATGGACCCGAGCGCGTCCTCGACCTCATTCGCGAATCCCACTGCCTGCTGGAACGACCACTGTGGAAGCAAACCGGCATGGACCATCGATACATTAAGTATTGGATCTGTAACGAACAAGGGGCAGGCGCGCAGCCAGGCCAACAGCTCGTCGCGATCGTCCGCTTCTAAAACGGGACCCAAGGTATCCCGCCGTGCCGGTGGACGTGCCCCGGCTGCAACCGCCAGCAGATTGAGATCGTGATTGCCGAGCACAACCTTGGCGCGATCTCCGAGCGCCTTGACGAAACGAAGAACTCGCAGCGAGTCCGGACCACGATTTACTAAATCACCCACAAACCAAAGCTGGTCGGCCTCGGGATCATAGCCAATCCGGCGCAATAGCGCTCTGAGTGATAGGTAGCATCCTTGCACATCACCAATGGCATAAACCGCCACGGACCGTCACCCACGACGCAGCATCTGCGAGATAGTGTGGGTTCCTTTTAGCAGCGCGTCGGTGATCCCCGGTTCGCTGGCAGCATGACCCGAGTCGGGCACTATGGTCAATTGCGCCTTGGGCCAGGCGCGCCGTAATTGAAAAGCATTTTCAAGCGGACAAACGATGTCATAGCGACCGTGCACAATAATTCCAGGAATGTCGGCAAGCCGGTAAGCATCACGCAATATCTGATTGGGAGCAAGAAAACTATCGTTGATGAAGTAATGCGACTCGATCCGAGCAAGACTCAATGCGACGTGCGGGGTACCGAAAAAATCTCTTACTGCACCGCTGGGTTGCATGGTGACGCAGCGCCCTTCCCACAGCGACCAGGCTTTGGCCGCCGCCATACGCGCGAGTTCATCATCTCCGGTTAGCCGTTGATAATACGCATGCAGCAGCCTGTCGCGTTCGTTTTCCGGAATTGGCGCGATAAAATCCTGCCAATAGTCCGGGAAGATCCGGCTGGCGCCTTGTTGATAGAACCAATCGATCTCGTGTCGTCGGCACAAAAAGACCCCACGTACAATGAGGCCCAACACGCGGTTTGGATGGGCCTGGGCGTACACCAAGGCCAAAGTTGATCCCCACGAACCCCCGAATAGCACCCACCTTTCAATGCCGAGATGTTCGCGGACATGCTCAATATCGGCCACGAGGTGTTGTGTGGTATTGGCTTCTAAACTTGCATGGGGCCGTGACCTGCCGGCGCCACGTTGATCGAACAAGATAATGCGATAGATTTCCGGGTCAAAGAAACGGCGGTGATACGTTTCACAACCAGCGCCGGGTCCACCGTGCAGAAAAAGCACGGGTAATCCATCCGGATTGCCGCACTCCTCCACATACAACTCGTGAGGCGGGTCGACGGCAATATGGCAATTCTTATTCGGCTTGATTTCCGGGAACAAAGCGCGCATTGAGCAGAACTTTACAGAGATGGCTCATCCAGGGGAGGGTCGCCGTCATAGATGAGGTCCAGCCGTTTTTGCCGGTAACTTTCGCGCGAAAACAGATAGGGATCCAACTGCATGTCCAGTAATCTTGTCGCCCCGAGTAACTGGGAACGAAAATCGATTACGTCCAGGGCGATCAATAGGATACGCGCTTCTCTCTCATCCAACTGCAACCTGGGGTCGGTGAAGTAGTAGTAGGGAAGCAGCCCAAAGGCATCGCGTACGTTACTGGACCCAATAAACGGCAACACGACAAATGGGCCGGACGGGACCCCCCAAACCGCCATCGTCTGACCAAAATCCTCCTGACGGCGCTCCACGCCAAGTTTGGTGGCGACATCAAAAAGACCGGCGATCCCCAATGTCGAGTTGAGTAAGAACCGGCTGGCGTCCGAGATCGCTTGCAGCGGTTTGCCCTGCAACAGGTCATTGACTACTGTGTTCGGCTCCAACAGGTTGCGAAAAAAATTACCCACGCCGTGCCGAACGGGTCGTGGGGTAATCCGGCGATATCCTTTCGCGACCGGCTTGATGATCACGCGGTCAACGTTGTCATTGAATCTGTACATTGACCGGTTTAATCCCTCCCAAGGATCATGTCCATTTACCTGCGTTTGCTCCTCTGCTTCTGCATGCGAGTCCTTATTGGGTAGCGTGGTGCATCCAGCGGCGTACATTGTCAGGGATAAGACCACAACCGTTCCGCTTTTTCGATATCGACACATCAATTTAATACGAATCCTGGGGCGACCCGTAGTGTATCAGTGTTCCGTACTTTACGTCTGCTGCGGCCAATCGCTGCTTCTTCCTGAATACAGGATTCGCGCCGGGGTCTTGACGGGCTACGACACGACTGTCATTACCGATGTGACCAGACCAACATTCAGCCCATTTTAGGGTGTGTGGGATTACTTCAGCGAAACAGGACCAACAAAGTTTGGGTGCCGCACCACAAACGGGGTAAAGTCATCTCCCGCAAATCAATTTAGGAGAATTGTTATGAACTGGGCAGACGAGGCCGAAAAGATCTTAAAAACGTGGACAGACACCCAAGAGCAAATCTGGAAATCGTGGGCACCACCGGCGACCAGCGAATCGCCGGAAGACGCGTGGAATCGTGGGCTGGAACTGTGGCAACAGTCGATTCAGCAGACGTTGGATGCTCAGTCCGAGGCGATGAAGATGTGGGCGAGCGTGGCCCAACAGGGTGGCGCGCCGGCGCCGGAATTCAGCCGCTATTTTCCCGCCCTTCAGGACATGTTTGGGCAGTGGACTACGGCGCAACAGCAGCTCTGGAGCCAGTGGGTGGAGACGTTGAAAAGCATCGACCCGGGGAAACTCAATGAGACGTGGCAGGAACAGGGTGATGACTTGGCACAACAATTCTCCGCATCGACCAAATCAATGATGGACGCCCAACAGCAAGCCATGGCGCAATTCTTGGAGGTCTTTCGATCCTGACCGGAGCACACCGCGAAGCCAGCCCGACGGAGGAGATAAGCCCTGATATTAAACTACGGGGCTGCCGGCCTTTTTTGTTGCCAAGCAACCGGGAGGACCACAACCACCGTGCGATGGGAGTCGCGGTGAACGCAATCCATATTCGGCTATGCATTTGACTGCCGCCCCGCATCCGCCGGTCTGTCCCGGTGACCGACATGAACGGTGCGTGGCGCAAATGTGTGGTTCAAGAATCACGGCCGGCCAAGCCTCGCCGAGGCGTAACCCCATACAATGCCCGTTGCCAGGCCGGCCGTGTGTGCCATATTCGCAATTTGACCGACTAAGCCGAGCCAACAGACCGCAAACCATCCCAGCATCATGATGACGATGTGTTTGTGCAACCCCATGCCGAAACGAGGATTGAACCGACCTTGCATCCAAAAATATCCCAACAGGCCGAATACCACACCGGACATGCCGCCGAATGCCGGCCCCTGATAAAAGTATTGCGCCAGGTTGGAGGACATCCCCAGCACCGCCACCATGGTAGCGAGATCCGGCGTGCTCAAGCGGTTTTCCAGCGCCCCGCCCAGTTCCCACAACCAGAGCATATTGAATACAATATGGATGATCCCGAAATGTATGAGCACCGGTGTCAACAGGCGCCAGAATTGGCCGGATCGGATCTCCGGCAGGATGACGTCCACGCGCTCCGAGATAAAAAACGGTCGTAACAAATCGATTTTATCGCCGAATCCCGAGACCAAGGATAGGCTTACGCACAGCACGATCAACGAAGTGGTAAGTGGGGGCGCTCTCACGGATCGTAACGTTGGCTCAAGGGTGAGGGGACAGCAGCCAGCTGCGGCCGCCTTGGATAGTTGTGTTGTATACCGCCACGCTAACAAAAACTCTTTCGAAAGCCAATAATCATGATGGTTGGTTGTATATCCAGGGCACTGGCCTAAACTTCTTGGCGAGATCCGTTGCTGCTGATTTTTGTGGCCACGTGAGGAATCTCAGCACATTGTACAGAACGTTGCTACTGAAGATTTAATTGACATGCTCTCACGTACAGCGGTTTTTACACGACTGGTTCGCGACCACATGGGACCGGCACCGGTAACGGTGCCTTTGGGTACGGCCTGTGAGGAGGCGGTGCGTAGACTGCGCGACGCGAAGGCGGACAGTGTCGTTGTTGTCAATCGGGACGGCGCCCCCGTGGCGATCGTTACCGAACAAGATGTCGTCCGGCGGTTGGCGTTTCGTGTCCCGGGCGACACCCCCGTTGATCAAGTCATGACTGCGCCACTGCAGACTATCCATGATGACGAACTTCTCTATCATGCGATCGCCCAGATGCGGCGTGGACATCTGCGGCACATGCCGGTAGTGGACGCGTATGGCGGTGTCGTAGGGGGTCTTCAGCTGCACCATGCGTTGGCGATGGCCGCGCAGGAAATGGTGAGTCAGATAGATATCCTGACCCACTCGGAAACTGTCGAGGGCATGCAACACACCAAGCAGGCGCAAGTGGAGGTCGCGAATCAGCTTTGTCACGACGCGGTCCCGGCACCCGAGGTGCAGGCACTGCTATCGCGGATCAATAACGATCTGTACCGGCGTATTATCGACCTGTGCCGGCGGCAAATGGAGGACGAAGGTTGGGGTGCGCCGCCGGTGGACTTCGATGTAATCGTAATGGGGTCCGGAGGCCGCGGCGAAAGCTATCTATACCCTGACCAGGACAACGGGTTCGTTCTCGCGGACTATCCCGACGCCCGGCACACGGAGGTGGATCGATGGTTTGTTGAGCTCGCCGAGCGCATGACCAAGGCACTGAATCAGGTGGGTTTCGAGTATTGCAAAGGAAACGTCATGGCAACGAATCCGCTGTGGCGAAAAACCATAACGCAATGGCGCGATCAGATTGGCCGCTGGGTGGGCAAGGGTGCCGGCATGGTGTTGCGGTTGGCGGATATATTTTTCGATTTCGTCTCAGTGTATGGGTCCGGGGCCTTGGCCGCCGAGCTGCGTGTGTTTGTGACCGGGGCGGCGCAGCGCCAGTTTTTCTTGCGTGAGATGTATAAACTCGATGAAGAACACGAGGTCGCCCTGGGCCCGTTTAATCGTTTGTTGCTAGACAAGCTCGACGGGCCGAACAAGGGGAAGCTAAATCTGAAATTGACCGGGACCTTGCCGCTGGTCGGCGCGGTTCGTATTGCCGCGTTGGCGCGCGGGATTGCGGAGTCGTCCACGTTGAAGCGCATCGCCAGATTACACGAACAATCAAGGTTGTCGGCGGACGAACAAGATTATCTTGCCGGCGCCTATCGTCACATCGCCAATCTGCTGTTGCGTCAGCAGTTGCGGGACTTCGGGGCCGGAGATGCGGTGGGCAACCATGTCCCTGTCGCCGCGTTGTCCAAGCGTGAGCGGGATATGCTGGTCGACGGCTTCAAAGCTATCAAGCAGTATCGTGGCCGGTTACGCGCGGACTTGACCGGGGAGCTGTTTTAATACCGGTGCTTGTGTGTCGGCGTTTCATCCGGATTGGGTGCGCAACTTAGCGTTCCCCGCGCCGCCCTGGTGCCCAATTCGGGCTAACAGTCTGTCGGACTTGGGTGATCGTGACGAGGCGGGCTGGAAATCGAAACCGGTTTGACGACTTATTGAGGCGAATAGCGGGCTATTCGACGAGAGAAATCATTAACATGGGCCGACTTTCCCGCCGCCGCAGTAGATGTGTCCTAAGTCCAACAGACTGCTAATGTCGTTCTTGCAGTCTGCGGATCTCGAAGACCTGGTTTGACGCTTCTATTGCTTCTCGCAACGAGATTAGCCCCTGCTGCTGGAGCGCCTTCAGCATTCTGACAAATATCTCCGCGGTGGCCTGGGAGTCCCCCAGGGCCGTGTGGCGCAGTTCCGGTTTGATCTCTATTCCAAAACGCGCGGCGATTGCATCAAGTGTGTGTACGCTGTGGTTGGGCTGCAGGACGAACGACAACAGCAGGGTGTCCAACACCGGATGATTGAACGCGACGTCGCAAGCGGTCTCTTTGAGCTTGATGAATTTCATGTCAAAAGCGGCATTGTGGGCGACGAGCACTGCGCCTTGAGCAAACTGATGAAATAGTTTTAACGCCTCGCAAACCCTCGGTGCGTCGCTAACCATGTCGTCGGTGATGCCGTGGAAGCGGATCGATTGCTTGGGAATCGGCACGCCGGGATTCACCAGAATATCGATATAATCACGCGTAAGGACGCGGCTGTTGATAACGCGTACACCGGAAATCTGAACGATTTCATCGCCTTTCGACGGATTGAGGCCCGTGGTTTCGGTGTCGAATACGACGTAGTCAAGCTCTATAAGGCCGCTGTCCATCAACTCGCCGGGGGCGTCACGGTCAAAAAGTGAGAAGTCGTAGAACTCGGGACGATCGGTCAACACGCTAACCGCGTTCGCTTTATTCCGGTCGATACGCAACAGTCCCTTTCCGGCCAAAGACAGGACGTACCCGGAACAGCTTCCGTCCGGGTCAATAATCAAGTTCATGCGCACCGATACCCTGGCCGCCGCGGACCCGGCGAGCCGGCATTCAAATTCACCGACCTCCACTTCGTTCGTGCGATCATGCCTTGCGAGTATTGCTTTGAGGTGGCGCTCGATGTCGTCACCCTCAAACAGGGCGATGACCGAACGGTGCAGACCTAAAGGGCCCGCGTCCTGTAGCAGCGATGCTGCGGCTTGATTGAACAACACGATAAGGTGATTGAGTGTGCATACCACGACGCCTTCGGTCAGATCGTGCAAGATCGCTTCCAGGCGCGCCTTGCGCCGGTCGATGCGCATAGCCGCCGTCTCCATCGCTCGCGCCGTCTCGTGACGCTCGCGGGCCAGCGATTGCCCCAATTCTTCGGCGCATTTCGGGAGATCCCCCAGGTAGTGCTTTTCCGGCAGTTCGAAGCGGTGTTCGCTGTCGATGTGGGTGACAATTTTTACCTGGTCCTTGATCATGCGCAGAGGACGAAATACACGCAAGTCCAGCAGCGTGTAGACCCACCAGACGATGCTGATCAGCAGCAGGCACTGCAGCGCAAGAATAATAATCGTCACCAGTAGCGGCCAGTCGCCCGCTGCAACCATCCAGATATCCAGCCCAAGCATCGCGACAGTCAGCAGGGTCAGGCCGACGGCAACGTAGAAAAGCCCTCTACTCATGGGGCAATAGTAACCTCAAGTACCGCGACGATTAGTTGATTTCAATTAACAAACCTCCATGAACCCACCGCGAATTACGATACCGTAACGAGACAATCGTAGCCGCTAGAGTGAACCCCGCTTCGCCCGTCGCCAGCACCCGCTCCCCCGCCTCTTTTAGCGCGCTGCCGGTCAGGGCCATTCGAGGGCGGGCTCATCCATCAATGCGGCCTGCTCACGCAGCGCGAGGATGTGATCCTCCCAACACCGCTGGGTATTGAACCATGGGAATGCCCGCGGAAACGCCGGATCTTTCCAACGCTTCGCCAGCCACGCGTGATAATGCAGTAGGCGCAGCGTGCGCAGGGCCTCGATCAAATGTAGCTCACGCGCATCGAAGTCATTGAACTGGGTGTAACCGTCCAATAGCTCATGTAGGCGTGCGGATTGGTAAGCACGATCCCCGGACAAGAACATCCAAAGGTCTTGGATCGCGGGGCCGGTTCTGGCGTCATCCAGGTCCACGATGTGGGGTCCGGCCTCGCCCCACAATATATTTCCGCTATGGCAGTCGCCGTGTAAGCGCAGATTACCGGCCTCCCCCGCACGATCAAAACAGTAGCCAACGCGCTGTATGACATCTTCCGCTATAGAGCGATAGGGAGTCTCCAGCTCCGGTGGAAGGAATCCGTTCTCGAGCAGGAAGCGGTAAGAACGGGTACCGAAGGACTCGATCGTCAACGCCGGGCGGTGGGCGAAACCGTGCACGGACCCGACGATGTGAATGCGACCCAAAAAGCGCCCCAGTTGTTTCAGATGTGCCGGGTTGTCGAGCTCCGGTGCTCTGCCGCCCTGCTGGGGAAACAGTGCGAATCGGAACAATCCCGTAGAATGCAGCGTCCCACCGGATTCTGATTGCCAAGGCGGGACCACGGGGATCTCCTCCGCGGCCAACTCCCACGCGAAGGCATGCTCTTCGAGGATCGCGGCATCCGTCCAGCGATGGGGCCGATAGAATTTCGCGATGACTGGCGGGGCATCCTCCAGCCCCACCTGATACACGCGGTTTTCATAGCTATTGAGAGCCAATAGTCGACTGTCACAATGAAACCCCACACTCTCCACCGCGTCCAAGATCTGTGTCGGTTGCAGGCCCTGGTAGGCGTGGGCCGCGTCGCCGTTGGCGATGATCTCCGGTGTGGCGGATTCAGGCATTAAGCGACCTTAGCGCAGCCTAAAGAGAATTTGTAGCGATGATTTCTTGCCCTGACCGGCATGAGCTATGATTGCCCGCCCCAGTCAACACCCAAGCAAGCGTTATTGCAGACATGGTAATGAAACAAGACCTAGAGGCGCGAGAAGCAGACTGTGTCAGCACAGATGACTTCCTGGCGTTGGCCAACGAGGCATTGAGCGCACCGGTAGACAAAGAATATGGCAGACATTTGTTGCAGCAGGCTGAGATGCAATGCCAGTTTCCAACGCAATATGTTGACGTGGCGAGAGGGTTTGCCGACGGACTGGGGGACCAAGATTATGCCAAGGACTTGTTGGAGCAGGCCCAAGAGGCGTGCTTTGAGGGCAAGGAATTCGCAGCAGTAGGCAGCGCCTTCGCCACCCTCGTCGGCGACGCGGAAACCGGCAAGATGTTGCTGGCGAAGGCCGTGGAGGAGGCGCAGGGACCGGATGAGATCATGGCCCTGGCACAACAGGCCCTGCCGGTCGATGCCGAGTTGGCGACATCGTTGCTTAGCCAGGTGGAAGCCGCGTGCAAGGACTTTGCCGCGTTGCGCAAACTCGCCGCGCGTATGGCGGAGAGCGATAAAACCGCCGCGCGGGAAATCTACAAGAATGCGGACCGGTTTTGCGGTGACATGGAGACTACCGTGGAATTCGCACGCGGCGCCATCGAGATCTTTGCTGACGAACACTGGGCCGGAGACATCCTCGGAGCGGCGGAGTCTGATTGTCAATTTCCCAAGGAATTCGTCGCCCTGGCCCGCGGCTTCAAGGCGCTCATGGAAAGAACCGACAAGGTCGACGAGTTACTCGAACAAGGCGCGGAATTCGCGATGTCCGGAGAGGAGCACCTGGACCTTGCACGGGGGTATTGGGAGCTCAACAATGACGCCGTGCGGGCGGCTCAAGCCTATCGACAGGCGCTGCCGGACATCACCGATCGTACCCAGCTGCTGGCGTTGGGCAAGACGATTGGTGCTGAACTCGGCGACCGCGAGCTTGCCAAACAGATCTATGCCAAGGTGGAAGATAAAACCACTGTAGCCGGTGACTTCGTCAAACTGGCCCAGGAGATCGCGGAAAATTTGCGCGATAACGAGTACGCCTCCGAAGTATACCGGCGCGCGGAAGAAAAAATGTCTGGTGTCCACGACCTCATCAACCTCGCCGGCGCGGTGCTGGGCAACTTAGACGATCGGGAACGCGCCATTGATATCTATAAGAAGGCGTTGGAAAAAGCCGATGACTTTGCCGGTCTAACGAAGTTGCTAGACGCGGTAGAGACGAGTGTCGAGGACGATGCGCTGATACGCGGGATTCTTGACAAGCTCGCGGCTACGGCAGATGCCACCAGTGAGCTTCTGGGTCTGCATCGACGATCGGCGGAGTTATTGCGCGAAAAGGAGTTGCCGACTCGTATGTTGCAACTTGCGGAAGAGCGTGTCACCAGCTTGGATGAAATGCGTAATGTCGCGGAAGCCGTTACCATCCACGCTGCCGACGATCAGGAATGGGTCGCGCGGGTTGCCGAAAAGCTGCACAAGCGAGAAGCCAACCAGGCGAAATACGCACAGATTCAAAAGCAAGAAGAAGGGTGTGTTGCCGCCAAACAACTTCTTCGTCTGGCGGATAAGGTCATCACCGAGTTGGAAGACAAGTTCTACGCCCGTAAGCTGACAAAAAAGGCTGAAAACATATTACAGACAGAAACTTTTGATTTCAGCAAGTATCAGGTGCTCGCCTCCAGCATCGATAAGAACCTGCAGGACCAACAATGGGTGGAGGAGCTCTACCGCGACTGTGTCAAGCGAAGCCGCCACTTTACGGGAGTGCAACAAGTCGCAGGATCGGCGGTGCGTACCCTGACGGACGTCGATTTGGGACACCGCCTGGCGCGTGAAATCTATCGCGCGGAACAAGAAAAGCTTGGTGACAATTCGTTTGCCGACACGATGAAGTTGGCAGATGCCATATTACGCGATCTTGGTGACCAAAGTTGGGCGCATGACCTGCTGGGCCGCGCGGCGGCGACCGCCGAAGACCATTTCGATTTCGCGCACGCGGCGCAACTCGCGATTCAGCTTGATGACACCGGGAGGGCGGAATCACTCTATAAACAAGCGGCGGAATGCTGTCGTTGCGCCGAAGACCTCATGCAATTGGCAAACCGCATGCAGCGGGACCAGGTCGACGAGGCAACGCTAAAAGACGTGTATCGCGCTGCGGGGGCGTCCTTGTCAGCGCCGGGCGACCGGCTCAGGTGGGCGGAGGGCATTATCACGCTGTTCGCCGATCGTGAGTGGGCACGCCACGCATACGACGACCTCAACGATGCTGTTACTGACGAACGCCAGCGCGCGGCCTTCGACGCGAGCCGGCGGTACCGCCTCGAAAGGCGGTTGTGAATCCGCTGGGCGATGCGGCCCGGCGTATTACACCGACCCCGATCAATCCCTGGCGGCCCATTATTGTTAGTGGATGATTCGCCAGGACCCATCGGCTTGCCGGCATGCGGTACCATACGCCTGTTCCCGATTGCCGCCGACGGTAACGTCGGTTTGAAACTCGCGGCAATATGCACCCGATGACCCTTGGTAAGCCTGAGTGGGGGTCATGGCGACTTGACTTCCCGCGTCGGGATTGACCCAGCGGGTGGTTTCGTCCACACGGTTGTACTCCAGCACATGTTGCGCGTGAAGCTCATCCACGTGGTCCAGGGATCGGCCTATCTCCTGGCCAACCAGGGCCCCGAGCACGGCACCAACGAAGGTCGCGGCTATCTGCCCACTACCGTCACCGATGGTGGAGCCCAGCACCCCGCCGGCCACTGCACCGGTGGCCGTGCCGGCCTCTTCTTTGGTCATGGCGCAGCCGCCAAGGATCATCGCGCCGGCCAATACCAGACCAACAATTTTTTTGTACATTTGCGGTCTTCCCGTATGGTTGTTTTACAGATAACGATAAACTGTCGCCGCGGGATGACACGCGAGAAGGGGAATTTCGATGTATTTCTTGACAATGACCGGAAACGGCTGGGTGTTGCCCACCCTGAACCACGCGGGAAGCGGTCGCCCGGGCCCGCGCTTCGCCATGCAATATAGATATGCACGAATCGATCGCTAAACGCGCATCGAGGGTGCCGCACCTGGTGGCCCACCGCGGTGCGCCGGCATCGATGCCGGAAAACACCCTCATCGGTTTCGAGGCCGCGCTGCAAGCCGGTGCGCGATATTTAGAGTTGGATATTCAGCTCACTGCGGACGGTGTCCCGGTGCTATATCACGATGTCGATACCATGCGTATGTGCGGGGTCAAAGATGAGCTGCTGACGCGCTCCCTCGAAGAGGTCAGACAGCTGCGCGCATCTTTTCCATCACGTTTTGGGGATCGCTTCAAAGACAACCCAATCCCGACGCTGCGCGAATTTTGCGAATTGTTGACGCAATGGCCCGAGGTCACCGTTTTCGTAGAGTTAAAGGGCGCCAGCCTGAAGCATTTCGGGCGCGCACACGTGGTTGATGCGGTGGTAAAAATTTTACGCCCCCTCCCTGAGCAGGCGGTGCTGATTTCATTTGATGCCGCCGCGATGCAATATGCGAACTCAACCCACGGGACGCGCGTCGGTTGGGTACTACCGGAATGGAGCGTAGAAAACCGGGCACAAGCCGCCGCGCTCGCTCCCCGTTATTTGTTCTGCGATACGGGCATCCTGCCCCGACACGATCACCAAATCTGGCGCGGTCCCTGGCAATGGGCGGTGTATGTCGTCGACGACCCGGACCGGGCCCTGACATTGTTTACACGCGGCATCGATCTGGTGGAGACCGATCGTATCGGCGACATGCTGCGCCATCCCCTATTAGCGGAGCGCGCACGATATGGATAATTACGACATAGTGGTGGTGGGTGGCGGGATCCACGGTGCGGGGGTCGCGCAGGCCGCCGCGGCGCATGGCTACACGGTATTGTTGCTGGAGCAGCGGAGCCCCGCAGCGGGCACGTCGAGCCGCTCCAGCAAGCTCATTCACGGCGGTTTGCGTTATTTGGAAAGCGCGGCGTTCAACCTGGTGCGCGAAAGCCTGAGGGAACGGGAACTGTTGCTGCGGCTGGCGCCGGACCTGGTGAAACGACAACGGTTTTTTATTCCCGTTTATCCAGACACCAGCCGGCGGCCGTGGTTGATCCGCGCCGGACTCAGTATGTACGCGTTGTTAGCGGGGATGGGAAGAAACGTCCGCTTTCAGTCCGTACCCAAGGCCCAATGGGATGAGTTGGACGGGCTGCGTACCGCGCGGCTGCAGGCGGTGTTTCAATACTGGGATGCGCAGACCGACGACGCGCGTCTGACTCGGGCGGTAATTCGATCTGCGGAATCCCTGGGCGCTCAATGTGTGTGGCCGGCGACGTTCGAGGCTGGGGACCTCCAGGGAGGTGACGGCTGTCGGGTGGCCTATCGATACCGGGACCGCGACCATGAGTGCACCGCGCAAGCCGTGGTCAACGCAGCCGGGCCGTGGGCGGTTTCCGTTTTGCAGCGCTTCTCCCCGCCGGTCCCGGCGCCGACTGTGGAGAACATCCAGGGCGCGCACCTGGAGTTGCGGGGTGGGGTGGAACGTGGTTGTTATTATATGGAGGTCCCCGAAGACAAGCGTGCGGTGTTTCTCATTCCGTGGCACAACGATACTGCGTTGCTGGGTACCACCGAACACCATTATCAGGGCGACCCCAGCGATGTGGTGCCATTGGCGGAGGAGGTCGAATATCTGTTGAAGGTGTACCGGTATTATTTTCCTCAACGTCGGGCCGACGTGCTGGCGGCCTGGGCGGGCTTGCGGGTCCTGCCGGTGACTCGAGGCGCAGCGTTCAAACGCTCCCGTGAGACACGGTTGGAAGTCGATGACCACACTCATCCGCGGGTGCTCTCAATATTGGGTGGCAAGTTGACCGGCTATCGCGCCACCGCGGAGAAGGTGATGAAGCGGTTACGCAAGACCCTGTCGTCGCGAGCGCCGGTGGCGGACACCCGCGAGCTGCCTCTACACGCGGATGATTGAATCTTCGCTCGCATTGAGCATCCACCCACGAGCGCCCTCTTCGCCAGCGATGGTGCGCGCCCAACGCGGAACATCGGTTAACGCCGCGGTCTGATCCAGGCCTGGGCAATCGCGTCGAAGTTGGTGGACACAGATGTTGCAGCCGCCGCACTACGGCCGGCCGCCGGTGCGGGGACGCGTGATGCGATCACCTTTGCTGGAGGATATCGCGGATCTCCGCCAGCAGCTGTTCTTGCTTTGGCGGTTCCGCGGGGGCCTCTTGTTCTTGGGTCTGCATCTTGTTAAGGGCCTTGATGACCAAAAATACCGCAAGCGCGATAATCACAAAACTGACCACGGTGTTAAAGAAGGCGCCGTAGTTCAACGTCACCGCGCCAGCCTCCCTGGCTGCCTCGAGGGTCGCGTACGGGGCGGCGGTGGCACCGTCCTTGATCACTGCGAACAGGTTGGAGAAGTCGACGTTACCGAGCAGCAGGCCGATCGGCGGCATCAACACATCGGCGACAAACGATTTAACGATGGTGCCGAATGCGGCGCCGATAACGATGCCGACCGCCATATCCACCACGTTGCCGCGCATCGCGAATTCTTTGAACTCTTTGAACATGACCGTCCTTTTGATTGCGATTGAAACCCGCGCAATTTTAGAGGACGGGCCATTATGCCGCCATTAGGAGCGTGTAAACGATGGTAAAATCCCCGTTAACCCGGCGCCTCCGGTACAGCCGCCGTTAGTCGTGCTACCATCGCGGGCCTCAACACGCTGTAGACACGCTCATGATTGTTGAACAGATTTGGACCAAGAACGCGTGGCGGAATTTTAATTATCTGATCGTATGTTCGCAGACCGGAGAGGCGTTGGCGGTTGATCCTCTGGATCACAAGAAGTGCCTGGGCGCCGCTAAACAAAACGGTTGGGAGATTACGCAGATTCTGAACACCCATGAGCATGGGGACCACACCGGCGGCAATGCAAAGGTCATCGCGGCCACCGGAGCGAAGTTATTGGCGCACCATAAGGCCGGTGACAACATTCCCGGAATCGATGTGGGATTGCGTGCGGGAGACGTTGTGAAAGTCGGCAAAACGGTTGAGCTAGAGGTCCTGGACACGCCCGGCCATACCATGAGCCATGTTTGCGTTCTCGCACACGCGGATGTCCCAGGGCTGTTCTGCGGCGACACCTTGTTCAACGCCGGCGCGGGCAATTGCCACAACGGCGGACATCCCGAAGAGCTGTACATGACGTTCGCCCGGCAGCTGGTCAATCTGCCGGATACCACCAACATTTATCCGGGGCACGACTATATCGTCAACAACCTCAACTTCACCCTTGATCGGGAGCCGGACAACCAGGCGGCACAAAGCCTGCTCGAAGCGGTCAAGCAACAAGACCTCGATCGCGCGCTGGTCACCAATTTGGCCCTGGAAAAAGAGGTGAATACGTTTTTCCGCTTACACAGCCCCATGGTCATCGCGAAACTCCGCGAGATGGTTCCAGACTTGCCCGACGAGCCGGACGAGAAGACGGTATTTTTGAAACTACGCGAGTTGCGCAACGATTGGTAAGCAGCATCGACTGGTTACTGCCGTCCGCTAAGGGTTTGATGCTGTTGGACAGGAGCATCGGTTCGCACGCAGCGGCGGCACGCTCGCGCCCCAGACCAGCGCGCGGTACTGTCTTACGTGGACCAACCCGAACGCGCAAACAGCCAAGCTCGCCTATCACTATGAGATCCGCTGACGGGGATTGTGGTCCTGCGCTTCAGCCATTGCCGCAGGCACGCCTTCAGCGGTTTTTGTCGCGGCGTGACGCAACCACCAGTCCGACGGTCAGGCCAAGGAACAACCACGCGCCCACGCCCCAGGTGGTGGCGCTAATGGGCAAGCCGAGGGCGCCGTAGGCGACAGCGAAGATGGCCCATACCACGGCCACCGCGGCAACAAGAACGATATCGAGATGTTGCGCCTCCCTCAATTCCGCGGCCGGCGCGTCGCCCATGGCCCGCCGGTGTGCGAACCACATCGCTACGGCAAAGAACAAGAATATGCACGCACCGGCGCCCCACGTCGCGGCACTTTCTCGCATGCCGAGCGAACCGTAGGCCAGCGCAAAAATCCCCCACACCAAGGAAATTCCGCCGATTAGTTTGGTGTCAAGGTGCCTCACCGTCCCGGTGTTTGTTGGTGGATGATGGATTCAGTGGTGTGCATGACCGCCACCGGTCGCCGACAATGGCACACTCTGCATGAGCTCGAACGCCAGCACCGTAAACACCGCCATAGCGCCCAGCAAGACGAGCACCGACAGCGGACCTACCCAGGCCGGGTGTCGACCTATGGGTCCGGCTCCCAAGGAGACCGTCGGCAGCGCAGGCGCTTGTTGATCGCGCTCGTCCGGCCGCAGTAACAACATGCGGGCCAGTGCGTAAACGTAAACACCGAGACCAGCGCTCATGAAGATTGCACCAATGCCTACGAGCACCATCAACGTCTCCCACCAGATCGGGGCTTCGCCGCCATAGCCGACATCGAATACGCGGCGCGGCACGCCGATATACCCCGCGGTCACGCCAGCGGCACCGAAAACAAGCAGGCCGAATGTAATGACATAGGGCAACTTGTTCAGCAAGCGCGGGCGCCACACCGTATGTGCGGTAATTCCCGGAACCATGTACAAAAGCGCCGCGATGAACGTCAGCGTCACTGTGCCCAGCGTCAGAAAGTGGAAGTAACCGGGGACGAAGAACGTGTCGCTCAGCAAAGGGGCGAGACGCTCTTGAATCAACACGAACGACAGTGCGCCGCCAATCGCCAAGTTGACCGCTGCCAAACCGATGCCGGTCATCGCGGGATTGCGCCATGGAAGCATGCGCATCCAGCCGAATAGCCCCTTGCCGCCGTGGGCCCGGGCATAGGATTCCAGCGAACTCACGATGATCAGATACACGAGTACCGTTGGCACGGCTATGAACAGAGACAGCAGGGAACCGATCACCCTGACCGTCTGGGACAGACTGGGGTCGAGGAACATATGGTAGAGAAAAGTCGGTGGCACGAGAATGAGATAACTGGCGAATACAAACTTGGAAAACTGCGAGCCGAAGATCGAGCGCACGCCGGTCATCGTTTCCACCAGCACATACCAGATGATGACCGTGGCCATGAGCGGTAGATAGTGCATATTATGAAACAACACGTGCCACTTCATGGCGTAATCGCTGATTGGGGGGCCAAGTCCGAAGGCCCACAGCATGGGCGGCAGGAATACATTGAAACCAGCCATGGCGCTGACGATGAGCAAACCCGCCCATGCCACGGTTGCGAAGGTGACCGCAGACCACGGTGCAACGCTGCCTTCGAACTTCGGCATCAGCGTGGTCAAAATGCCGACGGTACCGATAAAAAACAGGCCCACGCTCGTCACCACGTAACCCAAATAGAAAATCCCGGGGATGGTCGTGTTGCCGGTCACCAGCTTGGGATGGCCGTCGTAAAGCAGCGGGACGTTCATCGCCAGGGCCATTACATTCAGTACGAAACCGGCAATCATCAGCACCAGCGCCAGCCAAGCGAGCGGCTGTCCCACCAGCCGGCCAACGCCGTTGGCGTAGACGCTGGCGAGCATCAACACCAGCCCGGCCTGGATAAAGTACAGCCAATAGAAGAAGATCGTGACGCCGTGGAGGCTCAGCAGCTTGTATCCCAGCCCGGGCGGCAACGACACGAATCCCGCGCGGCGAAATCCGGTCAACGCACCGAACACCAAGCCGAGCGCCAAGCACAACAGCGCCATGACGACAAACGCCTTGAGCAGCCGTTTGTCCCCTGATGAAAGCCGTTGCAGTTCGTTGAGCAGTCCGTCGTTAGTCATCGCCAACGATTCTTGGCGCTATTCGACAATGATCTTGCCCTTCATGAGACCGTGGCCGATACCGCAGTAGACCGTGCAATAGATCGGGTACTCGCCGGCTTCCTTGAACTCCAGGACCTTTTCAACGGCATGCTCGGCCCGGACGCGTATGATATACGCCGCGCCCTTGAACTGGATGGATGCGCCGTGGTCGGTGTCCATGGCCATGATGCGAAACCGGTACGGTATGTTTTTTCGCAGACGCAACACCGCCGGCCAATAGCTGTATTGCCTGGCCATCAGAAAGACCTCCACCGGCTCTCTGACGTAGGCGTCGACCGAGGCGGCGCCCGCGTGCTCCGCGACGATTGGCTTGACGCTGCCGTCCGGGAGCATGTTGGCATTGACGAACGCGTGGGCGCGACGCCGAAATTCTTCCACCGAGATGTGGGAATCCATGTTCTGCGCCGCTCCCATTCCTGTCGCGTGCGCTGGCGTGGTCTGCGTTGTGCTACCAAGGCTGATTGGTACCACACCATAGCTGGCCCACAACCCGTACAAGCTGACCACCGCGAACCCACACAAAACGATGAAACCGCGCCGCGTGGTCGGGTGTGGTGTCTCGGTCCCGAGGTTATCGCTCATCGCGGGTCCCTTGTGAAATTGCTGTCATCACGCGTGTTTAAATGCGGTGGCATACAGACCTAACGCAAACGGATATTTTCCACTCGCTACGATCGTCCGTGATATGGTACCGGATGGTTAATCGCTGTCCACTATGAGCGGGCGGGGAAAATATGTCAAAGCTGCTCAATAGGTCGTGGTCATAAAGCCCATCATTAGCTTCGCACTCTCGGTCGTGCTCATCGGATGTGATCGCGGCCCGGCATCCTTTCCCATGTTACCTCCAGCGAAGGAAATGGAGTCGCCCGCCGGGATAGATACTGCCGTACCTCACCTTTTTGCAGGCGGCGGAAATCTAGTGTTGAGCTGGATACAAAAAGGCAAGCAGCAACACACATTATTTTATTCGCGCTTGCAACAAGGGCGCTGGGCGGCGCCAAGAAAGGCGGCCACCGGACCCCATTGGTTTGTGAACTGGGCCGACGTTCCGGCTGTGGCCACCGACGCCGAGGGAAATATCCTTGCCAGCTTCTTGGTCAAAAGTGGCAGCAGGACCTATGGCTATAACCTGAATCTGTTGGTGTCCAGCGACCATGGCCGGAGTTGGACGCGCCCCTTTGTTCCCCACGATGACCGCACGCAAACCGAACATGGATTTGTCAGTTTATTGCCCATCGGCGCGGGGCAGTTCTTTATTGCCTGGCTGGATGGCAGGAACAATACCTGGGGCTCCAGGCGGTCGGGCGGATCGATGGGACTGCGCGGGGCGTTCGTCGACAATCGTGGCACT
>CAMYKK010000049.1 GCA_947258975.1 uncultured Gammaproteobacteria bacterium
ACAGTAGGCGGAAGTGGACGCAGAGGGGGCGGGTATGGATTGCGCAGCAGCGAAGGCTTGCACCTTGCGTACCACTTCCTGACAGCCACCATCCGCATCGAGTACTTGGGAGTCGATGCCAAGGTCTGTCATTGCCGCGATTGCCAGGTGCTGCACGGCGCGCCCATGCAGTGGGCCGCGATTTTCCACAAAGGCGATGTCAGGTTCGCCGCCGGGGTTGAGCATTTGCGGTTCTATAACAGCGTCCTCAACCGCCATGAAAGACTCATGCCCTGCAAGGTGGCCTGCGCATTGTGCGGTACGCTGATCGCCGATGAAGGCCGACACATGTGGCTGGCCTTTCCCACGCTTTTCGATTTTGGTGTGCCGCCACAGGTGCCGGAAGCGTTCCAACCGAATTGCCACATCTTCTACGGCATGCGGGTGATAGATATCGTCGATGAGTTGCCGAAATGGTCCGGTCACAAGGACAAATCAAGGCTTCTCTGACCTGCGGCGGGTCGGGTAACAATAAGAACAATAGTTGATTTTGCGTTCTCGCAGCGGCTGTGTAGCAGGGGTTTCCGGTTCAAAAGAACCAACAAACGAGGGCGTGATCGATGTATTGCGCAAGAGACAGTGAAGGCGGTGATCCAGCTCAACTGCCGTACTCCTCCTCGTAATCAGCAATGGATGCGAGGATCACTTGCTGCGCGTGCTCGCGTCCGTAGACGCGATCGATGGACACTCCCGTTTTTTCACCCGGTCGCAGCTTGTAGGTGATAAAATAATGCCGCAGACGTTCGACGATAACCTCCGGCAGATCGTCGATATCGTTGGCGTCGTTCCAGACCGGATCGTTTTCGAGCACCGCGATAATTTTGTCGTCCGCTTCTCCGTGATCGTTCATTGGTAGACCGCCCACGACTCGCGCGTCAAGTATGACCTCGGAATGACTGATTGGTCTTTCGCTGACGACACAGATGTCGAGCGGGTCACCATCTCCCTTCGCCGTACCCTCCATCAGCGATGCGATTCGGTCCCCGCAGTAGGTGCGCGGGACGATTCCATACAGTGTGGGTGGCAGCGAGGAGGTGCGTTGCGGCCGGTCCACCCGCAGGTAGCCGGTCGCTTTGTCCAACTCGTATTTCATGGAGTCGCTCGGTGTGATTTCAATATAAGCGTGCACGACCTCCGGCGGGTTAGGTCCCACTTCCAAACCATGCCACGGATGCGGTCTCCAGCGATAAAACGGGGGGGGGAAGCTCATTATCCGGTCTCCATTGGGGCTTGCGCTAATTTCATTATTGAGGAAACTCTGTCTCAATCAGAGGTTTCCTAAGTATATTACCGGTATGGTTGCGCTGGCGAATAAAGTGCTCGACGCGTCATGCGTGCTTAGAAACCGGGCCAGAGAACACAAACATTAATATTGCAAGAACTTGTGCTCTGATGCTGTTTGCGGTTTGACATTCGTAGCCGAGCTATTCCTAAGCTGCCGCGAGTTCCGTGGGAAATCGCGATATGTCGGCGATTTGTGCGACTTGTGAGCTTCAGATACGATCTGACGGGTGTTTCTGGCCATGCTGTGGTCTCTATATAATTTACCGTCTACTCCATAAATTACTCCGAAATCGTTGCACCATGGATTTTCAACTATCGCCGAGACTCGTTGCGCTGCGGGAGCAAATTCAGCGCTTTGTGGCCGAGCACATCCTTCCGCTGGAAGAAGACTCCGCGACCTTCGACGAGCACGAAAACATCCGTGCCGGTAAACTCGAAGAGTTGCGGAGCGTGGCAAAAGCGGAAGGTCTGTGGGCGCCGCAGATGCCCGTCGCACGTGGAGGCATGGGCTTGGTGGTTGCGGAGATGGCGGTGTGTTACGAAGAGATGAATCGATCCATCTTCGGTCCCGTGACGTTCAACTGTGCGGCTCCCGACGATGGGAACATGATCGTCCTCAATAAGGTGGCGACCGACGGGCAGAAGGAACGTTGGCTGCAGCCAATCATCGATGGCACGGTGCGCTCCGCCTTTGCAATGACCGAACCGGCTCCCGGATCCGGTTCCGATCCCAGTCTGATGAAAACGACGGCGCAACGACGCGGGGATGTGTGGGTCGTCCATGGCCGCAAGTGGTTCATCACCGGTGCGGACGCGGCGCAGCATTTTATTCTCATTGCGCGAACGTCGGACGATACGCGCAAGGGCTTGACCGCATTTCTCTATGATCGCGATCAACCTGGGTGGGAGATTGTGCGTCGTATTCCGATCATGGGCCCGGAGGAACACGGGGGGCACTGTGAGATGCGCTTTGATGGATTGGAGATCTCCGATGAAAATCGCTTGATGAATGTCGGCGACGGCTTGAAGGTAACCCAGATCCGGCTCGGCACCGCCCGGCTCACGCACTGCATGCGTTGGCTGGGGTTGTCCAAGCGGGCGTTGGAGATCGCCGGCGAATACGTGCGCGAACGTCAGAGCTTCGGCATGTCGCTGGCGGAGCATGAAGGTGTGCAGTGGCTGCTGGGCGAAGCGGCGATGCGCATTGAGATCGGCCGCCTGCTGACCATGAAGGCTGCCGTGCTGCTGGATCAGAAGGACTTCGCGCGCAGGGAGATCTCGATGGCGAAGATTCAGGTGGCGGATACCCTGCATCAGTCCGTCGACACGGCGATCCAGCTGTGTGGTGCGCTGGGTTACTCCAAGGATACGGTATTGGAGTGGATTTACCGCTACGCGCGACAGGCGCGACTCGTGGACGGGGCCTCGGAAATACACAAGATGGTGCTGTCACGGGCGTTTTTGGAACAGGGCAACGCCTTCTGGCGGTGGCAGTGATGGAGCGTAAGCGGCTGGCGGCGCTGGAGCAGTTTTTGACGCACGCGGCGGAGGCCAATCACGTACAGGTAGAAGCTGCCGAACCCTTGCGTGGCGGGGCGATACAGGAAAACTACCTCATTACAGCTCGCGTCGACGGCGGCCGTTACCAGGGGCCGTCGCGGATGGCGTTGCGCATGTCTGCGCCGTCCGGCGTGGCGGCCAGCCATTCCCGGGCGCAGGAGTTCGCATTGCTCAAAGCGGCGCATGCGGAAGGGGTGACGGTGCCCGAACCGTTGTTTCTGTGCGAAGATTCCACGGTGCTGGGACGGCCTTTCTTCATCATGCGGGCGGTGGCAGGCACTGCACTGGGACCCAGGATCGTGAAGGATCCCAGCGTCGGCGGCGACCGCGACGCCCTCGCACGGCGCCTGGGTCAGGAGTTGGCACACATACATCGCATCCGGCCGCCACGTGAGGACCTGGAGTTCCTGGTGCCGTTGCAGACCTCCCCGGCGCGGCACTTGATCGCGCTTTATCGAGATTATCTGGATACGTTGGACGTGCCGCGACCCGTGGTGGAGTGGGGCGTTCGTTGCTTGGAGTTGCATGCATACGACAGCGAGGACGTGGTCCTGTGCCACCGGGATTACCGCACCGGCAACTACATGGTCGATGAGCACGGACTCACGAGCGTATTGGATTGGGAGTTCGCCGGTTGGGGCGATCCCATGGAGGATGTCGCGTGGTTCTGTTCCCGAAGCTGGCGCTTCAGTGCGCCGCACAGAGAGGCGGGCGGTATCGCCGAGCGTACACCGTTTTACGACGGTTACACACGGGAGTCGGGACGGCCCATCGATCCGCAGCGGGTGCACTACTGGGAAATCATGGCCAGCGTGCGTTGGGCGATCATCGCACTGCAGCAAAACCAGCGCTATACCTCCGGTGAGCAACGCACCCTGGAGCTGGCACTTATCGGTCGGCGGGTGCCCGAGATGGAATACGAGATCTTGAAGTTGGTAGACCAAACGCTTGCAGGCATTCACCATGCAGACTGAACCGGCGTCGCTTCCGCTCCTGCTCGCGGCGCGCACGTGGCTGCTGGACGAACTCGTACCGCACCTTGCGCCGGAGAAGCGTTACGATGCACTGTTGATTGCCAGCGCCATGGCCATCGTGGCGCGCGAATTGGAGGCCGGTAGCGCCGGCCGCGAACAGGAACGGCAACTCGAGGTCGAATTCCTGCGCTGCATCTATCCCGACCTCGCGGAGGAGCAGGGCCGGCGCGGCGAACACTTGCGCGTATTGAGCGCACGCCTGGCGCGGGACATTCGTGCCGGGCGGTTTGACCATCCCGGGCCGGAGCGCGAGGCGCTGCGGCAATGGCTGTGCGACGACACTGTCGACAGCTTGAAAAAGTGCAATCCCCGGTATCTCGAGTTGGAGGAATCGATATAGGCGACACAGCATTGCCATCGTTCGATATCAACGATCGTTGCGCCCTGGTGTCCGGCGCGTCCAGTGGACTCGGGCGTCACTTCGCACGCACCTTGGCGACGGCGGGCGCGCGCGTAGCCGTTGCCGCCCGGCGCATGGAACAGTTGATCTCACTGCAGGCCGAAATCGAGGCGGCGGGTGGCCGCGCTATGCCGGTACTATTGGACGTATCCGAGCGCGCGAGTGTGGAGGCCGGTGTCGCCAAGGTCGAGCAGGAATATGGGCCGATCGAGATCCTCGTCAACAACGCCGGTATCGCGGTCACCAAACCCGTCGGCCAGCAAACGGAGACCGATTGGGATGAAGTGATGAATATCAATGTCAAAGGTGCGTGGCTGCTCGCACAGGAGGTTGCTCGCCGGAGACTCGAGGATCAGTGCGTGTGCAGTATTATCAACATTGCCTCCATCCTGGGCCTGGCCGGTGCCGCACAGGTCCCCGCGTATTGCGCCTCCAAGGCCGCGCTGATCAATCTGACGCGAGCGCTGACTGCGGAACTCGCGCGGCACGGAATCCGCGTCAACGCACTCGCGCCCGGATACATCGAAACGGAACTGAATCGGGAATTTCTCGCCAGCGAAGCCGGTACACGGATCCAGCGGCGCATCCCGGCGCGGCGGTTCGGTGTTCCGGAAGACCTGGATGGTGCGTTGCTGTTTCTGGCCTCGGACGCGTCACGCTACGTGCACGGTAGCGTGCTCACGGTGGATGGCGGTCAGACCGGCACAATTTGACGCAAAATCCAGGCCGTCCGGGCCGCACTGGGACGTCAATAATGCCGCCAATCAGTAGACACCGGGATGGCGCCGATCGCGAAGCAGCGGATGCGGCGGTAAGACCTGAGGGTGCGGGACCGCCGTTTACGAGGCGTGCCGTGCATCGGAGCAGGGTTCGCCACGCCGCATTGGCAGCGTGGACGCGTTTTGAGATATGTTTGACTGACTCGGCACTGGACTAAACACGCGCATGACCGATAACCCGTATACGTCGGGCCTGGAGAAGAACGACGCCAATTTCACGGCGCTGTCGCCGCTAAGCTTCCTGCAGCGCACCGCGCGGGTTTACCCGGAGCACACTGCCGTCATCTACGGCGAGCGGCGCTACTCCTGGTCCGAAGCCTATGCACGTTGCCGCCGCCTGGCCTGCGCCCTGCATCGGCGCGGCGTCGGGACCGGGGATGCGGTTGCCGTGATGGCGCCCAACATCCCGGCCCTGTTCGAGGCGCACTTTGGTGTCGCCATGACCGGGGCGGTGCTCAACGCGGTCAATATCCGCCTGGATGCGAAGACCATCGCGTTTCAACTGCAACACGCGGGTGCCAAGGTGTTCATCGCCGATCGCGATTTTTCCGATGTCGTCCGTGATGCTGTGGCGCAACTGGATATGGCGCCGCTCGTGATCGAGATCGACGATGCCGCCGCCAGCGGGGAGCACTTCGCGGATTGTGACTACGAGTCGCTGCTCGCCGATGCTGACGAGGAGTTCGAGTGGCGCGCGCCGCAGGATGAGTGGCAGGCGATCAGCTTGAATTACACGTCGGGCACCACAGGAAATCCCAAGGGCGTCGTCTACCATCATCGCGGCGCATACCTGAACGCGGTGAGCAACGCGCTGAGCTGGAATATGCCGTTGCATCCTGTGTATCTATGGACGCTGCCGATGTTCCACTGCAACGGCTGGTGCTTCCCCTGGACCGTAACCGCAGTGGCGGGTACCCACGTGTGCCTGCGTAAAGTGGAGGCCCAACCGGTGTTTGATGCCATCGCCCGGCACGATGTCACCCATTTCTGCGGGGCTCCGGTGGTGTTGAACATGTTGTTGGCCGAGTCCGGCAAGCAGACGCAAAGACCCGACCGGGTGGTGCATGTGGCAACCGGCGGCGCGCCGCCGCCCGAGGCGGTGATCGCGCGTATGGAAGAGCTCGGTATGCACGTGACCCATCTTTACGGGCTCACCGAGACCTACGGTCCTTCGGTGGCGTGCGCCTGGCACCAGGAGTGGGACGAGAAACCCCTGCCGGAACGCGCACGCCTGATGGCGCGACAGGGCGTCAACATGTTCATGGTCCACGATTACATGATTGCCGACGCGCGGACCATGGCGCCCGCGCCCAAAGACGGACGCACCATCGGCGAGATCATGCTGCGCGGCAACACCATGATGAAGGGGTATTTGAAGAATCCCTCGGCCACGGCGGAGGCCTTTGCCGGCGGCTGGTTTCACACCGGTGATCTTGCGGTGTGGCACGAGGATGGGTACATGCAGGTCAAGGACCGTGCCAAGGACATCATTATCTCGGGTGGGGAGAATATTTCGACTGTGGAGGTGGAAGACGTGCTCTATAAACACCCCGCAGTGCTGGAAGCCGCGGTGGTGGCCAGGCCCGATGAACGCTGGGGGGAATCGCCCTGCGCTTTTGTTACCCTGCATTCCGGTGCCGAGGACACCGAGGTCAAGGATATCGTCGAACACTGCCGCGCCAATATGGCGCACTACAAGGTCCCCAGGACCGTGGTGTTTGGCCCCCTACCCAAGACCGCGACCGGTAAGATACAGAAATACGTGCTGCGCGATCGGGCCACAAGGCTCTGACTCATGCGCAAGCTGCATGTGCTGTTTCGCAAGGAGGACCTTGACGTCTCGCGGTTGGAAGACAAGATTGTGGTGGTGCTCGACGTGCTGTTTGCAACCACATCGATTGTGACCGTGCTCGAACACGGGGCGACCGAAGTCATTCCAGCCATCGACGAGCACGAGGCGCGGGACGTCGCGCAAAACTTTGTCGACGACTCATATCTACTGGCGGGCGAGAACGCATTCCGCTTCATAGAGGGTTTCGCCCTGCCCACGCCGATTGCGATGTCCAGGGAAGCGCTCGCGGGCAGACGCGTGATCTACTGTACTACCAACGGCACAGTGGCGCTGCGCCGGGCGGAAGCCGCGAAACGCGTGTTCATCGGTGCGCTGCTGAACGGTAATGCGGTTGCGCAGGAACTGAACCGACAGACCGGTAACGAGACCGTGTTGATTCTGTGTGCGGGTACCAAAGGCGCTTTTAATTTGGAAGATTTTTACGGGGCTGGAAAAATTGTCGATGGCCTCACGCGGGAGCGCAAAAATTCCTGGGAACTCACGGACGCGGCGATTTCCGCTGCGGGGTATTTCAGACGTGCCGCCGCCGAGGAATGTCTGTCCGCCTCGGCGGTGGGCCGATTGATGAAGGAAATGGGGCTGGAGCAAGAGGTCAAGTACGCAGCACAAGAGGATCGCTCACATTTAGTGCCGACGCTTTGTCGCGGTCGAATTGCTTCGCCGACGTGAGCATTCCCAGCACTAATCAAAGATGATGGCCTTGTTGAGCCACGCATTCCGGCCGTTTTTCCTGCTGGCCGCCGCATCGGCAATTGCCGGCGTCGGCATGTGGATGCTGGCCCTCAACGGGCAGATCACGTTTCCGACCGGTGTTGATCCGGTGTCCTGGCATGCCCATGAAATGATCGTCGGCTTCGCCATGGCGGCCATCGCGGGATTTATATTGACGGCAGTCGCCGCTTGGACCGGCCGGCCGGCGGTACGGGATTTACCGCTGCTGTGGCTGGTTGTTTCCTGGCTACTAGGGCGGGTCGCCATGTTGAACGCCGCGGGCATGAACGTCACGGCAACCGCCGCCCTCGACATGCTCTTTCCCGCGTCCCTGTGTTATCTGGCGACGCGTGAGATATTCGCCGCCCGCAACAGGCGCAATTACAAGATCGTTGCCATTATCGGCGTCCTGGCAGCAGCAAACCTGGCCTATCACTTGATTGATGCCAGGAGCAGCCTGTATGTGCTCATTCACACGGTCCTGTTGCTGGTCGCGCTGATTGGCGGGCGCATCGTGCCAAACTTCACGGCCAACTGGCTGAGAGGGCAGGGAGTAGTCGATCTCCCCGCGAACAACGTGACCATCGACCGCTTTGCAATTGCCATGACGATCCTTGTCGGTGTCGCATCCGTGTTTTTCCCCGACCGGATGTGGGCCGCGACCCTGGCGTTCCTGGCAGCAGGCGTGCACCTGGTCAGGGTCATGCAATGGCGCGGATTGCAGACCGTGCGCAATCCTTTGTTGCTCATCCTGCATGTCGCGTACTGGTGGCTGCCAGTCGGTTATTTCATGACCGGCCTTGCCGGGCTCGGCCTGATTTTTGCTCCAACGACGGCGTTGCATGTATTGACGATGGGTGCCATCGGCAGTACCGTTTTTGCGATGATCACGCGCGTTCCGCTTGGTCACACCGGGAGACCGCTGCACGCGTCGCGATTGACCGTGGCAGCCTATGTTCTGCTTACGGTCGCGGTCTGCGTACGGGTTGCGAGTCCGTCGGCGGACGGTATGTACCTGGCCCTGGTCAATGGGTCGGCTGCAGGCTGGTGCCTCGCATTCGCCGTCTTTCTCTGGGTTTACTGGCCGGTGATGACGCGTCCGCGCAAAGCTGCGCAGCGGTAAGCGAACACGTTTGCCGAACGTGATTCGTGTCCACGGCGTGTTCGCCCCTTTATGTCCATCGGTGCAACCGCAGCCTTCGTGCGCAGGTGACGCCAGCCCTATATAGATAGCGGAAGTTTGGAATGATTGAGTGGTTGATGGATCTACAAAGGCACACACTCTCTCCCTCAGTGCGAGTACGGTCTGGATACAGGCGAGTTCGCGAGTATCCAGGACCGCGCCTTTATTACACAGCGCCCGCCAAGTGCCTTGGGATCAACGAAGTCTTGCGGGGATTCAGCGTGCGGACGTCGCGGCCGCGACTCGATGCGATGTCGAGCGGTGGCGAAGCTGCACGATTGCGATCACGACATGCGCGACCAATAGTGCGGGCACGAAGAGCGCCGGGATGAAGTAAGTCGCACCCAATTGACCGTCGATCGTGTAGCGCAGCCCCTGCAGCACCGCGTTGATGAGATCTAACGCGCCGAAGACATTGAAGATCCCAACCAGCACGCCGGCCGCAGACCAACTCTTGCGGAGCGCCAGCAGCGCGATAAGGGCCAACACGGCGGCCGCGAAATCGCCCCACGCAGCGGGTGCGGCGAAACGCGGGTCCAGCGCCTCTGCCGTGACACCTGGGATCAAGAAGGCAAGACCCACGTAGCGCAGTGCGTTCAGAAGCAGCAGCGGCGTCAACGCATCGACGAGCGACTTGTTCCACATCCAGGGCAGGACGTACCACCTCGCGATCAGCGACCAGGTGAGCAATCCGATTGCGATGCTGCTCGTTAATAGTAGATCGATCATGACGCAGTTCCCCGCGGTTGGGCCACCAGAGACGATGCCGATGCACCGATAGCGTAGCTACCCGCGCCGAGAAAAACCTGTGCGATGGCTACGGCAGCCAAAAACACGGGATATTCCCAGCCGCCGCCGTTATTCGTAAACAGCCAGCCGTTCGACCAGTGCGCCCAGACCGCGCCGAGGAGAACGGGCACCACGGCCGCCGCCGCGATGTGGACGCGATAGCCCAGCACCAGCGCGACACCGGCCACCGCTTCGATGGCAAAGACTCCATAGGCGCCGGCCCCGGGCAGGCCGAGCGAGGCGAAGAATTGGGCCGTGCCCGGCAGCGAAAAGACAACGAGTTTCAGATAAAGACTGTGCGCGATCAACACCAGGCCGAGGCTGACCCGGGTCACGAAAGCGCCATGGGCTTGAGAGTAAGTATTCATGAGTTTCTCCTGTCGGGAAATGTGATCGGTGCCCAAAAGGATAGGTCTTGCCAGAAAGCAAGTAAATCGGCAATATATGCAAAACAATATTGCAATATTGCAAACATGGATTGGGACGACCTTCGATATTTTCTGGCGGTGGCGGAGGCCCGCTCGCTCCAGGGCGCTGCGCGCAGGCTCGGGGTGAATCATTCGACCGTATTCCGGCGCATCAATCGATTCGAGGATAAGGTGGGTGCGCGGCTTTTCGAGCGCTTGGCGGATGGCTATCAACTGACCGCGGCCGGTGACGAGCTGTTGCAACACGCCAAGCGCGTCGGGGAAGAGATCGACCAATTGCAGCTCAAAGTGCTCGGCAAAGACTACCGCCCGAGCGGTAAGATCCGACTGACGGCGCCCGATAACCTGGCATACGAATACCTCCCGCGCTATCTGCTGGCCTTCTCGAAGCGCTATTCTGCGATCACATTGGAGCTCGTGGTCGGCGCAGAAAGTCTCGACCTGACGCGCCGCGAGGCAGACATTGCCATCCGCGCCACAACCAACCCTCCGCCGCACCTGGTGGGCCGTAAAGTATTTTCGATACAGTGGTCTTACTACGCGGCAAAGACCTATTTGCGTCGATACGGCCGCCCAAAGGACCAGCAAGAGCTCGCGGGCCACCGCATCATCAGCGCCGACGCCGCGCTTAGACGCATCCCTGCGTTTCGGCAACTCGAAGCGGCGCTGGCAAAGGAGATCGTCATGACCTGCTCCACGTTAAATGCAATGTCGGCGATGGCCGTCGCAGGTCACGGAATCACGCTGCTTCCCGACGATCAGATCAAATCAAGGCTGGAGCGCTTGTTTCCGTGTAAGCCTTCGTTCGTGTCGGATATCTGGCTGCTGACTCACCCGGAACTGCGTCGTACGGAGCGCATACGCCTGCTCATGGACCACCTCGCGGAGTCGTTTCGTGCTGATCGCCGATTACAAGCTATCGCCGCCGTCGCGTAGTTGTGCCAGCGTTATTCCGGGGACAGGATATTTATCTGTGGATATATTGGATAGTTGATTAACCGAGTTGATCTTTGCCGGTGTGGTCGGTGATCGGTGAGTAGCCCGTCGGTGAATTTACACACAGATAAGTAAATTGTCCCCGGAACTCGGAACTACCCCGGAACTACACTATAGGGCTTAGCGAGAGGAAATCCAGGATTCATTTTGCTGACTGGCCGGCCCGTTCCAATAACAAAACTGTCACCCGCATGCTGACTTGTTAGTAGGGATTAATCGGGGGGGAAATGAAAGCCCAAATCTACTGATAGTTTCTTGCTAACGGAGGAGCAGTCGTGACTAGTGTGTCCCAGTGGTTCGATGAGCTTGGCCTTGGCCTTGGCCGGTATGCAGAGGCGTTCGCTGAGAATCACATCGATTGGGACCTGATGGCGGACCTCACTGATGAGGATCTCAAGACTTTGGGCATAGCCTCACTCGGTCACCGCAAATGGCTCCTAAAGGCCATCGCTACTCCACCGGAAAGCGACGCTCAAGCCACCACATCCAGCGCTGAACTCATTGACGGTCGGGACAGACCACCAGACACTGCTGAGCGCCGCCAGTGGACAGTGATGTTCTGTGATCTGGTGGGTTCAACGGCTCTGTCGGAACGACTGGACCCGGAAGACCTGCGCGAGGTTCTACGACGATATCGGGACACCTGCGCCAAGGTGATCGATCGCTACTAAGGCCATATTGCGAAGCATATTGGCGACGGGATGCTGGTGTACTTCGGTTATCCACGGGCGCACGAGGAGGATGCCGAGCGATCGGTAAGGGCGGGCCTTGCGATTGTGCAATCGATGGCAGAACTCAACGCCGGGACCGGCAAACGATACGATGTCGTGTTGGCGATTCGTATTGGCGTGGCGACAGGATCGGTGGTGATGGGAGATCTTGTTGGAGAAGGCGCCAGCGAGGGAGCGGCAGTGGTCGGACACGCGACCATGCCGACGCGGGCCGGGTTGAATTCAAAGTACTAGTAACAGGTCAGCACGTACTGTTCCCGTTGGGGGAGACAGGAACGGAATCTGCCTCGTCTGTCCCGATTTACCGTGAATGGGGGAGTTCGACCCGCAGCGGATATAACGGTTCTATACTTATCGGCATGATATGCAGCACTATTTGAAGACAGGAACTAATTAGGTGGCGATACAACTCGACAAAGGGATCGAGTTAATCGACGACATTCCTGGCCGAGGAGCTAAGGCTGAAAAGGGATGCAAGATCGTCTACAACGCCAGGTTCTTTCTCCGCCGGGGTGACGAGGTCACCAATGATCCGCCATCCATAGCCCTTTACAGGGATCAACTCAATATCCGGAACATTGGCAACCTAGAACTCATCGATCACACCACCATACTTGGTAAACGCCAGCCTATAGCCTGTGTCGAAAGGTCACTCTATGGCATGCAAGCAGGCGGCTTTCGCGAGATCCTAGCCGGGCCACATTTGTGCTACGGTGAAAACGGCATCGACGGGCTGATACCACCGAACGCTATGCTTCGTGTTCAACTTTGGGTGCAAGATGTAAGATGCGCCACTTGACCCTGCGTGCACTTGTCGCGGGATTGCGGCGCGTCGCATTCCCAACTTATGGCCGATAGCCGAGCTTGTGAAAGGAATAAAACTGGACTGATTCCGATGTCGGCTCACGACCTAAACAGATTGCGCCAACACCACAATGCGACGATCGGGTTGTTTGTCGCCTTTTGGCTTTTCGTATTGATCTCTATTGGAGTAATTGAGTTTTTCGAGGTTTCCAAGCGCACCCAAGATAACTTGATCGGCACTCTCTTCGGCGCTGGTCTCGTGCTGTCGCTACTCCAATTTACGAAGCGCTGTCCAAAATGCCGGGCTCATCTCGGCTGGCAGGTACGGTTGGGCACCCCAAAGAACTGCCACAAGTGCGGCGCAGGTTTGCGACCTAACGCAAACTGACAGGACCGGTAGCGCGTGCATTGCCGGCTCTTCCAAGATCAGGTGGTGAGATGTTAATCGCCGAGACGACGCTGAAAATAATCACGTCGCTTCGCGGTGTCATCTGCGTAATTCACAGACACTCTGCCTCGTAGACTCTGATGCGAATTCGCCTCCGATGTGAGTGCGCTACCCAAAAAAAGTGGAGTCGGAGTTTTCACTCCGACCCCCTATCTTCTCATTCACCTTTTTCGTTGATCAACCACATACGTAATCGATCAGTGACACTAGCTCTCGCAACGCCACGACGATCTAGGCTAATCAGGGACTAACCGGAATGCTCTCCTTACTATTCCTCTTGTCGGCTTACTTATAGGCGCCGACGCCGCAGAAGAATTCACCTTTCTGGTTGGCCATGATGTAACTGGCCTTTTCATTGACCTCTTCTGATCCAGGATAAGGCCACTTATAGTTGACCCAGCCTTGCTTATCGTTCTGTGCGACCTTGATCATATCTTTGAACAGTTCGTCACCGTATTTGTTGAAGTCCATCAGATTCTTTCCCACCAGATTGGGTTTTTTCGCGTGTGAGAGCATGACGCCTTGCATGTCCATGCAGAATACATAGAGATCTTTCTTTTGAAAGCCGCCATCGGCGCTCGCAAACGTGATGAATGCCTTGTCTTTGCCCATGGAATTGACCGCGGCGATCGCCTTCTCGCTCATTACCTTGGCTTCCTCCGGGGTGGCCATGCCTCCCGCCAGCGCGTAACCGCAAAGAGCGAGTGAAATTGTCGTTGACAGTAGGTACTTGATTATCGATGACATGTAGTTTCCTTTGATTCAATCAATGTCTAGTTTAAGTTGGGGGCCGTATTTGTAGTCGCAGTCCGCCTGGCTCGCAACAACGGATGGCTATTCGGCTCAAATTCACGGACCACTGGTTGCAAGACGCGGCGAGCGGGGCCGGCGGCAATGGTGCGCCCGGTCTGGTTGGTGCGGTAGACGGATTAAAGCTGTCAGCATTCGGTGTCACCACTGCCGGCGTTGTCAGGAATATAGGGGCCGGAGTCACGGACTCCGGCCCCTATATTCCTCTGGCGCGATATGCCACGTATTCCTTAACATGCCATCCCATACGGCAATCTCGAAGCGCCACGGGGGCTGATTAAAGAACACCCAACCTTACTAGAGAGCTGATCTTTCAGATCGCCTGGCAACTTCGAATCTCGAGTTTTGCCGCGCTTTGGTTTCGCCCGATCAGCGGCCGCGCCATATCGGGTCGCGTTTTTCCATGAACGCATCGATGCCTTCGACCGCGTCCTGCGCCATCATGTTGCAGGCCATCACTTCGGCGGCGTATTCGTAGGCGGCTTCGAGTTCCTTGTCGATCTGTTTATAGAACATTCGCTTGCCGGTGCGCACCGCCACCGGTGAACGATCCCTAATATGCTGCGCCAAGGCCATCACCTGGTCGTCGAGCATGTCGGGGTCCACTGCGCGGTTCACCAGTCCCAGGTCCACGGCAGCTTCGGCGCTGATGAACTCTCCGGTCAACAGCATCTCCATGGCGTGTTTGCGTAACACGTTGCGACTCAGCGGTACGCCGGGCGTGGCGCAGAACAAACCAAGATTGATCCCCGAGGTGGCGAAGCTTGCCTCGCTGGACGCCACCGCCAGATCCGCGGTGGCCACGAGCTGGCAGCCGGCGGCGGTGGCGATGCCGTGTACGCGTGCTATCACCGGTTGGGGAATGCGATTCATAGTCAACATCATGCGGCTGCATTGATTGAACAGGCGGCGGTAGTAATCCTGATCCGGCTTCGAGCGCATCTCTTTGAGGTCATGTCCCGCACAGAAGGCCTTGCCGGCGCCTGCCAGCACCACCACGCGCGCTGAGTCATCCGCGGCGATATCATCCAGCGCCTCTTGCAGCGCGGTGAGCATCGCCTCGGACAGGGCATTGTAGTTTTTGGGCCGATTCAGGGTCAGCGTTACGATGCCGTCGGCTCGGTTGCGCAATAGGATGTCTGATTGGCTGGTATTTTCGGCGGGTGTGCTCACGGCGGTCTCGGCATGACTTGCGAAGCGGGAATTCTGCGTGAGCCGGCAGGCCGATGCAAGCGCGCCCCGCTACGTGCCTGCTGCCGGAGCGGACATTTCTCCCCGTGTCCCGATTGCGCTAAGCTTGATGCTCAGCGGAGCGAGGCACCTATGAAGCTTATCGACCCCAATTATCGGGATTTCGACACCATTTGCCGCGAGTTCCGGTGGCGGGTGCCGGAGCACTACAACATCGCCAACCAGGTCTGCGATAAGCACACCGGACTGGCGGGTCACCCGGCCATGTTTTACGAGAACGAGGCGGGCGAAGAAACGACCTTCAGTTTCGGACAGCTCGGTGCCTTGTCAAACCGGTTTGCCAATGCGCTGCGTGCCCAGGGTGTTGCGCGCGGTGATCGTGTCGGCATCATTCTGCCACAGCGGATCGAAACCGGAGTCGCGCACCTCGCGGTGTACAAACTGGGTGCGGTCGCCCTACCGCTGTCGATTCTGTTCGGCCCCGATGCCATCGAATACCGGCTCCGCGATAGCGGTGCCAAGGCAGTCATCACCCTGGGCCGTCACGTCGCCATGATTCAGGATATGAAGCAGTTGTTGCCGGACTTGCAGACGGTGATCAGCTGCGGCGGATCTGAAGGCGACGCGAGCTTCTGGACGTTGATCGAAGCCGCCACGGAGCAATTGACGCCGGTTGCCACCAAGGCCGATGATCCGGCGTTGTTGATTTACACCTCGGGCACCACCGGCCCGCCCAAGGGCGCACTGATTGCGCATCGCGCGTTGCTGGGTAATCTCACCGGATTCGAGCTGTCGCAGAATTTCTTTCCCCAACCGCACGACGTGTTCTGGACCCCGGCTGATTGGGCGTGGACCGGCGGTCTTCTGGATGGCTTATTACCGACTTGGTATTTCGGAAGACCTATCGTGGCCTTCGAGGGCGGCAAGTTCGATGCCCAGCACGCTTGTCGGTTGATGGAAAAATATGCGGTGACCAATGCCTTCATCCCGCCCACGGCGTTGAAGATGATCCGCAAAGTCGCTGACATAGATCGCCACAAATTCAAGCTTCGCGCCATCATGTCCGCCGGCGAAACCATGGGGGCCGAACTCTACGAGTGGGGTCAGGAGGCGCTTGGTTTCCAGATCAACGAGATGTGGGGTCAGACCGAATTCAATTACCTGGTCGGTAACTGCGCCCCGATCATGACGGTGAAACCGGGTTCCATGGGCAAGCCCTACCCCGGTCACACCGTTGCCGTCATCGACGATGACGGCAATGAGCTGCCGGCCGGCGAAAACGGTGAGCTCGCCGCCCGGCGTCTCAATGATCCGGTCATGTTTTTGGGCTACTGGAACAACGATCAAGCGACCCGCGGCAAATTCGCCGGCGACTGGTTTTGTACCGGGGATGTGGGCTGCCGCGATGAGGATGGGTATATCTGGTTCGTGGGGCGCAAAGATGACGTCATCAGCAGTGCCGGACACCGGGTGGGCCCTGGCGAGATCGAAGACTGCTTGCTCAAACATCCGGCGGTGGTCCAGGCGGCGGTGATCGGCAGCCCGGATGAGCTGCGCGGCAATATTATCAAGGCCTACGTCGTATTGGCGACGGGGGTTGCGCCCACTGAAACGTTAAAGGACGAGATCCAAGCCGCGGTGAAGACCCGTCTCGCCGCCCACGAGTACCCGCGGGCCGTTGAGTTCATCGCTGAGATGCCGATGACCACTACCGGCAAAGTCCGGCGCGTCGAATTGCGGCGCATGGACCAGGAACAACACAGTACAAAGACATGACAGCTGTAGACGACGCCCCTACCCGCGAGGATTATATACACTTCCTCAATATTCCCACGCGTTGGATGGACAACGACATCTACGGCCACGTCAACAACGTGGTGTATTACTCATACTTTGACACCGTGATCAACAAATACTTGATCGCGCAGGGCGGTTTGGATATTGCCAACGATACGGTAGTAGGCATCGCCGTGGAGACCCATTGTCAGTTCATGCGTTCGTTGCAGTTTCCGGATTCCATTGATGCCGGTTTGCGCGTCGGGCGCCTCGGCAACTCCAGCGTTCGCTATGAGATCGGCTTGTTCAAACAGGGAGACGACGCCATCGCCGCGGCGGGATACTTTGTGCACGTATTCGTTGCGCGTGACTCGCAGACCCCGGTACCCATCCCCCACGGCATTCATGCCGCTCTCGAACTGTTAACGGCTTGATTTACCGCTTAACAGCGCGCGCGCCACCTTGGACACCGGCGCACGTTTCAATACATCGGAGACAAAACGCGACGCGCCCAACAGGGCGTCCATGTCGACGCCGGTGTCGATGCCCAGGCCGTCGAGCATGTAGAGCACGTCTTCCGTGGCGACATTACCGGTGGCGCCGTCGGCGTAGGGGCAGCCGCCCAGGCCGGAGATCGCGCAGTCGATGGTGGCGACACCGAGCGGCAATACGGTGATTAGATTCGCCAGCGCCTGGCCGTAGGTATCGTGAAAGTGGGCGGCAAGAACATCCACCGGCACGCATGCGGCCACGGTCTCGATCAGTGCCTGGGCCTTGGCCGGGGTGCCGACGCCGATGGTGTCTCCGAGTGAGATTTCATAGCAGCCCATTTCTTGCAGGCGCGCGGCCACCCGCGCGACCGCCGTTGGCGCAATGTCGCCTTCGTAGGGGCAGCCCAACACACAGGAGATGTAGCCGCGCACCGCGATATTTTGGTCGTGTGCCGCGTCACACACCGCGCCGAAGCGTTCGAGGCTTTGATCGATGCCGCAGTTGATGTTTTTGTGACTGAAGGTCTCGGAGGCGGCGCCGAACACCGCGATCTCTTTTACCCCCGCGGCAAGCGCGCGTTCCAAGCCCTGCATGTTCGGCACCAGCACCGGATAACGCACATCGGTTCTGCGTTGAATACCGGCGAGGACCGCGGCGGTATCTTGCAACTGCGGGACCCACTTGGGGGAGACGAAACTCCCGGCCTCGATCACCGGCAGGCCGGCGGCGCTAAGCCGGTCAATCAGTTGTATCTTGATATCAGTGGGGACCGACTGCGTTTCGTTTTGCAGACCGTCCCGGGGACCGACCTCCACCAGCTTGACGCGTGGCGGTAGGATCATTTCCGCCATGCGGGTTTACGCTTGTCCAGGAATGCGTTGATCCCTTCCTTGCCTTCTGGACTCTTGCGCATGCGGGCGTTCATGTGCGCCGTGATCTGTATCAGTGCATCGTCAATGCGTGTCCCGTCCACATCTTCAATGAGCCGTTTCGCCGCCGCTTGTGCGTCCGGACCCGCGGCTTTAAGTTGATCCATCAATCCTGCAACGGATTCGTCCAGTTTGTCCGTCGCCACAACTTCATGAATGAGTCCGATGTGATGCGCTCGTGCGGCATTGAACCGTTCCGCGCTCTGGAAATAGCGGCGCGCGGCGCGTCCACCGATGGCGCGCACCACATACGGGCTGATCACCGCCGGAATCAGTCCCAGCTTGGCCTCCGACAGACTGAATATTGCGCGCTCCGACGCGATGGCGACGTCGCAGCAGGCAACCAAGCCGATCGCCCCGCCATAGACGGCGCCGTGGATACGGGCAACGGTAGGTTTGGGTAGCCCATCGAGAACTTGCAGTAACCCAGCAAGGTGCATGGCGTCCGCGTAGTTTTCCTGCTCCGAGGTGTCCGCCATTTTTCGCATCCACGCCAGATCGGCGCCGGCGGAGAAGCTCTTCCCATTGGCGGCGAGCACCATCACCCGTACCTCGTTGTTGTTAGCCAATGCTTTTAAGGCCGCGCTCAACTCGCCGATGAGTTCGCCATTGAGTGCGTTGTGGACCTCGGGACGATCGAGGGTGACCGTCGTGGTTCCGTTATCATCGATATCTACGGTCAGCGTATTCGCCATAAGTTTAGAGACTCAAAAACATATGGCTCACACGATACAAGATGCAAGCCAGCAGACACAAGGTACACGAGGTAAGAGGTTGATTGAATGTGATAGTTTAGACTTGACGTTATATGTGCTTTCAGCTCAAGAGCGGCTACTCCTGCTCACGACCCAGGGTAATGTGTAAAAAGTCGCCGAGATTTCGAACGACTGGGACAACGCTCCACTTTGGTTGTGGTATTGCGTTATGCGCTTCCTTATTTTTTCATAGCCATCGTGTTTGCGACGAACATACGTATCGTTTTACCACCGGTTATTTTGATCTCGACTTTTTACACGGCCTGGACCCACAGCAGGCATAGAGATGTTTCAGGGTACTGGTCCGTTCAGTGCCCAGAGAGTGTGAAAACGCGAAAAATTAAGAGGCTGTTGGGACAGCACTGCACTTCGTTCATCAGCAGACACAACTCTAACCACCGAAGGTCCACTTATGAAAAGAAATCACCAATCCCACCAACAATTTTGATTCAACGTTTTCATTAGGCTGTGCCCTTTCCAGACCTTCGTGCTGAAGATCAGAATGAGTTGCTGCGCTGCAGCACCAATGCTCCGAAACGACCCACAGGAGACGGACGAAATAAAAACGGATGAACGTCCATTCTCATTTATAGCGGACATAACTCGCGGCGTTGTAAAATCCAAATTCAACTACTCTGTTACATTCAATCGAATGAGTGCAAAATACTCATTAATAGTCCTTCTGTCCTCTCTCAGTGATACTTAGAACAGCTGGCAGGTATCTGTCAGTGAGAGTGGGACATGCGCCTGGACACGACCCACTGGAGACTACTTAGCGAGCTCAAGGAATGTCTGTTTTAGGCTATAGAGCTGCCGTTCTAATCGTTGTGATTTTCTCGGTAAATTTAAGAATCCGAGTTTGTAATATTCTTCCGTTGATGTATTAAACTCACGTCCGGGACATCTACATCACTTAAAATTTGCTTTTAGATACTCACGATTGCTTCCGAAAATGTTAAATGCCTGGCGAAACTTCTTAAAGCTCGAAACCGCGAGCGGTATCCTTCTCGTTGGTGCGGCGGTCTTTGCGATGATCATCGCCAATTCACCGGTGAGAGGCTTTTACGAGTCACTCATCGATTTGCCCGTTTTAGTCCAAGTCGGTGCACTGAACATTTCAAAGCCGTTGTTACTCTGGATCAATGATGGTTTGATGGCGCTATTTTTCTTAGTGATCGGACTGGAGCTTAAGCGTGAGATTATTGAGGGGCAGCTGTCGGACTTGAGAAGAGTGGTCCTGCCAGCGGTGGGTGCCGTGGGTGGGATGGCCACGCCGGCATTGATTTACATCGCGGTCAATTGGGGCGACGATGTGGCTTTGCAAGGCTGGGCGATACCAGCAGCGACGGATATTGCTTTCGCGCTGGCTATTCTAGCTCTACTGGGCAAACGCGTACCCGTGTCCTTAAGGGTGTTTTTAGTCTCATTGGCCATCTTTGATGATGTCGGCGCGATAGTCATCATTGCATTGTTCTATACCAACGAATTATCGCTTGAGGCATTGGCTGGGGCTGCGGTCTGTTTACCTGTATTGTATGCCTTGAATCGCCGAGGCGTGGTTGAGAAAGCCCCTTACCTGCTCATGGGATTAGTAATGTGGGTGGCTGTTCTGAAATCGGGCGTGCACGCGACATTGGCCGGTGTGATACTTGCCTTCTTTATTCCGATACGAAACACTGAAGAAGCGCCGTCCCCACTGCATGAAATGGAGCACGATCTTCACACGGCCGTGGCGTTCGGTATTTTGCCGCTGTTCGCGTTTATGAATGCGGGCATCTCTTTAGACGGCGTATCGTGGGAATACTTGTTACACCCGGTTCCATTCGGTATTGCTGCCGGCCTGTTTATTGGAAACCAGATTGGTATTTTCTCCCTGTGTTGGCTGGCGGTGCGACTTGGTTTAACGCGTTTGCCCGAGGACATGAACTGGATTCATATGTACGGTACGTCACTCGTCTGTGGGGTCGGATTCACGATGAGTTTATTCATTGGTTCTTTGGCTTTCGAAAGTACGGGTGTCAATCTTTTGTTTGATGAACGTCTGGGGATTATTGTTGGGTCGCTACTTTCTGCCGTTTGCGGATATTTTGTGCTAAGACTTTCCTTATCCAACGTCTCCCCAGTGGTTGATCCATCGGACTGATGCAAATCGGAACCAGACGGGAGGAATTTGGGGATACCCTGAATAACTGAAAATCTCTTTAAATCGGACCATAGCAGTCGGGTTTGAAATCGCCGGTTTCCGTATTCACCGTCTGTGCACCACGTACATTAAGTAGGCACCATACAATACGACAAAAAGTAGTCCGTGCGATCGCAGGAGCGTGTTACTGCGGCTGGTCACGAGCGCTAAAATGATTAATGTGCTGGAAACAATTACCATCACGAGGTCGGTATTGTTAATCACCTCAAAAGGTAACTCCACGATGCTTGCGGTGATGCCGAGGACCCACAACAAATTGAATATACTCGAACCGATGACTGTACCGACGGCAATGTCGGCGTGTCGCCGGTAAGCCGCGATTGCCGAAGCAACGATCTCCGGGCTGGACGTGCCTATCGCAACAACCGTCAGCCCAATTAACGCGTCACCGACACCCCATGAACGGGCGATACCGACTGCGCCATCAACCACCCATTCTCCACCAAAATACAAACCCAGTATTCCCAGGCCAATATAGACGACGGCCAAAAAGATGTTCACCGTTGGCTTTTCATCGTGATCGGAGTGTTTTGTCGCTCAAGCGACTTTGTACACGTACAACATAAATAAAGAAAAAAAACAGCAGTATCGCCCCGTCCAGACGACTGATGCTAAGTTGCGGGTGCGGTGAAAACAAAGCAGCATTCGCTAGGAATCCGACCAGCAAGGCGGCGGTCAGCGAAAAAGGAATCTCCGATACCACTGTTGATTCGCTTACCGGTAATGGCCTCACCATCACTGCGACACCCAGCACCAATAATATGTTAGCGATATTGCTACCAATAACATTGGCGATAGCTAGATCAGCGCTTCCGCGCAGCCCAGCGACCACCGACACAATCATTTCCGGCAACGAAGTACCAAACGAAACAATCGTCAGCCCGATGACGAGGGTGAGCTACCGGGCTTCTCTATTGGGGACGACCTGCGAGAAATGTCATAGCAACCTAGCAAATAACGGAGTAAGGTGGTCAGTAATTAACGGATAGTCTCGTGTGACCATCGACAATTTATACCAAATCAAGGCTACTGATGATTCATAGGGTACGCTAGGAGGTACTGACAGTGGCTGAACAAACAAACACTCTTGAAGTGACGGAATTGAATATTACGGGGGAAGCTCGTAAGCGACTGATTGCTGTGTTTGCAAATGGTAGTGTTTGGATGTACAAGGCATTAAGGAAATCTCGTGTCATTACTGCCTCTGCTTTGTTGCTAGCAGGTTTCGCAGTACAAGAATCGGCCTCGGGTGAGGAGCTATATCAACTTTATTGTGGACCAGTGGCTTGCGCTGAGATTTATACGGGAGAGGGAGTATTGCATCCGCAGGTCATCGCCGAACTCTTTAGGAGCGGCGGTGGACTCGGTCAACTCCGCATCATATTCGTTTACGACTTTCCGTGGTATGAAGCTCCGAGTTTTAGTCTTTATCTGAATAGCCATCTTGCTGAACGAATCGGTGGTCCATATGGGGTGGAACTTTCTCCGCAAGACTCCCTTACTCTCTTTCAAAACGCAGACGTTTTCATCGCAGGGGTAGAGAAAGCTTTTAACTCGCCAGAATCGTTTATGTTAGGAGCTTGGCCGTCTCCTCCAAGTCTTGATGACATCGTCGATGTTGTTCTTGAGCAGATCCCCAATGATATTTTGCAGTGGGATAATGAGCACGGGAATGGACCTGGTAGCTCTCCAGGTGATCCACCGGCACCAGTTGCTGGAGCCACAAACCTAACTCCACCTACTATATGTGAGTCTAACCCGCATCTTTGCGGCATCTTCCCAGGTGGTACTCCTGGTGATCTACCGACACCACCTGATGGACCCACAAACATAACTCCAGCTACTATCTGTGAGTCTAACCCGCATCTTTGTGGCATCTTCCCAGGCGGCATTCCAAGTGATCCGCCGAAAGATTCGCCGAGTTATCAACCGAAAGACCCAACAGAACCTGCTGGATACACAGACATAGCTCTAGCGCGAGGCCCCATTTGTGATTCTCTCGATTGCTTAAGTCCAAGAGCCCGCAGACGCATCACTAGAACCAGCCGCATGGTCGCCCGCGATTTAGCAGCAGCGACACCGAGAGTTACAATTGACCTTCCGCAACAGCCGAGCATATCAATTGGCATGTCGACACGGAGTATAACAATCGGCACAGCCCCAACCGACAGCAACGCCGAGCCGACAGCGACACCTAGCATAACGATTGGCATACAGCCATCGCAGAATTCTGAGTCAGAGGGCTTAATGTGTAGTAAGGAACAGCTCCAGGCTGAAGCGAGTGAGGTGCTATGCATCAGCAGATGTGATTCTTGCGCTGCCTATCAAGAGGCCCGAATAACAGCCGGTGCTGCCAGCATTTGCGGCGCCGCAGCGGCAGCGATCGGTCTGGCTCTTTCGCTTGAAACGGGAGGCGGAAGCTTAGCTCTGGTCGCAAAGTTTGGTGCTGCCGGCGCAGGAGGCTGTGGCGTTGCATGGGCTGGAATGAACGCCTCATCGATCATTGCCAAGCGAGCTCAGTGCATAAGTTATTGCGGTTATATATGGAGTAGTGCTGGGGGAACAGGTGGAGCAGCACCCTAAGAGTAGCCCCGCTCTTTTTGCTGACGGGCAGTTCTTGGACGTTTATGGCACAGTGAAAAATGCCAAAAGTCCCATAGTGCGGCTAAGATGTCGCGGATTCCGCGACCTTCTATCCATCAGTATTTCGCATGCGTTCGTTTGAATGCAACAACTGGTTGAATTTAGATGTTGTTACACGGTGCTTTGCGTCCGCTATCGATAAGCGCAGACGTTCACCCTTTCTTACCACGTTCGTCAGCCTCACGCCCTGAGTTATTCCGTCAAGCATTTAGTCTCTGGTAGCTGATATTTTTTCGTCAGTCTTATTCCAGGGCTCTGAGCGGTAAGAGTGTAGTTTGCAGGTAATATGTCACACAATGCAAAGCCTGAGATCACGTGTGCTGCACGATCTCGGTCCCAGCCATACACCGGGGTGGGGTCGAATGGGTTGGTATCTGCGACGGCGATTCGTTTCCATTGTCACGCGCTCGGTTGTTCTGTCAGGTTCTGCTTGGAGTCAATCGCTTGATTAAGGAGTGGTGATCCTCTGCGTTTTAGTGCTTTCAGATAGGCAACTTCACTGTACGGGGTTCGTGTCTGCCAACAACGGTAGAGGACACGGATCCATTTGAATGCTAGTGCACGAACCGCTGCTTGGTAGGTACAACCTTTGTCTCGCTGTTGGCGATAATACGCGCCCGCCCAGAACGATTTATTGATAGTTTGTGCCGCCCACTCCACGAACGTCTGTCGCAGGAAGGTCGGACATTGCCATCGCCAATGTATCCAGTTCTTCTTTCCGCTGCGTTCGGTGACGGGGGCAATGCCGGAGTATTTTTGTAGCTCCGCTGCATTGTTAAAGCGTTCCCGTTGTTCTCCAAAGGCCACCAATAACCGCGGCGCGAGTGAAGGCCCGGCGCCGGGGAGTGAAGCGAACAACGCATAATCGGGGTGCTTAGGTGCCAGTTCAGCGATTGCCTCGTCAAAGCGCGTGATGGCGGCCAACGTCGCTCGAAGTAAGTCCACCAAGACCAGAGCTTGGAGTCGATGTGGCGTGATCACGGCCTGGTCTAAGGTTAGTGGCAATGCCGCCTTGATGGACTGAAGCCGCGCCTTAAGGACATGGGCAAAGCGCATGTTGTGCTGGTGGAAAAAGGTTTCCAGTGTTGCTTTACGAGCTCGTTTTACCTGTATGAGCGTCGGCCAACGCTCAATAAAATCACAGAACAGCGGCGTGTCGATGTGATCGAACCACTCCAGGGTCTGCGGATAGTACTGTTTCAGCGTATTTCGCAGTCTATTGGTCATGCGGACTCTGTCGTTCACCAAGCGCCGTCGCTGTTCTACTAAAGACACCAGGGTGCGCATCTCCACACTCTGCGGAGTTAACGGTTGGAAACGATGTGGATGGCGTAGGATCAGATCTAAAGCGAGTTCGGCATCGGTCGGATCATCTTTGGCCCGACTGGGGGCAAATGCTTCACGATACTTGGCCAACGTTGAAGGATTAACCGGAAAGATCACAAAGAAGTCGTACTTCTGCAGCGCATAGACGACAGGCCCTTTAGACAGCTCCAATGCCACCGCAATCGGTCCACCAAAGCGTCGATACAATGACTGTGCCCAATCGTCGATTTCATCGACTTTGTGCGAGATACGGGCAAACTCTCGACGTTCATCACCAGCGGCTTGGATACAGACGTCATGTTTAGCGTCTGCCCAGTCAATGCCAATGAAAGCGGTAAAAGATTTATTACTCGGTGTATTCATGAAATACCTCCACAGTGGTAACTTAAGCAATAGGGACATGCTTGCTTGAGCTCTTCGAAGGCAATATAGGTGAGCCGGTATGTCGGCAAGCCCTGAGTATTCGTTGGCGAACTCAAGCGCACCCGCGGACTCGAAGCCAAAGCCGTAAACATCGCGTGTTTGGGTCGTAATATTCGTAGTCTGCGGGTGCATGTCCCGCTTTCACTGACAGCTACCTGCCAGCTGTGATCAGTATCACCGAGAGCGGGACGGAGTATCTATAATGGGTCGTTAGTGCCAGTTCGTCCCGATCCTGCGAAAGTCGGCATGAGTATTCACCGGCCCTTCGTTGAACAAATTTCCGATATGTCCGAATGCCCGGAGCTGGTCGATCTGATTCGTTCGCAGCTTCTGAGTTGCGACTTAAACCGGCACTGTTCGTTGGAGCAAGTCTGGATTAGTAGAGACAAAACGATATGTAGTCGGGACTCAATTTGCGGTAACGTGTGAACTTATTAATGTATGCGGCGTAGCGTCGGCGCAACTATAGCGGCGGGATATATTTGCGGATTTTCAGTGAGAGAAATGCATAGCCAACCGTCGCGCATTCGTTAAAGCCCTATTTTATTAGAAGGTAGGTTACTGATATGGAATGGATTGCATCTCCCGAGGCCTGGGTAGCGCTTGCCACACTCACGGTGTTGGAAATCGTGCTCGGCATCGACAATATCATCTTCATCTCCATCCTCGTGGGACGGTTGCCCGAATCGCAGCGGCAAACCGCTCGCATCGTCGGGCTGAGCATCGCGATGGGGATGCGCATACTGTTGCTGTTGTTGATCACGTGGATCATGAAACTGCAAAGTACCTTGTTCACGGTCCTGGATGTCGAAATTTCAGGGCGCGACCTGATTCTCATCGGCGGTGGTTTGTTCCTCATAGCCAAGGCGACCCTGGAGATACACAGCGCGGTCGAGGGCGATGAAGGACACCAGGCCGGTGGTGCAGTGGCGGGTTTTGCCGCGGTGATGATTCAGATCGGTATTATCGATATTGTTTTTTCACTGGATTCCGTGATCACCGCGGTCGGCATGGCCGAAGATGTCGAGGTGATGATCATCGCGGTGATCGTTGCGGTCATCGTGATGATGTTCTCCGCCGGTGCCATCGGCCAGTTTGTCGAGGATCATCCGACGATCAAGATGTTGGCATTGAGTTTCTTGGTGTTGATCGGTATGGCGTTGATCGCCGAGGGGATCGATTTACACATTCCCAAGGGTTACGTTTACTTTGCGATGGCATTTTCGGTGGTGGTTGAGTTACTCAATCTGCGGGTGCGCGGCCGCGGCCGGCCGGTCGCACTACACAAGCGCATGCCGTAAGCCCGCTGTAAACGGGACCGGGTGAACTTACCCCCGTTTTCGTGGACAATCTATCGAGAAACATTCGCGTTTTGTGCATTCTGTAAAAGTATTTGGTTGGCTAACTGTACGTCGTAGTGCCATTGTGGTGCGATCAACTACCGATTTGATTTATAGACAGAGTTTGATTCATCACCGATTGCCCACGGCCTGGGAGGACGGTATTCTGACCCCCATGCAGATCGTTGCAGAAGGCGGAGTGGGTGTTCTGTTCCAACTATAGCATGGCACTCCGATGGCTCCGGGTGGCTCCGGGAAAAGATCCATGCGTGACGTAGCAAAATGGCTCGATCAACTCGGCCTCGGCACATATGCCGCAGTGTTTACCGAGAACGACATCGATGCGGAGGTCCTACCGGAACTCACCGATCAGGATCTGAAAGAACTCGGGATTTCGCTTGGCCACCGCAAAAAGCTGCGCAAGGCGATTGCCGCACTGCGGGAGGGTTCCGCGCCGAAGGACGCGACGCCCGATCCTTCCGTACCGCCAGGTCCCACGCCGGTCACGCAAACGAGCGAAGCCGAACGCCGGCAGTTGACGGTCATGTTTTGTGATCTCGTGGGATCAACAACGCTCGCTGAGCAGCTTGACCCGGAAGATTTTCGGGACGTCATCCGCGGTTATCAGGACGCGTGCGCGGGTGTGATCTCGCGGTTCGGCGGTTACATTGCCAAGTACTTGGGTGACGGCATATTGGTTTACTTTGGTTTTCCCCGCGCCCACGAGGATGATGCGGAACGCGCAGTGCGTTCTGCGCTGGGGATTGTTGATTCAATCAAGACTATCGACTCGCATCACGGACCAGCGCTCGAGATCCGGATCGGCATTGTAACGGGATTGGCTGTGGTGGGGGACATCGTCGGTGAAGGTGCCTCGCAGGAGCGGGCGGTGGTCGGTGAGACGCCCAACCTTGCCGCTCGATTGCAGGGATTGGCGGATCCCAACTCGGTGGTGATTAGCGCTAGCACCCGGGACCTGCTGGGCGAGCAATTCGTCTATAAGGATCTTGGTCCGCAAACGCTCAAGGGAATCTCAGAACGGATAAATGTGTGGCGGGTGACGGGAGAACAGGCGATCGAGAGCCGTTTTGGGGCGACCCACGCCGGCCGACTCACGAAGTTCGTGGGCCGTGAACAGGAGGTGGAATTGCTGCTGGGGCGGTGGCGTCAGGCGAAGGCCGGCGAGGGCCAGGTAGTGCTTCTTTCGGGCGAGGCGGGGATTGGTAAGTCGCGGATCACGACAACGCTGCGGGACCGCCTGCGGGATGAGGACCATACCCGCATCCAGTACCAGTGCTCTCCGCACCACGTCAATAGCCCGCTGTACCCGGCTATTCAACAACTGGTGTTCGCCGCCGGTTTGGCCGTGAATGACGCCGCTGACAGGAGACTCGATAAGCTCGAAGCGTTGTTACAGCAGTCATCGGCCACCCGCGAGGGATGCGCGTTGATCGCATCACTGTTGTCGATACCGGCGGATTCGCGTTACCCGCGGCTCAACCTGAGCCCCCAAGAACAGAAGCAGAAGACCCTCGACGCGTTGACCGATCTGTTCGCGGCGCTCGCGGCGCAGCGTCCGGTGCTGTTCGTGTTCGAAGACGCGCATTGGATTGATCCGACCACGCGCGAGGAGATGCACCTGCTGGTGGACCGTATAGCCGGGCTGCGGGGACTGGCGGTCATCACGCATCGTCCCGAATTCGCGCCTCCGTGGACTGGGTACGCGCATTGCACGGTGCTCGCACTGAACCGCTTGGATCGCAGCGGGTGCACCGAGCTTATCGACAGCTTGACCGGAGGATGCGGCCTTCCGCAGGCAGTGTCGGAGCAAATTGTCGCGAAGACAGATGGCGTGCCGCTATTCGTAGAGGAGTTGACAAAGACGGTGTTGGAGTCGGGATTTCTCACCAGAAAGGACGACCGCTATATTCTGACCGGGTCACTGGGGCACTTGGCGATTCCCTCGACCCTGCAGGACTCGCTCATGGCGCGCCTGGACCGGCTAGAGGAAGTGAAGGAGATCAGCCAAATCGGCGCGGCCATCGGACGGGAGTTTTCCTTTACGCTACTGGAAGCGGTGTCACCACTGCGCGGGAAAGACCTGGAACATGCGCTGACCCGGCTTAGCGCCTCGGAGATTGTATTTCGACGCGGCATGCCTCCAAACGCAAGTTATATTTTTAAACATGCGCTGATACAGGACACGGCTTACGAGACACTGCTCCGTTCCCGCCGGCAGCAGATCCATGCGCAGATCGCGCAGGCTCTGCAGACTCGATTCCCCGAGCGCGTGGATAATGAGCCCGAGGTACTTGCGCATCACTTTACGCGTGCCGGGTTGGCGGAGCGGGCTGCGCCTTATTGGCTGCAGGCGGGCCAACGTGCGGTAGCCCGTTCGGCGAATCACGAAGCCATCGCCCACCTAACCAAGGGTCTAGAAGCGCTGCGTGAATTCCCGGCCGGTGGCGAGGCCAGCAGTCTGGAACTCGACATGCAGATCAGCCTTGGCTCGGCAAGCATCGCGGTATCGGGTTATTCCTCGGCGGAAACTGAAAAAGCCTGCGTGCGAGGACGCGAACTGCTGGACACCGTCGGTGAAGACTCACGTCAGTTCGCGGTCCTTCACGGATTGTGCATGTGCTACACCAACCAGGCGAAATTTACGCTCAGTCTTGACGTCGCCGAAGAGATGCTCAACCGATCAGCACAGCAGAGCGACCCGATGTCGACGCTCGTCTCCCACCGTGTCGTGGCCGTATCCCACAATGTCATGGGCCGGTTCGCAGTGGCCCGTGAACACGCCGAGCGAGCGGCGGCCCTCTATGATACGGGGCGGGACCGGGATTCGGGTCACCAGTATGGTCACGATCAAGGCGTGGCTGCGTACTGGCACCTTTCGATGGCGCTGTTGTTTATGGGATATCGGATTGCTTCCCAAGCGGCAGCGAATAGGGCGTCGAATCTGGCGCGAGAGCTGCAGCACGCCAACACGTCTGCGTATGACGCGTTGTACGCCTCCTTTACCAACCTGGTTAAGAACGAATTCGTAATCGCCCGGGATGTAGCGCAGGTGCTCATTAATGACGCACTTTCACGATCCATGGCGTTGTGGGTTGTGTTTGGGCGTTATCTCCTCGGTAGCACTTTGGCCGCGCTCGATGAACCCGAGGCTGGGTTGGTGGAGATCCACCGCGGACGGACCGAGGCCGAGCAACTCAACCACTCCTGGCTCAAGCCCATGACCCTGCGCTTCGAGGCGCAAGCATTGGCGACGCTGGGCCATTTCGATGCAGCGATCGCGTGTCTTGATGAAGCCTTGACAGTCGTCGAGGCGACCGAAGAACGCTGGTTGGAGGCGGAGATCCATCGCGTCCACGGAGAGATCAATAAACATTGCGACGGTTCAACACACGACAGCGTGGCGAGCTTCCAGCGCGTTATCGAGGTCGCGCGTCGCCAAGAGGCGAAGTTGTTCGAGCTGCGCGCGGCGGCCAGCCTTGGTCGTCTTTGGTACGGCCAGGGAAAAGCCGAGCAGGCCTATGACCTGATCGCCCCCGTCTACCGCTGGTTTACCGAGGGCCTGGATACTCCCGATCTGATCGAGACGAAAGCGTTACTGGACGAACTCTCATCACGGGTTTCCGCCACATCACACGAAGGGCGAGTATAAATTCACCGCGTACATCAACCGCCGTGAGTGAGAAACTGCATTTCGACGACAAAGCCGCGAAACGAGTCGAGGCGATGTATGCAAGCTCCGATGTCGTCGCCCAGCGACAACACGTGATGCAAGCCTTGGGGCTCCGTGCCGGGGAGCGGATCCTGGATATCGGATCCGGTCCTGGTTTCCTGTTATTGGAGATGGCCCACGCTGTGGGGTCAAGCGGCCGCGTTGCAGGCATTGACATCAGCAACAGCATGTTGGCGATGGCGCAGAAACGTTGCGCCGCTCATCCCTGGGTCGAATTGCGGGAAGCAAACGCGATGAACCTGCCGTTCGATGACCATGAGTTCGATGCGGCTGTGGTCACCCAGGTCTACGAATACATCGCGGACATCGAGTCTTCGTTGGCAGAGCTATATCGGGTGTTACGTCCAGGGGGACGCGCGTTGATTGTCGACACCGATTGGGAATCCTTGGTGCTGCACACGTCCTATCCGGATCGCTCCCGTCGTGTGCTCAGCGCTTGGGACCAACATCTGGTGAATCCGACACTGCCAAGGACACTCATTCCCGAGCTGCGACGGGCAGGATTCGCGCTGACCCACAGCACGGTGATACCGATGTACAACCCGGACTATGATCCTGACACGTATTCCTACGGATGGATTTCCATAGTAGTGTCGTTCGTAAGCCGCTGGTCTGGGATGATAAAAGAAGAAGCCAAGGCGTGGGCGGAGGATCTTCGCCAACTGGGTGAACGAGGCGAATATTTTTTCAGTCTCAATCGTTATCTATTCTTGGTTGAAAAGCCCGACCACGATTAATGACAGATACAAGGACAGCGATTATTGCCGTCCCAGTCAACGGTGTCATGCTTATCGCGGCAAGATGCCGCTCCCACAGTTACTCAATCTTTAAGCCGCTCCCACAGATGTCATCCTGACGCCGCGCGCGGCGTCAGGATCCTGCCGTCTTGGTCGCGATGCGATGATTAACCACGGTGAGATTCTTTGCTGCGCTCAGAATGACAATTCAGTGTTCGATAGGTGGGAGCGACGGCCGCTCCTGCTTCGCGGGGACAAGTGTCACAAATATCGCGGCACAATGCCGCTCCCACCAATGTTTAAGTAAAATTGTGGCTGCCTTATCCCCTTTTTATTCATCGATCAACGCGTTGACGACGCTCGAAAATTCCGGGTGATCCCATTCGCGTCCGCCGACCGCCCGGTACGCAACGCGGCCGCGCTTATCGACAATAAAAGTTGTCGGCAGGCCGAGTACCGGCCACTGCGCGACGATTTTTCCTTCGTGGTCGAGAAGTAATGGAAACTCGAGGGGTGTATCCAGTGCGACGGTGAAACGGAACACGGTTTCGTCATCCTCGCCAACGTCAATGGCAAGAATAACAAAGTCCTTCTCTTTCAATTGATCCCACAAACGCTGCATGGACGGCATTTCACGCAGACATGGGGGGCACCAGGTTGCCCAAAAGTTGATGGCGACGACCTTGCCTCCGTAGTCCGATAGGCGATGCTGCTCGCCGTCGACGTCCTGCAGACTAAACTTGGGCGCTGCGGGCCTGCTAGGAACCGGCACCAGTGTCTGGCGTGATTGTTCGCCCCAGGCGCCGGCACATAGCAAAAAAATACAGGCCACGACGCAACGCCATCCTGTTCGGGAACTGAATGTCATAAATTCTCCTTCGAAGACCTCGCCACGCATTCAACATCACGCACTACAGCTTCGTGGCTTCGCTCGCCCACCTGCCAGTTGACGTGCAAGTCGAACACCGTGGACGGCGGCAGTGCAAACATCGTCATCCCCATGTTCCAATCGCCGTTCGCGAACGACTGTACCGTAGGAAACAGTGCCCAGCGGAACGCGAGCCGTGCCGTTTGGGGCACTTCAAGGCGTTCCCACTGTTGTTGCCATTGCTGCTCGAGCTTGAGCGGTTTCTTATCATCCTCGACTTCCACCCACCATTCGGCAAGATTGACTTCAACCGGATTCGCCGAGGCTTCGTTTTTCATTACCGTCTGAAACACACAAGCGCGCGCGATTAAGTCTGCCTCCGCGGCGCCAAAACCGCGGGCTTGATAAAAGCCTCGCACCTGGTCCGGCAGGAGCTGTGTTAGGCGCAGACTCACGCCGTCGCCGGACCATCGCCAGGTGCGCACGCCTTTAGCGGGGTTGATCGGATCGAGTTCCTCCGCCGCGAACGACGCAGACGTCATTGCAATTAGACAAATGATAACCCGTGTCCGACGACAGGTAACGTAAGCATGTGTACTGCGTATGAATTCCTGTGTATGCGGGGCTTGCCGCACGGTATCGATGACACGGTAATGCAATGTATTGTCCTCATGTCCGGGTGCGGCGGATGCAGTGCCTGATTCAGATTGATAGCCGCTTGAAGGTTGGCGGTGCGTTCTCATCAATAACATGAATTGGGTTGCGGCGTCTGCTGAATTTTAGCGCGGGTTACAATCCTCGCTTGCGGATGACCCTTTTGCTTCTTGAATAGTCTACTTTCGTGTAGAGGCGGCGGCGATTGTTTTTGGATACGGCGGACCAAAATCGATGTGGTCACTGCTGACTCCGAGCACAAACCAGAGTATTCTCGTGGGCCACTCGTTGCTTGTTGGCGCGTCTCTATGCAGGGGAATGTAAAACGATTGCCAAGAAAGCTCGTGGCGATTCTCTATGCGGATGTTGTCGGCTACAGCCGCTTAACCGGTGAGGACGAGGAAGGTACGCATCGGCAATTGAAGTCTCATTTCGAGGCAGCCTCCGAATCCATCAAGACCTACGGCGGCACGGTTGTTAACTATGCCGGCGACGCGGTGCTTGCCCAGTTCCCGACGGTCACCGATGCCGTGGCCAGCGCCGTGGACGTTCAACAAACCCTTGCCGAACGGAATCGACAACTTCCCGACGCTCGCAAAATCCGGTTTCGAATCGGGGTGAATCTGGGTGAGGTCATCGTCGATGGCGATGACATACACGGCGACGGGGTCAACGTGGCGGCGCGTCTGGAGGGCCTGGCAGCACCGGGGGGCATCTGCATCTCCGAGTCAGTGAAGTCCGCGGTGGGGAACAAACTACCGATCGAATATGAATCCGTGGGCGAGCAGCAGGTCAAGAATATCGCGGATCCCGTGCGTGCCTACAATGCGCGACTGCAGCCAGGGGCGGCGCTGCCGGACCCCACCAGTGTTGCCCAGCCACAGAAAACATCCAGCGTTCGCGTAACCGTCGGCGCCGTGATCATCGCCGTGGTTTTTAGCAGTGGCCTGCTCTTGTGGCTCAAGCCCTGGGCGCCGGAAATTGAACCGGCACCGGACGATCGGATGGTCCGCCCGCAGGTAGAGAAACCATCAATCGCGGTCTTGCCCTTCAATAACGTGAGTGGTGATTCAGCGCAGGAGTATTTCAGCGACGGTATCAGCGAAGACATCATTACCGACCTGTCGCGTGTGTCCGGTCTCAAGGTTATCGATCGGAATTCATCATTTACCTATAAGGGCAAAGCGGTAAAGCTTCAGCAGGTTGGCAAAGATCTGGGTGTGCAATACGTTCTCCAAGGCAGTATCCGGAAAGCCGGCGATCGGGTGCGTATTACCACCCAGCTCGCCGACACCACGGACGGGTATCAACTGTGGGCCGAACGCTACGACCGCGAGCAAGGGGACATCTTCGCGCTACAGGATGAGATCACTGAGAAGATCATCTCCGCATTATTAATCAAACTAAGCGGTGACGAGAGAGATCTACTTACCTCCAGACCCACACGCAACTTCGAGGCCTACGATCTATTCTTACAAGGCCAGCAGCATTTTAGAGGCAATTGAGCTCGACTCCGGGTTTGGCCGGGCGTATGGCGCCTACGCAGTGACGCTCGCGTTCAGCTTTGCAAGAGGTTGGTCTGACCGGCCGGAAGAAACTCTTAATCGCGCGCTTGAGCTTGCTCACAAAGCGGTCGAACTGAACGAGTCCCTGCCGCAGACGCATTGGGCGCTCGGTTATACGTATATGCAAAGGAAGGAGTGGGATAAGGCCCTTGCTGCCGTCCAGCATGCGGTGACTCTAGTACCCAATTTTGCGGATGGTTACGGTCTGCTCGCGCTCATTAACAACCGGCTCAGCCGGGCCGACGAAGCAATCGAACTAATCCGCAAGGCCATGCAGTTGAATCCGTATTACACCTGGGATTATCCGTACAACCTTGGTCGTGCCCACTATACAAAAGGCCAATACGGCAAGGCAGTCGATTATCTGCATCAGGCATTGGAACGAAACGAGGCTGTGACCTACCCGCGTTTATTCCTGGCCGCCAGTTACGTTGAGCTTGGACAGACCGAAGATGCGGCATGGGAGATCACCCAACTGCAGATGACGAATCCCGATATGCGACTTTTGCACCTGGCTAATGCGCATCAAATCGCAGACGAAGTGTTGATGCAAAGATTCCTCACCGATCTGCGGAAAGCGGGGCTGCCGGAATGACTATGGGGCTGGACAGCGGACACATTAGTGGGCGAGCGCCTCTCTGGAGGCCGCGCTGTTCCACGATGGTAATGTGGTGCGAAACTGAGCAGTCGTCCTGAACATGGAACGCCGTCTCGCCGCGATCCTCTCCGCCGACGTGGTTGGTTACAGCCGCCTCATGGGTGTGGACGAGTCGGGCACCCTGGCGCGGCTCATGGCGCACCGCAACGAGTTCATCGATCCCACGATCGCCGCTCACCGGGGACGCATCGTCAAGCTCATGGGCGACGGCGCGCTGGTCGAGTTTGCCAGTGTGGTGGATGCAATGGCGTGTGCCGTCGATATACAGCGCGGCATGCAGCAGCGTAACCAGGACCAGGCCGCGCAGCAGCGCATCGAATTCCGCATCGGCATCAACCTGGGCGACGTGATCGTCGAGGGTAACGATATCTATGGTGATGGCGTAAACGTTGCGGCGCGCCTGGAAGGACTTGCCGAGACCGGCGGGGTCTGCGTCTCTGACTCGGTGCGTACCGCGGTCGGCAGCAAGCTGCCGCTGGATTATGAGTTCTTGGGCGAGCAGCAGGTCAAAAATATCACCGAACCGGTCCACGCCTACCGCGCTCGACTGCAAACCGGCGCAGTGTTGCCGGCGTTGGCTGAGGCCCAGCCTAAGAAGGCATCCAAAGTTCGTTGGGCAATCGGCGCCGCAGTCGTTGCCGCGGTTATTGGCGGCGGCCTACTGGCGTGGCTCCAGCCCTGGGCGCCCGAATTCGGGCCGGTATCGGACAATCAGGTAGCGCTCCCGCAACAAGACAAACCGTCGATCGCGGTCTTGCCCTTCAACAATATGAGCGGCGATCCGGAGCAGGAGTATTTTGCCGACGGCATGACCGATGACCTGATTACCGATCTCTCCAAGGTCTCCGGTCTTCTTGTCATTGCACGCAACTCAACGTTCGCTTACAAGGGAACGGCGCCGGATGTGCGGCAGGTGTCCCGTGATCTCGGGGTGAAATATGTGTTGGAGGGCAGCATGCGGTCATCGACGCGACTACCGGCGGGCATATTTGGGCAGAGCGGTTCGACCGCAAGCTGACGGATGTGTTCGCGCTGCAAGACGAGGTCAGCCAGAAAATCGTCTCCGCACTCGCGGTAAAGCTGACAACGGAGGAGAAACAGCAGTTCAATCAGGCGGCTCAATCGAACCCCGAAGCTTATGACCTGCTTCTGAGGGGCTTGGAACAGTTTCGCCGCTTTACGCGGGAAACGAACGCCGCGGCGCGTGATCTCTTCAAGCGTGCAATCGATTATGATCCCGATTTTGCCCGCGCTTACGCCAACGTTGCCTTGACCCACGGCATAGATGTGCAGTTTGGCTGGAGTGAACCGTCGGAAGATCTATTGGACCAATCCTTCGAGTATGCTGATAAGGCCCTGAAATTGGATTCAAAGCTGCGTCAGGTTTATTTTGCGCTGAGCAATCTTTATCTGATCAGCAAACAACACGATAAGGCCATTGATGCATCCCGAAAAGCAGTAACACTGCACCCGAATTATGCAGACGGATATGCGCAGTTCGCCCAATTGCTCATATACGCCGGCCGTCCCCGGGACGGTCTTGATGCGCTGGGCAAGGCCATGATCTTGAATCCCCGCTACGCGTTCTTCTACACCTGGATCGAGGGCCATGCGTACATGCTGATGGGGCAATACGACAAAGCGATTTCGGCGTTTGAAAAGGTCATTGAGAAAAATGCGCATTTTCCCGGCGCGCATCTGACCCTCGCGTCCTTATACGGCAACCTGGGCAAACTCGAGGAAGCGAAGTGGGAAGCGGCGGAGGTGCTTTCCTTGCGTCCCGATTTTTCGCTGGCCGAAGAAACGAGACGTGCTCCGTATAAAAATCCTGATGATCTCGAATACTACATCGCAGGACTACGCAAAGCCGGTCTGCCGGATTAGTGAGTATGGGTGCGCAAGTCGAGCAACTGGTCATCATGCGGCAAACTGAAACCCCCTCGATTCATCCAGCTGCAACTTGGTGACAACCCATACTTTGGTCAATGTCTGGTATGCCACCGTATTGCCAGGTAACCACTGTGTATAAATGGCATTTATAAAAACCACGTCCGCCTTGGGTACGCTCGTGTACACGTTGCTGGCGATGTTGGCGTTTGCGGCCAACTCGATATTGTGTCGCGCGGCGTTGGGGCAGTCACTGATCGACGCCTCCAGCTTTACGGTGATAAGGATCGCATCGGGCGCTTTAACGCTGTGGATCATTTGGAAGATCTCCGGTTCCCAACGGGAAAAGCTGGCAATTGATTGGCGGTCCGCGTCGATGCTGTTTCTATACGCGGTGACGTTCTCGTTCGCCTATATCACCCTGGAAACCGGCACCGGGGCGCTGATCCTGTTTGGATTCGTCCAGCTCACCATGATTGGTGTTGGTCTGTGGCAAGGTCAGCGGCCGAACGGATTGGCATGGGTTGGCATGGGCGTGGCGATTACCGGCCTGGTTTACCTGGTATTCCCGGGATTGAGAGCGCCGTCCCCCTATGGTGCGGCACTCATGGGCAGCGCCGGTATCGCATGGGGCATCTATTCACTGCGCGGTAAGCGGGTTGACGATCCGATCACCGCAACCACCGGTAACTTTATGGGTGCCGTGCCAATGGCGCTCGTTGTTGGAGCGTTCTTTTTGCAAGACCTCACCATGAATGCAACGGGTGTGATGCTGGCGATGTTGTCCGGCGCCGTTACCTCGGGCGTGGGTTACGTGATCTGGTATGCGGCGCTGCCTGGACTGACCCCGACCAAAGCGGCCAATGTGCAGTTGTCGGTGCCGGCTATTGCCGCATCAGGGGGCGTTCTATTGTTGTCTGAGCCGTTGACCATGCGCCTGGTCGCGGCGAGTGCCGCCATCTTGGGTGGCATCGCCATCGTCCTGTCACAACGTCATTAATCGCGATGATTCGGTATCGTGTGAATTCGTTCACATCCTGAATACGCCGTATCGGGTCTCGGGTATCGGTGCATTCATCGCCGCCGACAACGCCTGGCGCAATACATTGCGCGTTTCCGCCGGGTCGATGATGCCATCGTCCCACAATCGGGCGGTGGCATAATAAGGATGGCCCTGGGATTCGTACTTTTCCCGAATGGGATTCTTGAATGTTTGTTCCTCCTGATCTGACCAGGTTCCATTATTCGCCTCGATTTGATCCCGCTTGATTTGCGCCAGCACCATAGCTGCCTGCTCGCCGCCCATTACCGAGATGCGCGCGTTGGGCCACATCCACAGGAAGCGGGGATCATAGGCGCGCCCGCACATGCCATAATTGCCGGCGCCGAAGCTGCCGCCGGCGATCACGGTGAATTTGGGCACCTGTGCACAAGATACTGCAGTCACCATCTTTGCACCGTGTTTGGCGATGCCCTCTGCTTCGTAGCGTGCGCCGACCATGAATCCACTGATGTTCTGCAGAAACAACAGAGGAATACGGCGCTGACAACAAAGCTGAATAAAGTGTGTGCCCTTGAGCGCCGATTCGGAGAACAACACGCCGTTGTTCGCCAGGATGCCGATAGGGTAACCGTGAATGTGGGCGAACCCGCATACCAACGTGGTGCCGTAGCGACGTTTGAACTCGTTGAATTCGCTGCCATCGACGATGCGCGCGATGATCTCGCGCGCATCGCAATGTTGGCGCAGATCGGTCGGTATCAAACCATACAGTTCGTCTGCCGGATACTTGGGGTCGCGCGCCTCACGCAACGGGATATCGATGTGTTTTTCACGATTTAGATGAGAGATCAACTCGCGGGTGATCTCCAGGGCGTGGGCGTCGTCTTCCGCAAAATGATCGGTGACTCCCGACTTGCGAGAGTGCACAAAGGCGCCGCCCAGTTCTTCGGCGGTCACCACCTCGCCGGTGGCGGCCTTCAACAGCGGGGGACCGGCGAGATAGATGGTGCCTTGCTCTTTGACAATGACCGCCTCATCCGACATCGCGGGCACGTAGGCGCCGCCGGCGGTACACTGGCCCATCACCACCGCGATCTGCGGGATGCCTTGTGACGACATTGTTGCCTGGTTAAAAAAGATGCGGCCGAAGTGATCACGGTCGGGGAACACCTCATCTTGTTTAGGCAGGAACGCACCGCCCGAGTCGACGAGATAGACACACGGCAGGTGATTGGACTGAGCGATCTCCTGGGCGCGCAGGTGTTTCTTGACCGTCAAGGGATAATACGTTCCTCCTTTGACGGTAGCGTCGTTGGCGATAATCACGCATTCCTGTCCTTGAATGCGTCCGATCCCGGTGATGATCCCCGCCGCCGGTACATCATCCTGATATACACCGTACGCGGCGAGCTGCGAAAATTCCAAAAAACCGGAGTCTTTATCGATCAATTTCAACACCCGGTCTCGCGGCAGCAGCTTGCCGCGATCGAGATGTTTTTTCCTAGCCTGTTTTCCGCCGCCTTGGGCGACGTGCGACAGTTTCTTATGCAGCTCTGTCACCAACGACTGCATGGCTTGTGAGTGCGCGATGAAGTCGGCGGACTCGCGATCAACACTGGTCTTCAGTAGGCCCATGATTTCCGGTCACTGTTATTAAATGAAATGTGGTGAAAGGGGGACGAGATAGATGGCTTATTCGCCGTTATTGGATTCTCTCTATCGCTATGGCTGTCGCTTCACCGCCGCCGATGCACAGCGACGCCACACCGCGTGTGAGGTCGTGCTTGTCCAGAGCATTTAACAAGGTCACCAATATACGAGCACCCGATGCGCCGATGGGATGACCCAAGGCACAGGCGCCGCCGTGCACATTGACCTTATCGTGGGGAATCTTGAGATCATGCATCGCGGCCATGGTCACCACCGCAAACGCTTCATTGATTTCATACAGATCGACGTCGCTTTGTGACCAGCCGAGTTTTTCGTGCAGATGCTTTACCGCGAATACCGGTGCGGTGGTGAACCAACCCGGCTCTTGTGCGTGGGTGGTGTGGCCGAGAATACGGGCGCGCGGTCGCCAGCCACGCTTCTCCGCCACAGACAGGCGTGTCAGCACCAGCGCCGCGGCGCCGTCGGAGATGGAACTGGAATTGGCCGGCGTCACTGTGCCGTTTTTACGGAACGCCGGTTTCAGCTGCGGAATCTTTTCGATGTTTGCCTTGTGGGGTTGTTCGTCATGGGAGACGGTGTGCTCGCCCTTTCGAGTCGAGATCGTTACTGGAACCACCTCACCATCGAAGGTGCCGTCGTCGATCGCCTGTTTGGCGCGGGTCAGAGAGGTTATCGCAAACTCGTCCTGAGCTTCGCGGCTGAAGTTGTATTTCTCCGCGCAGTCCTCGGCGTAGGTCCCCATCAAGCGACCTTTGTCATAGGCATCTTCCAAACCGTCGAGGAACATATGGTCGTAGACTTGGCCATGCCCCATGCGATAGCCGCCGCGCGCCTTGTTCAACAAGTAGGGCGCGTTGGTCATGCTCTCCATTCCGCCGGCGACCATAATGTCGTTGCTGCCGGCCCGGATCAGGTCGTGGGCCAGCATCGTGGCCTTCATCCCCGAACCGCACATCTTGTTGATGGTGGTGCAGCCTGTCTGCTGAGGAATGCCGGCGCCCAATGACGCCTGGCGGGCCGGCGCTTGCCCCACGCCGGCCGGCAGCACGCAGCCGATGATGACCTCCTGGATGTCGTCCGATGCAGCGCCGGCGCGTTGTATTGCCGACTGGATGGCCGCGGTCCCGAGCTGTGGCGCGGACAACGCTGTGAGATCACCTTGAAAGCCGCCCATGGGGGTGCGAGCGGCGCCGATGATGACGATCGGGTCCTGTTTCATGATTGGGTGCTCTTTGTGAAAGCTTAAGGCCGTTGTTAGCGCGTCTCGTTGAATAACTCGCGGCCGATCAGCATGCGGCGGATCTCGCTGGTACCAGCGCCGATTTCATAAAGCTTGGCGTCGCGCAATAGGCGGCCGGTGGGATAATCATTGATGTAACCGTTGCCACCCAGGGCCTGTATCGCCTGCAAGGTCATCCACGTGGCTTTTTCCGCGGAGTACAAAATCGCCCCGGCGGCGTCCTTGCGGGTCGCGTGATTACGATCGCAGGCCTTGGCAACCGTATACACATAAGCGCGGCACGCGTTCAAAGTGGTGTACATGTCGGCCAGCTTGCCTTGCATGAGTTGAAATTCACCGATCGGTTGATTGAATTGCTCGCGTTCGTGCACATACGGCACGACCACGTCCATACATGCCTGCATGATACCCAGCGGGCCTCCCGACAGCACGACACGCTCGTAGTCGAGGCCGCTCATGAGTACGTGGACACCGTTGTTGACTTCACCGAGTACACCCGCCTCGGGTACTTCGCAGTCTTGAAACACCAGCTCGCAGGTATTGGATCCGCGCATACCCAATTTGTCCAACTTCTGGGCGGTGGAAAATCCCGCGAAGCCCTTTTCAATAAGAAAAGCGGTGATGCCTTTGGGGCCGGCGTCGGGATCGGTCTTGGCGTAAACGATCAACACATCGGCGTCCGGACCATTGGTGATCCACATCTTGTTGCCATTCAATATATAGTTGCCGTTTCTCTTATCGGCGCGCAGGCGCATCCCCACCACATCGGAACCGGAACCCGGTTCACTCATCGCCAATGCCCCGACATGTTCACCGTCGATCAGGCGCGGCAGGTATTGCCGTTTCTGGTCTGCATTGCCGTTGCGCTGGATCTGATTTACACACAGGTTCGAGTGCGCACCGTAGGACAGGCCTACCGACGCCGATGCGCGGCTGATTTCTTCCATCGCGACGACATGTTCGAGATATCCCATCCCCGCGCCGCCGAAGTCCTCGTCCGCGGTGATCCCCAGCAAGCCAACATCGCCCATCTTGCGCCACATGTCGGCGGGGAACTCGTTGTCACGATCAATCATTTCCGCCCTTGGGGCGATCTCGCTTTGGGCGAAGTCATAGACAGACTCGCGCAGCATCTCCACCGTCTCACCAAGTTCGAAGTTAAGGCTCGGATAGTGTGTACTCATAGTATGTAACGGTGCCGGCTAGGAGGCTTGGGACTGGGGTGGTTGTTTGCGCATCATCGCCAATCGTTCCCGGCACTGGTCCTCGATGTCGTGCAGTTCCTTGAGTGTCAAATCAATATCTTTTTGTTGGCGATGCAACCTCGCACGGCGTTCGGCGAGTTTATCCAGCATATAGTCCAACTGACCGATCTCGCCCGGTGAGGAGTCGTACATGTCCATGATTTCGCGCACATCGTCCAGCGAGAATCCAATGCGTTTGCCACGCAGCACCAGTTTCAAACGCACCCGGTCGCGCGGTGTGTAGACGCGCGTCAAGCCGTTGCGCGCTGGTTTTAACAGACCTTTGTCTTCGTAAAATCGAATCGCGCGCGTGGTAACGTCGAACTCCTTGGAGAGTTCGGTAATGGAGTAGGTGGTCGGGTCGTTGGCTTGCATCGTCTCAAGAGCCGAATCGGTGGTGTGCCTGCCGAATATACTTGACGTTAACGTAAACGTCAACTTATAATTGTGAAGATCATGACCAATGGTTGCTACCATTAGGACAACCAGCGGAGGCAAACACATGGCTTCAGCGCCAGCCGAGACCCTGATTTCTGTCAAGCGCGCCCGATTCAAGCACCCTATCCGCTTCGTGACCGCTGCCAGCCTGTTCGACGGACACGATGCATCGATCAACATCATGCGGCGAATCCTGCAGTCGTCTGGCGTTGAAGTGATCCACCTCGGCCACAATCGGTCGGTGCGCGACATTGTAAGCGCGGCCCTGGAGGAGGATGCGCAGGCGATAGCGGTGAGTTCCTACCAGGGCGGCCACATCGAGTACTTCAAGTACATGGTCGATATGCTGCGTGAGCACGGCGCTGCGCATGTGCGGGTGTTTGGCGGTGGCGGCGGTGTGATCGTGCCTTCGGAAATAGCGGAATTGCACGCGTATGGCGTGAGCAAGATCTATTCCCCAACGGACGGGCAGCATATGGGCCTGGAGGGCATGATTGAGGACATGATCGCGCAATGCGATTTTGACCCCAGCCAGTCAGCGCCTCCTGATATCGACGCGCTCACCGGAGGTGATTGGTATGCCTTGTCGCGCATGATTACGGCGCTTGAAAACGGGTCGCTGAATGCGGCCCAAAGGGTGCGATTCGACGAGGCCGTCGCACAATCCGATGAGCGAATCCCGGTGCTGGGAATCACCGGCACCGGCGGTGCCGGTAAGTCATCACTAACCGATGAAGTAATACGGCGATTCCGGCTCGATCAGCAAGACAGATTGAGAATCGCCATCCTTGCGATCGATCCCACCCGGCGCAAGACCGGTGGCGCCCTGCTGGGCGACCGTATCCGCATGAATGCCATCGACAGCGATGGCATCTATCTGCGCTCGCTGGCGACGCGCGCGGCGCGGACCGAGGTGCCCGCTTATCTCCCGGATATTATAAGCGCCGTCAAGCTTGCGGGAGTAGATCTGGTGGTGGTGGAGACCCCGGGGATCGGGCAGGGAGACGCGGGGATCGTTCCCTTTGTTGACGTGGCGCTATATGTGATGACCCCGGAATTCGGCGCCGCCACGCAACTCGAAAAAATCGACATGCTCGACTTTGCCGATATCGTAGCGATTAACAAATTTGATCGTAAGGGCGGGGCCGATGCACTCCGCGACGTGGGAAAACAAATGCAGCGCAACCACAAGGCGTTTTCGACGCCGGTCGATGAGATGCCCATCTACGGTACCATCGCCTCGAGATTCAACGATGACGGCGTCAGCGCGCTATACCACGGCCTGCGGGCAATTCTCGCTGAAAAGGGGCTGGCCATTGCCAAGGGAATGTTGCCGGATGTTTCCAGCAAGGTGTCCAGCAGTCAAACCATCATCATACCTGCTAATCGGCAGTCCTATCTCGCGGAGATCGCGGAGACCGTGCATGAGTATCGACGCACCGCCGAAGCGCAAGCGCGCGTTGCGCGCGAACGGCAACAGCTCACGCAAAGCAAGCGGATGCTGCGAGAGGCGGGTCAGGACGGCCCCGAGTTGGATGAGTTGATTGCCGACCGCCAACAGCAGCTCGATCCGCGTGCGGACAAATTGCTCCAGATGTGGCCTAAGATTCAAGACAGTTATGCCGGTGATGAATACGTTGTAAAAATCCGTGATCGCGAAATTCGCACCCGGCTGACCCACACCACCCTCTCAGGGACGCGGATCCCGAAGGTGGTGCTTCCAAAGTATCAGGATCACGGCGAGTTGTTGCAGTGGTTGCTGTTGGAAAATGTGCCGGGAAGTTTTCCGTACACCGCCGGGGTGTTCGCATTTAAGCGGGAGGGGGAAGACCCGACGCGTATGTTCGCGGGCGAGGGCGACGCGGCAAGGACCAACCTGCGATTCAAGAAATTGTCGGAACATGCCACGGCCAAGCGGCTGTCCACTGCCTTCGATTCGGTCACCCTGTACGGCTGGGATCCGGACGAGCGACCGGATATCTACGGCAAGGTCGGTAATTCAGGCGTGTCCATTGCCACCTTGGATGATATCAAACTACTGTACGAAGGTTTCAACCTGTGTGACCCGACGACATCGGTGTCCATGACCATCAACGGGCCGGCGCCGACCATTCTGGCGATGTTTCTCAATGCCGCCATCGATCAGCAGCTCGAGAAATTCGAGACAGAGAACAACCGTCCACCGACGGACGGCGAGGTTGCGAAGATCAAGACATGGGCGCTGGAAAATGTTCGCGGCACGGTACAGGCCGATATCTTAAAGGAAGACCAAGGCCAGAATACTTGTATATTTTCCACCGAGTTCAGCCTGCGCATGATGGCCGATATTCAGGAATACTTCGTGCACAACGCGATACGCAACTTCTACTCGGTGTCGATTTCCGGTTATCACATCGCTGAGGCAGGTGCCAACCCCATTTCCCAACTGGCGTTTACGCTTGCGAACGGATTCACATATGTCGAGTCCTATCTGGCGCGGGGCATGAATATCGATGATTTCGCGCCCAATTTGTCGTTCTTTTTCTCCAATGGCATGGATCCTGAGTATTCGGTGATGGGTCGGGTCGCGCGGCGCATCTGGTCCACTGCCATGCGTTTTCGATATGGCGCCAACGAGCGTAGTCAGAAACTGAAATATCACGTGCAGACATCGGGCCGTTCGCTACATGCCCAGGAGATCGCGTTCAACGATATTCGCACGACGTTGCAGGCGTTGATAGCGGTTTATGACAATTGCAACAGCCTGCATACGAATGCCTTTGATGAGGCGATTACTACACCCTCGGAGGACTCGGTACGACAGGCGCTAGCCATCCAGCTTATAATCAATAACGAGTGGGGCTTGGCGAAGAACGAAAACCCGAACCAAGGCGCGTTTATCGTCGAGCAGCTCACCGACCTGGTGGAAGAGGCGGTATTAATCGAATTCGAGCGCCTGTCTGAACGCGGCGGTGTGCTCGGTGCCATGGAAACCGGCTATCAGCGTGGCAAGATTCAGGATGAGTCCTTAAACTATGAGCACCAGAAGCATGACGGCAGCCTGCCCATCATTGGTGTGAACACCTTCGAAAATCCGCATCCGCCTGCAGACGTGACCGTTGAGTTGGCACGCTCTACGGAACAGGAAAAGCGCGGACAAATTTGCAGGCTCAAGGAGTTTCAGGCGCGCAATGCCGATCGGGCGTCGCGCGCTTTGGAACGGGTAAAACAAGCGGCAGTGAACGACGAGAATGTATTCGCCGCGCTCATGGACGCGGTGCGCCACTGTTCACTGGGACAGATCACCCAGGCGCTGTTCGCGGTTGGCGGGCAGTACCGCCGGAATATGTAAGCTATAGATCCGCGTCATCATGCGGCTGAATTGAGCACGTATCGTAACTAGGGAGGAGAAAGTGAAAACAATCAAGCAACTTTTGGATGAGAAGGGATCGGAAATCTGGACTATCGGCCCCCAGGACACCGTACTGCAGGCGATCAAGGACATGGCGGAAAAAGAGATTGGGGCATTGGTGGTGCTCGATCAAGGAAAGCTCGTCGGGATCATTTCGGAGCGGGATTATGCTCGCAAGGTTATCCTCAGAAACAAGGCTTCCCACGACACCACTGTTGGAGATATCATGACCGCACCGGTCGTATGCGGGCGGCGCAGTCAGACCGTCGATGAATGCATGGCGCTGATAACCGACAAACGCGTCAGACATCTACCGATCATCGAGAACGATCGCGTCATCGGCGTAATCTCAATTGGTGATCTGGTAAAATCTATCATCGCCGAGCAGCAGTTCGTCATTGCACAACTAGAGCACTACATTTCCGGTTAGTTCCGACCGGACGGCGCGCAAATTTCGGACACAAAAGACACCATCGCCTCGCTGGCTTCGGCCTTGTGCGAGGCGTGGGGAATGTGGCCGCAACCAGGCACGATTAATGTGCGCACGGGCCCCGAGACCTTGTCAGCGATCGTGGTGATCTGACGCATACTGCCGTATTCGTCGTCCTCACCTTGTATGATAAGCGTTGGACATTGAATGCCGTGTAGGACGTCTTCGATGTTCCAGTTGCGGAAATCCGGCCGCAACCAGGTATCGTGCCAGGCGCTCAACACGGCGTCAGTATTTTCCCCATGATAGCGCCGCAGCCTGTCAAGTTGTGCTTTATTTGCGAACGCCGCACGGGTTTTGCGAATCCCTTCCAGGGTAATATCTTCGACAAACACATGCGGTGCTTCGAGCACCATCCCGAGCAGGCCGTCCGGCCGCTGGCTGGCGTAAAGCAGGGCGATGGTGGCGCCGTCGCTGTGTCCGACAAGCACCGTGTCGTGCACACCAATGATGTGCAGCACCTGCGGCAAAACCACCCATGCCTCATGATGCAGGTAACCCACGTCCCGATTATGCGTCATCGACTCTGAGCGGCCGTGACCCTGGCGGCTGTAGTTGAGAGACCCAAAACCGGTGCGCGCGGATAGTTCGACAGGTAAGTCCTTCCACATAGCGGCGCAGCCCAGCGCCTCGTGCAGCCACACCAGTGTCGGCGCCCGCTCCGGCGCCGTGCCCGTGGTTCGGTATTCGAGCTTGCTTTCCGCCGCGTGTAAAAAAGCCATGGTTAGCCCGCATCTTGCACCAAGTCGGCAATGGTCTGCGCGCGGCCGGGCAAGGTGAACGACGCCGGCGCGAGGTCCCGTTTGCGTACTGCGGCTGTGTGCATACCGATACCGAAATCGGGGCCGACTATGGGTTGCCGCGCGACCATTTCCGCGGCGGATTCGCAGTGATCGTTGACCCCAACGAGAAAGCCGGCGGTTGCCAGCGCACCGGCCATTCCAGGGCTGGAGCGATTCAAAGTAACAATGCGCATCCGCAGCACTATAAAACAAACCCGGTCAGGTTTCCCCGCGGACGGATTCCCAACCGGCAAGCGTCCCGGATGATGACGAACGGATCGGGCGGCTGGGCACCACGCTGAGCGATTCGCGGCTGAGTGGCTAGCGAGCGCTGGTCCGTTGCCGTATGATTCGACGTTCAACGGCAGTGTAGATGAAAACACGAGATGCGTGTGTGTCGCGGGCTTTTGGGTAAGTATATTGGTCGCGGCAACCCTACGACGACGGACAAGCTTCGACGATGAAAAACTTTGCAATCTTGATAATCGCTGCTCTGGTGGCCGGATGCGGGGGCGACAGCGTAAGCAGTGGGGGCGGTGGCGCCGGCTCGGGAACCCAGGGGCCCACTGAGAACAGCGGCGAATGGCAACTGGTCTCTAATGTCGCAATCTCGGTTGATGATGCGGCAAATGATTTCGTTCACACCTCCACTGTCCTCGTCAATGCGGACGGTTCGGCTATTGTCAGATCGACGGACTCCAACTGTTCGATCATCGTCAGAGTTTCAGGAAACGTGCTTAGTTATGAGGAACGGTGCTCATTCGGCAGCGGTTGTGTCGTCACGTTCTTTACGCAAGCGGGTATATTCCAGAACAATCTTTCGGCGCCTATTGGACCGGAACGCTTTGTCTGTTCCGGGCTGGCGACGAGTTACTCGGGTAACCTGATCGGAACCAAGTGCGACACTGCGACGTGTCTGCCGACGCCAACCACTACGCCCACGTCGACACCGACACCGACCGCTACGCCCACACCGACGCCAACCCCAACACCCTGACATCGCCCAATCAACAGAACCATGCGAGACACGACGACAACCGAGAGCTGCTATGAGCGATAACGATCATTTTTGGCGTAGTTCCGCGCCGCGCGCCTGGGCGCCGGCTGACTGGAATGTGGGCACGCTGCATCCCCGTGCCGATATGCATGAAGAGGAAGATAGATTTGAGGTCATCGTGGAATTGCCGGGTGTCGACGAACGCAACATCCAGCTGGTCCTGGAAAATGGTATTTTGACGGTTTGGGGCGCAGTGGCCCCGCGCAGGTACGAGAGGGAAGGCAGCTTCCACATTATGGAGCGTGCGGCGGGTGCATTCCGGCGCTCGATTCCGATCCCGGTAAAGATCGACGAGGACGCGGTTAATGCGTCGTTCAAAAACGGCTTATTGACGATTACGTTACCCAAGGCAGAGTCTTCGGAACCTGGTGGTAAACGCATACCGATTAGTTCGTCCTGAATATCCACGTGATTGCCAATGGTGTGGTTTGTTGGCGATTTCTGTGGACGAGCCGCCGGTAACATCGGCGATCAAGCCGATTGAGTTGAGAAATATGCACGGCGGCGTGGGACGCTTGACGGCCACCGCAAGAGCGACCTAAAAATATAACGCTTCATAATCATCCCACTTACGCTACAGCTCGGGAGGTGACACGATGCGCGCGGATCCTGATTGTATATTTTGTAAAATCGTTGCCGGGGATATCCCGTGTTTCAAGCTCTTCGAGGACAAACATAGCTTGGCCTTTATGGACATCAATCCGGCCAATCCTGGTCACGTGCTCGCGGTTCCGAAGGAACACTGGGAAGACGTATACGCCGTCCCCGATCCATTAATCGCGGCTACCGTGCAAACCGCCAAGCGGATTGCCGAGGCGGCCAACCGGGCGCTGCACCCCCATGGCATCAATCTAGTCCAGGCCAATGGTCCGGGCGCCGCACAGTCCGTGTTTCATTTTCATATTCATGTGCTACCGCGCGAGAAAGACGATGAATTGAAGCTGAACTGGGGACCCAAGCCGGGCGACATCGCCGCCATCGAAGCGAGTTTCGAGAAGATCAAAGCTCAGCTAAGCTAGATTCACCGCAACGATTCATCACGCGTACGGCAAAGCAGTGACGAAATCCCACACAGAACAGATAGGGATAGTCAACTTGCCGTGGTAAACTTTTGACCGTTGCGCTGCATGACGTGGTGCATAAATAGATAAAAATATAATTATTTACCGTTTAAAAGTTACACCAGAGGATGCCTACCGAAGGCTTAGATACCTTCCCTAAGCTGTTGCTAGATCGCGCGAGGCGGTTTGGCGATCGGCCCGCTATTCGCGAGAAGGACTACGGAATCTGGCAAACCTGGACCTGGCGCCAGGTTGAAGAGGAGGTCCGGATGCTGGCGTGCGGCTTGGCGGTACGTGGCTTCAAACGCGGTGACAAGCTGGCGATTATTGGCGACAACCGCCCGCGGCTATACTGCGGTATGGCCGCCGCCCAGGCGCTGGGGGGGGTCCCGGTACCGGCCTATCAAGACGCCGTTGCCGAGGAACTGCAGTACGTGCTGGAACACGCCGAGGCCAGTTTTGTATTGGCCGAGGATCAAGAGCAGGTGGATAAAGTGATCGAGGTGCACGACCGCTGTCCCCAACTCACTCAAGTGATCTTCGACGATTCCCGCGGGATGCGTAACTACGACCGCAGTCAACTGCAGGACTTCGATACGGTCCAGAAACAGGGCCGCGACTTCGCCGCGCAAAATCCGGATTTCTATGAGGAACAGGTCAACCAGGGTAAGGGCAGTGATGTCGCAATCTTTCTGTATACCTCGGGCACGACCGGCCGTCCTAAGGGTGTCGTATTGACCCATGACAATGTGTTGATCACGGCCCGCAATGGCGTTGAGCTGGAGGGGCTCAATGAACACGATGAAATCCTGGCCTATCTGCCAATGGCGTGGGTCGGTGATCATCTATTCTCCTACGCGCAATCATACGTTTCCGGGTTTTGTGTGAGTTGTCCCGAGAGCGGTGCGACCGTGATGCAGGATATGCGTGAAATCGGACCTACCTATGTATTTGCGCCGCCGCGCATATTCGAGAATTTGTTGACGACGGTGATGATCCGCATGGAGGATGCCGCCAAGATCAAGCAGCGAATGTTCCATTATTTCATGGGCGTGGCGCGGCGAGCGGGCAGCAGCATGCTCGATGGTAAGGAAGTGTCGTTGAAAGACCGATTGTTGTATGCCCTGGGCCGGCTATTGGTGTACGGGCCATTGAAGGACACCATGGGCCTGAGCCGGACGCGGCTGGCATATACCGCCGGGGAGGCGATTGGTCCCGATATCTTTCAGTTTTATCGCTCGTTGGGGATCAACGTTAAACAGCTTTATGGACAGACCGAGGCGGCGGTTTTCGTGACTATTCAACCTAACGGGGAGGTCTTTCCCGACACCGTGGGGAAACCCGCGACCGACGTTGAGATCAAGATTACCGATAATGGAGAGGTCGTATATCGCAGCCCAGGCGTGTTCAAGGAGTATTTTAAAGATCCGGATGCTACCGCACAGACCAAGACTGAGGATGGGTGGGTGCACACGGGCGACGCCGGGTTCTTCGACGAGCGCGGACACATAAAAATTATTGATCGCGCTAAGGACGTTGGCAAACTCAACGACGGTTCCATGTTTGCGCCCAAGTACATCGAGAACAAGCTGAAGTTTTTTGCGTATATCAGAGAGGCGGTGGCCTTCGGGGACGGGCGTGATTTTTGTACGACATTTATTAACATCGACCTGGAGGCGGTGGGGAACTGGGCTGAGCGCAGCAACATTTCTTACTCGAGCTATCAGGAACTAGCCGCACGGCCTGAGACGTATGATCTGATCCAGGAAAGCGTGGAGCAGGTTAATCGTGATCTTGCCCAGGATCCCAAGCTCGCAAAGTCACAAATACGCCGCTTTCTGGTCCTGCAAAAGGAATTGGATGCCGACGACGGTGAGTTGACCCGTACACGCAAGGTTCGCCGCGGTCATATTGCCGAGAAGTATGCTGTCCTGGTGGATGCGCTTTATAGCGATCAGACATCGTGTTACATCGAGACACAGGTCAAGTTCGAAGATGGACGCACCGGTAAGATTGCGGGTGAACTGGAAATCCGGGATTTGTCAGGCGTGAAGATGAAAAGAGCCAGCTAATGAATCCAGAGCGCCCTCCCAACGGTGTGCTGTTGGAGGTACACAACATCAGCTTGGCGTTCGGTGGCGTCAAGGCCATCGAGGACGTCAGCTTTGATATCCGTGACGGGGAGATTCGCGCGATCATTGGGCCCAACGGTGCCGGCAAGAGTTCCATGTTGAACGTCATCAACGGATTTTATCATCCGCAACAGGGCAGTATCACCTACAAGGGTGAGACCCGATCGCAAATGAAACCGCACCACGCCGCGTCGCGAGGTATCGCCCGCACATTTCAGAACATTGCGCTGTTCAAAGGGATGTCAACTCTGGACAACATCATGACCGGGCGCAACACGCTCATGAAGAAGAACGTAATCTGGCAGGCGCTTTACTATGGCCCGGCTCGCAACGAAGAATTGAAGCACCGCGAGTTTGCCGAGCACATTATCGACTTCTTGGAAATTCAAGCTATTCGTAAGACTCCGGTGGGCCGCCTGCCTTATGGCATGCAAAAACGGGTCGAGTTGGGACGCGCGCTGGCTGCGGAGCCCGACTTGTTACTGCTGGATGAGCCCATGGCGGGGATGAATGTGGAGGAGAAGGAAGACATGTGCCGTTTTGTCCTCGATGTGAACGAGGAGTTCGCGACCACCATCGCTCTGATCGAGCACGATATGGGAGTGGTCATGGATATCTCGGATCGGGTGGTGGTGCTGGACTATGGGAAGAAGATCGCCGATGGCACGCCCGATGAAGTCCGCGGCAATCAGGGCGTCATCGATGCGTATCTTGGCGTTAGTCATGAGTGATCTGGAGTTGGACAATTGATGGTGACCACCTATGGGAGGTGAGGTGATATTCTTTCTTGAGATCGTCATCAGCGGCGTGATGGCGGGTGTCATGTATGCGCTGGTGGCGCTCGGATTTGTGCTCATATTCAAAGCGTCAGGTATTTTCAATTTCGCGCAGGGTGTCATGTGTTTGTTTGCTGCCCTGGCTTTGTATGATTTCATGGCGCCCGGCGGATGGGTCGATCGTTGGTTTGGATTCACGTTCCCGGTGTGGATGGCAATTGTGCTGACCATCGGCGTCATGGTAGTGGTGGCGTGGCTGATCGAGCGACTGGTCTTGCAGCACCTGGTGAAGCAGGAGCCGATCATCTTATTCATGGCGACTCTGGGCTTGGCTTACGTGCTGGAGGGCGTGGGCGACATACTGTTCGGTTCCGATGTCAAGCCTCTGGATATCGGTATTCCGCAAGGCGCGTCCGATTGGGCGTTGGACAATTACGGGATATACGTTGAGAAGCTCGAGCTGGTCGCGGCAATCACCGGTGCGGTGTTGGTTACCATCTTGGGTATTTTCTTTCACCGTACCCGCATCGGGCGGGCGCTGCGCGCGGTGGCGGATGATCATCAAGCTGCGCTGAGTGTCGGAATTTCGTTACGCACCATCTGGGTCATTGTGTGGTCGGTATCGGGGATCGTCGCGCTGGTCGCGGGCATCATGTGGGGCAGCAAGTCCGGAGTTCAGTTCTCGTTGTCATTAATCGCACTCAAGGCGTTGCCGGTGTTGATATTGGGAGGGTTTACCTCGGTTCCCGGCGCCATCGTCGGTGGACTGATCATCGGCGTCGGTGAAAAGCTGGCCGAAGTCTATCTCGGGCCGTTTGTGGGGGGTGCCATTGAGAACTGGTTCGCCTACATGCTCGCCCTGGTTTTCTTACTGTTCCGTCCGCAGGGACTGTTTGGGGAACGGATTATAGAACGAGTTTAAACACTGGCGTCGTCGCTGCGCCGCGGATGCAAAAATGTTTTACAGAGAAGCGGGTCAATTTAAAACCAGTTATATTGCCGATCAGTCGATTCTGCCTATCGCGCAGGATCGCGTGTTCGTTTTTGGCTTCATGGCGGTGGCATTTTTAGGTGTACCCTGGTTCATCGACTCCTACTGGGCCAATGCGATCTTCGTGCCGTTTCTGGCGTATGCATTAGCGGCCATCGGGCTGAATTTGTTGACCGGATACTGTGGCCAAGTGTCTTTGGGCACCGGCGGTTTCATGGCCGTGGGAGCGTTTGCCACGTTCAAGCTGATCACGCTGTTTCCCGATCTGAATTTGATCATTGTGATCTTGTTATCGGGGGCGATAACCGCCGCGGTGGGGGTGTTGTTCGGTATACCCAGTCTGCGTATCAAGGGATTCTACCTGGCGGTGGCCACGTTGGCGGCGCAGTTTTTCCTGGTCTGGTTGTTCAACAAGGTCGGCTGGTTCTTCAATTACAGTCCCACCGGTCAGATCACCATGCCGTCGGTGGAGATGTTCGGCGTGTTGGTGACCGGGCCGAGTGCGTCGCCCGCGGCGCGTTACCTGTTTTGTCTGGGTTTCGTGGTGTTGTTTGCGTTGGCCGCGAAAAATATCGTACGCGGCCGGGTCGGCCGCTCGTGGATGGCCATTCGGGATATGGATATCGCCGCTGAACTCATCGGTATCAGGCCCTTGGCCGCGAAGTTATCGGCGTTTGCGGTGAGTTCCTTCTACATCGGTATGGCGGGGGCGCTGTATTTCGGCGTATGGCTGGGATCGGCGGAACCGATAGAGGCATTCGGCGTCGAACAGTCCTTTCTTGTACTGTTCATGATCATTATCGGGGGTTTGGGAAGTATTCTCGGATCTGTTCTGGGTGCGGCGTTCATGACCTTAATGCCGATCTTCTTGAAAAATTTCATGGTCGACGGGCTCGCGGTTGAAGTGGTGACCGCTAAGCATGTCGAAATCACGCTGATGGGTGTGCTCATTGTATTTTTCTTGATCGTCGAGCCACACGGACTTGCCCGAATGTGGCAGATACTGAAAGAGAAACTGCGCCTGTGGCCGTTTCCATATTGATGACGCGACAGGCATAGTATTGGATCTACGATTTTCAACTGCCAATATATGAGGAGGCTGAAGATGATGTTTAAGCGACTAACTGGCGCCTTGATCGGGGCGACACTGGCTCTACCAGCTGTTGTGTCAACGGCGAGCGCCTACGAACTGGTGATACCGTCCCTCGACTACCGGACTGGACCGTATGCCCCCAACGGTATCCCCTTTGCGAATGGGTACCATGATTACCTGATGATGTTGAATGAGCGGGACGGCGGCATCGAGGGAGTGAAAGTCAAACTCGTGCAATGCGAGACCGCCTATAACACCAAGCAGGGTGTGGAGTGTTACGAGAAGACCAAGGATACGCCGCCGTCACGCGCCTTGGTGTACCAACCCTTATCCACCGGCATTACCTACCAGATTATCCCCAAGGCGTCGGTGGACAAGATCCCCGTCCATTCGATGGGTTATGGTCGAACGTCTGCCGCGAACGGCAAGGTGTTTGAGTGGATCTTCAACTTTCCCGCCACTTACTGGGATCAGGCCGCAGTGCTGGTGAAATACATCGGCGAGAAGGAAGGCGGCATGGACAAGTTGAAGGGCAAGAAGATTGCCCTCGTCTATCACAACTCCGCATATGGCAAGGAACCGATCCGCACCCTGGAGAAGGCGGCGGAGAAGTTCGGTTTTGAGTTGATGCTCCTGGCCGTGGATCACCCAGGGCAGGAGCAGAAGGCCACCTGGCTGCAGATTCGCCGCGAGCGACCCGATTGGGTGCTGATGTGGGGTTGGGGTGTGATGAACCAGGTCGCCATTAAGGAGGCGTCGTCGATTCGTTATCCCATGGACCACTTCATCGGAGTGTGGTGGTCAGGATCCGAGAACGACGTGTTACCCGCCGGTGACGGTGCCCATGGCTACTTGTCGGGTGCTTTTCACGCGCCGGGTGACAATTTCCCCGCCCACGACGACATCAAGAAACACGTCTACGACAAGGGTAAAGCGCAAGGTGAACGCGATCGCATCGGAGAAGTTCTCTACAACCGCGGTCTGATTGCGGCGGTCTACGCCTCGGAGGCGATCCGGAATGCAATGAAAATCCACAAGACCAAGGAGATAACTCCTGCCATGATGCGCGATGGTATTGAAAGCCTGGATCTGACCGAAGCCCGGCTCAAAGAGTTGGGTCTGCCGGGCTTTACGATTCCGGTGAAGATCACCTGCGCCAACCATGCCGGACCGAGAAAAGTTGCCCTTCAGCAGTGGGATGCCAAGGCCAAGAAATGGAGCTTTGTGACCGACTACTACGATACCATGAACGATATCGTGGACCCGCTGATCCAAGAGGATTCGGCGCAGTACGCGAAGGAAAACAACATTAAGCCGCGTGACTGCTAGCCGCACGAATGTGAGTCATCCACATGACTAGTTCGTCGGTCAGCGTAAAGCAAGGCGCGCCTGACACGGACGCAGGCGCGCTCCTGTGCGTCAACAACATTGAGGTGATCTATGACCACGTGATCTTGGTGCTGAAGGGCGTGTCCCTCGAGGTTTCCGAGGGGCGCGTGGTCGCTCTGCTGGGAGGGAATGGTGCCGGGAAATCAACGACTCTGAAGGCGATCTCCAACCTGTTGAGCGCCGAGCGCGGGGTTGTCACCAAGGGCTCGATCCGGTTTCGAGGTGAGGATGTACACAGTCTCTCTCCCAATGCGCTGGTCGGCCGTGGTGTCGTGCAGGTGATGGAAGGACGCCATTGTTTTGAGCATTTGACGGTAGAGGAGAATTTGCTCACCGGTGCCTACACCCGTAAAGACGGACGTGCCGCAATACAGCAACACCTTGAGCTGGTTTATGGTTATTTTCCGCGGCTCAAAGAAAGACGCAGATCGCAGGCGGGCTATACCTCTGGTGGTGAACAACAGATGTTGGCGCTTGGTCGGGCGTTAATGGCCAAGCCGTCGGTAATTCTGTTGGATGAACCGTCGATGGGATTGGCGCCGCAGCTCGTTGAAGAGATTTTTGAAATTGTCAAAGCTCTCAATGAGAAAGAACAAGTGACGTTTTTATTAGCGGAACAAAACACCACTGTGGCACTTCGCTATTCGCATTACGGCTATATCTTGGAGAACGGTAGAGTGGTGATGGACGGTGACGCGGCGTCGCTGCTGGCAAATGAAGACGTCAAGGAATTTTATCTTGGTATGAGTGGTGATAAGCGAAAAAGTTATCGCGACATCAAACATTACCGTCGACGCAAGCGATGGTTGGCTTGATCGCAAGTTTAAGCCATCCAGTTCGACACGGTAGATGTCGCTGATTGAGTGACGCCTTGAGCCTTCCGGGATTCCGCCTTTAACGATTCTAGAATGTTGCAATTCCGTATGACGCAGTATTACGATCAGTTAGAAACCCGCGATCCCGAAAAACGTGAACGGGAATTGTTTGCGCAGTTGCCCGACCAGATTGCCAACGCGCAACGACACGCCTCAACGTTTGCGCGGATTTTGGAAGGTGTCGACGCCTCGGAGTGCGCTAACCCCGAGGCGTTGTCACAGTTGCCGGTCACCCGCAAGTCGAATCTTATTGGATTGCAGGAACAAGATAGACCGTTTGGTGGCCTTGTGGCGACTCCGCTCAGTCACCTGGGAAAGGTGTTCGCATCACCTGGCCCGATATTTGAACCTGAAGGTAAACGGGTAAATTATTGGCGCTTGGCGCGCGCCTTGCACGCCGCTGGATTTCGCGAGGGGGATCTGATCCACAACACCTTTTCCTATCACTTCAGTCCAGCCGGCTCGATGTTGGAGAGTGGCGCCCATGCCTTAGGCTGCGTAGTGTTTCCAGCCGGTGTGGGGCAAACTGAATTACAGGCGCAGACTATCAGTGATCTGCAACCCGCGGGTTATGTGGGGACGCCCTCGTTTTTGAAGATCATTCTCGAAAAAGCGGCCGAGATGGGCCTGGATTTGTCCAGCGTCAAAAAAGCGCTGGTCAGCGGTGAAGCATTGCCGCCGCAGCTCCGTGCGGTCATAAACGAGCATGGGATTGATGTTCTACAGTGCTATGCCACCGCCGATCTGGGTCTCATAGCGTATGAGAGCGAGTCAAAGGAGGGTCTGATTGTTGACGAGGAAGTGATTGTTGAAATCGTGCGGCCTGGCACCGGTGACCTGGTGGCGGCAGATGAGGTCGGAGAAGTGGTGGTCACCACATTCAACCCCGATTACCCGCTGATCCGATTCGGCACCGGTGACCTCTCGGCGGCGCTTCCGGGAATAAGCCCCTGTGGTCGAACCAACACGCGAATCAAGGGCTGGATGGGCCGGGCCGATCAAACCACGAAGGTAAAGGGCATGTTTGTTCATCCTTCCCAAGTTAATGAAATTATCAAAAGACACGCAGAAGTGCTCAAGGCCCGTTTGGTTGTGGATAATGACGGCACGAACGACGTCATGACATTGAAGAGCGAGGTGCACCGGGGGACCGCCCAGTTAGCGGATGCGATTGCCCGCAGCATCCGTGATGTCTGTAAATTGCGTGGTCAGGCCGCCTTCGTAGAACCTGGTTCGCTGCCAAATGACGGCAAGGTAATCGACGACGTAAGGACGTATGATTGAGATCCCCGGCCGCGCCAGAGGCGGAGCGCGATCCCGATATCGGTTACATCACCGCTGGTCGCGAATTCCATCCAGGGCTAATTGTTGTGTTTTCACAACATATCCCCACCGCAGTCCATGATATTGCGATATTTATGGTTGTGAAAATGATACAGGCTATGCTATATACCTCTCATACAGATTTTTCTCGGCGCCAAATGGGAGCGAATTGATTTTAGGGTGAGCGTAAGCAACAGGAAATTGTTGGACCAGAAGTTGACCGGTTAGATAACAACAACACGATGTCTGTGACTTGCAGGGGCCTTCGGGCCCCTTTTTATTTTTTGGCGCGAGGTAAAAAGTGCGACGTCACGAAGTAATAGTCCAAAATTGGTACACGGGTCTCGAGTTGAGGCTCCGGCTGTTTGCATGTATCGCGACATGAGAGATGATTAAGGTCGGTATTATTGGCGGTACCGGTTACACCGGTGTCGAACTATTGCGCATCCTGTCACGGCATCCCGGCATCGAGCTCGGGGTCATTACATCGCGCAATGAAGCGGGGACTGCGGTCGCGGATCATTTCCCGAGCCTGCGCGGTGTCGTCGATCATGACTTTGTGGACCCGGCATCCGCTCACCTGAGCGATTGTGACTTGGTATTTTCGGCGACACCCAACGGGGTCGCCATGGAGTACGCCCGGGGGCTCATTGAAGCGGGTGTGCGCGTTATCGATATTGCTGCCGACTTTAGAATTAAAGACAAAATCATCTGGGAACGCTGGTATGGGATGGAGCATGCCTGCCCCGAGCTGCTAGCGGAATCGGTGTATGGGCTTCCGGAACTGAACAGAGAGCGTATTCGCGACGCTTATTTAGTTGCCAATCCCGGCTGTTATCCGACCGCGGTGATCTTGGGATTGGCACCTTTATTGGAGGACCAGTGTGTTGACCCGGCCAACTTGATCGCGGACGCGAAATCCGGTGTCAGCGGCGCCGGTCGCAGCGCTAAGCTGGGCAGCCTTTTTACCGAAGCCGGTGATAGTTTGAAGGCCTATGCGGTGGGGGGACATCGGCACCAACCGGAAATCCACCAGGCCCTGGCAGGACTCACGACGAAGGATGTGGGCCTTACCTTCGTGCCCCACTTGGCGCCTATGATCAGGGGGATCCATGCCACAATATATGCTACCGCCACAGGGTCATCGCAAAATTTCCAAGACATATTTGAAAAGAAGTACGGCGCCGAGCCTTTTGTCGATGTTATGCCGGCGGATCAGCATCCGGATACTCGTTCGGTTAGGGGGTCCAACCTGTGCCGTATTGCGATCCACCAGCCCGGCGGCGGAGACCGACTGGTTGTATTATCGGTGATCGATAATCTAGTGAAAGGCGCCGCTGGCCAAGCCGTGCAGAATATGAATATCATGTTCGGATTGGACGAGACGATGGGCTTGGAGATGCCTCCTTTGTTACCTTAGATTGAGCAATAGGATTGTGAATCCAAAAGTGTTTGTAGAACTTCTTGTGTGGCTGATTGAGATAGATGTTACGGCAGCAAACTGACCGCATAGTAATCCGTTCCAAGGTATCAACGTCTGCCAAGATCCTATTATCAGTGCTAGCGAGCGCGGCGTTTCTAGGTTTGATCTGGGCAGCGTATCGGTACGGACATTCAGAGGCCAATTATAGTTGGCAGACTGCGGACCGTACGATCGAGAATCTGCAAAGGGATCTCGAACTGGTGCGCAAGGAAAACAAGGATTTGAGGCTGACGGTCAGTCAGGCCCAACGGCAGTTGCAGATCGATAAAGCGGCATACAAAGAATTGGCATCGAATCTAAATGCGTCGAATACACAGATCACCGATCTGAATAAGGAACTCAAGTTCTACACAAGCATCATTTCGCCCAAAGACGGACGCAGCGGAGTCCGGATTCAGGACTTGGCGATAAGGTCTACTGAAAAGTCTGATAAATACCTGTACAAACTTGTGCTGATTCAGGCGCTGCGCCACAGCGAGGAAGTCACAGGTACTGTCGGATTTGAGATCAAAGGGGCGAAAAATGATCGACAAACGGTAATTAACCGTCCGCGTTCGGCAGATTCAAAGATCCATGTTAACTTTAGGTACTTCCAGAATGTGGAGGGAATCATCGACTTGCCCGCCGACTTTGCGCCAGCGGAGATCAAGGTAAGCGTGACGACACTGGGCAAAAAAAAGAAGTCTCATACTACGGAACGCACCTATCAGTGGCCTAAGGTCTGAGCGTGCCGACAATTAAATTAGCAATCTGGATGCTAGCGGCTAAAATATACTGACTAACCCTGGGAGGAACATGTCATGTTGAGCAAAAAATCTTCACAGCTCCCAACCACCGAGAAACCGGTCGATACGATAGACACCCTGGTCGGGCAAAAGGCCCTGTTGAAGGGTGACCTCGAATTCTCAGGCGGCTTGCGTGTGGATGGGAAGGTGCTTGGTAGTATTTCGGCGAACGAAAGTAATAGCAGCACCTTGGTGCTGAGTGAGTTGGGCGAGATCGAGGGCAATGTCTCGGTCCCGCATGTAGTGGTCAACGGTGTTATCAAAGGCAACATCAAGTCAACCGGCCGCGTCGAGCTTCAGTCCAAGGCGCAGGTAATAGGCGATGTGCACTACAAAGCGGTAGAAATGGAGCTCGGTGCGACGGTAAACGGTAACCTGGTGTGCGAACCGGACACCGCGCCCGGTACCCTAAAGCCGGTGCCGGGTGGCGTGGTGGACGCAGATAAATTGCAACAAAACAGCTAGTTATGACCAGCTGCGGGTCAAAGTTGACCGCTCGCCGGACGGCTGCAATAATCGAGCCAATTAAGTGTGAGGTGTTGTTGTCATGAGTGTTCCTGCGACCGAAATGCCTACCCCGTTGGAGTTTACCGACAGCGCGGCGGCGAAAGTTAAACAATTGATCGACGAAGAAAACAATCCGGACTTGAAGCTTCGCGTGTACGTTCAGGGCGGTGGGTGCTCCGGTTTCCAATACGGATTTACCTTCGATGAAGACCAGCAAGAAGACGATACCGCGGTGGAAAAAGGTGGCGTCAGGCTCTTAATCGACCCCATGAGCTTCCAGTATCTCATGGGCGCGAAAATAGACTACAAGGAAGATCTGGAAGGTGCGAGGTTTATCATCAATAACCCGAATGCATCGACGACCTGCGGTTGCGGATCATCGTTTTCCGCTTGATCTCCGGTCAGCTAGAAGTGAAACTGGGGAAGGCGCCGCCTTCCCTTTTTTGTGCGTACGGGTTGGTGGTGATTATTTTTGCGCTAAGTTTGTTTGTTTGAAGGAAGCAAGCTGATCGAGCAACCGTTGTGCGCTGAGCAGGAACTCATCGCGATATTGACGCGGAATCTTAGAAGATCGAGGCATGTTGTTAGCCAGGGGATCACGGTGGGTGCCATTGACGCGGAATTCGTAATGTAAGTGGCTCCCAGTGGCCATGCCGGTGCTGCCTACATAGCCGATTACTTCTCCCTGTTTTACTGTGCTGCCGGTACGCAACCCACGTTTAAATCGCGAGAGGTGACCGTATAATGTGCTGTAAGTCCCGCCATGGCGTATTTCGATGGTTTTGCCGTAGCCTCCTTTCCGTCCGATGAAACCAATACGGCCGTCGGAGGTGACCAGAACTGGCGTGCCCCGGGGCGCACCGTAATCTATTCCCCTATGGGCGCGCCATTTTTTTAGTGTTGGATGGAATCGTTTGCGGTTAAAGCGCGACGTAATACGGCTGAACTTTACCGGAGTACGCAAAAAAGTGCCCCGCAAACTGGTCCCCTCGGGGGTGTAGTAATCAACGTTACCGTTTTCATCGACATGCCGGATCGCGCGATAAACGATCCCGTAATTCACGAACTCAGCTGCTATGACATCGCCGGTGCCGACTTTGCGGTCACCGATATAATGCTCCTCATAGATTAGCGTATAGCGATCACCATCCCGAAGATCAAGCGCAAAATCTATGTCCCACCCGAAAATAGAAACCAACTGCATTACAATTTTCTCGTTAATGCCTATCCGTCTTGCCGAACCAAATAAAGAGTGTTTGATTCGGCCCGACGCGTATCGATGGCGCGCCGCTATCCGGGGCTTTTCTACGTTGACCGCGAAATCATCACCATCAGCTTGCAATGAAAGGGTCATATAATCGCCCAACTCATAATTTAACGCCGTCAACCCGTTGTCCTGCCCTTTGCAGAACCTCATGAACCGTCCCGGAACCAGGGAACGGAGAACGGATGCATGCTCGTGCTTCACCAGCGACAAGGCTTCGCGAATGGGAATTCCGTTACGTTTGAAAATACCAGAGAGGGTGTCGCCTCGGCGAACCTTGTGCTTTATCCAACCACATCGAGGAGATGGTGGTATAGGTGTGGCAGGATTACGATCCACCGCGTCTAGGTCGGTGTGGGGCGGCCTGATGAATTGATACCCTGCGTCTATCGCGGCCGTCATATCGCTCACCGGTGCTAACGAGTAAAACGGCAACGCGCCCGATTCCTGCACCGAGCTTTCCGTAGTTATTTTCGGTTCAACGGACGCGATAGCAGTGTTGCCGGGTGAAATAGTCAGCACGGTGATCACTACCCCTATCAATGCAGTCTTTGCGGCTGTAAGCGCCGGCAGACTAGGGTGCGGAGTAGGTGCCAGATCGCGAGAGAAAAGCGTCTTATAAGTATTATTGGACAATATCGAGCTTAATTGTTTTTATAGGCGCGGCTAATGTAACGATTCGCATGCCAAACGTCAAAAAGCGTGTGATAAAGTGACAAAAAAGACCAGATAAACGAGCACACTACGCGGCCGCACGGATAAATCCACAGGCAAACCCTAGGTATGACCACTGCAATCGACGCATCGATGGCTCTCATTTCCCGTGGAAGCGAAGAGCTTATCCGCGAATCGGAGTTAAGGGAGCGCCTGGCCTCTGGCAAGGCGCTAAAGATTAAAGCGGGGTTTGACCCGACCGCACCGGATCTACACTTGGGGCACACCGTTTTGATCAACAAGATGCGGCATTTCCAGGACTTGGGTCATGAGATCATCTTTTTGATTGGTGATTTCACCGGCATGATCGGCGACCCAACCGGGAAGAGTGCAACGCGGCCGCCCCTAAGCCGCGAACAGGCGAATGACAATGCGAAAACCTATGAGGCGCAGATTTTCAAGATCCTGGCGCCGGAAAAAACGCGCATCATGTTCAATTCCAGCTGGATGGGAGACATGCAGGCCGCAGACCTTGTGGCGCTTGCCGCCAGACATACCGTGGCGCGCATGTTGGAACGCGACGATTTCAGCGCGCGTTATAAGAACAGGCAACCCATCGCGATTCATGAGTTTCTGTATCCCTTAATTCAAGGATACGATTCGGTGGTGTTGCGGGCGGATGTGGAACTTGGGGGCACCGACCAAAAATTCAATTTACTGGTGGGGCGCGAATTGCAGAAGCAATTCGGGCAAGCGCCGCAGGTAGTTGTGACGATGCCGTTGTTGGAGGGGCTCGACGGCGTTCAAAAAATGTCGAAATCGATGGAGAACTATATTGGAATCACCGAGCCATCGAACGAGATGTTCGGCAAGCTAATGTCAATTTCCGACACGCTCATGTGGCGCTATTTCGAACTGTTGAGTTTTCGTGGAAAGAATGAGATTGAGTCGTTCAAACGGGAAATCGATTCTGGAGCCAACCCCCGCGATGTGAAATTTCAATTGGCAGAGGAAATCACGGAACGCTTTCACTCCCGCGCAGCCGCGCAACGCGCCAAAGAGGAGTTCATCAATCGGTTTCAGAGAGGGGCAATGCCTTCCGAGATTCCGGAAAAAGAAATAATGGCTGCGGACGGCCGCCTGGGGATCGCGCTGGTTTTAAAGCAGGCAGGGCTGACCGCCAGCACGTCAGAGGCACGGCGTATGGTGCGACAAGGAGCGGTGCGCATCGACGGTGAGCGCGTTGAGAACTTCGAGATAGAGCTGCTTGCCGGAGCCAGCCAAGTGATCCAGGTTGGCAAGAAAAGGTTTGCGCGAATCACTATCAAGCGTAGGTGATCTTGTATGGGCGATCTAGGAAGTAGGGGACAGACCCGAATGGCACTGAATTAAGGGATCACGACACGCTGAACCGAGTGATAATTCCCGGGACACGCCGTCAATTCCTCCCTGTAGGCTCGGCGCCAGCATCCTTGCTTGGGGGCGACGGTCCCGGAAATTCTCCCTCAATTCAGCAGGTTTTAGCCTCTGTCAGGCTTAAGAGTGCCATTCGGGACAGACCCCGATTTTCATTGGCATCTTAAAACCTATCCTGAGGAAAATCGGGGTCTGTCCCGAATGGCACTAAGTTAAGCCCCTTCAGCATGGATTCAACGGGTGCTGACGCATGTCCGAAATGAGACAATTGGGCATGAAAAATAGCACCTTGTAT
>CAMYKK010000050.1 GCA_947258975.1 uncultured Gammaproteobacteria bacterium
CGCGGGTGACCATGGCGGGCCCGATGCCGAAACACATGACGTCCATCTTGCCGGAGGCAATGGCCTGGACGATCGCCGGGCCGTTGGGAAACCGCGTCAACTTGAGATCAATACCCGCGTCCTTGGCCCAACCCATCCCTTCGATCACGAAAAGTTGGCTGCACGGCACGATCGGCATATAGGCCATTTCGAGCGTGGTTCTGGCGCGTGCGTGGTTCGACACACCTACGATAAGCATGGCTGCGATCAGAATTCTAGAAAACGTTTTCAATTGAATTGTCATGGATGCCCTCCTTACACGAGCGTCGCGCACCGTTGTCGACCCTTTGGTACTCGGTCATTGGGTCTTCGGCACCGCTATGGATTGGTGTGATGATTTATCTGGTAGACAAGTATTTTTTATTGTGCGTCAACGCAATGTTGTGCGAACTGTGATCCGCTCCCAAGAGATCAACTGCGTCGAATGTGATGATCAAAATATCTTTACCCTTTATTAATAAATCTTGTGGCCCTGCACGCCAGCGTGATAACCGCCATCAATCATGCCCTGCGATCGTCACTGGGAACGGCATCGCGTGTGTCAATCGAGCAGCGACAACGCCCACGAAACACACTATACCCCTAGGAAATCAAGATAAAAACCGATCAATTACCAAGTTTTTAAGGAATAAAATTCGCATTATCGCGCCGTCTGTAACCACCACAGCCGGCGAACTATGTTGATAACACTCGTCATACATCGCATTAGATTGCTGCGACCGTGCAAACCCAGTGGGGGAAGACCCGTGCCGCGCTCACCCATCGTTTCATGATTGTATGGAATCTTATGTGCGCGATGAATTTCTTTGCAACAAACCTTCGCGTGCGTCTAGTTCAACACAGTGCATCGGATCCTCGGCCACACCGGACATCGTTTTTCGCCTGGCGCTGCGAGTCAGATTCCTTGATGTCAGGCTGGGCTTGCTATAGCCTGCAACACACTCGTTGTCTACAAAAGCACCGTAGCGAATTCGATTCATGCAACCATCTGCTCCTGTCGCAACACCTGACAAACCGGTAGCATTGATGACACTGCTGGCCCTGTTAGCGGTCAGTCTGTTTCTACAGGACGAGTTCCAGACCCGCCAGTCGCTACTGTTTCTGATCGGTGCCGGACTCGGTGTGACCCTGCTGCATGCCACGTTCGGGTTCGCAGGCGGCTGGCGGCGTTTGATCCGCGAACGCCGCAGCACGAGTGCGCGTGCGCAGATACTCTTGCTGGGCCTGACGTCCATGTTGTTTTTCCCGGTGCTCGGCCAGCTGTTTTCCGGCATCAACGCCCAGGCGGCGGTCGCGCCGGTGGGCCTTTCGGTGCTGATCGGCGCGTTTATTTTCGGCATCGGTATGCAGCTGGGCGGTGGTTGCGGATCCGGGACCCTATTCACCGTAGGCGGTGGTCACGTCGCGATGCTTGTCACCTTGTTATTCTTCGTTATCGGCGCCACCGTCGCGTCCGCCCACCTTCATTGGTGGCTGGCCCTACCCAGCTTCGGCAAGCTGTCTCTCATCAGCGCATTGGGTTGGGGTCCTGCGCTGTTGGCGCAAGGGTTATGCCTCATCGCCTTGTATGCGGTGGTGCTGGCGGTAGAACGGCAACGGCATGGAAACGTTGAGCCACTGTTTGCCGCGAAAACTGCGGATAACGGCTTTACCGACCGGTTGATTCTGGGCCCCTGGCCGTTGTTGTGGGGGGTGATCGGGTTGGCGGTATTTAACCTGCTGACCCTGCTGATCGCGGGGCATCCGTGGTCAATCACCTTCGCCTTCGGCCTGTGGGGCGCGAAGATCTGGTCGGCGATCGGTGGCGATGCTGCCTCGTGGCCATATTGGAGTTCCGGCTACCCCGCTGTCGCCCTGTCGCGCAGTGTCCTGGCGGACAACATCTCAATCATGGACTTTGGGCTTATTCTTGGGGCGGCGCTCGCTGCAGCGCTCGCCGGTAAGTTCGCGCCCGAGGATCGGATCAAACGCGAACGTCTCGTGGCCTCGATTATTGGCGGTTTGCTCCTTGGTTACGGCGCCCGCCTTGCCTTCGGTTGCAATATTGGTGCGCTGTTGGCCGGCATCGGATCGGGAAGCATGCATGGTTGGCTGTGGTTGCTAGCGGGATTCATCGGCAGTGTGGTCGGCGTCCGACTGCGCGTGCGCATGCATCTGGATCCACCGCCACGGTGATGTCGGTGAAGCGTCGCAATCGCGGAATTATGGCCGCGGCCATTGTGTTGGGCGCGATTTTCGTGGCCCTCGATCACAGCCGGTTTCGCCGTTCCTTACCGGCACCTGTCGCCGGCGAGGCTGAACCGCAGATTGAAGCAGGGGGTTACGGGTCGGCTGCCGATGACGCCGACACCTCTGTTGCCACCGGAGCTGGTGCAGAAACCGGTGGCTATGGCGCCGCTGGCGACGATGCCGACACCCCCGTCGGCCCCGGCCCTGAGACCGGCGGCTACGGCGTTGCCACCGGAGCGAGCCCCGACGAAACCGGCCAAGGTGCAGCAGCAACAACCACCCCTGATGAGGACGTGCGTGGAGACATGGAAGAATACTACAAGCGGCTACAGCTCGACGCCGAGACGGACGACCCACGTTGACGGAACTTCATGTTCCTTGAAACGATGTCCAAGCTGCCGTGCCCTGTGCCAATTCTAAGGTGGAGGGACATATCCGGGCAGCGTCTCGATTCGCGAAAGCCAGCGACGTACCGCGGGGAACGGCGTGGTGGAAATGTTGCCTTCGGATGCCATGGCCACGTAGGGGTAGCAGGCCACGTCGGCGATAGTGGGCACGTCGCCGACCAACCAGTTGTTATTCTGCAACCTACCCGCCAACACCTCCAGCGCGGTGCGCGCAAATTCCCGGCATTCTTCCAGATTCCCCAGTTGCGCGAATCGCGTCGGGTTGCCTAGCGTGATCGCCCGTGCGCGCCCCAAGCCGTAGCGAATCTCATTTTGATCGAGCGCCAACCATTGCATCGTGGCTGCCATCCCATAGGGATCTGCGGGTAACCATTGTCCTTTTCCATAACGAGCCGCCAGGTAAACCAGTATCGCCATCGAATCCCAAATCACTCGCGTCTCGTCTTGTAACGCCGGTAGCTGCCCGCGAGGACTGATGTTGAGGAACTGCGCGGTCTTGTGTTCTCCGGCATTGGCATCGATGGTGATCTTCTCATACACAATCCCCAAGAAAGCCAACAGCAGTCTGACCTTGTAACAGTTGCCGGAACGGTGTAGGTCGTAAAGCTTGAGCATTGGGGCACCAATAAGCTTTGAGGATGGACTTGCACCAAATTAGCGAAAAAGCCCATGCACGGCAACCCATGGGATTTATACCCGAATGAGACGGTGGAAAGATCATTAGTCCTTCGATTACTCAGGCTTCCCGGGTCATCGCGTGGTCTACGCTGTCATCCGTGATGAAACGAACTTCCGATCACAATCAATTGACTGCATTGTCGTCAACGATGCTAAAGGGCATTGCGTGAGCGTGTAATTGGTACTATTGGATCCTCGCGAACTCACCGCAAGAAGGAGTGCAATGTGAAGTACGTACAAGAGTGCCTCCCCGATCTGGCGCAGGCCATCGATGAGGAATTTGGACCCGGAACCGCTGGCAAAACACGGCCTTTAAACCATACGCGCAACGTCAGGTTCTTGTTTCAAGTGAACCAACTGTACAAGGATCCCGCGCAAACGCAGCCGTTTGCGGTTGAAAATATCTTGAACACCTTATCTGATTTCGAGAACCACAGCATGGGGGAACAAGATTACCACCTTGTTGCCATTGTGCATGCCGAGGGCTGGCCATTGATACTCGATAATAACGCTACGGACCGACACCAGACCGTCAATCCGTTCCCAGCAGATATGGAAGATCTACTGCAGCGAAATATTCGTGTGTTTTTCTGTTTGAACACAGCGCGCAAGAAAAACGTGCGAGCCTGCCAAGTTATTTCCGGTGTCGAGTTCGTGACCTCGGGCGTCACCGCCATCGCCGACTTCCAAGCCGAGGGGTATCGGTACATTCAACCTTAGCAGTGTTTGACGCGCGGCGGGATCTGCGCACGTGGCGTGGTTACGTGATGCGCTTGGAAACGTAGCTGCCGGGCGCGTCCTCGATGACCTCGAGTTCAGCGTCACCGGGGTGACGGGCCAGCGCCTTGTCCGGGGACTGTCGTTCTACCCACGAGGCCCAATCGGTCCACCAGGAACCGTCGTTCTGGCCCGCGGACGCCAACCACTGTTCGGCGCTATCGGGTAGAGGATTCTGTTTATTGGTCCAGTAATGATACTTGTTCGCGGACGGCGGATTGATGACACCGGCAATATGGCCCGACGCACCCAACACAAAGCGGACTGGCCCGGACAGAAGTCTGGCGCCGGCGTACGTAGATTCCCATGGCGCGATATGGTCGTCTTGTGTGGATAGAAAATACGCTGGAGTATCAATGTCACGCACATTGATCGGGGTTCCGGCAATGGTAATGCCACCCGGCTCCCGCAATTTATTTTCAAGGTACATTTTGCGCAGGTAGAAACTATGCATCGCTGCCGGCATACGCGTAGCATCTGAATTCCAATAAAGCAGGTCAAATACCAAGGGATCCTGGCCCATCAGGTAGTTGTTAATGGCAAAAGTCCAAATCAAGTCATTGGCTCGCAGCATGTTGAAGGTAGACGCCATGCACGTGGCGTCAAGATACCCGGTTTCCTGCATGCGTTCTTCCAGTGCCGTCACCTGTTGATCATCGATGAATACACCGAGCTCGCCGGGGTCTTCAAAGTCGATCATCGAAGTAAAAAACGTGGCGCTGTTAATCCGCTGTTCACCATTTCCCGCCATGTGCGCCAGGACCGAGACCAGCAAGGTGCCGCCCAAGCAGTAACCGATGGCGTTAACCTCTCGTTCTCCCGTAGCGCGCTCGACCGCATCCAGCGCTGCATACAAACCTTCGGATACGTATTCATCGTAACCGGTATCGGCATAAGTTTCGTCGGGGTTCACCCATGAAATGACAAATGCGGTATGTCCCTGTGAGACCAGCCACTTGATGAGCGAATTTTTCGGCTGCAGGTCCATAATGTAGTATTTATTGATCCACGGCGGGACAATTAGCAATGGCAGTTTGAAGACCTCGTCCGTGGTCGGTGAATATTGGATGAGTTGAAACATCCGATTTTGATACACGACCTTACCTGGCGTCGTGGCGACGTTTTCACCCAACCTGAACGCATCGACATCGGTCATGCTGATACGCAATTGTCCACCACCCTTTTCGAGATCGACCAATAGGTTGTTCATGCCGCGGAGGAGATTTTTACCAAGCGACTGGATCGTCTCTCTCACCACCTTTGGATTGGTTGTTGCAAAGTTGGATGGCGCCAGGGCGTCAATCAGCTGACGGGTGAAAAACTGCAGCTTTTCGGCTTCATTGCGATCCATACCGTTGGTTTTGTCCACCGCAGATTCAATCAGGCGCGCCGCCAACAGATAGGTCTGTTTGATGTGGTCGAACAAAAAGTGGTCCGACCATTGCTCGTCACGAAAACGATTGTCGCCAGCTTTGGGTTGTATCACCGGTTCCAACCTGTCCGCACCCAACAAACGCTTAACGGTGTTTTGCCACAAAGCGATCGAATCTCGGTAAAACGCGATCTGAGACTCCAACAAGCTGGTGGGATCGCTCAGCAGGCCGGAAACAAGCTTGCTGTAGGCGCTGGCAAGATTAAACGGATCCGGCGTGTAGGAATTCGGATGTTGCAGATGCTCGGACACGACCTGCCAAGCGATGCGCTGGCTGCGCATCGCCATGTCCAGCCAAGTCCCCGAAATATCCAACGGATCAAGGGGATGGTTGGGAATGTCTTTTGAATCGCTCATCAGACAGCCACGGATCGATTTTTGTTGCAGTGCATCAAAACAGCACTAAATATAGTAAAATTCCGGCACCACCACAAGCCGGAAAACCCAGACCGTTGCCGGCGCCGAGACACCGGCACGACACGGCTTACTTGGCTGGCACCATCGGGCAGTCGCTGCGTGGCATCACGGAGAAATTTTCGCAACCCTCGCCAGCAGTGAAACGGGGCGCCTGGGTGCAGATTGCGGATTCCGCCCGCAGGTCGAACCTAATCGCCGTGGAAGGTCACCGTCACCGAGCGCGAGTGCGGGTGCGGGTGTTTACGGTGCTCCCACAGGTAGATCCCTTGCCAGGTGCCAAGCGCGAGTTGGCCACCGGTTATGGGTATAGTTAGCGCATTGTGAGTCAAAACGCTGCGTACATGAGCCGGCATATCATCGGGACCTTCAGAGATATGTTCGAACATTGGATCGCCGTCCGGCACCATGTGCGCCATGAAGGTTTCCAGATCCCGGCGCACCGCCGGGTCCGCGTTTTCACAGAGTATAAGTGAGGCGCTGGTGTGATGTACGAACACATTTGCGAGCCCCATAGTAATCCCGGCCTGCAACAGATGATCGTTGATCTCCCGCGTAATATCGTATGTCCCCCTACCCCGACTGCGTACAGTAAATTTGTATTGCCGCCACATCACTTACAACCTCACTGGTCTGTGCTACCATCCGTTAGCATGTTGTCTGTATAAATTCCACTCACACGGCTTCGATTGGTGTGCGTTGTGACTCCGGGTAGAGGCGTTGCGCGTCATTCACTCCACGCATGCTATTAATTGAACATTCACGGCACCTGGTGCGCAATCGGATGTGACATTACCCAGGTTATAATAAACTTACTACGCTGTCTCTTGCGACCTGGAACCCAAAAACACTTAAAAACTATGCATTAATACGCATCAGGAACAACGAATTTCGCGCGCACAGTGGAAAAACCTGCAATAAGCAATTTTATCCGTAACCTTATTGATGCTGACTTGGCTCAGAATAAAAACCAAGGCCGGGTCGCGACACGATTTCCGCCGGAACCAAACGGTTACCTGCACATCGGGCATGGGAAATCCATTTGCCTCAATTTCGGCATCGCAAAGGACTATCAGGGCTCCTGCAATCTGCGCTTCGACGATACTAATCCGGAGCGGGAGAACCTGGAATACGTTCAATCCATTAAAGACGACATTGCATGGTTGGGATATCAATGGAGCGAACTTCGCTTTGCATCTGATTACTTCGAACAACTCTACGAATACGCGATCGAATTGATCACCCAGGGAAAAGCTTATGTTGACAGCTTGAGCAGCGACGAGATCCGCAGCTACCGAGGCACGTTGACAAAGTCAGGGAAGGACAGTCCGTTTCGTAATCGCTCCGAGGAAGAAAACCTGAAGCTGTTCAAAGCGATGCGCGCCGGTGAATTTGAAGACGGTCAACATGTGCTTCGCGCGAAGATCGACATGGCATCACCCAATATCAATATGCGCGACCCTATTCTGTATCGCATAAGACATGTTTCTCACTACCGGACAGGAAATCAATGGTGTATCTATCCGATGTACGACTACACACACTGCATCTCTGACGCCATAGAGGGCATCACTCACTCCCTGTGCACGTTAGAGTTTGAAGATAACCGGGCCCTGTACGATTGGGTATTGGACCAGCTGGACGTCCCGAGCCACCCACAGCAGATCGAATTCGCGCGCCTAAATCTCGAACATACGGTGATGAGCAAACGCATACTCAACCGGTTGGTCGATGAGGACCACGTGTCGGGATGGGATGATCCGCGTCTACCGACGATTTCAGGCCTGCGGCGCCGCGGCTACACGCCAGAGTCAATTCGAGACTTTTGTGAACGCATCGGCGTCACCAAGAAACAGGGAACCATCGCAATGGGCGTATTGGAAAACAGCATAAGAGAGGATCTCGATCAACAGGCGCCGCGCCGCATGGCGGTACTCGATCCGCTGCGAGTGGTGATCGAGAACTACCCCAAAGGCCAGACTGAAACGGTGACCGCGAGCAATCACCCGAAGTTTCCACAGATGGGACAGCGACCGTTAACGTTCTCGGGAGTAATATTCATAGAGCGCGACGACTTTATGGAATCGCCCGCGAAAAAGTTCTTTCGCCTGGCGCCGGGCCGCGAAGTACGTTTGCGTTACGCCTACTACATCACCTGCACCGATATCATCAAGGATGACCGGGGCGAGATAATCGAAATTCGCTGCACCTACGATCCGGCCACCAAGGGAGGAGCATCCGCGGACGGCAGAAAGGTCAAAGGAACTATCCATTGGGTGTCTGCGGATCACGCCGCAAATGCAGAGATAAGACTATACGATCGCTTGTTTCGGGTGCCCAACCCTGCCGCCAAGGCCGATTTCCTCGAACACGTCAATCCCGGATCGCGGGTGGTGCTGACCAGATGCAAGGTGGAACAAGGTCTTGTTGACGCACCACCTGAATCGCGGTTTCAATTCGAAAGGCAGGGATACTTTTGCACGGATCGCCAAGATCATTCTCGCAGCCGTCCAGTTTTCAATCGCACCGTCACCCTGCGCGACACCTGGGCCAAGATCGGGAAAACAGCTGGAGCCTGAGCGCGGCCCCTCCAGAACTCCAGCAGCGATCCGTTGTCGTAATAATGCCTTAGATCAACCGGTCCCGGTGTTGAGCACCTCAGCGCCGGCGTTCCGCGGGTATTTGATCTGGACTATGCGGAGGCGAATATCGCCATGCAAAACTTAGCGCGCTGCGTGTTAATCGTCGCGATCGTCTGTTCCGCGCCGACAACGGGGCAGGAACTCTATCGCTTTGATACCGTACACACCCAGATCCTATTCTTTGTGAGTCATCTGGGATTTTCAAACGCTCAAGGTGAATTCCTAACGTTCAAGGGCGAATTCGTGTTCGATGAAAATCGTTTCAGCGATACGTGGGTGACGGTTACCATTGATACCGATAGCCTGGATATGGATGACAGCAAATGGAACAACCGGCTGAAAGGACGAAAGTACTTCGATGTCGAGAACCATCCGAAAATCCGATTTGTCAGCACGCGGATCGAACCCACCGGACCCAAAACCGCCAATGTGCATGGCGACCTGACCATGCTGGGTGTGACCAAATCCGTAATGCTGAACATGCGTTTCAATCGTGCTGGCAGACACCCATTATCGCAAATATACATCGCTGGTTTTTCCGGAACATCCGTGATCAAGCGTTCCGAATTCGGAATGACGTCGGACCTGAAGTGGGTCGGCGATGAGGTTCACATCCGTCTGGAGGTCGAGGGCATCCTCGAACAGAAGGTTGGCAATTCGCAACAGTGACCACAGTTGGGGTGAGATCGCCAAGGCTCTTCACTGGCTGATTGCGGTGATGATCCTCGCCATGTTTGTGCTTGGTTGGATCGCGGTGAATTATCCGCTGTCTCCCGCCAAGATCAAATTGTTCGTTTGGCACAAAACAATCGGTATCAGCATACTCATACTCGTGCTGTTGCGCATCGCTTGGCGCCTGAGTAACCCGACTCCGGTATTGCCGAGCCACATGCGATCCTGGGAAAGAAGACTGGCCCATACGAGCCATGCACTGATGTACCTGGTGATGGCGGCGATGCCGTTGAGCGGCTGGGTGATCAATTCCGCTGCAAATTTCCCGTTGAAACTATATGGGCTGATACGTCTACCAAACATCGCGCCTACCGACAAGGCCATACAGATCCAAGCCGAACTGGTGCATATAACCTTGTTTTGGGTATTTATCGCGCTGCTGTTGCTGCATATTGGGGCTGCATTTTGGCATCACTTCGTGGGGCGGAATGAAATCCTGCTGCGTATGTTGCCTGGAACCACGCGTTTCCGGCAAAAAACGGGGGACCGATGTCTTTGACGCGGGTGGCAGCAATGCTGATATACGGCACATTGAGTGCTACGGCCTCAGCCACAGAGTGGATCGTAGATAACGACCACAGCCGGTTGGGATTCGTTGCGAGTTATGACGGTGTTGGATTTGAGACCCGCTTCGAGCGCTTCAACTTCCGTATCCGCTTTGATACACAGCAGCCCGAGGAAGGTGTTTTCGATGCGGTCGTGGAGGTCAATTCCGTCAACAGTCGGAGTGCCGACCGGGACGAGGCCATGCTGGGGTTGGAGTGGTTCAATGCCAAGCAATTTCCCCAGGCTCGATTTGCGTCCACTGGTTTACGTCAAATCGGAGCTGGCGTCTTCGAGGTGACTGGGCGGCTCGCTGTAAAAGGCATCACCCGTGCCATTGTCATACCAATTGCGTGGAGCCAAACTGACCATGGCGCGCGACTCACGGGCAAAACCACATTGCGGCGCACAGACTATCAAATCGGAATCGGTGAGTGGGAATCTGACCCCATCATTGGATTCGAGGTTGAGATCATCGTCGATTTGCAGCTCAAGCGTATGGATTGATGCTGACACGAGGTCAATCCTCGCGAGCTCGCGGCCAATCTGCGGATTAATAACGGTTAGTGCCAGGCGTGGTCTGTGGCAAGGGCATGGGATTGGCGTATTGATATTGACTATAATAATCGAACAGATACAACCCGCCAAGGATCACAACGATCCCGAAAAGGACGGTGATACCGATTTTCCATGGACTGTATGGCCGCTCGCCCTGTACCTTGCCGGTTCGCCCGTTGACCACGAAATGAAAGGCCTTGTCCTTGAATCGAAAACCCGCAGTCCATATTGGAAGCAGAATGTGCTTGAAGGTTGTGCTGCTATGTCTGGTGTCAAAGCGGTGTATACGTTGTGCATCACCGCCGATGTCACGGGCGATATCACCACGAATGATACTGTTCATGGTTTCACGGGCATATTTGAAACCCTCATCCAACTCGACTTGATAGGCCTGACTGCCGAACCCGCTCAGATATTGTTCCTGATATGGAACCAGGTTCGCTAAATCCCACGGTTGGAGACGATCCGTTATTTTACGCGGCAAGGAACGGCTGGCCCCAATCAGCACATCGTCAAAAAATCTCGCCACCACACCGCGTACTGGTGTCCACCTGATCTTGGTCACCATGATGGTTCTCACGACACGCCTGCCGTCTATCACCTGAACCACTTTTTGCGGCACTTGATAGGCGTCGCCGCGTTCACCAACGTAATTAGTGTCGGTATCGCTGTCGTACGTCCAATAGGGCAGGTAAATGCCGGCAAGGCGATTGTCATCCCGCGCGTACTTTTTGACCCCGTTGGGTGCGAACCATAGTCCCTTGATCCAGCGACGGAAATGTTGCTTGGCCTGTGCCTCGGTGATCTTGAAGGGCAATAAGGATCGCGGTTTGAGGAGTTTTTCCGCACCGGTTTCCAGAACAATCGCGTGGCCACAGTATGGACACTCGCCGGAATGGATATCGTTATCAAATTCAAAGGATGCGCCGCAGGCGTCACAATTTGTTACCTGAATAGGTTGACGAACTGCATCGGTCCGGCGCGCAGCAGCGAGTCCATTCAGCGCGCTCCGAAAATCATGTTCTTGGATCTGCGTGAGCAGGGACGGCACGGATTCTTTGTGCTTGCAGTAACCGCATTCCAGAAATTCGGTGCCCGGCGCATAAACCAGCAGGGCACCGCACTGGCTGCAGGGAAACTGATGCCGGCTCGGTGCTTTTGACTCACTCGCCCGCATAGTTGCACCCGTCCTGTCTTGCCAGGTTGACCGTGAAGGCGCCATCGGCCTCCGGCCTGCGTGACTCGTTGGACAGTGAACCTGCGAACAATCTAAGGGGTGGGCAGCGGTGGCGGCACCTTGGCAAACACCTCATCCAGTGCCTCTACTTGGCCGGCGGGTGTCCAATCAACCAGGGTCTGACTCCATATCAGCGTTTCCCTGACCACGTCCGCGGATCGCACCTTGTCTTCGAGATCCTTGCGACCTACCGGACCTTCCTGACGCCCATCCACCTCGATGAAGTATCTATCTTCCGGCGCGTGTTCCTCGCCACCGCCGTCAGGTAACTGAAGATAGTCCTTGCGCGACAACGGCGGTGATATGGACTCCGCCATCTTATTGGCCATCGCAAAACCGATCCCCAGGCCGATACCGGCCGCCGCACTCCCGCTAGGATTATTAGCGGCAGCGGTCATTGCTTCGGCCGCCTGGAAGCTGGTGTAGTCGCGCAGCTTGCCCACCATACCCATACTGGTGCGCCGATCCAAAGCCTGCTCAACCACCGGTGGCAGCGATATATTTTCGACCAACAATTGGGGGACATCCAAGCCATAGGCGACAAATTCAGGACGAATCTTGTTCGTGACATAGAGGCTCAAGTCTTCGTAATTCGCCGCCAAATCCAACACCGGGATACCCGACTGCCCAAGAATCGATGCAAAGCGGGACACAATCAGATTACGCAGCTGATTGGTGATCTCATCAGTCGTGAAGTGCGCGTCGGTGCCCACAATCTCCCGTAAAAATACGACCGGTTCGATCACCCGAATCGAATACGACCCGAAACCACGCAGACGCACCGGACCAAATTCGGAATCGCGCAACATTACAGGATTTTTTGTGCCCCATTTCAGGTCCGTAAACTGCCGGGTATTGAAAAAATACACTTCGGATTTGAATGGGCTCTCGAATCCATAGGGCCATCCCTGTATTGTCGACAGTATCGGTAGGTTGTTGGTTTTGAGCTCATACATACCCGGCTTGAATACATCCGCGACCTGCCCCTCGTTGATGAACACGGCTACCTGCGATTCCCTCACCGTCAACTTGGCTCCAAACTTGATCTCATTGCCGTAACGCTCAAATCGATAGACCAAGGTGTCACTCGAGTCATCGGTCCATTCGATGATGTCAATGAACTCACCGAACAGCTTGTCCAACAATCCCATGCTCAAGCCCCGGTTAACGGCGTGTCGGCGCGTGCTGACGCGGCGCTCAGGGTCTGGCGAAGGTCACCTTCGGCTTTCTGCAACTCCACCAACGCCTCGGCTCGTAATCGCTTCCCCTCGTCCGCGATGCGGAGGCTGTCTTCAATGGTCTCGATGAGAGTTCGGTTGGCCGTTTTTACCGCCTCGATGTCGAACACGCCCCGTTCAATCTCGCGCCTCGTCTCCGCATTGGCGGTCCTGAGCATCTCGGCGTTCTGCTCGAGCAGATCATTAGTCAAGTCGGACGCCGCTGTGACTGATTTGGTTGCCTCCTGAGATCGGAAGATCGTCACCGAAGTGGCCAATTGCTGTCGCCATAACGGTACGGTATTAACCAAAGTGGAGTTGATCTTTGTTACCAGACCTTTGTCATTTTCTTGCACGATGCGGATACTTGGCAGGCTCTGCATGGTAACCTGACGGGTAAGCCGCAGATCGTGAATGCGGCGCTCAAGATCGTCTCTTGCGCTCCGTAAATCCCTCAGCTCCTGCGCATCCAAGGTCTCATCGGATGCCGCGACTTCCTTCTCCTTCGCCGGGACCACTTCCTCATCGACTTGCTTTAATTTTTCATCGCCGGCCGCGATGTACAGCTCCAATTCATGAAAATAATCGAGATTGGCGTCGTAAAGGCGATCCAGGGACACGACATCAGTCAATAACTTCGTTTTATGGCCTTCAAGATTATTGGTAATCGTATCGATCTGCTTGCTCACTTTTTCGTACTGCTGCAGGAATTTGACTACGGGTTTCGCCCGGCCAAACAAGCGCGCAAAGAAACCTGGCTTCTCTAATCCTTCCGAATCGAAACCACGCAACGTGGCCACCATTTCATTCAATGCGGTCCCCGCTCCTCCCACATCCTTATTGCGCACGCCTTCCAACATACTATCCGATATTTCGGTTAATTTTTCTTGCGCCTTGGCGCCAAAAAATATGATCGAATTCGTGTCTGAAATCGTGATCTCAGACATCAATGATTCGATCGTTGAACGATCGTCTGTTGACACTTTGTCCATAGCCACAACCACGTCCTCGACATCTGGAAGGGTTGCGCGTTCAAATAACTTTGGATCGACTTCTAGGTTGCTCGTTGTTTGGTTCATTGCGGTTCTTCCTATTTCTCCGTGGTAACGGATCGAATCTATAAAATGCCTTCTCGCTTCAATTGCGTTGCCAGCACCTCAATCTGAACATCGAGGTCCAACACGTCATTGCGAAGAAGTCTACGATGCTGCTCGTCGAAAACCTCCTCAATGGTAACTAACACGTTACGAAAACTTTCCTCCAATTCATTGGACTGCGTCTTTTTATGGGTATGTGCGTAACCCTCCGTCACCCTTCGCGCACCTTCGAGATAAGTGTTCAGAAACTTTCTGGCGCGGCGTAGATCCCGTGGATCGTCCTCTATTACCGCAAGCACCTTTCGCGCCAGAGCCACGATGCGTGACAGCCGGTCCTTCAGTTCTTCGTTGTGGATATGGTCGCGGGACGATTCGATCTTGCGAACCCGTTGCTCCGCTTCTTCCAAAGCCTCCACAACTTCCGCCGTCGTATAGCCATAACCGGCCTTTGCAACCTTCTCTTTGCGCGGATCCCCGCCATAGGCGAGAACACAGCCAACTGCTGCCCCGATACCGAAACTCATCGCCACCATAAAGCTGTGATCGGCGCCAATGTTTGCAGCCAGCGCGACGGCAACGCCAACGATGATTGCGGCGGCGAGTTTGAGCGGGAATCGCGGGGCCATCGCGACTTTCTTGGCATTATAAGCGCGCTCCGCTTGCAGACCCTTGCGCAACGTCAACGCTCCAGTCAGCAGCAATAACGCCGCCGAAGCGTTTCCCAACACACCAGAAAAGTCGCCACGGCCCAACGACACCGCGACCGCCATGAATAATGGAATTGGAAAAATGAACAGCAGCGCTCCGCCGAGCGATAGAGCACCCGGGGTCTTCGTTACTCGTTGCGCGCTCTTGAAGGAATCGCCGCTCGTGTGCTCGTTCATGTTTCAGTTACGGCGGATCGTTTCACCATCGAAAGCGGTTTTGATGGATGCCGTTCCATCGGCTTCTGCAACCCAACTGAACCAAAACGACTGACAGCTCGCCAACCCCGCGGTAATGACGAGCAGGAATATTCCCAACGTTTTGCGCAGGATTAACTTGGACTGCAAGCCCCAACCTCCCGGATCAGCGCCACAAAAGAGGTCGTGTAGCTTAGGTCCGTTGTACCAGGATTACAAGACTGTTGACACTAATTCACACCCAACATGCGTCGTGATTCAACCCTGCAATGTGCTGACAAATTCCGGCACCAATGTTCCGGCTGGACCGTATTTCTTTTCCGCAAACGCCGATTCCACTGCAGACGGTTCGAGATTAAGTTCCACCGTGTGCGCGCCCACAGCGGCCGCCGCAGCGACGAAACCCGCCGCGGGGTACACGTTTCCAGAAGTCCCGATGGCGATGAAAAGATTACAGTCTTCGATAGCACTGTAAATGTCCTCCATGCGCAGGGGCGTCTCACCAAACCACACGACATGGGGCCGAATGCCACCGGTGCGATGACAACGTGCACAGGCATCCGTTATTCCCAGTTGTGGCGTTGCGGCCTCGATATCACCGCAGTAGGCGCAGCGCTGTTTCAATAGCTCACCGTGCATATGGATCACGTTTTTCGAGCCCGCTCTCTCGTGCAGATCATCGATATTCTGTGTCACGAGCAAGAACGCGCCGCGGAAGCTCGCTTCCAAATCCGCTAACGCTCGGTGCGCGCGATTGGGCTGAACCGTTCCGGATAGCAGCCGTTTACGCCTGTCATTATAAAAACGGTGGACCAAATGCGGATTGGCTGCGAATCCCCGCGGCGAAGCAACGTCTTCGATCCGGTAGCTCTCCCACAGGCCGTCCAGTGCGCGAAACGTCGATATACCGGACTCGGCGGAAACACCGGCACCGGTTAAAACGACAATAGACTTATGATGTTGCCGCGACACGATTCTCTAATAATCGGCGATGCCGCGCTTTCGATTGGCTCGGTACGTTTGATCGCATCCGGGGCATCGCAATTGGTGACGATATTGATTCCGGGCTAACGGTCAGCGGATTTTAAGGCCTGTTAAATTCGCGGCATGGCCGGCAGAAACGCGGCTGATTAGAAGAAAAATTGGCTTGGATCGAGATCATACTTTTCCGGTTCGACAATCTTTGTAATGATGCACGGCATCGTATCTGGAAGCTGAAATTGTGCTGCCAGGTCAATGGCCTGCGGTTGGGACATCTTTTTACCGGTGTGATCAATCAGAATCATGACCCGTGGTTTTAGTTGTTGCACCCGATTTCGGCTCACCACCACACCGATCTCTCCGGAATTCAGTTCGACGAAACTCCCTACCGGGAAGATACCGATACACTGGATAAATTGCTCGACCAACCCACCGGGGAAGGTCTTGTCCCGTTCTTCGTAAAGCTCCATCAATGCCTGAAACGAGGTTTTTGCTTTCCGGTAAGGGCGCTCTGCTGTCATCGCCTCATAGGAATCCACCAATCCGGCAATGGCCGCCAAAGTATCGATTTGCGAACGGGAAAACTTACGTGGATATCCGGAACCGTCGAATCGCTCATGATGCGATGCCACAATGTTCACTACGCTCTTTGAAACATCCTCCATGGAATTGACCAACAATACGGAAATATCCACATGTTTTTTTAGCACTTCTCTCTCATTTACGGTCAACCTATCCACTTTGGACAATAACTCTGACGGCAGTTTTACTTTGCCTAGATCTTGCATCAATGCGGCGATACCCAAGGTCTCGAGATCTTTCTTCGGTAAACCCAGGAATCGTCCCAAAGCAAGCGCCATCACACACACCGATATCGCGTGCGAGTACGATGTCTTGTCGCGATGCTTTAATCTCACCAGCCACGCCGTTGCCGCCGGATTCCTGAGCACACTTTCCACCAGGGAACTGACTACCTTTTTCATCGCTTTCATATCGGTGATATTCCCGGCTTGGATATCCTGCACAACCCGATCGTATACCACACGGCTGTCCTGCAGTATCTGCTGGGCCTGGTTGAGTTCCTCTTCTACCGTAGCCTGTTCAGGATAAAAATCCTGCAGCGGTATCGAATCCGCGGTTTTTTTTACCAGACCATCCAAATCAGTCAGGTTGTGCTCTTCAGAAAGGTATCTGGCGGCACCAACTCCGAGCTCTGGGTCTATATACACGTAGCGACATAGCTCCTTGAGCCTGACGATCACGTCGACAGTGGTGATCGTGAACCCTTGTAGATCGAAGGGCTCCTCGAACGGGACCGACTCCCATGGCCGATCTAGCTCAACGACATACATGCCGAGCTTTAGATCATTTATTGATACTTTATTTTTCATCCACCTTTACGATGCGCATACGTCAAAGTGCAATCACAGAGCAAACCCAAGTCGACCACCGAGAAGCCGAAATAATCACCCCCTTTTGCGTGCACAATCTGCAGTTCAGGATCGTTAATCTAGAAGTTTTTCCAATTCGTCCACGGTTACCGGCGCCGAGAAGTATCGACCTTGGGCGAAGTCGCATTTCATATCCGCCAGCAATCTTTCGGCCTTTTCCGTTTCGACGCCTTCGGCGGTGACAGTTAAACCATAATTATGTCCCAAATCTATTACCGTGCGCACTAGCTCAATGTCACTTTCGCTGCGTTCCATCTTGATAATAAAATCTTTTTCGATCTTAAGGTCGTTAACCGGCATTTGTTGCAGATAATTGAGCGAAGAATATCCGCTCCCGAAATCGTCTATGGACAGGCCGACTCCAAGCTCGGACAGCCGCCTTAGAATGCCAATTGTGCGCTTTTGGTCATGCATCATCGCCGTCTCGGTTATCTCCAGCATCAACTGCGACGAATCCACCCGCCAGGTCCGGAGGGTTCGCTGTACCAATTCAGGAAAATCCCCCTCGTCGAGATCATAAGCTGAGAGATTAACCGACACGACCAACGGCTTGCCGTTCACGCGCCACTCGCAGCATTGCCGCAACGCCGAATTCAGGGCCCAAGAGGTGATAGACGTAATGATGCCGGTCTCTTCAGCAACCGGAATGAACTCTGCCGGACCGACCTTCCCATGCGTGGCATGCGTCCAGCGACAAAGGGCCTCTACACCCGTGATCGCCCGGCTGGACAATTCATACTGGGGTTGAAAGTAAAGTTCCAGCTCATTATTAGATACGGCACGCCGGAGATCACGCGCAAACTCAACCGGTGAAATATTCCCCGGTGTCAGCACTTTCTTGTACATTTCGAATGGAGATTTAGAAGTATTGGCGCGATATCTGGCAACCGTCGCTTGGCGCAGTAGCTCGCTGTCACTTTCGGCAGTGTCCGGATATAGCGCGATACCGATACTGGCCCGCACGTCCATGGGTTCACTGTCACGCACAATAATTAACTCCTCAAAGGAAGCACTTATTTTGTGTGCCGCCAGGATTGCATGATCTTCGTGCAGTATCGATGGCAGAAGAATCGCAAACTCGTCATCGCCGATACGAAAAAGCGCATCTCCCTGTCGCAGCGCGCTGCGCAACCTGTATACGATCTCGTCAAGCACCGCATCCCCAACTTCGAATCCAGAGGAAAGATTGATCTCCCGAAACTCATTTATGTCGATACATATCAAAGCTAACGACAAGCTGCCTTGTGCACAGCTGTCTATCAATTCAGACAACGCTTTCATCATACCGAGCCGGTCAACTTGGAGCGGTGACGCTGCGATATCTTCGTCGCGCGCCGCCGCATCGGAAGGCGTACTTATTGCTTTGAGATCTGGTCTCATGTCAACCATGGCTCCCACATGCTATACGATTACAGAAATAACTCCCGGGCGTCTATCTGGTAGTCCTTCGGATCAACGATTTTTGAGATGAACCTGGGCATTCTACCTGGCAGCACGAATTGCGCCGCCAAATCCAAGTTCTGTGGATGCGGCACTTTTTCGCCTTTCGAGTCGGTCAATATCATCACACGAGGCTTCAGTTGCACGATTTGATTGCGTTGCACAACTACCGCAACCTCGCCGGTGTTTAGTTTTACGAAGCCGCCAACCGGAAATATTCCGACGCACTGGATGAACTGCTCGATCAAGCCGCCGGCGTGGGCACGATCCCTCTCGTCATACAGCTCCATCAAAGCCTCGAGTCCGGTTTTGGCCCTGCGATAGGGGCGGTTCGCGGTCATCGCCTCATAAGTATCCGCCAGACCTGCAATCGATCCAAGTGGATTGATCTCCGATCGCGACAGACCTCTCGGGTAACCGGTGCCATCGAAACGCTCGTGGTGAGCACCGGTCACTGTAACGATTTCGTTTGACATGCCGCCCATGGAACGGATTACACTTATAGACTTATGCACATGCAGTTTTATCAACTCGAGCTCTTTGGTATCAAGTCTTTCCGCCTTTACGAGCAAGTAAGACGGTATGCTCAGCTTACCGATATCCTGAAGTAGCGTTGCCATACCGAGCACATTGAGTTTCTTTTTTGATAATCCCAGATAACGACCCAAGGTCAATCCGAGGACACAAACCGAAATAGAATGCGAATATGCCGTCTCGTCCTGTTTTTTCAGACGCACCAACCAAGATGCGGCCGAAGAATTGCGCAACACGCTTTCAACTAATGTACCCACTACATTTTTAACGGCATCGGTATTCACCGTATTACCCGATACGATGTCGCGAATCACCTGATCATAAACACGGCGCGTATCATTGAGTATTTCTGTGGCGCGCGCCATCTCCCTTTCGACCGGCTCCTTCTCGGGGTAATACTCTTCCAACGGCGCTGCGGCAGCCGTCTCTTGTAATATATTGACCGCAGAGTTGAACTGATGTTGGTCCGACAAATACCTCTTGGCACCGACTCCCAGATTGGGATCGATGTAAACGTAGCGACACAGTTTTTGGACTTTCAGGAGTTCCTCAACGTTTTGGATCGTGAAGCCCTGGAGCTCAAAAGGCGATTCAAAAGGCGCGGACTCCCAGCTACGATCGAGCTCGGAAACATACATCCCCAACGTCAGGTCATCCGTCGATACCTTGCGCTTCATAATTGAACAGAGTGTGGCCCACCTAATGCCGTGCTTATATAGTATTGACCATGAAACCGAACTCAGCCAGTTGTGACAACGGTTTTTACCGCCGTTTAGGCGGGCTTTTTCAGACCCAATAAGGCTTCCATCTCCACGAGTAATTCCTGACGGCAGATACTGGCGTGCAGATAGATCACCTCGGCGGGGCCGCCGAGGCGGCGCTCGACAACCTGGCGTACCGTCCCGAGATCGCGGGGATTACGAAGATACACGCGCAGGTGTCTAATTGCACCCAGCCCCGGCACCGCAGGCATGTTGGAGTTGGCGACATCGTATATCAACGCCTCAATGTTGCGCAGAATTTCCTCTGCCTGGGCGCGGGCATCGCCTCGATGCTGCGATTCGTGTCCTACGATACTCGCCGTTCCGGATATAAACACAGCTTGCTCTTGGTGCCATTGCACCAAGGTCGCGCGCGCAAACAGCGGACTTTTGGGTCCATATTTTTGAGGATAATGATACGCGCTGACCTGCCTGGGATTCTCATAATGACACGGCGGACTCCGACCAGCTACAAACACCATCTGCAAATCCGGCCCTGAACTCCCCAACACACTCGTTGCCGGCAGATTCGGGATCAATTCCTCGTAAAAAGCCTCGAACGCGTCATGCCTGGCGCGGCAGAAGCGTCGGTAACACTCCATACCCTCGATATCGTCGCCGATCCGGGGGAGATAATTCCACACGCGAATCAAGTGCGCATATCCCCGCGAGCCCAGGAGTTCAAGTATCGCGTCATACCGATGGCGTATCTGTTTCTCCAACGCCGCGCCGGTATCCGCGAGTGCAACACGCGTGTACCCAAACAGCACCTGATCATTGGTGCCGAACCGGATATCGGCAAACTGCCGATACTCGACGGAGGTTGGGCTCAACCAGACTTCCTTGACGAGAGGCTTCCGCAGTTGCGGAATAGGAACACAAATGAGCGGATAGTCAACATCTTCCCGGTGGGCCGCGGTGGGCGTGGATTCGAAGCGAATTTCGCCCAACACGTATCTGCCATATTGCCCTGCGGCAAATAGATCGGCAGCAGGCGCATAGATTAAGCGCAGGGGGACCTGATCTGTGTCCTGTTCGTCGTTGGCGGAGTTCACTTTGTTGGCTTTGGATGTCATCGGAACATTTGCATATCGTGATATTTACGGATCAGCGACCCAATACTGCCCGGATACGGTTGCTCCGAGCATTGATATCACGCCTTAGTTACCCTACCGCCGCCACATCATCCTGCAACCGCTTGCGTAGATCTCCATGCCGTCGAAATCAGCCCGGAACACACAGAGCATCATACGCAAAGCATCATCTAACCGGAACCAGCCCGCGCACCGCGTTAGGATTCCCCGAATATGGCTGAGGGAACGCGCGTTTGAACGCGGCAACGAAACGAGATGTAAAGCCCCGTCGCCATGCAGTGACGCCAATACCCCAAGACGGCGGCACCTGTAAGGCGGCCGTGGCCACATCCTCGGGCGAATTGACCCAGAAACAGAACTTTCGCAGTCGCGCACATTCAAATCAACTATATCGCGCACGAGGAGATTTGATGACCGCGAACTATCGCCATATGTTAGCACTGGCAACGCTTGTGATGGCCTCCCACGCTAGCGGAGATCCTGTAACGCCTGCGAACTACTATCAGGTTATTACCGACGTTACTCAATACTATGAGGACGGTTTTCGACCCGAATTTGGATATGCGGTGTATGTCCATTTCGATGGCATCGATGTGCTTTTTGACACCGGCACCACACCTGAGACCTTGGAGCATAATCTACGGGAAGCCGCGATCGACCCCTTATCGATCGATATGTTAGTTGTGTCTCACAATCACGCTGATCATATCGGTGGCATCTCGCACATGCGAAAAGCTAATCCTGCGATCAAAGTGTATGCCCCACCCGAGCAATCAGTTGACGGCAAACCGGTAGAGCGCGTCACGGATGTATATAAGATGTCCCCGGATCTGTTCGTGCTCAGAACCCACACCGACAACCCCACGGTCGGGATCAGCGATGAATTATCCATGCTCATCACGACCACGCAAGGACCCTATGTGGTGACGGCTTGCTCTCATACCGGTGTCGCGAAAATTGTGGCGAAGGCGGCTGCGGTTGCCGGACGCCGGATTTTCCACTACACCGGCGGTGCGAGACTGAAATTCAGAGGTGCGGGCGATACCGAAAAAATCACCCAGGAACTGAACAGCTTAGGGGTATCCCAGGTCAGCCCGGGGCACTGCAGCATTGATCACGCAGTCACCAAGCTCATGCGACAGCGGTTTAATGGTCACGTCATCAGCTCTGTTCTGGGGCGAAAAATCCCGCTCCCTGGGCCATCACGTAAATAGACTATAGCCCGGCCAAGAATACCATTTGCTCAGTTTCCCGATCGATAACTAAACGCGAGAGAGTCACGTTTTACGGCAACAGTAAGCGTAACAAGAGGTCGGCCCGATGTCGCGCTAGGCGGCTCAGGACCCAGCCTTGACCTCACGCCGGCGCGCGTGCAGAACGGGCTCTGTGTACCCATTCGCTTCCTCTCGACCTTTAAACACGAGATCCAGCGCGCCTTGAAAAGCCGGGCTATCGTAGTGGTCCGTCAGGTTGCGGTAATTAGGATCACCATGGTTCTGCCGATCTACAACCAGCGCCATTTTTTTCATGGTCGCCACGACCTGATCCTTGGTAATGACCGCATGATACAACCAGTTCGCGATGTGCTGACTGGAGATCCGCAACGTGGCCCGATCTTCCATGAGGGATACATCGTTGATATCCGGCACCTTGGAACAACCAACACCTTGATTAATCCAGCGCACTACGTAGCCGAGTATACTTTGCGTGTTGTTGTCCAGTTCCATCTGTATCTCCTCGTCCGTCAGTGACCGTTCTCCCAACAACGGCGGGGTCAGTATGTCGTCCAGGCTGGCCCGTGCCCGGGTTGCCAGCTCATGCTGGCGCGCGAACACATCCTCTTTGTGGTAGTGCATCCCATGCAGCGTCGCGGCAGTGGGCGAAGGGACCCAGGCGGTGTTGGCGCCGGCTCGCGGATGAACAATCTTCGTCTCAACCATGGACTTCATTTCGTCCGGCGCCGCCCACATGCCTTTGCCGATTTGCGCATGGCCTGGTAGTCCACACTCAATACCGATATCTACGTTCCAGTCTTCATAGGCAAGGATCCACGGAGCATTTTTGATCGCGGGTTTTGGCATCATCGGCCCTGCCTCCATGGCGGTGTGGATCTCATCGCCGGTACGATCCAGAAAACCGGTATTTATGAAAATGACGCGTTCTTTGGCGGCACGGATACATTCTTTGAGATTCACCGTTGCGCGCCGCTCTTCATCCATAATGCCGATCTTGATCGTGTTACGAGCAAGCCCCAATGCATCTTCCACGCGGCTGAACAGTTCCACGGTTGCACCGACTTCCTCGGGGCCGTGCAATTTTGGTTTCACCATATAGACGCTGCCTGCGCGGCTGTTACGATATTTGCCATTTCCTTTTAGGTCGTGCACGGCGGTCAGCACCGACACCATGGCATCCAGGAACCCTTCCGGTATCTCATCGCCATCCGCAGAGGTCACCGCATCGGTGTACATGTGCAGACCGACATTGCGAATCAAAAGTAGGCTGCGTCCGTGCAAGGTCTTCGTACTGCCGTTGGGATCGGTGAATTTCCTGTCCGGATGCAAACAGCGATGTACGAGCTCATCACCTTTATTGAAATCGGCTTTGAGATCGCCTTTTACGATGCCAAGCCAGTTGCGATAAGCACGCACCTTGTCTTCAACATCTACCGCCGAAATCGCATCTTCCAGATCCTGGATTGTGGTCACCGCCGATTCGATAACAATGTCCTTGATTCCAGCGGGATCGTCTTTCCCGATGACATCGTGTCGATCAAACTGAATTTCTATATGCAGATTATTATTTTGCAACAACACGCTGGCCAGCTCTCCATCCACCTCGGTATAGCCGGTGAACTTTGCGCTGTCGGCCAGGCTGGTAGGCGTGCCGTCTTGCAGAACAATAACGAGTTGTTTGCGTCCACTCAGATCGGTCAACTTGAATTCAACGGCCTCACTGTATCGACCGTTGGCGAGCGCCGCTGCCTGGTCCAGGAAATCCTTGGCAAATGCAACGACTTTGCGGCCCCGCACTGGATTATAGGTGGCTTGCTTCTCGGCACCATCCGTATCGTCGATAACGTTGGTGCCATACAGGGCATCGTAAAGGCTGCCCCATCGCGCATTGGCCGCATTCAATGCATACCGTGCATTATCCAACGGCACCACCAACTGCGGACCGGCCATGTGAGCAATCTCGTCGTCCACATGTTCAACATCGATCATGAAGTCCGGTCCTTCCGGAACCAGATAACCGATGTCCAATAGAAATTGCTTTTGTGTCTCGGCATCCAGCTCCTGGCCCCTGCGCGCCACGTACCACTGGTCCATTTTCGATTGCATCGCATCTCGCTTGGCGAGCAGTTGGCGGTTCTTGGGGGCCAGATCACGCACTATTTCAGCTAGAGATGACCAGAAGTCATCACTGCGGATACCGGAACCTGGCACAATGTCGTTCTCGATCAGATGATGGAGAGGTATCGCAACCCTCAAACCGCCGGCATCGACATACGCCGCGTCTCGTTTCTCGCTCATGTGGTTGTTTCGTATCTGGGAATGGTGCACCGCAACATAACACAAGCCCTTGTTGCATCGCAACAATTCGCGCCTATGGTAGCGGTGCGGCGAGCGTATTCCGCGCATGCACACACTCGCAGTTCGCCCAAGGCGTTCCGCCCTTATTGCTAGCCTGGAATCCCCTAGCCGACGGATCCCGTCATCTCATTCCCCAGCGCGCGTCAACTTGCCGTCCTGAGACCGCTGATACGGGACCCACGCGATACCCAATAAATGAACATGCACATCGGTCGTCTTAGGTTTGATGGTCAGCTCATCCAGCACTTCGGCTTGCGCGTCGAAAGCGACCTCAAGATCCGCGATTTCGTTTTCAAACTCCTGGCTGAGTTCTTGGAGCTGCTTGCGAACCGCGTCTGCGGTTTCCTGTGCACGCGCGACATCGCCGCTTTCTTTGCTCATCCTACCGGCACGTTTTACCGCCGATCCCACCCTGGTGGCCGTGGTCGTCGAGATCCGCTTGCGGCCTAGAAATGCACCTAAGACCGCCGCGCCAACCGCGATCGCGGTATCCAATTTGGTCTGCTTCGATTGTGCCTCCTCGGTTTCGATACGTTGCTGCGCACGCAGCAACCGGTTTTCAAGAGTGGTGACCTTGGCGCCATATTTTTTACGCAGCTTGCCCATCTCAATGTCGCGCTGTTCGTGGGCCAATACCTGGAGCCGAGCGCGGAAATCTCCCTCCGGTTCACCCGGATCGGATATCGCTTTGAATGCGGGACTCTTATACAACACCAGTGCATGGGCATTCCGGATCCAACGCGTGAACAATTTCTTCCAGCCGCCATAGTTCTTTTCATTCATCGCCGCCGTCGCAATCTCCCCGTACACTGCCTCCCCAACACCAGACCGCTCGAGTTCATCAGGATCCAGTTCTACGACCCCCCCATCCTCCCAGTCCACGGGTACCGGATCGTCCACGATCTCCGTCAACGCGACGATGCGGCGTTCGGTATTGACTTTGTAGCGTGCGCTCGAATAACCCACATCGGCGACCCCTATCAGCTGGGCATGATAAATCAAGCTCGCGTCATCCTTGCTCCTGCGCAGAACGGGTAAATAATACTGCGGTACCGACGGCGAGAGAATCGGTGGATCGGATTGACCACCTTCCAGCTTTGCTGGTGCCGACGGCGAAGGTCCCGGCTCCGGTACAACCGTGGCAGTGCGGCCGGCCATAATGTTTTTGATCTGGTCGCGCGTTAGGGGCCCCGATAGATACGACATCACCCACCGGGTACTGAACACAGCGGGCGCGGTCTCGTGAACGTTGTGCAACAAGAAACGCCGCTTACCCAATCCGGCGAGGATACGCTCCAGTTTTTGTTTGTCGAATTCTTGCCCGGAAGACACGCCCTCCAAACCTTCCATGACTCGTGCCTTGTCGCGCTCGGTCTGCAGCCGGCCGATAAACCAGGTTCCCGTATTCGACAGGCCCTTGTAGTCGAGGTCGACCGGATTCTGCGTCGCTAACACCAGACCCACACCATAGGCACGCGCTTGTTTGAGCAATGTCAGAAACAGCATTTTTGACGGCGGATTGGCGGTCGGAGGGAGATAGCCAAAAATCTCATCCATGTAAAGAATCGCCCTCAGGCTCCCCGTACCCGGCTGACGCCGCATCCAACTAATCACTTCGTTGAGCAGCATGGTCACGAAAAACATGCGCTCCGAATCCGCCAAGTGAGCAATAGAAACCACCGAAACCCGGGGTTGACCGGAGTCGGTATACAGCAGACGCCCCGCTTCCATCGGCTCACCTTCCATCCACACCTCGAAGCCCGGTGCGGCCAGCAGGTTGTTGATGCGCATTGCCAGCGCTACCCGCTCCTTAGGCGGAAAGAACGAATCGATGTCCATGACCCCGACACGCGCAATCGGAGGCTTCTGGATTGCCGCGATCAAACCCGGCAGGTCGAGATCCTGAGCATCGTCCCAGCGATGCTGGAGGATATTTGCGATCAATATATGCTCGCGACTGGTGAGCGGGTCGCCGGCGATATCGAGCAGCGCAAGAATACTGGTCGCCGTGGATAGAATGCGCTCGCGATATAGGTCCCGGTCTTCCCTGATCTCCGCGGGCGGGGCGGTGAATGATCTCAATACCGAAATCGGCAGGCCGGCCGCACTACCGGGGGTGTAGATCGCCATGTCCACGCTGTCACGCAACCGCTGGATTCGGTCCGGAGTCTGCCCCCAGTCCGCCAGGCCTTTCCTCCACAATCGGGCCTGGCTCTCCCCATACTGCGCGACGGTGCTGCCGTCCTTCGACGCCTCCTGCGGATTGACCCACGGTTCGAAATCCTTGCCGTTGAGGCCCGGAAAGCTCAGCAGAATATTCCCCAGGTCACCCTTCGGATCAATCGCAATCACCGGAATCTTGTCGATGGCGGCCTCTTCCAGCAGTCCAATCCCCAGGCCGGTCTTACCGCTGCCGGTCATCCCGATGATGACCGCGTGGGTGGTCAAGTCCTTCGAGTCATACAGAACCAGTTCTTCAGTGAGCTTGTCCTTTTCTAAATCGTAGCCCTTGCCCAGATAGAATGCGCCGAGTTTTTCAAAATCTTCCATTAACCGCTCCCAGTGAACTGACAACGATTATGTTACTGCATAGATTCGTCCGAGCGGTAGACAAAGCGAACGTTATTCTCGTCCCGCCGCCAAGTGCCCATGACGCGGACGCAGGGAGGCACAGAAGCGGCCTTTAGATCTTCAGCAGGACACTGCCTCGCGGTCCCCGCAACACAAAAAAAGCCCCGTACCTGGACGGGTACGGGGTTTGAATTTAAAGCCTGGCAGTGTCCTACTTTCACACGGCTAATGCCGCACTATCATCGGCGCTGAGCGTTTTCACTTCTGAGTTCGGTATGGAATCAGGTGGTACCCGCTCGCTATGGCCGCCAGGCAAACTGTTCGACAAAGCGGGAACCGGCTTCTGACCGGTCCCCGTTTGCCATCTGTTTTGGCAGTAGTGTTAGGCTGCGTATATTGCCTACCACAACACTCACAGTCATAAACTGCTTGAGTGTTATATGGTCAAGCCTCACGGGTTATTAGTACGGGTTAGCTTAACGCCTCACAGCGCTTACACATCCCGCCTATCAACGTTGTAGTCTACAACGACCCTTGAGGGATATCGCGTATCCAGGGAGACCTAATCTTGGGAGGGGCTTCCCGCTTAGATGCTTTCAGCGGTTATCCCGTCCGTACATAGCTACCCAGCAATGCCACTGGCGTGACAACTGGAACACCAGAG
>CAMYKK010000051.1:0-4499 GCA_947258975.1 uncultured Gammaproteobacteria bacterium
GTGCAGTCCAGCAACAGGGTTGTTACACCCAGCAGCGCCAATAAATAAAACAGTTTCATTGAAAAACAACGACGTATTTATGCAACTACCGGGTTAACTACCGCAACACTATCGATACTCTGCTAGGATTGCTCAGCGAAAGGGAGATTCGAGTTTGACAGCACATTGTGGAGAGGCTTTATCAAGGAATTAACATTGTGATAAGGGTCTTCTCAAATAACGCATCCACACCACCTTCCTTCACTGCCGACTTCTAGCGGTAAAACGTGTCGCGGGATAAACCCGTGATCTGACAGGCCTTAGAAACAATCCCCAGCTCTTCGGCCAGGTTCAGCAATCCGACTTTATGCTTGATGACTTTCTCGTTAGTACGAATCGTGAGGATTACCTCTTTCGGTTTTCATGGTTGATGAACACCTCCATCAATACTGGTAACCCTCACTTTTTCAAGCTCAGTGTCAGATCAGATCAAAACTGTTCTACAAATGAACTGATCTACTCGAAAACGTTGTCCAGTCGGGAACAAGCCCGGATCGCGAGCTTCAAAACATCGAAGTACTCAATAAACGACAACGCGTGCACCAGACACTCAACTAACTGACTCCCGAGGCAGCAGAACTCGCTTATGATGTTGCCTAATTAGACAGTCCGGAAAAATCAATACACCTCAGACTGTGAGAAAAAACTACACACAATCAATAGGTTTCATTCCTGGATGCAGGGACCGCAAACTGCCCAAAAGGTCCTTCTCACCACGAGACAGGTGGTTTATCCTTCCTATCCGTCAATCACCGACTCTAGTTCTTGCGCTATGCGCAAACAGCGAGCACTAGCAGACCGGCGGTCACCGAACGGTACGCAGCGTGCCTTCGACCGAAGTGAGCTCAACCGTGCACCCCAGGGAGGAAAGCGCGGCCACACTGCTAGCCTCCTGCAGGCCCAGCGGCTTTTCGGCAACCAGCGAGTGCAGCGACTGCTGAGTAAGGCGTCCCTGCAACGGCAAGAGGATCCTTTGGACACTACGGATCGCGGCCCGTTCGACGTGGCCGGCGAGCAGGTATTCCAACGTGGCAACGAACTCCTCGCGGAAGGGCGATACAGGTCGGCAATCGTCAGGTTTGAGCGTGCTCGACAGCTCCCTGATATCTCCGAACGGTCACGAGCGAACTGCCTCTGGAACATCGCCCACGCGAACCTCCAATTGCGCCGTTTTGCCACTGCCATGACCTACGGCCAGCAATACATCGAGACTGCCACCGACGCTTCACCGGAGGACCTCGCCGAGGCGGAACGGCTGATTAACCGCGCCCGGCGAGGAGCTGGGATCCCGGCAGACGAGGAGCGGGGAGAATACGACGAATCACAAGCACGGCGACTCTTCCAGTACGGGGTGCGCATGACCGAGGAGGGGAACCGCGCCCAAGCTATCATTATCTTCGAGCGGGTCCGGCAGACTCCGGGAGTCCCGGAATCAAGTCAGGCGAACTGCCTCTGGAATATCGGCCTGCTTAATCTCGAGATGCGCCGCTTCGCCACGGCCATCTCGTATCTCGAGCAGTGGTTGGATACGGGGCAGGGCACCGCGGAGGACGCCGCCGGCGCAGATAGGTTGCTGGTGCGCGCGCGCGAAGGGGCAGGCATCGCCGTCGAGCCCGAGGACGAAGCTCACGCTGAAACACTCTTCAACCGCGGTAACGAGTACCTCGAGGCGGGTGAATACGGGACAGCGATCACGTTCTACGAGAGTGCTCGAACCGCGCCTGGGCGCAGCCGGTCCATCGGGAACTGCCTGTGGAATATCGCCTTAGCCTATGAACGCCTCGGTAAGCCGCAGATCGCTCGGCGCTACATCCGGCAGTACGTTCAAACCGAGGAGGCTGATGCAGAGGCTGCACGCGCCTTCATCGCGCGTCTAGCGGGTGCGAGGCCCGGTGTGAGAGAGTAAGTCAGCGCCCGAAACGCCCGCGGTACCGGAACTTAATTCGGCACTTTAGTACGATTACTACGGGGTAGCGACAATACCACCTGACGTGAGCTTGGCTTTGCCATTCTCTCATCTCGATTTCTCCTCTTGTTTGGACTTGCAGGCCCAATGAGAGGAGAAATCATTTCTCTCCTTTTAGCAATTCCGTGTACGGTATAACCTTTCGTATTCGCACCGCCTTAGTCGGTGGCTGAACACTGGAGTTAGTGTAAAGAGGAGTCCATCCCATTGCTTACTGTCTATCCAGGAGCAAATTGACCTCTAGTTGCGTTTCGCGCATCATCGTCCATGTGGTTTGTGTTGTGTGGTTGTAGAACCATTGTCGGCCTCACACTGCTTTACGCGTAAAAACTCCCTATGAAATACTCCGGCAGAGGCTCGCCGCCTAGTTTTCGTGTCAGGCAAGGTCCGGAGGGTCGCCGGTAAATTCCATTCAATCACGCAACTTCAAGCCATCAGCGATCAGCCAACCGCGACGTGACAATAGGCAGTCGTCTAGAGTCACAGGTATACGGACGTCGCCCTGCTCCAGCACCGCCGTTAGGTCTTCTGCGAACCCGAGCTCGTCTTTAACAACGGCCTTATTGGTTTTGACCTCAACGAGCCTAGCCTTCGTTGGATCCATCCCCCGTTTCTGAAGCTCGAGAATAAGTTTCTCGAATTCGATCCTCGCGGAATCGCGCAAAGCCGCTTGCTTCTCCGGATTTATCGGGACAGGGGGATGAGTTCGATACTTGGCCACATCTTCGAAGTCCTCCACTGTGCTCACTATCAAATCCAGATACGCGTCCGAATCCATTACTACGATGGCGTCAAAAACCGCGCGAACGAGTTGTTGGGGATCGTAAAGATTACGCTTGGGCTTCAAGTGTGTGTTCATAGATTTAGAATCCTCTTCGTCTGGTTGCTGCAACTCTCGGGCAAGTAATGGCGCAGAACCGTTCTTTAAAACGCGTGTAGAAGTGTTGTTTTGCGCAGCCGTGTTCGTGTCACCGCAACCGAGCAGCAATGTGCCGATCAGCGCGGTGTTATAGCCGACCGACAAAGCCCTCATAAGAATCGCCATTGTCAATAGCATCACTCGCTTTGAGTGTCGTTCGAGCTCTTCCGGGGTAGAAATATTCGTTGTCGTCGGTACCAGCCGCGTAGTGCGACATCTCATGCACAATGACACCAGCAATGAAGTTATTGGACCTGCCGCGCAATCTATTCATACATAAATGGATGTCGGTCCAAAATCCGTAGACATAAGCGTTTGCTGTGTCGCAGACATCCTCGCATTCGTATTGGTAGTCGTCGCCTTCGAATTCCGCTTTCATCGCTCTGAACTTAGCCAGGACCGCCGCCACCGTTGCGGCGGATGCATCGTTGAAGTTCAACATCATCAAGTTTCGAACGTGAGGTGTCAGCGGCCTCGAAAGAGCGGCAACGGCTCTATTGACCATTCGTCTGGCTATATGGGTGGCGGGCCATATGTGCGCTCTCAGGTCGGCTTCCGTACAGTCCTGGTGACTATAGCGGTTAACCATCGGCACCGCACTGATAGTACTGATGCCCCGAGGGTTTCGATCAACCAACGTAAGGGGTCGATCTCCTCCTTGCATCACCGAAACCGCGGATTCGTGGTTGGTCATCGATTCCCGCCGGCTCTGAGTCTTCCGCCGCACCCTGGGTTCATCTTCCCCTTTTTCACTGTTAGAAAAACCTGTGCAATAGGCACGCTGTAGCTGTGGTGAATCAGGCATGCGCATAACTTGACTCACAACCCAATGTTCATCGTACTTGCCTCGTAGAATACCGATCGCTAATTTCGCTTGAATCGCGGCACTCCCTTTGAGTTGCGACGGTTGTCGACCAAGACCATTTGCACCATGCGCCAACATCGCAGTATCGGATCGTAGCAATCGCTGCACGGCTAGATTACCAATCGATCGTTGAACATGAAGGATAGAACCTGTCTGACAGCTATTGCTCGAAAACGACCGATCTGCTCTCCCGGCGATTCTGGATTTCGCCTCAGGGATTGATTCCTTTTTCCGCACGAAAGTACGCATGATAGATCTCATACAGTTGGAATCCTTGGCACCCAAATATGCCTCGCGGTCAGCCTGATATTCAATCGTAACACCTGCTATTAGATACATCGAGGGCTAGGGATTTCAAACCTCGATGGGTGATATCATTGCCTTTTGCCAAAGTCTGCAAGAAACGGTATTACGGATATGGTTCAAACGTAAGCGCCCAACGATCGATGTCCTGTAAATCTGATCCGTAGTCATGGAAGCTTCGAACTTTCAGGTTAAGGGGCGAAGTGATGCTGGATGGAGAATTAGGATTGAGCGCTAAACAGTGTTAGTCGAGCGTGGATTTTATTAGATCCTCTTCTTCCTCCTCCGACTGGCGCTGCATCACCATCTCTTCCTCCTCGGGCATTTCCTGACGGTGCACCTGCCCCTCCTCGTCCTTCTGCACGGGTTGGGTCTCTTGCTGCATGATCGCGCGCGCCACGCTGTCC
>CAMYKK010000051.1:4582-6193 GCA_947258975.1 uncultured Gammaproteobacteria bacterium
CTCGTGAGCCAGCAGTTCGCGCCCGCCTGAAGTGCCGGGTCTATATTCTCCTTGCTTGAAGAAGATGTCCTGGCCGGTGGTAAAGGCACGCGCGCTCAGCGAACGGTTAAGGCTGTCGGCCCTACTATCGCTATGCACGCGTACGCCGCCAAAGTCGACGCCGAACGCCGGTTCCATTTGGGCGCGCGCACCGCTGTCCAAAGGCTGCCCGCCGCCACGTGCGCTCTGGATGCTCTGCTCTACGTCGGCGGTCACGTCGGCCTCGCCCTTGCCCTGGCGGGACAGCTCGACGACGCGCTGGACAAAGCGGTTGCCGTATTGGCGCTGCAGCCGCAACAACGCGTCAGGTGCGGTCCGCACCGTAGCCCGGTTCAACGTATCCGCATGGGCACCAGTGCAAGAATCATCACCGATCCGGCACGAGAGCTGCGCCGATGGATCACGCTGCAAGGCGGCCATGCTCTGGGCCTTAACCTCTTCCTCGCGCACCCCCGCGGGCTGGCGTAGTAGATGAAAGCGACTCTGATTCAGTTCATCCATTAATTTCGAGTTTTTCATGTCTACCTCATATCATGAATACGCTTTACGTTACCCATACTTCGCATGCCCCAATCTCATCATCAACCAAAACCTTGCTCATGCTGTAATATTCGCGAAAAAGGTGTGCCGTAGTCGTATCACTAACCAGTCGACGCCCTCGACGGTACTTACCTTGTGGCAAAAGCTGTGCATGGCGGTATACGCAGTTGTAGTACACGAATCCAAGACAAAGGACATCAGAACTAAGCGCCTACTCCTTACCATGGTCTGGCTCCGACAATGCTGTTGAGATTCACTTCAACAATGCATGAACCATTACACATAAAGCGAGTTCGTGTCATATAAGTCTACAGTTGCGTGATTTCAAACGAATCTAGCGGCAGAACCAGTTTCCACTGGAGCGCTATCTGCCTTCCCTCTGTCCTTGTGTCGGAGCTGCTTACCGAACCGCCCAACGAGATAACGGAGAAATCGATGCCTGCCCTCCCTTGCGCACCCACCTGCTGAGCAGCTTCCCGGCTAGACGTTGCCGTAACCGTGACCTCTCTTTTCTGTTGCTTGAGGTGAAAGCGTAGAGCACCTCGTCGTGGTAAGTTGTAGTGTTGCACACCGCTTGGGCTCACACTGGCAATACCGACTCTCACCGCAATAAATCTTACGGCTCCAGAAGGCATCAGCCACATACTCGGAAAGTTGACGACTCCTCCTCTGACGGGCCCTCCATTAGTGTTTTGTGTCTGTCCGGACCTAAACTCGGCATAGAGCTGGTGGCCCATCATTGGCGTCCCAAGAAAGTCGTGCACGACAACGCTCACGTTACGCTGACGCCAACCATGCCGACGTAGGAGTCGTGCGCGTTCCTCGGTAGACACAGTTATTGTTTCTGGGGGCATTTCAATCGTATTCCTTTGAACGATCGAAGTGGCGTGTTTACACATCAGATCCGTCTGAACCTCGGTCTCTTCCTCGCGTTCTTCCTCCTCGGGCATTTCCTGACGGTGCACCTGCCCCTCCTCGTCCTTCTGCACGGGTTGGGTCTCTTGCTGCATGATCGCGCGCGCCACGCTGTCC
>CAMYKK010000051.1:6208-44887 GCA_947258975.1 uncultured Gammaproteobacteria bacterium
CTCGTGAGCCAGCAGTTCGCGCCCGCCTGAAGTGCCGGGTCTATATTCTCCTTGCTTGAAGAAGATGTCCTGGCCGGTGGTAAAGGCACGCGCGCTCAGTGAGCGGTTAAGGCTGTCGGCTCCGCTATCGCTATGCACACGCACGCCGCCAAAGTTGACGCCAAAGGCGGGCTCCATCTGGGCGCGCACACCGCTGTCCAAAGGCTGTCCTCCGCCACGTGCGCTCTGGATGCTCTGCTCGACGTCGGCGCTCACGTCGGCCCCGCCCTCACCCTGACGGGAGAGTTCGACGACGCGCTGGCCAAAGCGGTTGCCGTATTGGCGCTGCAAACGCAACAGCGCGTCAGGCGCAGTCTGTACCATGGACCGGTTCAGCGCATCCGCGTGGGCACCAGCGCACGAGTCATCACCCACCCGGCAAGAGAGCTGCGTCGTTGGGTCACGCTGCAAGGCTGGCATGGCTTGGGCATCAAGGTCTTCCTGATGTGCCCCGGGTGGCTGGCTCAGCAGATGTAGGCGGCTTTGCTTCATTGTATCTAGTTTCTGGTTTTTCATGTGTACCTCTTTGTATGGGCCCGTCCGACCGTGCAAGATGGACTTGAGTGACGGAGTGGGTCTGGACTGCAACCTTTTCTAACGTTTATAACGCCCACGGAAGGTATTCCACGTACATTACACCGATTCCACCTAGGACGAGTATCGCACCGCGGACAAGTGGTTGATCCCAGACAGGTTGGAACGCGCCGATTCGCAGACGGCTTAGTTGGCCCATAAGTTCCTGTATATCATCTGGCGTGGCAACAACGGGTTGCTCAACCTTTTCGGCCTGAAGTTCTAGGCTTTCGCGCTGGAGCCGGTCGAGTATCTTGTCCCGTGCCTGCTTAGCCACAGCATTGAGGCGAGCCGCCGCCATCGCAGCTATCAGGAAATTTGCAGTGACTATCACTGCGAGAGCCTGCGGAAAACCCCAATTATCAAAGTAGGTACTGCGAGCCAGCAACATCAACAAGATGATTACGACGGGATAATACAACAAACGGCTAACTTCCGTTGTCCGTTCACCGATCAGATGAATCTGCAGATAGTAAGTTGCGTGAGCCGTCGGAAGTCGCAATTGCTTCGCCAGTTCATCTCGGTAGGTATTATCCCAACTCAATCCTGAGGCTTGCAGCTTCTCGATCCAACATATGCATAAACGCGTGGCATCCACCACGAAGAACAGCAAGAACAACATGAGCACTACGCTCAAACCGAGCACGATCCCGTCCACAACACATGCGTTTCCCCTACAAGGGGGAGGGACCGATCCAAGTAGAGAAAAAACGATCGTGCCAAACACGAAGTAGAGCAGCAAATAGGAGAATGACCGCAGTACGCGATGACTCAACGCACCATATTCCAGGTAACTGTTCCAAAGCTCAGCCGCGGTTTTTTCCCTGCCTCTCCGTTTGCGGGTCATCCACTTGTTTATGGAAAGCACGGCAACACTTGGAATGATTTTGCCGTTAACAAACATCTGCCATAGCCCAATAACGACAGCCCATCCCACCCCGAGGAGAATGAGTTTCGAGCTTAGCGGATACTCCAGATCGCGTAGTTTGCTCATGGCAAACATTATCACGACAGCCAAAACCAACGTACCGAATAACCACGCGCGAAACTTTACGCGCCTGACACTCATAATTAGCACGGTCACCGTTTCGCGGATCGTCAGGCCCAGGTCGTCTTGCGGAGAGCCTCCGTTGAAGTACCGACCAGAGAGCATACGTGCGTTTGCCTGCAGGCGGTTATAAGTAATCCAACAAAATGTAGCAGCAAGAAATATTGCAGTTGACCGAATAAACTCGGTTGGCCAGATACTGATACCATCCGAGATACTGACCGGCTCGCCGGTACGAGCCTGCCAATGTGCGATCATCGCAAGAACAATCCACGAGACAATCAGTACCGCAATAGTTATAACGGGCCGTCCAGACCGCGAGCGTAATTGGTGAAGTGCGAATAATCCCAGGATAGAAATGAGGCCGATGCCAATTAGGTAGGCACGGGGAAACGCCATAGCCATGCTGCTCGTGATTCCGCTAAGTTTGTCGTTCCCGTCACGTTCCACCTCGTATCGAGGACTTCCAATACGCACGAATCCGTGCCGGCCCACCTCGAACAAGAGTGGCGGTAAAAGGTTATTCATCTCCTGCTGACTCGGATAACTAGGAGGCAACTGAGGTTCTGCACCCGAATTCTTAATTGGATTAATCTTTTTATGTGGAAAATCTGGTTTCAAGGCCATGCGAGTTGCGAGGTAGACAGCCGTCTGGTAACTATCGCGAAACGGCGGACTCGATCGACTGGAGAGATCATCTTGTGGTAACGAAAGGCCAAAGGTTGACGCAACGATAAGGTTGCGCGACCACTTGAACTCTCCTGGATGTATAAAATGTGCATCGAGGTCGGTCGTCACCCAAATGGCGCCTGGTAGACGATGGCGCAAGGCACGAAGTATGAGCAGTTTGTCATACACGTCGCTCCCCAGAACAGCGACAGCACGCACGCCCCGCCCACTGTCTAACCGCAGCTTTCGGTCTTGTGCCAAGATCGTATCTGCGAGACGTCGGATATAATCGTACTGTGCGTTACCTTCTGGACGTCTTACCGTAACTCCCTCAGTGGGCGACAGGACATCGAGCACGCTAGTGTCATTCGACTTACCTATTTTTTGTTCTACTTGAGTTGTTCCAGCCGTAATACCGTCGATCCCGCGCTCATATGTGTAGCGGAGCAGTTTCAGTTCAGGAACATCAGACACGCACCCTTCTAGGGACTTACCGTTTGTTGTCGCTTCTTCTATCGCGTCCGCAAAAGCGCGCGGCAGTAAGCGCCCAAAATAAGTATCCCACTCGGACAACACGACGACAAAATCACCCTGCCGAAGCTTTCGTCGGGCGAGTTCACATATCAATTCGCGAATCAGGATATCGTCACTTCGAATCGTTCGTAAGAAACGTAAGCAGGTCTTACCGTCAACACCACAAAAGTTAGATATACCCGGAAACAGTGATCGGCTCTCGTCGGCACGATCTGGTCGCGGCTTATTCAAAAGATCCGAATCAGAGACAGTAGCCAGTGGTGAAAGTATATCGAAATCAGCCAGACGGCTTTCTTCCCTCAACCACGTGATCACATTGTCGTTGTTATCTGCATAGTTTACGAAATCTTTGACGAAGCTACGTAGGGTGCCTGAGCTACTCGGTCCTATAACTTTCCAGCTTATTCGCAGATCGTCGTTCGTTTTGCGAAAGGCATGTACTATGTTTTCGACAAGTTCACGAAAACGGGCGAAGGGCTCGTCGGCAAAACGCGATTCATCCAACCACAAAACTAATACGCTCTCGGGTAAGAATTGTCTCTTAGAGGAGCCCGATGGGTTCGCCGGCTTCGGGGCTTCGTAGTCGTACCACTCGTACGGTATGGTAATAGAGTCCCAAGAAGTGTTCGCCTGAGTGTCGGTACTGCGATTTGAAAGATGGACTTTTAAAATACCAAGTGTTTCGGCGTCACGCGGTGCAAAACCGGAGTCCCCCAGTCCCGCAAGCACCGCGTATCGGCGCCGTCGCCTGCGTTCCTCGAGTTCACTGTACAAACCCGAAGTAACCATTACTGATAAGACCATCATTTGCCCGCTATGGGCAACCTCCGATAGTTTTTCTAGATCATGTGCGACATTCCCGTGTGCCTTCTCGTCATCAGCGCGTTGCTTAATCTGGCGCATCACGTTTAACGGATCTTGCCACAACCGCGCGGCAATACGCCCTCCAAACACGACGTCAGGCGCCGTTAGCGATGGGCTAGTCGGGCGAGCGCTCTCTAACGGCGCGCCATGCCACGCGAATGTGCCTAACGTCGCCAATATTAAAACCCCTGCGAACGTAAATCCTGGATCGCCTTTTTGAGGCATGATTACTTTCCGCCTTATTCCTCAGCAGAATTGTTGCGTTAAAATGTGTCTCGCAATAATTCCATCACTTGATTGGCCTTGGCGACGTTCCCCATCCTGCGCCGGCATGAGTAATCCGAGTTTATGCTTGACGGTTTTCTCGTTAGGATGGATCATGAGGCTTACTACTTACGGTGTTAACGGATGATGAACATCGTGTTAAAATCGGTAAGCTGCACTTTTTTAACCTCAGTGTCGCAGCAACTCAAACCTTTTAAGATCGGTGTTCATTCTGTTATCAGTAAATCAAATTCCTGCGTACTGAATTTGTAATAATCTACGGCAGTATCTCTATAGAAATGATCTGTTGATACGTATACGTCGCATTTTTTCTCGTTTAACAGTTTCTCTACATCGGACTCTTGTCGCACAGTCGACTTACTTGCCACATTTCCAAAGTATTTCAAAAGTTGTTTCGATAACTGCCTCTCCGCTGTGTTCGGGGATAACGGACCGGTACAGATACTGAATTTACTGAGTTCGAGTGGTGCTACTTTAAGCACCATTGTTTGTTTGTCGAACATGTAGTCGTAAACCTTTGCCGCGCCTCTTCCTTTTTTTCCTTGCAAATAGCGTTTTTTCAAAAAATTGAAGGCTTGCTTTGCGCCTTGTTTCGCCTTAGCCATCATGAAATATCTCGCATATACCGGTACACGGTAAAAAGGTGACGTTGATTCTTTGTTTTTGTCGCCTATAGCTCGCAATTGATAACGTGTGGTCCGTTCCGGCAACCTATCGAGTCTGTATAAGTTTTGTGTTGCCGCCGCCGATCCAATCTTGTTGCCGTCCTCTTCGAATATTTCAACCTTGTTCGCGCCTGATACCGACCACGTAAAAGACAGGGTCTTTCCCTTATCCGCAACAAACACCAAAGTATTGGGATCAGCATCAAATGCGTTTATTTTCGGTGTCCCTTGTTCGCCTCTGGTGCTACTTGGGAACTTTCGAACTTCAGACAATCGCCGTTGTAAGAGCTCTGTTGTTTCGTGTTCCGTCTTTAACCGTTCCGAAAGCTTTATTACGCGACTGTTGGCGTTATCCAGAGCCGCGTTGGCTTTGGACAACAAGAGTTCCCACTTCCGCGAGTCACCCCCTTTCCCAGGAGCGGGTTTTCTTTTTGTTAGCCGGATCACTTTTTCCTCTAAAAGTGCAATATCGTGTTCCAGCCGTTTCGCGTGTTGTTCCGCTTGATCCCGGGCCGTTGTTGCTGCAGCCAGGCGGCGCCCGGTTTGCATCACATCACTCTCAAGTTTTTTCCGGTCCTGCCTGAGTTGGTTCAACTCTTGCGATTCCGCACCGTCCTCCCTCGTTACGACTGCCACCTGGCCCTTGGCCGCATCGCGCGCCGTTTCCGCATCAAACAAACGCTGCGCGACTTCCTTCAGCTTTTTCTCGAGCTTTCGCTGTTCCTGCTTGGCGTGTGCCAACTGTTTCGATGTGATTCCGGCTTCCCTGGTTAGCAGTTGCACCTTTTTTTTGGCCTCGTCCCGCTCTCCTCCCACCGCTGTCAAACGGTTCTCGAGATCCTTGAGCTGTCCGGGGACCGGCGATTGCGTCGCCGACGGGTTCAGTGTACCTGCAGGAGAACTACGGGCTTGTTCGAGTTGCTGATGAGTCTTATACCATCCCCATCCGGTGACCGATGTAGTCAGAACCAGCAGTACGACCGCTGCGTACAAAACAGACGATGACTTTGTGGATTTTTCCGGTGACAATGATCGACTCCCCCCGGGGAACGCGAGCGCCATGGCCATCTCTTCACAGCCGCCAAACCTCTCGTCCGGGTTCTTTGCTAACGCGCGCAATACGACCGATTCCATATCAGGGTCCACATCGGCATTAATCGACCGCAACGCTGGCGGCGCCGTTTTTGTGTGGCCTTCCATGATCGTGAATTCCGTGTCACCGCCATCCCGGTCACCAAAAGGTGGACGACCGGTGAACATCTCGTACAGTACGCAACCAAAGCTATATACGTCTGTACGATGATCTATCTCTACGGATTTGATCTGTTCCGGACTCATGTACTCCGGGGTACCTACTGCGCTCCCGGTGCGCGTCAAACGTTTTTCTCCGACGACCAAGGCGATGCCAAAGTCCGTAAGGTAGGCGTGCCCCTCGCGATCCAGCAAAATGTTTGAGGGCTTCACATCGCGGTGAATAACACCCTGTTTGTGCGCATAGTTCAGCCCATCGAGGATATCCCTTGACATACGTAAAATCTCTTCTTTAGGCAAAGGATCATTTTTAGACAATTTGTCCTCGAGGGACCCACCATCCAGGTACGTCATAACAAAGAGTAACGCGCCTCCCAACGCGTAGTAATCGCGCACTTTTACGATGCGGGGGTGTTCCAGGGATGCCATTGCCTCGGCCTCCCTGAGGAACCGTTTGCGAAACTGCGGATCCTCGGCTAAATGTGGGAAAATGGCCTTGACCGCGACCACATCACCGTCCCGTTTGTGGTGCGCGAGCCAGACTTCGCCTACGCCACCAGCACCTAGCCTTTTATCCAGAATATAGTCGCCAACTTCTTCGCCAGCTTTCACGCTACGTCTCCAACACTATGTGCGTATTACTAATCACTAGAAGATCTATCGGAGTGATAACAATCAATCTAAATCGACATCGATGTAACTGATGGCATGGCAGTCGTGTTTCTGATGTTCTGATTATAGTTACTGCGATACCCATTACTCGCCGAAACAACCGGTTTTCCTGGGTTGGCGAGCCCGATCGTCAATTCGCAGGTCGCCCGCTACCCTTGGATGGAGTTTCAGGCGTCTTCGCGCCCGACGCCTTGGTGGCGTTAGTTTTCGGTAGCTCAGCACTTTCGTCTTGCTTCGGATTGTCTTTTTCAAGCACTAACACTTCTTTAGTCGCTGGCGGGGCTGACAGCTGTTCTATCTCTTTTTTCTTCGCCGCTATCTTCGCCGCGAGCTCGCCGTTTTGCTGCATTAGATCGTTAATCGTTGACAGTTGATCCGTGTTAACGGCGTTTAAAGCGTTCACACGATTGTTAGTCTCGAGAAGTTCCTCTTTCTTTTTCTCCAGTTTTCGCTTTAACGTCGTTAGTACCGCGTCGACTCCCTGTTTTTCTTTCTCGACGATACTTAACTTTATCTCCAACTTGTTAATCTTAGTCGTCGCTTCTTCTAGTCTCAGAGTAATAGCTGACTCTGCAGATTCTCCGTCGGCGCTAGCCGCACTTGGGTCACGATCCTCATCAACTACGATTTTTTCCGGAACCGGCGGCGGCTCTTGCGCCGTGCGCTCTTCATTAGAATGCGGCTCTGAATCATTACCAGAGTCCATCGTTTGCCAGACGACTGCGCCCAACATAACCACGCCAAGTATCGTCGCAACCCCGTACCAAAGCCTTCTTGTGTGTTGCGGTGCGCGTACGTCGCTCCTCTCTCCATACTGAATATACTGAATCGTGACATTGTCATCGCTGCCCTTTTCCAACGCGAGTGCGAACAAATCACCGGGAATTTCTTGGACTGTCGAATCACTGCGCAGAACCGATTCAATATCTGCGTCGTCCGCATATCCTGACAATCCGTCAGAGCAAAGTAGAATGCTGTCACCATCTTTCAACTCCAATATCGGCCCGATATCGACATCTATGTCGGGCTGATTCCCAATGGCCCGATCCAGCACACTTGCGTCGGGATGATCACGTGCTTCCTCCGCGGTCAACATACCGGCGTCCATCATCTTCTGTACTTTCGTATGATCTTTCGTCAACGGACGAAGCTCCCCTTTCCGATAGAGGTAAGCCCGACTATCGCCGACGTGAGCGACGCGGGCCACTCGTCCGGAAATCAAGAACAACACCGCCGTTGATCCCATCTCCTCTGTCTCCGAATCCCCCGAATGAGCCCTCTCGTAGACAGTTTTGTTGGTTTTCTCGAACGCGAATTTGATTGCGCCCTCCACGTCCACGCCGGCAGCCGTTTCGTTTAGATGACGTTGCAATCCCTCCACAGTCAACGTGGCAGCCATCGCCCCACCTTTGTGTCCCCCCATACCGTCGGCGACAATGTAGGCTTGTCCCAAGCCCACGTGGATTCCACTCATTCGATCCTGGTTCTCTTCACGAACATAGCCAGTTTCCGACAGAGCACCCACTTCACAATTTGTTTTGGGTAGTCCCATAGCTGCTTACGCGATCGTGGAACCGTTCAAGCTTGCTTGATGAAAAGTCGTCGCCGACTGATAGTTCACGCCGTTGACTGGTAAATGCAGCGCTGCTTCAGGTGCGGGCATTCCTCATCGAACCCTCGTGGTGCGATCGGCTCCCCTTTGTTTCGCGCCGACCGCCTGCGAATATTTGAATTCGGAGAGCCGGAGTGTCGACGCTCCTACTCGAATCCGATCATTCGGACTCAACGTGGCACTTTGCCTCGACAATTTGTCATCGTTAAGAAAAGTACCGTTTAGAGAATTTTCGTCGCTCAGAAAGATATTACCGTCTGCGTAAGAGATGGAGCAGTGTGTACCGGAGACATAATCATCATTGTCAATAACCAAATCGTTGTTCTTATCCGCTCCAATGCTCAATTTTTCTTTTTCCACCGGAATTCGCATTCCTACAACGCGTCCGCTCTCTCCGATGAGAACCGCAGCGGGCCGGCCCGCTGCGGGACTTGGAAAGCGATGCGCCACCTCGGTCACGCGCACATCCTTGCGTAATTTGGGCTTCTCCCCAACAACTTCCGACGCGTCTGGTTTCTTGCTACGAAAATGTAAATATAAGAGAACAACGACAGCGATAACGAGTAAGGCGACTGAGGACCAAAGGGCCCAGTTGATCACCGGCACAGGAATCTCACCAGCAAGCTTGGCCGTGAGCGGAGTAGCCCCGAGTTGCTGGAACTCAATTTCCACATCGCTTGTCGTCTTGGCACGAGAATCGGAACGGTATCGGAATGACACCACCTTTGCATGTTCCATGACGTTGAGATAGATCCTTCCCATTGCCTCAGAAACACTGCTCTTGCCAGGACTCGCGTCAACCAAACGCCCTCCCGTGCGCATTGCCAAATCTATGAGCTCGTTCAATTCCAGCTTTTTTTCTGTTCCCCTTGCCACAACATCGATGGGATACCCCAGTCGGATCGATTTATCGATCACATCGCCCAACGTCTGATTGCTTTTTTCATCTTCACCATCGGTCAGGACGATTATGCGGCGGCGCTTGGGGAGAGAGTCATCGTTCAGTAGATCGAGCGCATCGCTGAGCGCCTCGTAAAACTTTGTTATTGTGCCGCTAGGCTTCAGGTCGCTAACCGCTGTTTTAAGAGCGAGTGGATCGCTAACGAAACCGGATCCCTCTAATTTCGGTCTATCGGCGAAAGTCATCAACGCAAAGCGATTATTGTTGTTCGTGTTTTTGTTGGCCAATTCCTCTAAGAACCAACGTAAACCTCGCTTTGTATCGCTCAGTGGACCACCCTTCATTGAACCACTGACATCTACACTCAACACCAACGCCATAGCTTGATCTGAGAGTGCGAACGATTTTAAGTCGCGCGATGTAGCGATGACTTTTCCATCGGCAAGTAATCGAAACGCGGATTTAACTGACCAATCTGGGGGCGAAAGCTCCACGACGACAGCGACATCGCCTGGCCGGTTGGGATCGGTATAAATAGGTCCTGCACGAAACCGGGCGTCTTCCCCCGATGCTTGTCCAGTGAGAACCAATAAGCTGATTGCCATTAGTATGCGTAGTCTCATCGGACCTCCTTTAAAATAACGGCAAAATTATTGACGAAAAGATGATGCAGAAGAAATCTCTTGCCCTGTCTCATAGTGGAAGCGCTGCTTGGCCGCGCGCTTTGGAACACTCAAAATCGACAGGGCCTGAAAGCCCTCACTTCACCGTGGTGGAGAAAGGAGTTACTCGTAAGCAAACTCAACGGCTACCAGGGAGATGGAGGTTCTTCTGGTACCTAAAAGCCAGATCGACAAGGTGTGGTACCCTGGATCTACCAAAGCGTCTTTACTGGGCCATTCTCCCAGGAATGGCGCACCAGAGATTTTTTCGTCGATCAGATCTAATTCAACGACTCGTTTCATATCCTTCGGGTCCCAACCGGCCAGTATGAGTCTGACGAATATGTCACCTTCATTTTCTTGACCTGCGATCCGCAGGGAGGTGATTTTCCTTACCCCCGGCGGATTTGGGATCGCCATCGACCCTCCCGCTCCGCGGTCCGGCTTGTCGCTGTCTTTGAAGTGCGGTGAGATTACTTGGGTGGCGCCCACGCGAAACTCTGGAGGTACGGGTAAATCAAGTTCCTCCAGATAGCGGTCGCCTTTAACCAAGGGTACCGGCCGAAAAGGCATTGCGAACCATCCGCTCTTGGTCTCTGTTCCTTGAACACGTTTGGTACTCGAGGAATCGATTGCGCCGACTCCAATCTTACCCTGTTTATCTAACTGAACCGTGGCCAGAGTGAGAGCATCGGAGGCCTCCTGCATTCTATTATCGGACGACGATCCCGCGTTGCCAGCTTCTTCGTATGCTAGCGTGATCTTAACAAGATCGTTCGGCGCGAAATCCGAGACCGTCAGAGTTTCCTGCTCTTCGAGCATGATGTCCCGGCCCAACTGGTCGATGGCGAAGCCGGGGGCGATCGTCACCGAGGTCGCACTCGCGCGAGTAACGTCCAGCCCGCTGGCCACACCCCAACCGTGTAGCAGTAAGTTGTGACGGCGGCGCGCATGGAGATGATAGTTCTGTTCGGCCAGGAGATCGCCTTCGAGAAGTAATTGACCACTGTAGTAGTTAGGACGTATCTCAATTTGTCTTTTGATTGGTTTCATGGAATCCTCTCCTGAATCTACTAACGTTCGGTCCCTATGTTGCCTTCTGTCTCGTACTCCCATCTAACTCCATAGGTAGTGTGCGCGGGTTTGGCCAAATCGATAATCGATCGAATCCGCTCTCTCCAATTTTCTTTAAATCTCTCGTTCTCCATCGCGTCGTCCTTCTTTGCTTGGTCACGAACCACCACCTCAAACCAGAATGGTTTCTCGCCTTCCAGCCAAGAATCCTTTCCGAGGCTTGATTTTCCCAGGGTCAAGCCTTGCTGTTGCTGGTCTCTAATACCTACGACGGTGATTTCTGGGATAGAGAGCTCAAGGAGCTGACTCACATATTTTTTGGTACCCCTTTTCGTGTACAACGGTACTATCCGAGATATGAGATTCCTCAATCGCTCCCCGGTCAATCCTTGGTGTTGACCGAGGGCGACCCACTGCGCCAACCATGGAAGGAATTCCTCCGGGGTCTCGTCGGGACTGAACAGCCTGGAGATGTTGGCGATCTTTTGCTCAAGGCCCTCCCCTCCGTCAATTTCCGGACCCAAAAGCACGGCTCGAAACTCCGATAGGAGCACACGTAATGCATCCGACGAATGGTAGATATGCGGTAAATTCTGGAGCAAAGGGCAAGTGGCATCCGGCATCAGTGTACTTCCTGACTCCCAGAGACACTTCCACCGTTCTGAGACTCACTCCACCGCGCCGGCTCCTCACGTACGACTACCTTTTCGATTCCCACCACTTCATACGGCCTCAGTGCAACCCCCACGAGCCTTCCCGAACCGCTGATGATTAACCGTCTTGCATCACGGACCGTCTCGGCGCCCAAGCGACTATCCACACCCAAGGTCGAGCGCATGCCAAGCTGAACACCCACGGCCGTTTGATCATCATCGAGCGGTGTGTCGCTCGCAGACATTCCAAGAATTTGCACAGTTCCCACGCGTTCGACGTCCACCGTTTGCTGGAGTAGTGCTTGTACTTCCGAGAGATAGACATGCCGGCCGAGGCTCCATCCATTGCCCTCAGGTCCACCGCCTCGATACGGGCTGAAATAATGTTCCAACGCCTGCGTTACGCTGTCTTGCAGATCGGCGAACGAGACACCGGCTTTCTGGCGAACGACAGCGCCGACCGCTAGTTGTAAATAGCAGGGTTTCACGACATGCAATTGCGTTGCCAACAACCGCTTTGGTTCAAGGTATTCTCGAATGTGCTGTAATAAAGTGTCGAAACTCGGCGGGTCAAGTTCGACGGCCGGAACGACCACAACACTGACGTGCCCCGGGCGATCAATCTCGCGAAGTCCCGCATCAGGCAGATCCAGAGCCCTTCGTGCAATGCATCGGGACTGGATCTCCCTTGCTTCTGATTCTGAACTCGCCGCTGCTGCTTCTCTAGTCAGAAATTCGAAGTCCTCGCAAGTCACCGCACGTTGCCGCTGCCGTAACTTGAGTACGGCAAGTTTGATGCGCGTGTCCACCTCTTCTTCCGAAGGTTGAACTGCGTTTTTTGTGACGTCTTCGTCGGGTCCTTCGAGTAAGCGTAAAAATTGTAACTTGCTCGCGCGCGTGACATTGTTGAGCCGGAAGAGATGCATTTCCGTAAAGTACGCCAACAGTTCGACCACGGTGATCCCAGGATCGGTCGGATTATGGTTCGTCCAAGTGGGAGCGTACCTCGAGAGCATCCCCAGCGCCTCCTCAACGAGGTCGGCGTAGTTACGATCATCTAGATTCGGTACGTCAAGCGGCATTTAAATCTCACCTCATAAGACGATCACGCAAAAATATGTCGATCACAAACCGAAACGGACAACGTGTTCTCCCGAACAGACCAAGAATTGCCCGCTGTCCAGCAAACCCGGGTGGTCCTCCTCTGCCTCCATGCGCAGAGAACGAACTCGTTTTACTCCGCGCACTGATTCGAGCAACATGTAGAACGCGGACTCAGGCGGCTGTTGTCCGAAATCCCATCCGTGCCCATTCGATCCCCCTGTTATTGGGTGCAAATATTCCGCCAGTGCATTGCCGCAGCGAAGTGTGACATCGGCCTCCAACTGGGTTTCGTGGCTGACTATTACCGCTTCTACCGCTATGCGGACATATTCCGGAGCAAGCACGTTCAGGTCCGTACCCACAACCCGGCGCTCATCGAGGAAATCTGCAACGTGTTGCAATAGGCCGAGATCGGGTAATGGTTTGGAATCCATGCTGACTGGAACAACGACCAAACTCACCGAGCCTGGCTTGAGCGTCTGACCAGAAGGATCTGTCACCAAATCTCGAACCGGATAGCACTTGACCTTAGCCACGAGTGGCGACGCCAATTTCGCGATATCCTCGTAATCCTCAAAGGTTACCGCCCTACCGCGGTGCCGAAGCCACGTCGAGCCGCGCTCGCGTACCGAGCCCCAACTCTCCATGTCTTGTCCGCCGAACGCCGGCTCTAAGTTTGCGACGGAATCGACATAAGGTACGCTGGTTCGCATTCGTTTTATGCTTCCAGGCGGTTTATTACCAAATGCTCCGCCACCCGTTTGATACCTGCCGAGTCGAATGTTGTTCGTCCCGACTGCGGGTATTGATCCGTGTATACCGTTTCCAAAGCGTATTTCCCCTGTATGTCTGTCGACAACAAAATGGCGATCGTCCCTGCCTGAATCTAGAAAATCTTGTACCTCATGCCATCGTACCCACGCTTCATCGATGTTGCCCTTCGAATCCTTCATCGTCGTTATGTCTTCGTTTCCGTCCTGCTCCCAGCTGCCCTTGAGATCCGCCGCGGATGGTTTATGGAACTCCCGAACCTCGAGATGCAGATCCTGCAGAATCGGCACACGCAGCGAACGATAGATTTGACTTGGCTTGCCGTTGCTCGACCCAAGCACTTCGTTTTCAAGCGTGACCGTCTGCGTGGCCAGAACCGTATTGAGTAGGACACGTTGCAGTTTGGGGGCGTTCTCGTAGTCGCCAGCTGGCAACAAAAACCGTATCCAAAGGAGATCAGGTTCGAGCGACGCTTCACGCCAAACGACAATGTCTGCACCGATCTCAACACTCACCGTACCGCACAGCGTCAATGAACGCGTAGTGTCACTCAAACCGGCCTCCTTCCAATCTCGCCCATTCCAATATTGACAACTCAGCGTTGGCGACTGCCGCCGGGTGATGCTGCGTATGTACGTTCTATCCACAGAACTGCTGACGTGAAAATAAACACTGAATGTGCGGCCAATCAGCCTGTGCTGGCTCCGGTCGGGGATACCAAAACCTAGGTACAAAATCCTGCAAACGTCAGCAGCAGGTTGAAAAGGTCGGAAAGGAAGCGTCCCGACAACCTCTTCGAACACGAAATTGTTGTTAGTTACGACGACATCGGGCTCGCAGGGCCTGGTTTTCCGGATTGCGGTTACCGTGATCGATTGAATCGACGGGGGTGCAAGGGTTGACGGAATGCGTTTGAGTGTTTGATCGTCGCCGCCGAATTCGAGCCGTTCTTCGTCCCCGTAACCGCCAGACATTAGACGCGCGCGAATCCAGGGTCCTTCAACGCCATTGACAACGGCGAAGTGACACGCAGACGGCAAGGAAAACGACACCTCACCCGCTTCGGTCAGGGCGTGTGTAGTATCGTTACAGTCCATTCTTGACCACCGACGTCCATCCCACTGTTCCCACTTTATCGTTGGTTTGTCTTTCCCAGTTCGCGGACGTATCGTTGCGCTTTTTTCCTCCGACGTCGACTTCGTCGGCTTGATTTTCAGTACAATATTGGCTCCGGGTTTAGTGAAGACATCACAGGCAACATAAAATACGTCTCCGACACGCGGTCGTTCACCAAGCGGAAAGAAGTCCCGGGATAGATCAAGGGGTAAGTTATTGTAAAACGCCGACCACAAGGGCGCGTCGTCAATCTCCCAAACCATGGAGATCTTTACGGCCCTGATCCGCAAGATATTGGCGTAACATGCATCCCCGCCACTTTGGAGTGGGGTCTGTCTTGACAGACGACCCAGCAGCCGACAACCCAGCCAATGGGTCTCACGATTGAAAATTCTCGTCGGTGGCCATTTCGGCATGTTTTCAAACACAATTCTACCCGGTTGGGTTAGCTGTGAGGTCGTATCCTTTAAAGGCACGAGGGATACGTCTCCTTGCGGCGTGGGTATGAACCACTCAAGTGCCCGTCGATCAGTGTGCAGTGCGAGGCCTCCCTCTAGCTCAACATAAACGCCAAGTCGCGAGGGACTGCCAGCATCAAGAATCTCTCCGACTTCGACAAAGAACTCATGACGTACCGGACGCTCGTCCCTGGAAGTCGACTCTCCGGCATCACCCGCCAACGGCAGCGTTGATATATTTTGTTCCACGAAAACATCTTCCACTGGATGCACTACGACAGCTTTCTGTAATACGGCATTGGTGAGTTCTAGTGCCGATATTGTCTCGAATACGATCGGTCCTTCCCCTCCATCACCTGCCGTAGCTGCGACCCTGGTACGCTCAGGAACAACGATAGGGTGTGACGACTGCGGGAGTTTCCGGACCGGAACAAAAGTAAGCGGTGCGCACGCGGGTACCGGCGCGTTTCTTCCGACACCCAGCAGATCTAAGAAAGCGATGTGGTTCTTATTTGGAGCCTGATTCAACTTGTGAATAGTAATTCCGCAGTAGCAGGCGAAGATTCGCAACAAAGCTTCCGTCAGCGGGTCTTCCCCCGTAGTTGGTATGCCCAGGCGTTTTTTGACCCGTTCGCCAATATTGTCAAAGACGTCCTCGGCCGATCGGCCATCGATCTTCGGCGCGGCATGATTTGTCACGGCATACCCCTTTCCAAGTAGAACGGATATACCAAATTGAACCGGTTATCGGTGGCACGGACCTGGTAGTCGATATCTATGTGCAATTCGTTTCCCAGCGTTCCGGAAGCCGTGGCCTGGACGTCGATCACCTCGATACGCGGTTCCCAAAGCAGCAGCGCCTCATTGACATAATGCTCCGCCAGACCGCGCGTGCTGGCGTCATTCACGGCAAACACCAAATCGTGAATTCCGCATCCGAAGTCGGGACGCATCACTCGCTCTCCTTTTGCCGTACCCAGGATGATCAATATTGCCTGCCGCACACTTTCCTCGTAACGCGCTATGGCAAAGCGCGTCGTTTTCCCGTCATCGAGTTTGACGGGAAAGTGCCAGCCAACACCGAGAAACTCCAACGACGGTTGCTGCGTTCCTAGCTCATACATAGATTTATCCACCAACGAGCACCGAAGTCTCTCCTTTGACTATTTTGTTTGGGGGGCCAACGGCCTCCAACACCGTATCGCCCATGCGGCATGCCTGTAAGCCATTTATTATTACTGATTGCGAACCATCGATGACCACACCGGGGCCGTGAGGCGGAATGGGCAACGGTGTCATACACGCATGAATATCCGCGCCTCCCGCCATGCTCGTGATCATGCTACCCATTTGCGCCGCCGCCGCCGCTTTCACGGATTCCTCAGCGGCCTTCGCAGCAGGAGCCCCCGGCGTTCCGGCGGCGGCCAACGTCGCAGCTTCCGCCGCCATTATTGCCGAGTCCGAGATCTGCTTTGCGGATTGCAATGCGGCCGCAGTGGAGGCGGGCACGCCGCGCCACGCCGGGAGCGCTCGAATGAACACATTTGGACTCCCTGGCCCCGGTCCCAACAGGGGAGGCGCGGGGTGGACGACATTGTCACTCAATCTCGCGGCGGGTCTGCCCGGCATTTCGTACCTCCTTTTTAGCTTATTGACGTGCGGATAGACGAAGCGGCTCAGTCACCGGCAAAGCACCGACATCAATTCAAGTTGATTAAGGCCCCTTTTACGTTTACCAGGGCATTGGCTTTCACATCCATGTTTTGCGCCGCTTCAATCAACACCCCCGCTCGCGATTTCAACTCGATACCTTGGGCGGTGATGGTCACCTTTCCTGTTGCCGATTTAATGGCGATATCTGCGTTCGCTTCAATCGTGATGGTATTGTCCGCGGTATTGATAACGATCTTGTTGTTCCCACTTTTGTCGATAAGTTCGATCGACTCGCTGCCATCGCTATCGTTGAACCTCAACACGTGACCACTTCGGGATCTGAGAATGCGATGATTATTTTCCCCATCGCGGTTTGACTCGGGAGGATTGTCTTGACCGTTCCATAGTGATCCTATTACATAGGGATGGGAAACACTTCCGTGCTCAAATGCAACAAGTACCTCGTCGTCCACCTCGGGCAGGAAATAGACGCCTCTCCCACTCCCCGCCATTGGTGCCGCCACACGTGCCCAATTGCTTTCCACATCACCGCTGAGCCACGGAAAGCGCACTTTAACCCGGTGCATGTTTTCCGGATCCTCGTTATTGGTTACGATACCCACAACCACGCCGTAGAATCGTTGAGTCATCGTGAGCGAATCAAACAACGCTCGCAGCGGTTCGCTATCTGTCACGTTGCGTTCCTTCTCACTGTGAAGGCAGTGCGATATCCCGTATTGGGCCGGTAGATATGTTCAGTGCTGGTTACATAATATGAACCACTGAAGCGCTGGCCCAAACCCTCAATCTCTACCAAAGTGCCTGCACGAAGATCAGGACGACCGATACACATGCCTTCACCGATGACATGACGCAACGCCATTTCCCTAAACCAACCGTCGGCAAGCTGATCTGCCTCCGACTGATCCTGGACCGGCTGATCAACCGCAACACTTCCCGATTCGCGAACGACTTGGCGCGCGGCGGCAGGACCGGAATTTGATCCACTCATTAAGGATCCTTCGCTGCCCGTTACGGTTCTGGCGACGATTTCTTCCTTGTTCTTAGGACTCCATCCACGAATCGATATTTCTTCGACTTGACCGACAGTCGTCAAACGCACATGAAAATCGAGCAGTTCCACCTCGCGCCTCAATGTCAAAACTGCGCTTCCATCGTTTCGCCTCCGGCGGAAATACAATGTGCGATCCTCGACGACGATCTCGTAGCCGATTCGTTGTGCCCGGCCCTGCAGAAATTCCAAATCCGTCTGATTGTGTTGAATAACGTAATCGAGTATGACTCCCGTATCTTCAACTTCCGGCCTCAGGCTCCAATCCTCTGCAACTTGGTTTGCGATTTCACTGTCCCTCATACCCAGAAACGTTCGTGTCTTACGCCTTGCGGTAAGACGGTGCCGACGGTCATATCCCCGAACGGTCAGCGTGGGCGGCGCCTCAGCAGGGAATTCCGATTCCAACCCCGTGATTTCACCGTAAAAAAGCGTCTCCAGGTTATCGCGGTACCCCATTTGGACCTCGGCCGCGTTTCCCTCCGTGAAAATATCATCGTCGATCCACTTCACTTTGGTTTGAATTTCGTCCCAGCAGTACAGTGAAATGTTAAACATGCCGTTAGCATTGACGTCATCGACAACCGTCGCGACGATTAGATCCGCCGCCACCTCAACGGGTAAGTCGCGATCTGCAATCCGCACCCTGAGCTCCGGAGTCAGAGTATCGAAATCACGGGGGTCGGGCACGACTCAGATAACTCTCGCTTTTATGGCCGATAAGGCAGTGTCGGAATCAACAGCACCGTCCCTGCAGCGACGCTTCGCGGATCCTCGATATGATTTTGACAAGCAATGGGCCGCCATTGACCGGGGTCCAGGTACTCTTCCGCTGCGATGCTGCTCAGGGTTTCTCCGCGCTTCACGACCCGCATTTTCGCGACATCCGACGACTCCGGCTTTTGTCTCTGAGAATCCTCCTTATTCGTGCGCCACTCTTTAAAGGTGCAACTCACCTTCGCGCGGACCGGCGTGCCGTCTTCCATGAACAGGATAAATTGCTGTTGCAGCTTTTCCAACACACCTTTGAACAAATCACCGACGACACCCCAGGAGAGTTCACAGACTGGTGGTCTGTGCAAGCCGCTATCAACCATGGCAAGCTTGAGAAGTTTGTCTGTGTACTTCTTACGGACATCCTCTTTTTGCGCGTCAGGCGTATCGTAGGTGTCGAAAAATAGATCCAGATTCAACGCCCGCGGTTCGGAGCTGGTGAACTGCAGCTCCGGCACATCGCGCTGTTTGGCCTGTTGCTTTTTCCAGCCCACGCTCTTGCTGAATCCCAGTTTCTCAGGGTTAAAAAGGGCGATAATCTCAGGTCCCGTTTCAGGTTTGATCGTTAAATGCTTCAGACCCACGTCATGCGCCCCCTGCGTTCTTGTTCGATGCTCAGCTTGCGCATGAATTTACGCCATATCTTATCCACGAGATCATCCAGATCAGTCTGGCGTTCATCCTGCGCTTCATCATCGGCAGCCGCGGTCCCTTCCGCTTCCCTGGGCTCCGATACGGGCGGCGGTGTTGTGTCAACATCGCTGCTAATCTCGGCTGGCTGCCTCCTTTGAATGGCGTCAGGTGTGGCCGTCTGCACTGCGACCGCGGCAGACTCGAGTGTTTTTGGCACACGGTGCACGAAGGGCGGTTGTGGAACCGCATTGCCGGTCCACAATATTGTGTGATCAAGGAGTTGGCCTGGCGGTGGTGCAGATTGGAGTTGGAGCTTCGCCATCGGCGCTGCCGGCAGCGCGCCCATAACCGCGGAAGCTCGTACTACCCCCTCTCGATCTGATGTGCCGGGGGTATCGTCTCCAGACCAACTTCTATAAATGATGATGCCGGCACTCAACGGTCGCCGTAAGAACGGCGGACCAAGCAGGTTCAATGTGGTCGGCGTGTGTGCGCCCCACCGTGACCGCTGCACCGCAGGGATGCCTTGTCCCAAGCCAAGCGACACTGGTTGTTGGGCCGCAGTCTGCGCCGGCTGACCCCAACGGAACGATAACGGATGCGGGTAAACCACCGCCGCTGTCTGGGTTGGCGATGTTCGTCGATCACAAGACGTGTGTTCAACAAAATCCTCGCTAGAAAACGGAGAACGTTGTTCCGAGGGCATTACGGCAGCGGGAAAACGGCCCGAGTCGTTTGGAATATTACGGAGTTGTTGGGCTGGCTGAGTATCCGATACCGCGGGGAGGATCTTTGCGGAACCTGGACTCGGTAAACTCTTTGGCATACGAGCAATGAATTGCGGGCGTTGTACTCGCCAGGTGTGTTTCGTGACGGTGCCTGCGAGGCCAATCTGATGGCCGGACATCAATGCGGGGGTAGAGCGTAACTGGGATACGGTTCCCCCGTCCGCGCTCTCGAATACGCCACAAGGTCGAGGAATGCGCTTGCTGGAGGAGTCCATATGATCGGGCCGAGAGATTCTGCGGCCACCCGGAGTGACTGCAGGAGGCACACCGTATCTCCACATATATTTCGTAAAGCCCGGTCCGTTCGCCGCGGTGCGATTCATTGGATTCACTTTGCGAAACATCCTGCCAACGGCAATCACACTGATGGGCATCCTCGCAAGCATCCCTACATCTTCAAGCTTACTCACAGCCGTCGCCGCCGCTTGAACGCCCCCGGAGATCGACCGCTTCGAACTTTGCTTAAAACGCCAAGCCGCCGCTGCAGGGCTGGTTACTAGTCGATACAAGGGCTGCATTCGATCGCATGGAATCCCGGAATCGGGACCGCCGGACGTTCCAACACCATCCACCTGCACGTGTGGGGCACCGCGGTTCTCGTCGAAGGCTCGTGACACCATTGTTGTTGAATCCTCCACGGCCCCACCAGCGGCAACGGTTCCCGGCAACCCGAACGAGGCAGCAGGGTTGCGAGAACTGTCTGTGCTGCTCTTCGGATCACCCGAGTACATCGCCAAAATCGGGGCGCGACCGGCGGTAACCTGGCGGGCAGCTCGTATCTGCGGGGCATCGGCGTGCCCGGCAAGTAATCGCTCTCCGACTAACGGCAGCGTACCGTAATCAGAAAAAACCACCGACTGTGCATCATGGGCTCCAGTCACCCTCGCCACCAAACCCTTTGGTCGAAGAGCCGCGCTTTGCCCAATCACCGGCGGGGGGGCCCGCTGCCCGCCCATTGTTTGCCCTTTTACCATCCGCCAATCCTGTGGGCCCGTGAATTGTCCTGTGTCGAAAGACGGGTTCTCGGTTCGTTGCTGAGGATTGACGTTCAGCCCTTCATTCAGCGTCGCTCTTTGTCGGGATGCGAGTTGCGACGTATCCGTATTATCGTTTATCGGACCGGAGCCGATGAAACGATTCAGGTTCCACCCGCCACGTCCCGCAGAACGCCCTTGCGATTGCGTCGCGGCATCTCCCGCCGCAATGTGCGATGTCTGGGCAGAAAAGGGTGCCGCGGCTTTTCGAAACACGGTAGAAGCGGATGATGAGCGTGGAACCCGCGCCGTATGCGATGTCGATGTTCGCGCACACCGATCAGCGCGCGAGTCTGGTCGACCCGTGACCATCATCGGCTGCGTGACCTCAGCTATCGCATTACGTTCGAAGCGCGATGCTACTGGGCTCCGCCAGATCATATTAGGGAATCGTCGGTAAGAGCGATTAGGCTGCACTCGATGGCCAAGGCCCCAACGTGCGAGGACGTCGCTGACGAGCGGAACCCGGGCTCGAAGTAAACTACTTTGTGCAAACCCTGAATGCCCGACAAACATCGGGGTGGTCATCCCTGACGACAGCATACGGTTATACAAGCTGTGTCCCAGACCCCGCGGATCATCCCACGGGCGTAACCCGCCCGCTGGTTGGCAACCCTCTCTATCCAAGTCGTACGCCATCTACCAATTCGCTCCCGTTAACGACGCCGTCCGTAAGACCACTAATCAGTGTGAGACGATGAGGTACGACGCGTCGCCATATCGCACCCAGCTAAACCCCGGGTCTCACGTGGCATTCACAACCGACTCCCACTTACGTGCCGCCGCACGCGTTTCAGCACGGCTTGTATCAACCCGGAAGAAGACCCTTATGAACCAGCTCCACCGTCTCGAATGCGACCTCTGCCATACCCGCACGAAAATTAGGTCCGCTCCATTTCACCGGACACGCTTGGCTGAAATTCCAACGCTGTTTCGATTCTCCGCTGCTGTCCAGCAACACGATCGATATGTCCGCTCGCTCAATATTGCCCCCCGCTACTTTTTGACACCAAGACCATAAAGCACCGTTATCGGTGAGCCCGCGTTTCAGGATCACCCTGGATGGATACTTTGCGGGGCCGGCGAGTTCGTGTTGATGGGTATTGACACCGCCTTCACGAACGGTTTCCAGCTCCGCCTCGAGTGTCAATCCCGAGACCTCGTTAAATCCGGCAAGTGTCTGTCCGTCGATCTCGACTTTGAACCGGAATGACAGATATGGATCTTCTTCGCGTTCGCCTACCATGAGCTATTCGTCTCCGATTTCATGTCGTCATTGAGATGCCTGTTGATTTTGGCGATCTCATCGACCCATTGTTGACGCTCGCGATGATCCAGGTCCACGATCTGGTCGTATGGCCAGTGAAAGTAGTATGCGATGTAGGCTACCTCCTCGAACAACCGATCCGAGGGGTAGCCTATTGTTCCCCCGACCCGTCAACCTCCGTTTCGAACATCTCGTTACACTTGGGGCATATGATCTCTACGCGGGCGTGGCCATTCTCATTGATCCGATGATAGAATTCCTGGAGAAAGGCAAAATCGGCCGCGAACAAGCCCTCTATCGTCTTCGGATTGATCTGCTCCAGGTCGCCTAACTGACTGATCACCCGCGAAAGTAGGATAACGGCAAGGTAGCCGGGATTCGCCTGTACCCGGGCGTCTTTCATCGGTGCGATCTCATCGGAGGCGGTGGCCATACGCATCACACCTTCCTTGTGAAGACTTCCCTCCAAGTCGACGTACCCCCGAGGGAGCTTGAATTTGAACTCTGTTTGCAGCGTCATGCTTTGTCCACTCCTTCGTGGGCAATCTCGAGCGTCTCAATAGCCACTTCGTTACCGGTGGCATTTAGACCCGGCCCGGTCCATTTGGTGGGCCATCCGTCGCGGAAATTCCAACGCACTTTCTCTTGACCGGCATCGTCAAACAAGATGACGGAACCGTTCTTTCGCTCTATCTTCCCGTCCACGCATGTTTTGCGCCACTCCCAGAGTTCTGCATCGTCCGTGATACCCCACTTGAGAGAGATGTTAGAGTACTTATTCAGTCCCGGTAACTTGCGGGCAGTCAAGAGCTCCGTACCTTCCCGGTACTCGATTGGGTCTTGCGCGGAGTCAAGACCCGAAGCTTCCCTAAAACCTCCACGGGTGATGCCGTCGATTTCTACCCTGAAATTATATCCACGATAGGGATCAACTCGTTCTCCGGTTGCCATAGTCATTTCCTCCTGTCTATTCGCCAATTGGTACAGAAAACATTGTTCCAGTTATGGTCTGGGTGATACGAACAACAATAAATTCGCTGGGGATCATCGGTGCGAGGCCCACTTCAGAGACAACCAGTCCGGCTTCTTGCGTCCCCGGTGAGTTCGTCTCGTGGTCGCACTTCACAAAAAAGGCCTCCTCCGGGGTGCGGCCTTGGACAGCATCGTGCTGAAACAAAGCGTAACAATATGAATTGAGACGGCGCTGCACACGCTCCCACAGCGGCGGGCCATTTGGCTCGAACACCAAGTCATCCATGTTAGTCCTGATCCACCGGACCAGGGTGAGTATCAAACGCCGTACATTCACGTATCGCCATTCAGGCCGCCTACTCAGAGTGCGCGCGCCCCAAACGCGGATACCGCGGCTTGGGAAGGCCCGCAAGCAGTTGACTCCCACTTCAGTGAGCCTGGCTATTTCCTCGGCGGCAACATGCATCTCCATATCCACCGCCCCTTCCATGACCTCGTTCGCGGGCGCCTTGTGGACTCCCGCCGCAACGTCGGTGCGCGCGTAGATGCCCGCGACGTGACCGCAAGGAGGCACCAACGCGCTGACGCAATCGTCGGTGGGCTGCGGTAACGGGCGCACTCGGATCCAAGGGAAATACAGGGCTCCCGCGGCCGACACCAAACCTTGCCGATACTCAACTACTGTCTCGATGGTGTCCGTGCCAACCTGCATGGACGGTGTATTCACTTGGTATCCAATGGGAGGAGCATCGAGGATTGCGAAGCGATCTCCCATGTCTTTGCAGTATTGCAAGACTTGCCTTTGCAGTCTTAAGGCTGTCTCCGGAGACTTACGAATTACCTCGATCATGATATCCGGAACGCACACCAGGTCCGTTCCCTCGATGTCCTCAATAAAACCTCTTCGACCGGTACGGTCTTTCCTGAACAGATTTTCGAAAACCTCAACCGCGGCGGTGCCCAGTTCGTTTTGACTCACCGCTAGAGGGATTACGACACAACGCTCGCCGCCATTCTCAAAGAAGCCACGCACCGCATATTCCAGAAATCCGTTGGAAATAGCTCGCGCAACGCGTTGTTCGAAGTGCTCCAAGCGACTGATCCAAAAAAACCTGGGATGCTCGACTTCATCGTCGATCTCCCGCGCTTCCACAAACCCGACAAAGATCGGCACACCCGTACGGAACGCCGAAATCTTTTCCGTGGCGACTTCCTCCAAGTGCACGCCTGGCACTCTCCTACGAGTCGCATCAACATACCGATTTTTACGCGTTGTCATTAAGCTATCTTCAGCGGTGAATCCGTCTAAGTGCGATGTTGGCCGCTCGACTGGCTGATGCGGAAGATAACGAACTCGGCCGGACGAACTATCGCCACACCGATCTCGGTGACTACCTGGCCTACATCTCGCACCTCCGGCGGATTGGTCTCCTCGTCGCACTTGACATAGAAGGCTTCCTCGGGGGTTGACCCAAACAAAGCGCCGGACCGCCACACGTTGGTCAAAAAGGCGGTCACATTTCGCCGTATCCTGCCCCAAAGCGCCTGATCGTTTGGCTCGAACACCACCCACTGTGTCCCCTCATTGATAGATTCCCGCAGAAACAAAAACAGGCGGCGCACATTGACGTATTTCCACTCCGCGTTCTTGTCCCCGCCGATGGTGCGTGCGCCCCACACATTGATGTTTCCATTGATGTTGCGGATCACATTAACGCCCTGGGGATTGAGCTCCTCGTGTCTGGGTCGGCCGATGTAGTACTTCACGTTGAGTGCACCCTGCACCGCAGCATTGGCGGGGGCCTTGTGTACGCCGCGTTCCGTATCGGTACGCGCATAGATACCGGCGATGTGCCCGGTAGCTGGAACATGGACCTTACCCCTGTGCTTCAACGGCACGTTGCGCGCCGGATCCTGGTCTTGCAGTTGTTTCGCGGGATCCATCACCTGGAGCCACGGAAAATAATACGCGGCGTTTTTAGCGGGTCCGGGCAAAACATGGTTCGCCGTTTCATATTGGAGTAACTGCACGTTCAGCTCGCCGTCGGTCCCCACGTCAGCGGGACAATCGAGAATTGCGAACCGGTCTTGTAAATTGTCACAGTGCGCAACCAGGCTCCCCCAAATGGCCTTCCCGGAAAGACCGGGTGCGGCGATGATAGCTACAGCATCGATGGACGATAAACTCTCCAACGCGCGGTCGATCTCGGCGGCGTTGTCGGACCCGACTCTTACCACATAGGCCTTCGTGCCGCCGTTTAGGAAAAACCCGTATACGGCATGAGTGAGCCAACGATGCCCGGGATACAACGGTACACCGGGTTCCTTGGCCGGATCGTCCGCCGAGAAAGGACCAAAACGCTTCGTGTACTCCGTAAAATTCGTACACAGCTTTGCCTGCCCGGGTTTCACTTCAACTGTAAAGGACTCCAGCAGATAAGGTTTTGCCTCACTTGCCGGTGCTGCTTGCAGTTCGGCCACACGCTGCGTCTTGGCAACAATCTGATTATTTGTTTGTTCCTGCTCTGTTTCCAAGCCTGCCTTTTGTCTCTCTAGGCTCCTTTTAGCGTTGTCTTTGAGATCCGGTTGACCTAAGTCCTGGTTTATTTTGTCAAGCTTCTGCGTTGTTTGTCTCTTGTCCGTCTCAAGCTTTTGTATATCGCTATTGAGTCTCCTGATCTCGTCTTCATGCTCCGTGCCACCCTCTTCCGGAGGTTTAGGATACTTAATCTCTTCCGGTACGACACCAATAAACGCCACCGTGTTTGTTCCAACACCAGCGATCGACTTTTGTTGTGCGGGCACCTCTTCCACGTAAACGCCAGGCGCCAAATAGGTAGCTCTTGTCATCTTTCTGCCTCCTTAGTCTGATGCGCCGTATTCCGGCGCGATGTAAATACGACAATTTACTCAGATCGTGTTTTCGCCCCTCGTCGTTCCGCCTTAAGGCACGCGACGTTGAGACTCATAAACTGCTTCACGTGAATGACGTGATCCGCTCACCGGGCGAGCACGATCTGAATGTTGCTACAGGAAAGCTCTGATTAATTCATCCAAGAACTCTCAGGGCTTGAAAAATAGAAATTGCGATCTACGTTTACGTTCAGGCAACAAGCACGTAGGTGATCGATCCCTGATGGTACTTCCTTGCAGTGCAGAAACCTCTGAAGCAATCTGAGGTTACCTAGGCATCTCCATCAGGATGAAGTCATTGATAAAGTGAAATCTGCCACCGCCCGGACGACGGTGCCCTCCGCGTCCCACACAACCGAAACAGCCTTCTCAGCTTGCAACGAAGAACGGGGGGTAGTGGCTCGTAAGTTGTACCGCCCAGCCGGCAAGTCCAGAAAATAGAAATTGCCATCGGCGTTTGTCAGCGTCCGATCGGGGCGCTCGCACACATCGTCGCGGTCATCCTCAGTAGTGGCGCTGCCCGCGTACCGTCGCTCAAACTCTTCAGGAACTGTCGCAAGACGCACTTCTGCCTTTTCGACAGGGCTATCGCCGGCGTCCACCACACGGCCACAGATGGCGACCTGATGACGCACAATCTCCCAGTCGGTCCATGACCTCACGAGGCGGCTCCCTTTTCCATGCGAATCTTGAGCAACTTGTCAGTGACGAGCTGTACATCCTCTGCAGCGGCAACTTCAACAGAAACGGTGATCTGATAATTAAGAGCCGCTTTTGGTTTGCCGCCGAGCGCCTGCCAAAATTCGCCCATACTTTGCAACCGACCCGGCTGAAGGGAGCTTACGGGGAGCGGTGGCTGCTGGCCTGCCAATGGCCCTTGCAGAAATTCTTCGGGAATTGTGCGGTGACGCAACAGCACTCGCATCGCCTCGCCTAACAAACGGTGTTCGTCCTCCTCCGGATCGGGCACATTGGGACTCGGCCACGCCGTGATCAAGTAAGAAAAATCAATGCGCACTGGGGCCTGGATTTTGGTTGAGCTGCCGTCGCTGCGCCGCTCAAGATAAACTTCGTTGTTGCGCAGCTCGAGGTTCTCGCGAATGTCATACAGAAACAGATCAATCGCGGGTAATGTGACCGACTGCGGCGGAAACTGGTCGTCTGGCGTGGCGAAACTCACATGCACCTGCTCGGTCAAAGCTTGCGGAAACTCCCGCTTGAACAGTGTCATGAGCGTGTCGTCCAAGGCATTGATCATGCCGCGTTGCTCCGTTCGCTTTCCTCCGCGTCACAATGCGGCCAATCATCGCGCAAAATGTCGGGATTGATGACATGGTTCCCGAAGTCCAACCAGATCTTATTTCCTTTCCGGCAGTCGTAGGCGCGGCACGGAACTGGCCGCTGCTTTCGTATAATGCAATGCCAACAATCTCGCTCCAGATGGGAGCAGTATCCGTCCTGCTCTTGCGCGATGATGTAAGGTTGACCCAGATCCCACTGCACAACACCTTCGTGAATGTCCTGCTTTGACAGGGCAAAAGGGAGGCGACAGCAGGCCGCTTTGCACAGGTGCACCCGATTCTGGCAGTCAATCTCTGCCTCCTCGTCGAAGCTGTACTTGTCGTACTCGGGTTGCTGAAGTAGGACTCCAACGCCTTTTTCACGGTTTTTCTTGATGAGTCGCTTTCCAATTTCCTGTTTGCGGTGGTCTAACTCGTCGATAGCGATGAGCTCTCTTTCGCTCAGTAGCTCGACCAATGCATACAAGAACGAAGCTACTTCGAGCGTCGTCTTCGTGTTATCGCTCAGCCTGGCATGGCTGTACAAAAGACCGTCAGCTATTTGCTGACGTAACCGTACAGTTCGGGAGCTTGATGCGTATTCGGTGCCCACCGTCATTCGATCAAAATCACTGCGCGCTGACCTGTCCGTGTGTGGTGTAGGTGGTCGAGTAACGCGACGATGTCCCGTTGATTATCCACGACGTTATGCACGTCCGTATCCTTGCTTTTTTTGAATCAATTCTTCTTCCTCATTCTCCACACTTTGCTGCCGCTGTAATCGATGGAGAACATCCCGCGCTACCTGATCCGTCTCGCGCTCGCCTTCCTCCTCCGGAGAACTGACAGCAAGTTTCGTGCTTATTGTCCCACCTTGTTGCTGCAGGACGTGGGTCAACTCATGGGCTAGCAATTCTTGGCCACGTGAGCTATCAGACTGGTACTCGTTGTGACGAAAATAGACATCGTTTGTCTTGACGCAAACTTGCGAGGCGGCATTACTGCCTTTGGCTGCTTCGTCTCGACGGCATTTCTATCGGCCTCTAGCTTGGGTTCACGCATGCCTCCATTTCTCCAAATTCACTGGTCTGCGACCTGTTCGGATATTGTTGATCGAACGTATTCTCTCAAGTCTCGCCTTGCTCCAATTCGTGCTGTGAGATCACCTTACCAGTCTTCTGATGCTCACGTCGGGTGGCGTGAAGGAGGTGGCGCATGTCCACCACTCCACCATCATCAGCCGCCCTGAACGCGGCCGCCAATGCAATGTTGCGTATGTTTCCTCCACTGATCTCGAAGCGCCGTGCCATGAGATCGAGATCCAATGTCGCGTCCCTTGGCGTATCGACAGGCCAAATCCCTTCCCAGATCCGACGTCGGTCGTTTTCTTGGGGGAACGGGAATTCAACTACGAAATGCAATCGGCGCACAAAGGCCTCATCCATATTTTTGCGGAGGTTCGTTGCAAGAATTACCACACCCTCATACTCTTCCATACGCTGCAGCAGATAACCCGTCTCGATATTGGCGTAACGGTCATGGGCATCCTTCACTTCGCTACGTTTGCCGAATAACGCATCGGCCTCATCAAAGAATAGAATCGCGTTGGAGGTTTCGGCCTCGGTGAAGACCCGGGATAGATTCTTCTCCGTCTCCCCAATGTATTTGCTTACGACTGTCGAGAGATCGATCTTATAAAGATCTAGGCCAAGCTCGCTGCTGATGATTTCGGCCGCCATGGTCTTACCCGTCCCGGAAGGACCAGCGAAGAGCACGCTCAAACCTTTGCCCAGCGAGAGTTTACGATCAAATCCCCAGTCGCCATACACCCGTTCCCGGTACTTGACGTAGTTACAGATTTCCCGCAATTGATCGACACGATCGGTCGGAAGGACAATGTCGTTCCATTGGTACTTTGGCTTGATTTTACGCGCCAGTATCGACAGCTTCTGATTGGAATTCAGGCGACACGCCTCGTAAAGCTCCCGAAGCGTCATGCGGCCGGTCTTTGGGTCCCTCCAGCGAGCGAGGTTCGCCGCCGTAACTGTCGCGTCCTGAATTTGTCCGGAGGTAAATTTGAATTTACTTGCTAGCGCACTAATATCATCATTGGCATCTATCTGGGACACGCCGTCTACTGCCGCTGACCACAGCCGCATCCGCTCCTCGGGGGGTGGTATCGAAAACTCCACTGGAATGACCGATAAACCTCGCAGAGCATCGGTTTGCTCCCATAGTGTTTCACCCGCCAGAAATATTAATTCGGGGCGTCCTTCGAGATTGCCAAGAAAGGTCTTTAGCCATTTTTCGTTTTGCTCGTTGAGCAGAGTATCGAAACCTTCGCAATAGAGCGCGGCTTGTTGAAGTCGGGCCTCGCGGTAAATGAGGCTCAAAGTTGTCTCGAACGAAGTGTCTGCGTCGTCGACCAGCCGTTCAAGATTTACAAACAACAAGTTCCATCCGTTGTCATTGCAGAGCGCCTCCACGGTCTTGCGTTTACCGACACCATAAGGCCCCTTGAGGAGGACTACTAGTCGCCCATCCGAGGCACGGCTTTGAAGAAGAATATTCAGGCGGCGCTTGATGTGATCGTCCAGTAAAGTCTCACTCGGGCGGTTCTCCGGTTCGATTCGCATAACATAAGGATGAATTCGATCATCCAAACCGTTGGAGCCTAACAGATAACCCACCACGCGATTGTCGACTTTCAGGTACTTGGCCAGCAGCGGAGGATGAGGCTGCGCAGGATCTTCAAAGAGTTCGAGAAGCTGATGGTGGAACAATGGAGCGTTTGCTGCGAAACGTTTCCGGCCATCAATCTTGTCTGTCACCGAGGACGATAATAAATCGAGGACCAGACCGACACTGGGTCTTTTTTTGGTCACATCGTCTTGCAAATAGGCGTACAGCCGCTCGTAGCGAAGGTCCAGTTCCACGAGGAGACACACCAGCAGGACGTTTGTTTCAAATTGATCGAGTTGGAACAGGCCCTGCAGGTTGTGAAGCCTGAGTTCGACGCCCCGACGCAGGCTTTCCTGCTTTCGGAGTTCTATTTGCCGGAGAATAGCTTGCAGCTTTAGCTCGAGCTCGCGCGACACTCCTTGATCCTGCGACCACCAGCGCGGCGCACCGCTCGGCCGTTGCAGAAGTGCGTCGACCTCGTGCTCCGAGATGTACAAACCCTGGAACTGACTGTCTTCTTGCTGTAGCCAGCGAGCGCGAGCTATCGCAGCGCCGATCACCAGGTCAATCCATCCAACTTGGGATTGAATGTGTTCTAGCGAAGACTCAAAGTAGTCTTTGGATTCAAGGCAAACATTCTCCGGATCTGAGTTCCGCGGATTGCCCCTGCCTACAGCCGCGCAATATTCTGCGGCCCTACCTTCCTCCCTGAGTGCCTCCGAAGTTTTGTCTCTGTCACCATTTATATCCATTGTCCACGAGTTCCGTATATCTACGTTAAAGGATAATCCTGACGTCTACAGTTGATTTCGCGATCTCGAAGCAATCTCGATTACCATTCCCATAACAGTCAATCCGTTACGTAACTGAACCGTCCAATTCGGGTCCCTTGCTTGCAGCAATTGGAATTGTCTCGTTTCACTCTAATCCGAAGCCCGAAGCACCTCGAATGTTGACTTGCCTATTTGAATCCGATCTCCTGCACTGACCATCGAGGGCGTCGTCGTCGATAATCGCTGGCCATTAAGAAAAGTGCCGTTCGTAGAGTGCTCGTCGACGAGTACCAGATCCCCTCCTTCGTAACGAATACTGGCGTGAAGCTGCGACACATAATCGTCGTGCTCAATCAATAAATTATTCTTATGATTTGCCCCGATCTTGAAGGAGATGGTGTTCACCGGATATCGCATTCCGAACACCGGTCCCCCGACTCCTGCCAGGGTCGCGGTCGGATGCCCACGTGATGGTTCCGGGAAGTGGGTGGCCACACGTGTGACTCGTCCCGGCTTCGCATCGGGCGTACCCGTTTCTTCGACGCCCGGCGAGATAACCTCAAGCATCGTCCAGGCGACGTAGCTGTCCACGAATTCCCTATATACTTGCGCTTCCGCCGTCGTCGGGATTATTTTTTTGTTGCCCGAAACTTCCTTCCCAATCTGGTAAAGTGTGTTGATGTCATCGGCGACCTCTGGTTCGAGCAGATCGGCTCGCTGGAGCTGCGTTATGGCGGTAGTAACCCCGGTTGCTGGAGTCAGGGCGATATTCCGGGCCGCACATGCGTCATACACGGTTTGTTTCAAGATTCCCCAACTTTCAACGAAGAGGTCGCGCGCCGGCAAATCGATCGGTGGTCGGCGCTCACGCGATGCCGTGCCATCGCGATGGCCTGCCACTGTTTTTTGAATGTTTCCCACCCTCGCTTGTACGTGTTTGACGCGCTCCCAGAATTCAAACTCGACCCCTTTCCCTGTCATCCTTATCGTTTTAGTCCTGGAAATTAGCTCACTCAGTCGCTCCCGGAATACAATGATCAATAAACAAACTACACCGAGGAGAGTCACCCACGCCCAAGAATCTAGATTTATCGGGAACATTTTCCGATCTCGTTATATCCTGCGTGAATGCTCATGCTTACCGACCCGCTCATCAACCGGTTTTCGCAACATACCGAGTGGTAAGAGACTTGTACGTAATTGTTGACGGCAATTGTGATGCATGGGTAACGCGAGTGTGTTTCCGAACCGATTCGATGATCTAGCCACCGATACCTCGAGACAATCGCCAAACCGCCAATACCCGATGGAAATAATGCCGGAAAATCTCCAAAACAATGTTGAGCGAGTTTGTGGCTACCGAACACATTCCTAACACACGGAATGCATTACTGATTTGAAGACTTTCGCGGTTTTTGAGATACCGCAAGTGATCACGGATCCGTTCGATATGTGGCGAAAAATGAAAATTGCCTTATCGGTTTTGGTATGCGGAGAATTCCCGAAGGGCTTATTGAGAGGTTCCTCAACCTACGAGATGATGGTGTAGTCGCTATCCTTTTCTGGGACCGTCTTATCCTCTTCAGGCTTACTGGGTCGCGGAGATGGGATCTTTTCCCCCTTGGGCGGTTGTATTTTTATAAAGGTCCAATGAGTGGTGCCGGTCTTGATCTCAGCGTAATTAGGTAGTTCCATACCTTGCAGCGGCACCTCTTCACCAGACACGAAGGATCCGTTGGTGGTTTTCTGATCGAAAATCTGATACTTCCCATGCCGGCACAATATCAAGGCATGTTCTCCCGAGAGTTCCGGATCCTGAGCGACATAAATGTCGCACTCTCGATGGCTCGCTTCACTGACCAGCGTTCCAGCGCCGATGAAGTTTTTTCCTTCCAGAATTGGATAGATTTCACCTTTTCGATGCCAAGTGTAAGTTATTAGCACACCAACAATTCGGCGATTTTCCCCCACACGGTTGCTAACTCCCTGGCTTGGCTGTGGTTTTGGTGTAGGCATAACGGCAGTCTTGCGTCTGCCTAGGGATGGTTCGTCCTCGCCCTGGGACGCAGAAAAAGCGGGCTCTACGGATTCAGTTCGTTTTTTAGACTTGCTCTCTGCATCGCAATAAGGGCACACAGTCCAGTTGGGGTCCATGTGATGAAGACCCGAATCGCAAAGACGCTTACCCTTCACGTTTGTTTTTGCCATAGATATTCCCCTGAGTCTTAATCCGTATTCTTAAATATTGCGCCTGTAACAAGTGCAGTACAAGCGCTGTCGGTCATTATTGGGACAGAATTCGTTTCGTGCGTTCTCCTGGTCTGGTATGTAATCGCGACTCGGAGACTGCGAGCTTCAGTTAACTCGGCTCCCTGAACGCACAACGCCGTACAATTGGTCAATCTCGGTTTGCCAGTAAGCACGCGCAATCGGAAAAGACTTCGCGAGAATTATGGTCGGGAAGCGCCCCCAACAGGATCTAAGCGTACCGGGTTAAGAATAGTAGAGCACAAAAATCAGCGTGACCACTGCCAGTACTACTAAAACGTATACCCATGTAGCACGTCGCCGTTTTGGCGGATTTCGCGGGGCAAGGACTTCATCCAGCCGGTTTACAAAGTCCTGACATCCTGGAATGCGTTCGTTGGGATCCTTTTTTAGAGCTTGCATTACGACGTGATCGAGTTCGATAGGAACAGTTGGCACCCGGGTCTTGAGACTCACCGGTGTCTTCGTCACATGAGCCTGCTGAATCAAAAAGTCGCTATCGCCATGAGTATCGTCCTCACGAAAGAACGGAGGGCGCCCGGCGAGCATTTGATAGAGTACACAACCCATACTGTAAACGTCACTTCGATGATCGATATCTCGCGGTTTCGTGATCTGTTCGGGACTCATGTAGTCCGACGTTCCCACGGTTTGACCCGTACGTGTGTGACGGTCTTCACCGAACGCAAGGGCAATCCCAAAATCGATTAGTCGGGGACGGTTGTGTTTATCAATCAGAATGTTGGACGGTTTCAGATCGCGATGAATGATTGCATTTCGGTGAGCATAATCCAAGGCTTCTAGAATATATCGAGAGATGCGGATAGCTTCACTCGGTTCGAGACGCCCGTGTGTCTCTAGCAAGTCGGAAAGTGAATTACCCTCGATCAACTCCATCACGATACAGGTCTGCCCGCCGGTTTCAAAAACGTTGAGGACGGGGACGATGTTGGGGTGATCAAGTCTCTTGTGGCGACGTGCCTCATCCCGTATCCGGTTTCCAAAATTTGTGTCCGCAATCAAGTCATGGGAAAGGGTCTTGATCGCGACAAACTTGCTTTGTTTAACGTCCCAAGCCCGCCATACGACACCCATGCCCCCCTTGGCGATGGGTTCTTTAATAACGTAATTACTAACTTGGTCTCTCGGATGCAAGCTCATTTGCTTGCTGTTCCTTGATCCTACCAATTTTTGGGTGAGCCACGATCCAGAAGCAGGACCTTGCAGGCCCAGGCGCAGGTACTCCCCGAATCCTATGCACGTCAAGGCCGCTGGTGCGATTTCGTGACCACTTCAACTTCAAAACAGAGTCGAAATACCGACAGTCTTGCTTTTGCCAAGATGCATGCACATTCGGTCAACGTAATCCTGTAGAGCAATATCTGCATTATTTGTTTATTCCGAGGCGTTAGTTGTTGTCTTTTCCGTCTCATCGCGTTTCGAATACACATTTGTTCCATCTGGAATTGTTCTTCTTTGCACAAGTTCTTCGTGCACTAAATGGTCCAGAGCTTTTTGAACCTTATCAAGGTTGTCGAGATACTGTTGCCGAGCGAGCCACCACTTGGTTATCCCCTCAACACTATCCGAGGCATCGGGATGCGCAGTGAGATAGTCCCTTATCTCCCTTGCGGTCTTAAGTATCTCGTTGTCTAGCTGCGTTTTTGACACGCTACCGCCATGCCTGCCCACGTTGTGGGCTGGATCACCTAGCGTCTTTGCAATGCGCGTGCCAATCTGGGACGCGGCGTAACTCGTTGAAAACGATACTGTCTGGAAATGACCTAGCTTGACGGGTGGATATTTTCAATTGGGAGGATGGACCCGCCGACAGGGGTAACTCCTTGATTATTCGGCCATCATCAAGTGATACCCGCTCGGACCAGCGTGGGTTGGCGGTGATCCAGGCAATCTTTAGATAACGGACTCAACACCACCCTGTATATTGCACCAAGGCGCCCCGCCCCTATTCTTGTGAAGGAATCTGCAACATGGAAGGTCACTTTTTTCTGGGAGAGGCACCGGGGGCCACCCCGGTGTATGCCGTTGACAGGGGCGGGACTATCCCGACGCTGGCTCGGTCTTGAACGCCTGGCTTGCGCTTCACTGAGAAAATGGGAGATCAGAGTCAGCAGTCTTTGACTCTGACCCCCATTCTCTGAATCGATCCAGCGTGGCATCCAGCCACCCGAACTCTTTGCCATAATCCGGGATTCTTGGTGCATCATGTGGGTGAGCGCACATACGTGTTGCGCAGCAACTATTTATATGGCCACCGACACTAGGGGGAAGGGTCGCGTTTCGCGGGCGATCGGGGGGATTGCGGCTATTTCAGCGTCCGTTACACCAAATACTCTTATCTATGCCGTGTTTGCCTAACAGTCTTCTCAGGGCACTCCGCTGCGTTCCCGACTGCCTGGCCGCCAAGCTGATGTTCCCCTTTGTTTCTTCCATCAACCAGCAAAGATAGTCTTTTTCAAAAGTCGCAATAGCATTCAGCTTCAACTCTTTGAGGTTCGCTTGAGCGGGGAACATCGACTCATTGTCAACGCTCTCGCTGGGTTTCTGTGCTCCCGCTCGTTGCTCGCGTATGGAAATTGTGGAACTCGTGCCGAGAAAGAATTCCTTATGCAGAAGGTTATCCAGCTCGCGAACATTACCGGGCCAGGGATAACGCATCATCCACTCCGAGGTTTTCGGACTTAAGCGTTTGTCCGGCTGCCTGTATTGTGCGCTGTACTGGCGAATAAAATATTCGGCGAGCAACTTGATATCGCTACCTCGTTCGCGTAACGGTGGTAGTTCTATAAATAAAACATGTAGCCGATAAAAAAGATCGCGTCTAAATAGTCCTTTCTCGACCAGCGCCGGTAATGAAGCATTGGTGGCGGTAATGATTCGCACGTTTGTCTTTTTGGTTTTCTTACACCCAAGCGACCGATACTCTTGATTTTCAAGGAACCGCAACAAAGCGATCTGAGCCTTTTCCGACAACGTATCGACCTCATCGAGAAATAACGTACCGCCTCGAGCTTCAGCGACTAAGCCAGGCTGGTTTTCCTTCGCGTCCGTAAACGCCCCTTTTTCATGCCCGAACAACTCGTTTTCTATGAGATTTTCTGGAATGGCCCCGCAATTAACCGGCGTAAAGGCATGATCGCGCCGAGCACTGAGGTAATGAATCGCCCGTGAGGCCAATTCTTTACCTGTACCGGTCTCTCCCTCGATCAGAACAGGGGCTTCACAGAGCGCAAATTTTTTAATTAATTTCAGCGCTTCGACGAAGACCGGTGACCTTCCCAACAGGTTCAAGTCCACGAATTGCTGCAGGAATACAGTCTCATCGACGGCGTCCGCTTGAACTTGAGGATCACCAAAAGTGTGCCGGAGTCGCATTGCCAATTCATGCTCATGGCATGGCCACCCCAGAAACTCACTGCAAAGACGCAGCAACCGAACATCCCAATGTCGATCGGCACGACAACATACTCCTAGGACTGCGAATCGTGTGTCTTCTTTCAATAGGGATAGCAACTCTGCGCTTGGGCAATTCTTACTATTTAGAAGCAAAATGGTCGGCTTGGTATGCGAAGCGGCGCCTTGCTTGACCCAGGCGGCGCCGTCGACGACATTGACCTTGTAACCTAGACCTTGCACCGCGGTATACAGCGACTCACGACACCAATCCCGCGCAAAGGCCACCAACCTCAGCTGCCGTCGTTTTACCATGGTCTTGCACCGCCCCCGCTATTCAGATGCCGACTAACGAAACATGGTCTTCGCCGTTTACTCAAACCCGTGCGAGCAGAAAGACCCGATCGCACCCAATTCATCAGGTCATCAGCGCGCATAATCCATTTCCATTGGTAACTCCAGTAAGAACTCTTAGTTACTGCTTTGCTTGGACGGCATTTCGCGTTTAAACCGCTGACGGTGAGGTACGCGGGCGAGGGTCGCGTATGTCTTGGTAGAAAGTTAACAAAAGGTCGAGCTGCACCTCTCGCAGTCTGGGAAACTGCGGTTTCTACTACGGGGTTGGTCCGGACAACTAGGTCGTCAGGGACACATCCTTCATCCTCCATCCTTTCTTTTGAGGAGTAACAATTTCCGTATACAGTAATTGTATCATCAAATCAATACGTTATTAGAGGCAAGAATTACAGTTTTCAAAAAATTGTGGGCGTCTCGTTACGGTAAATCGAGTTATGTAGGCGCCATTGGTTGGGCAATACAACTTGGTAATTCTGCCCTAGCACCGGCCGCTCGAGCAGTCCTGTCACCAACGGTGATCCGTCCTACCCTGCCGTTGGATGGAAAGAACTATCCCTCCTGTCGGCTCATCCTGTCACACCATCTCTTTGCCCTAGTCGCCAAGCTGATCGGCTCCGGTGGCGCCAGGTCATAGAAGTTCATGATTCAACACGCACAGGTATTGGTTGGCGACGCTACAGACAATTTTGAGTCCTATTGGGCGGACGCGTCTATGCGCTAGTTCACAAAATCAAGGAGATAAATTCACATTAGATGTTTCGCTGCGGTTATTAAAACCCCCAAGCATTGCTAGGTTGTTTTTCTCATACCTGTCCTTACTACATAGAAGTCGTTGGGACCCCATTGATCATGACGGATGGCTTCGAGTTCTATGAGCGCGTGATCCGTACTCTCTTCGGTGTTGCTTGTACCTACGCACAAGTCATCAAGACCTGGCGGAAAAACCGCGTCACACGAGTGGAGCGTCGAGCAGTTATCGGCACGACCTCGCGACTGGAGAAGGCGCTCGATAAGTCCGAGGATGTTGCTAGAGGCGATTGCACTGGCAGCTCGAACTCGCGCGTTGTCATCACAACTTCATTCGTTGTCATACCGGTTTGCGGTTCGGAAGAGAAGTTCGGACGCCGGCGATGGTCGCCGGTCTACGCGACCGGGTGTGTAGTTTCCGGGATGTCTTCGCGTTTGCCTAAATCAACAGCGAATGGACGATGCACCGAACGAGCAATCGGTTCAATTAGAGGGGAGTGTCTAGATTATATGATTCCGCTTAACGAAACCTATCTTAGAAAAATCGTAAAAGAATGGGTCGCCTACTATAACCGATCGAGGCCGCATGCAGCGCTCGGGCCGAGTGTTCCTGATCCGCCGCCTGGTATCCCCGTATCGATCGGAAATGATCGTCATCGATTGCTGACAAACTTAAAGTGATCTCTGCGCCAATACTGGGTGGACTCCATCATGAGTACGCAACCGTCCCGGCTTAAGCGCGACGGCTTTTTTGCGCAGGACAGGTCGTCCCAGTTTGAGTGCGAGGGTTTTTTCGCGGATCACACCGACACCCTGAACCTAGAATTCGCCATGCACAAGTCAATTTTCTCTTAAAATATCGTCTATACACGATTTTTAAATTGTTATTTGATCGCATATATACGATTATAGTTATACTTTTTGATCGTATATAGATGATTATCATGCGTGCTAAAGACAGGGCAACGGCTCGTAGACAACTCGATAAGCGTCTGAATTCATTGCGAAATAAAGAATTATTCGCAAGGCCTCCGCGTGGCTGGATTAAGGCCATACGTGAGTCTTTAGGCATGACCACAAGGCAGTTTGCCAAGCGCATTG
>CAMYKK010000052.1 GCA_947258975.1 uncultured Gammaproteobacteria bacterium
GTAATGGGTTGCTACCGGATCAATCATGGTCCCCTCACTCGGAATACACCGACTGCACAAACCTGTGTCTTTCAACGCATTTTATTCGGAATCCTCTCGGGCGGCCACAAGGGCCGGTAATGGCTAGCCCCAGAGATTCGCGCCAATGACTGCAAAGGGTCCAGGCCGTGTAAAAAGTCGAGATCAAAATAACCGGTGGTAAAACGATACGTATGTTCGTCGCAAACACGATGGCTATGGATAAATAAGGAAGCGTATAAAGCAATACCACAACTAAAGTGGCGCGTTGTCCCAGTCGTTCGAAATCTCGGTGACTTTTCACATTAACCTGGGTCGGTGAGTGCCTATCGGGCTTGGTAAATAGTTGAGGTTCTTTCCCGAAAATGGAGGAACCCCCATGCAATACCCCACCTACAACCCACAAAAGCATATTCCTTGGAACAAGGGCAAACTGACCGGTCAGAAGCCACCTCTCGATCTCGAGGAGATCCGGGCGATCCGGATTCGGCTCCAGCCGGCCAAGCGACTCAGGGGTCTGGCTATATTCAACTTAGTTATCGACAGCAAGCTTCGAAGCTTTGTTTTGGTCAAACTCCGGGTTACCGATGTAGCCCACGGAACTGAAGTTGTTCGGCGAGCCATGGTCATGCAACAGAAAACAAAACAGCCCGTTCAATTTGAAATTACGGAACAGTCCCGCGATGCCATCGCCAAATGGATAGCGCATGCCGAGTTGAGAAACCATGATTACTTATTTAAGAACCGGTTTAGAAACTCACCGCACATTTCTACGCGGCAATACGCACGGATTGTAGAATCTTGGGTATCCGCAATCGGTCTTGATCCAGCAGCCTACGGTACCCACTCGTTACGTTGAACCAAAGCATCGCTGATATATCGCCGCACGAAGAACCTGAGAGCCGTCCAATTACTACTTGAACATACCAAAGACTCGAAAGTACGGTTCGTTATTATGGAAAGTAAGTTGTTATGCGCAGTTTGGCTGCTAGCATCGCTGATGCCAGAGGAATCTTGTTGTTGTAACTCGACATAATATTCTGGGCGATGTGGAGGATCTCGGTTACAAATCGGCATTTGCATTTGCACCGCGCACGATTGCCAGGAAGTGACACGAAGGGACTGGGGCTCGTCACATTTTCGTCACATTACTATAGCCCGGGCTTAACCGGGGGGCGGGAATCACCGAACTACTTAAAATTAAAGAACAGGTGGGCCAGCACAATAAAAAATACTATGTACGTACAACGTAAAGGTATGTTAAGATCGGATTCATGATCCGAAGCTTTAAGGACCGGAACACCCGACGATTTTTTGAAGGGCATCGGGTCCAAGCCTTTGAAGGATTTTCGGCACAGGCTAAATGCCGGTTGGTCTACCTCGATAACGCTGAGACTCTGAAAGACCTATCAGAGTTGCGCAGTAATCGATTGGAATACTTATCCGGTGATCGGGTAGGGCAGTACAGTATACGGATTAATCAGCGGTGGCGGATTTGTTTTCGCTGGGAAGAAGATGGTGCTTACGATGTTGAAATTGTGGACTACCACTGAAATGAGGTTTGGCTTATGAGTGTTAAGAACGGCATGAGACCGGTGCATCCCGGCGAGATCCTACGCGACGAACTCGACGAGCTCGGGATGTCGGCCAAGGCATTTGCCACCGCGTTGGACGTCCCTGCCAACCGCATCTCGGCTATTTTGAAAGGACAGCGTGGGATAACGGCTGATACAGCGCTGCGGTTATCGCGTTACCTCGGCACAACACCGCAAGTGTGGTTAAACCTGCAGAAGGCCTATGAACTGCGTGTCGCTGAGGTTGAATCGGGTAAAGATATAGCGAAGCGCATCAAGCCGCGTACAGCGGCGGCTTAAATCGACCGGTCGTTGGCGAAAACTTGTTCAGGCTGCGAGTATCTATACGTTATCCTCGGCGCTACCGAAAACGTGCCCATGATGCGCAGTGATCAGACCATCGATCGTCTCTCTATAGGCGCTGAACCTATTGGCCGTCGCTTCTTCGTTTGCTTCCATGAAGCGGCTGTGTAGCCGGCGACATCGGCACCTGCTCACCTGGTTGAGTTTGAACTAGGGACGTACAAGGATGACCCTACTGGGGCGGGCTCGAGATAGTTATTACCAGACGTCAAGTCATGGTGGTAGTATCTTTACGTTGGCGGATAAATCCGATGAACCCAATCATTGTGACGATTGTGTCGAACGGGTTGCCAGTGTGCTGAACGAAAATCGCATACGTGGGCAGGGGAGAGCGATAAACACCGCACGGCGCACAACCGCGCAGACTTTTTTCGCGCTCCAGGTTTGCTAATCAAAACAACCAGCTACAAAATGCTACCAGGATTGTGTAGATTAAAGAATAGACAAACTTTTCAGCTTATTTTATCTACTCAAATCTTCGGCAATTTGCTCAACTTCGTGTCTGCCGTTACCATTTTGAAGCGCTGCTCGTTGATCGCTTCGGGGTTCGTTAAGATGATCTCAAGATGCTCTGAGTCCAGACATTCGCCCCTGCCGGCCTCGCTGTTGTGTGTTTTCATCATCTTCTTACAACCCATCTTCTTCCAAACCGCAAGCGCGTGCGGTTGGTGGGGTGATGGTGAAGGAGATGACGAGGAAGGGGTAATAGTAGTTGGGAAGGATGGAAAGCCAGTGGCGGGAGAAGATGCTTACTCTGACAGAGATCCAGCCCAACTGACCCGGATTGCCAACGCGCTGCGCCGCCAAGCCCAAAATTCGATTGAATTGCTTGAGGCAGCGCAGCTGTATCGTCGAGCCGCAGAAATAGGTTTTGTGCCTGCCCAAAACAATTTGGCTGCTATGTATGAGAAGGGTATGGGCGTGCCAGTAAATCTGCCGGAAGCGGCTCGCTGGTATCAGTCTGCAGCGGAGGCCGGATTTGTCCAAGCACAGCACAGCTTTGGCGAGATGCTTCTGGACGGGCGTGGCGTGGCAAAAGATACGTTGACTGGAGCCTTCTGGGTACAGCGCGCGGCGAATCAGGGACACAAATTGGCCTGTATGCATCTGGTGCAGATGTATTGGGAGGGTGTCGATGTTCCCCGTGAACCAATCAAAGCCTTGGTGTGGGCCATTCGTGCCGAAGCCTTGGGTGAACCGGAGGCGCCCCGACTGAGGAAACAAATTCTTTCCGCGCTATCTGCACAGGAAATCGATTTGGCGAACCAGACTGCTCACCAGTGGCAGCCTAAACGCGAATATCTCCCGTTTGATACTTCCGATCGGCGTGTGCATGGCGAATTATAGTTCGCACCCCAAGTGGAAGTTGGACTAGATCTCGACAGTACGTCTTCCAGCGGAAATTGTGCAAAACCGCTCGCTTGTTAAGGGCACATCCACTGATTTCTGTTGGTGTATTCCCGTGGAGCGAGGCGTGAACGCGATGGTTGTTGTAATATTGCCGAAATTCTTCCAGTTTTCGTTCCAGGTCCGACGAGTTCCAGAACAAGACATAATCGAGGAACTCTCTACGAACCGTTCCGATCAGGTGCTCAATAAATGGGCGGGAGACCGGGACATACGGCAAGGTCGTGATGCTCGATACGCCCACGTCACGATTTTGTCACGTTTCGAAAGAGCCACGAACGATCACTCAGGCACAAGTCGTATTTCTAAGCGCGAACCCGTGGCACGAGCAAGATTCTGTAATGTTGTTGTCGAGGGTCGACCTTTCCCCGATTCCAACCGCGCGATGACCGACTGCGTTGTCTTCATGCGTTTGGCGAGTTGTGCTTGAGTCAGACCGACTCGCGTGCGGGCTTCAATTATCGCCTGAGCCACCGCAAATTCGTCCTCGAGATCTTTATACGCCTTTTTGTATTTCGGGTCCTTGGACCACTTCTTGTGAAGATCACGCACTTTCGTCATTTCAATACCTCCTGCGCTCGGCTAAGCGCCAACTCAATTTCACGTCGCGGGGTTCTCTGCAATTTCTTAACGAAGACGCGAACCACAACGACACGCATACCGGATGCGGTAACGTAGATTGCTCTGGCAATACCGTCGCGCCCGGTCATACGCATTTCCCACAGCGGGCCTTTAAGATGCCGAACATGAGGCAGGCTCACACGTGGGAACCCTACGGTCTCGATGAGCTGAACAATTCGCACAAAACGTGCCCGCATATCGGCCGGTAACGCTTCGAGTTCCTTAATCGACAACATCGCTGAGCGTCTCTACCGACCAATTCATGCTCATATCATAGCAAAAAAGCTATAGTAATCTAGTCGTCGTGGGCGGAGTGGTCAGAAAAGTCGATTTGCTCCTTGGCGGTGATACAGGGCAAGACACAACGTGTTACGTAGTCCAAGCACACGCGAATGTGACTGGAAGGGACTCTTTGGTTTTAACTTCGGTCGGCAGTTCCCGGCCAACTGCAGTCGTTAGCGCAAGTAGTTTCGCGATCCGATGCGTTCAAATCTGAACGACAGCTCCCGCCTACTTCCCGACCTTCGGCGATGCCACTAGTTGCATCATCAGCGAATCCGCTCAAGGACTTCGGCTTGCTCGAATAACCAATTTCAGAAAATGTCCTATCGCCTTGATTCGGCTCAATGCGATTGCGCGCAAAAAGCATTATTTTCCCACGGTCAGATAACGAATTTCGTCACAAAGGATAGGAGGTAGAACATGCCTGTTCATCTGGAGCCGCGAGACGTTTCTGCTGACCTTGAGAACTTCAATTCGGTTTTGATCGTGTCGTGTCCCGTTTGCCCGCCAATGTGTCTGGCGATGCAGCAGGACTCGCCCTTCATTGAGTTCTTCAAGAGGGGCCTCAAAACAGGGGCTTTCGAAGATTACATCCAATCTATTCGCAAACCGCTCGAGCAACGCGGCGTTCGAACCGGCGCGTATGCCATACACATACCCACTCCGATGATGTGCCTTTGGACGGAGTGGCAACGCAATCGACTTCTCAAGCGAGCCAAGGACTATGAGGCGGTGCTCGTTTTGGGATGCGATTCTGCCACCTATACAGCGCAGGAAGTCCTCAAAAATACGGAGTGCCAAGTTATTCAAGGTATGGATATGATCGGTACCACAAACGCCACCCTTAAGGTACGGTTTCCTCTGACGTTCAACCTCGACATGCATTGTGTGCTACAGAACGGTGGTGAGCACCAGCACAAGATCACCTTGGGCGGGAGCAAGGATATCGAGAAGATGGCGTCATGATGGATAACAGTTTATTGAATGACGGCGACCGCTGGTTGATGATGGGATCCACAATGAAACAGCTCCTCATGAGACCGATGACAACACGTTTCATTGTGCTGGGAGCATTGGCTTTGGCGGGTCCTGCTACGTTCGCTGCCGAGCAAACCTCACCCTACGCGGGACCGTGGCCTGGTTGGCACGGGCATTGGCCCGGCTTTTGGTGGATCTGCCCACTGATGATGCTGTTCATGTTTGTCTTCTTCGCGGTGTTCTTCTTTCTCTTCCGCAGAAATCGCGTCGATTGGCGACCGCCATGGCGATGGATGAGCGAGCCACCCGGAAACCGACAAACTGACGAGGGCTATCGGAGTGCACCACCGGAGTCGGCGTTGGACATTCTCAACAAACGCTACGCTCGGGGAGAGATAGACAACGAGGAGTACGAGGAGAAAAAGGCTGCGATAATTTCAGCCGATAAATGATTCGGATTCCGAGCGCATAAGCCATGGCTGCACAAAAAGGACCAGTCCGTTTTGGTGAAGTTAGTTGGTAACAGCAAACCTAAGGGTGTGTTTGAGCCGCAAGAAAAAGTCGCCCGCGCGGATGGATTAACGATTATTGTCCCTATTTCTAAATGAATTCCCCAGCGATCTTGAAGGGGGCGACGTCATAAGATTGTGATCGAGGCGACACTGTCGAAAGTAAGAAAGTTAGGCGAGAGCGGACATTCTTCGGTTCTGTCCTTGTCTTCTGGGTCCGCGATCTTGAATGTGGCCTGTGGGTCGCGAGCCGTCTATTAAGAAATACTAATATTCTTTGTTCGTGATCATCAATCGAGTGGCTGTTTTGAAATCTATTCAGCGCGTCACTGCGGACGCCGGTCAGTAGTGACGCGCCCTGGAGAACGATGTGCCGCGTGAAGCGCTATGCGCTTTTGCGCGGCGCAGAGACCACGATTATTTAGTGACGGAGTAAGGATACGAAAATATGGACCACTGTTGCGGAGGCGACATCGTCAAAATCGGATGAACCGCATGGCTATTGTTCGTCATGGTTGAAAGGACTAAATTCAACACATCACCGCAAACGCTTTGTGAATGCGGCTATGGTACGAACTCGCAACGACCATAAGTACCTGTGAACTCGCGAAAGCGTGGAAGCGACTGCTAACGATTCGGCATAATCCGAAAGTCGGCATAAGCAGCACACCTGCGCGGCATGGTTGGTGAGTGCCGGCGTGCCGTTAGCGGAAGTGCGGGACTTGCTCGGTCACAGCACCATCAAAATGACAGAGCGTTATGCGCACCTTGCGCCGGAGAACGTGCGTGCCGCTGTGGCGAGGCTCGATATGCCCGCGTCACGATTTTGTCACGTTCCCCATTTGAGTGTGGTCGATGGAGGCGCTAAGTGATTGATCGTATAAGCGCCCCGAACAGGATTCGAACCTGTGACCTACCGCTTAGGAGGCGGTTGCTCTATCCTGCTGAGCTACCGGGGCGTAGTGATGATTGTAGGTGAATCGGGTGTTGTTCGTTTACTTGCCCAGGCGCTGACGGAACCATTGCGAGATGTCGCCGATTTCGTCGGGGCTGACTGCGTGGGGCATCGGGTACGAGTGCCATTCCACGCTGTAACCCGCCTGCTGTAGTTTGGTGCGGCTGGATTCCGCCAAAATGATCGGAATGACCGGGTCATAGAGCCCGTGCGCCATAAAAATGGGCGTTGATTGATTGGCCGCGTGGGCCTCGGGCTCTAGTCGGGCCGAGAGCGGTAGATAAGTCGACAGCGCCAGGATGCCGGCGAGTGATTCCGGAAAGCGCAGTCCGGTATGCAGCGCGATCGCGCCGCCCTGGGAAAAACCGGCAAGGATGATATTGCCGGTGGCGATGCCACGGGCGTTTTCGTTTTTGATCAAGTCACGAATCGCTGCCGCGGAACGGCGAATGCCCGCGTCATCTTCCTGACGAATCATTTCCGTACCGGTGATGTCGTACCACGCGCGCATGACCATGCCGCCATTGATAGTGACTGGTTGCCGCGGTGCGTGAGGGAAGATGAACCTGATCGATTTTTCGGCCGGCAGATTCAGTTCCGGAACCAGCGGTTCGAAATCATAACCGTCGGCACCGAGCCCATGTAACCAGATCACCGAATAGTGCGGTTCGGCGCCGATCACGCGTTCGACGAACTCCAGGCTTTCGGTTGCTTGCATCCGTATTGGCCGCTAGCTGATTGTCGGTTCAGTTTGTCGCATGCTTGGTCAGCTTTTTGCCGGTCCCTGGTCAACCTGGGCAAGGCCGCCGTGCCGATATCGTTTGACGTAACGGTAAATGGTGCGTTCTGACACGTTTAGCCGTTCGGCCGCGGCGCGGCGATTGCCGTTGCAGTCCTCGAGCGTCCTGACGATGTCTTTCATCGTCAGTGGTTCCAATTTCCCGCGAGAGCGCTGCGGTGGGTCGGATTCACGCACGTTATGGCCATCGTGACCGAAGTGCAGATGTTGGGTGCGAATGGGACCGTCGCCGGCAAGAATTGTCGCGCGTTCGAGGATATTACGCAGCTCGCGGACATTGCCCGGGTAATCGTGGGACTCCAATCTGTCAAGCACTTCTGTTGTCAGCGGAAGATGCCGATGGCGACCGTTGCGCTGCGAAAGAAAATGTTCGGCGAGATCGGGTATGTCCTCTATGTGCGCGCGCAACGGCGGCACTTGAATCGGGAACGCAGATAGCCGGTAATACAGGTCGTGGCGAAACTGGCCTGATTCGGTGAATTCCCGCAACGAGCGGTTGGTGGCGACGATGATGCGCGTCTCTGCTTCGAGATACTTGGTGGCACCGATGGGCCGATAGGTCCCGCATTCGAGCAACCGCAACAACTTGGACTGCAGTGGCAAGGGCAGCTCAGAGACCTCGTCGATGAACAGGGTCCCGCCGTTGGCTTCTTCTATGAGCCCCGGGTGACGCTGGCTGGCGCCGGTAAACGCGCCTTTCTCGTATCCGAATAGTTCGCTTTCAATCAAGGTCTCGGAGAGCGCGGCGCAATCGATGACCACGAATGGGGCATCGTCGGGCCGACCGATATGATGTATGTACTGGGCCACGCATTCCTTCCCGACGCCGCTTTCTCCTTCTAACAGTACCGTGGTGCTGGTGGGCGCAATGCGATCCAGGGTTGACATGAGATGAGTCAGGCGTCTGGACCGGCCCACCAATATTCGCTGTTCGCGATCGCATGCATGTAACGGTATGATCGATTCACCCATAAACGCAATGTCGCCGTCGGCGCCGCGCAATGGCTGCGATGTCAGTTGCACGCGTTCTTCCTTGCCGTTCTTGTCATAATGGACGTGCACCACGTGCGCAGTCCGCTGGTGACCGAACACCTCTTGCATAGGGCAGTGTTCTCCATGCTGGTCGCACGGCGCATCCGCATGATGCGATACCTCATAACAATGCCGGCCGATAACAGCAGACGCATCGATTTGATAGTGATTGCAGTAGCCTTGGTTGGTGGCTACGATCCGGTAACTGCGATCGATCACCACGAACGGATCGGAAATCAAGTCGATGACTTCCTGCATCGGCGGAAGGTCGATGTGTTTGTTCTCCATGCCTCCTCCTACTCAAGTCAGACCAACGTCCGCATGCAGACATTAGGTTATTCTAATATTCTAAACATCAGCCAGTACATCCCTACCGTGTCAGCGCATAACGTTAGTCTTCCCAATGTGCTCACTAATTAGGCATTATTGCGCAGCCAGGATTCGTGACAGACGTCAGAGTTGACAGCGCTTTGTCACGATTGTCATGTCTGGCTTGTGGTCCCTACTATCGGGTAGTATCCCCCCGCTCATAGAACCGGGAGCATACGCATTTGATTTCTTTATACATTGTACAAGACTCTTTGTACCGGCGGCGACCTTAATGAAAATGGCATGATCATTGCTCACGTTTTGCAGGCCGTGGACGCCGTATGCGCCGGCATGTGTAGTGGCATTTCGGCACCGTACTGCACGCATTTTTTAACTTGTAGAAGCTACCCAATGAGGGTGAGAATGAGGCGTCTGACGCGCGATGCGGCGCGTCAGACGGGGAAGAGGCTGCGATAACAGGATTCAGCAGGTGTATTGCGGTCGGAATAATCCTCGTTGTAATCGTTATTAAATTGTTTATGCGGAAGTCTGAAACGAAAACAATCATGTGGTGCGCGGTATTGCCGCTTTGGGTCATACCGCTGCCGGGACTGGGCCAGCAGACAACACAACCTGCCCAAGAGCAAACGGTGTCGATGGAGGTCGAGAGGGAGTTGGCGCCGCAACCCGAACTCGGTGAGCGAACCATCGAATCGCTTTCTCCAGAAGCACAGCAGGTGCTGCGGGAACGGCGCATGAAGCAATCGAACCGCGTCATGGCGCCGGTGCCTGCGGAGGTGAAGAAGGCGGCCGTTACCGCTATGATGTCTATGAGCCCGATGTCGATGCGGGATTACTTCAACTTCATGACCATGAAGATGAAGGCCGCTGAGGGCTTGTCTTTTGACGATATTGTCGAGTCCATGGACCTCAAGGCAAACGCTGTCAATTTCAAGAAAACTGCGCATAGCAAGATCTGGAAAGACATCGCGGCGATCACCGGCCTACCGACGACGCGGGTTGAGGTGTTGCATTATTGTGACGCGATTGTTGGTCGGCGGATGCTGGATTTCAGCCCTGAGTTTTCCGTTTTCATACCTTGCCGTATTACGGTGTATGAAGACGCCAATGGTGAGATTTGGATAATGACTTTGGACTGGGATGTGAGCTGGCTCTCGCAGGCATGGCAGTCCGGCTCACAGATCGGGGAGCAGTTGCAACAAGATGCCGTGCGAATTCGCGATGCGATGACGCAAATCATGGAGGCGGGCGCCAAGGGTGAATGGTAAATACGACCGTATTCCACGACCCGTTGTTATAGCGGCGAAGTGGTGTAATCAAATGTCATTTTATGACACTAAACAACCTAAAACTGATTTAGGAGGATATTGACGATGACTTGTAAAATAGTCGCCCAAACCGGTCTTGCGGCTGGATTGTTGGGCATCCTGCTGGTTGGCGGCGTTGCCTCTGCCGGCGATGTGAGCCGAGGGGCGTTGCTGGCGTCCCACTGCGAAACCTGTCACGGCATGGGCGGCAAGGGTGCGATGCCGAATCCGGCCATCAACGGCATGGATGTTGCCGACATGGTGGATATCATGAAGGCATTTGCGTCGAAGGAGGAGTCCTCGACAATGATGTATCGCCACGCTCAGGGGTACACGGAGGAAGAGCTGAAAATGATGGCAGAATATCTAAAAGGTAAGTAACGGGAGAGGTAATAATGCAAGATATGAACCGAAGAGATTTCATAAGGTTGCTTGGCGCCACGGGCGCGGTGTCGGGATTGACCGTGATGGGCATTCCCACAGCGGTCCTCGCTAAGGCGAGCGGTAAAGTCATCGTCGTCGGTGGCGGATTTGGCGGCGCGACCTGCGCACAGTACTTGAAACGTTGGGGTCCCGATATCGATGTAACGCTCGTCGAACGGGAATCCAAGTACGTTACCTGCCCTTTCAGTAACGAAGTGCTCGCGGGCGACCTGCCCATGGACAAGATCACGTTCAGTTATGATGGGTTGAAGGCAAAGGGAATCAAGGTGATTACCGACGAGGTCACCGGGGTTGATGCCGGCTCTAAGAAGGTCACGCTGAAAGGCGGCGACTCGATGAGTGCGGATATGGTGGTGTTGTCCCCCGGCATTAAATTCATATACGGGCGCGTGGAAAACGACGACAAGGTCGCGGAAAGCATGCCCCACGCCTGGAAGGCGGGCCCGCAGACGCTCCTGTTGCGCAAGCAGATCGAGGCGATGAAAGATGGCGGTACGGTGCTGATTTTACCGCCACCCAAACCATTCCGGTGTCCCCCTGGGCCGTATGAACGCGCTAGTCTGATCGCGCATTACTTGAAGAACAACAAGCCCAAATCTAAGATCATCATCGTCGACTCCAACGAATCGCACTCCAAGCAGAAATCGTTTCACGCCGGATGGAAACATCTGTACGGCATGGGCGAAGGCAAGATGATCCATTGGATCAAGGAGACCGAGGGTGGAAAGATCGAGAAGGTGGATCCGTCTACCATGACGGTGACAAAGGAATTTGGAGACAAGTTCAAAGGTGACGTGATCAATTTCATCCCTTATCAGAAGGCCGCGGATCTTGTGCACAAGGCCGGCCTTACCAATAAGGATGGATGGTGCGATGTGCATCAGGACACCTTCGAGTCAAAGGTAGCCAAAGGCGTGTATGTGCTGGGTGATGCATGTGTCGCCGGTGCGATGCCCAAATCCGGGCACTCGGCGAATTCTCAGGCCAAGAACTGTGCGGCGGCGATCGTGTCGAAGTTGGCCGGTCAGGAGATGCCGACGCCGACTTACGCAAATACCTGTTACAGCTTGATCAGTCCCGACTTCGGGATCTCGGTGGCTGCCGTTTACGGGTTCAAGGAAGGGTCTATCAAGAAAATTGCTGCCGGCGTAACGCCTCCGCATCCGAAGGAGAAAGACCGCTTCTACAAGAACGAGGCGAAATACGCGAAAGGATGGTATAACTCGATCACTATGGATATGTTCGGCTAAACGTCCTCCTGCGGATGACATCTGGGGCGGCTTCGGCCGCCCCATTTTAATATGGATGTATGCTTATGATGACGATCCGCTTGAAACGTGATGAAACTCCGCCACGGTTTCGCGCGCCCCGCGCAGCCAGTGGCAGGCCTCGCAGCGGCACATCTCGCAATCATGATCGCTTTCCATCACCAGCGCCTCGACAAAATGCATGGCGAATTCCAACGCCTCCCCGACTTCCGCGAGCGGTTTGCGCGCCAGATTGCTGAATTCGTCGTGTTGGGTCAGCCATTTGCACTCGGTGGCTGCATTACAGAGCTTACAACCAAGCTCGCCAACATAATGGCCGTTGAACCGGCATGACAGCAGATCCACGTTTTCGCGAATCATGTGTCTTGGAAACTCAAGGGCTTTTAAAATATTCTCTTTCATTGTCGCGGCGGTGTTTTTGGCCCCGGTCATTGATGGCCCACTGGTGAATGATTAGACCCGTTGTACCGGCGGAAGGTTCGATAAATATTCCACATGCGGACTTGTGACGTCGGCTTGTCTCGGCGCGGGTTTATGGGGGTACAACCTACGGCTGAGTAGAGGGATAATGACATGGATAGGGCGGCATGTCGTCCGTAATGGCAATGCCGATTAGTCATGAGCAAAGTAGGTCTTGGCGATGAGGCTGTCGAGACGCGCCAGATTGAGTTGCAATCGGTCTATATAATCATGCAGTTGTTTGGTTTCCATCTCGTCGGGTCAAGCGCGGCGAATCTCGCGAGATACTAAGATTCTTCGCGTCGTTCAAAATCACACATGTAAGTAATTCAAAGTGCGGGAAAAAGCCGTTTCTACTGATATCATCCTGAAGCCGTGAGCAGCTGCTGGTCCCCGCACAGCAGGTGGAAGGCTCGTACCAAACTTATATCCCGGAGAAATGTTCACGATCATCGCGGCAATATGCCGCCCTCACGGAAGGTCAATGCATGTCAAGTCGGTTCTCGTGATGTTCAACGCAGGATGCGGTATTGTGGCTTGATTATTCCGGTGCCCTGCACAAGACTGTATGTGAATGTCTGATCAACAGATCCAAACATGTTCGAGACCGCCGAACTTGGCCGCAAAGTAGACAAAAAGACCTATAAGAGTCGGGTACCGCCGCTACGCGAAGAACTGCTACGGCTACAGGAGGAAATTCGTCAACGCGGCACCAATCAGGTGATTCTGCTTTTTGCGGGTGTGGACGGTGGTGGCAAGGGTGACACAGTTAATTTGCTCCATGAATGGTTGGACTCGCGATGGATGATGACCAACGCTTACGCCCCGCCCGACGAGTTAGAGCGACAGCGCCCGGCATTCTGGCGTTACTGGCGGGACCTGCCCCGGCGCGGCCGTATCGGAATGTTCCTAAGCGCCTGGTACTCGCAGCCGATCCTGGATCGCGTTTACGGGCGCAGCACGCCCCACGAGTTCGATGCACGGCTGGATCGCATTCTTTCCTATGAGACTGCGCTTGCTGATGACGATGCAACGATTATCAAATTCTGGATGCATCTAAGTCACTCAGGTCAAGAACGCCGGCTCAAGAATTTGGAACAAGACCCACTGACTCAGGCCCGTGTTACCGAAAGAGACTGGGAGAACTGGCGGCATTACGATCGATTTATCGAGATTGCCGAGCATGTGATTTCACGCACTCATACCGGCAAGACGCCGTGGGTCATTGTCGAGGGCGAAGATGCCTGCTATCGAAGCCTGACAGTAGGTGAAACGATCCGCGATACGTTTCAACGCTTATTGGGCGGGGCCGCTCAGGGGGCTAGACCGACGGCTGCCTCCGAGGATGTAATCAAGACTTCGAGACAGAAAACCAAGACCAAATCGACCAAAAACGAGCCTAGGGACACGGCAGCCCACATTAATGTCTTAACCCAACTCGACATGACACAGTCGGCGTCCAAGGAGGCTTATTTCGAGGAACTGCGTAACCTGCAAGCGGAGCTTCATTTGCTCCATTTAAAGGCGCGGCATAGAGGCGTAGCGACGTTGTTGGTTTTTGAAGGACCGGATGCGGCGGGAAAGGGTGGCGCGATCCGTCGTGTTAATGCGGCGTTGGAGGCGCGTAATTATCAAGTTCACGGCGTAGCGCAACCGACCGATGAAGAATTGGCGCAGCATTACCTATGGCGTTTCTGGCGGAACATACCTAGGGACGGATACATGGCAATATACGACAGATCCTGGTATGGCCGCGTGCTCGTGGAGCGGGTGGAAGGTCTGGCCGGCGAGGAAGAATGGCGCCGCGCCTATGCCGAGATAAACGATTTCGAAGGGCAGCTCATCGAACACGGAATTATATTGATCAAATACTGGATTCATATTACTAAGGATGAACAACTCAAGCGCTTTAAGCATCGAAAACGGACGCCCCACAAGCGCTGGAAACTCACCGACGACGACTGGCGCAATCGCAAGAGGTGGGAGCAGTATGAACTGTCGGTCCACGATATGGTCCAGTACACCAGCACCGAAAAAACACCCTGGACTTTGGTGGAGGGTAACGATAAGCGTTATGCGCGCATCAAGGTACTGGACACCCTACGCGACCGGTGGGTGAATGTGCTTGGTGAAGCCACAGTGCCGCCTGCGCGGGTTGTCAGCGCGATGTCGCGGCGCCGCTGAACGTGGGCGGAGATCGAACGTAGAGACACTCGGGCCGGAGAACGTCGTGTGGGGAACGGGTCCAACAGGCGGCACGCCGAGTGGAGCGTGTCGGTCTTGCATTCGCGTCACGATCAAAAAATGGAAGCGGTGATTCCGACAATCGAGTTTTGTCACAACTGCCGGGCGCGCCCATAATGCAAGAGATTTAGCTTAGGGACCGGTGCTCGGTCCGTGAAGCTAGCGAGCCTCGTGACTTGCTGTGGCCACTTCCTCGCGTGTGAAGAACACGCCATCACGCACGAATCCGGAGACAACGGTCTCCAACACCGCCGTGACATGATGGTGCTTATCGCGGGACACCACCCAGTGATCGGGCAGGCCATCCAATAAGTGTATCGTTGCGGGCCGGCCATCCTCGAACATCGAGGTATGCGTTTCGCCGGTCAATCGATCTCTAAACGCGGGCACGAAATGCCTGTCGCGGCAGTTTTCACTAACGCCTTGTGTCCCCGAAAAGGAATCGTTTTCCCATGCCAGTTCGGCATGTGTCAATAGCTTGCCCATGGCTTCACCCCCACCAGTTCTAGACACAGACATTACTTAAAACAGCTATTTACAAGTATAGTTTCTTGCGCGTGTTTTGCCACTTTCACACGTGTACGTGGCACCTAACAACATATTGCAAAGTGTTGAGTATTTAAAGTGATGTTGTGATGCGGATTGTAAACAACTGTCATGCGCAGAGACAAGCGGTGTGGGCATGGAGACCACGATGCCGAACTCCGGAGTTGGCGTCCCGCACGTGGGCGTGATGAAATAAGATAGATTCGATGTTATGGATCGTAGCGCCCGGGGGCCATGATCGCCGGACAGCGATATGTTGCTTCAACTTTGTTTCCGGTAGGAAGAGGTGTTGATATCGAAACCACTGCGGATGTCAATAATTTAGTCTTGACGGCGGTGCCGTATTTCGCGGCATTTATCGCCGGCGCATTGGGTGGCGTGCATTGCATAGGTATGTGTGGCGGTGTGGTCGGGGCGTTGGTTCACGGACTCCCGCAAACGGCTCGCGGTCGGATCTCTACTCTGCTGCCATTCGTGTTGTCCTACAATCTGGGACGTGTCCTAAGCTACGCGGCTGGCGGCGCGATTGCCGGATATCTGGGTTTTGCCGCCGCGGACTGGATCACCGAATATCGATCATGGTTTTTTCTGCGTATCGCTGCGGCCTTGTTGATGATCGGTTTGGGCCTGTATATTGCCGGCTGGTGGATGGGATTGACCGCTGTCGAACGGCTTGGCGCGCGCTTGTGGCACCGCATACGACCAATCGGGAATCGTTTGCTTCCGATCCGTCGATGGCAGCAGGCATTGCTGCTCGGCGTCTTATGGGGTTGGTTGCCCTGCGGTTTGGTTTACACGGTGTTGGTGTGGTCGTTTGCGGCGGGGGGTTGGCGCGAGGGTGCGATGTTGATGATGAGCTTCGGTGCTGGAACCATGCCGCTGCTAGTGCTACTCGGTGTAACCACGGGACGGCTCACCGCGTATTTACAACGCCGAACGGTACGCGGTGTCGCCGGATTGGCCGTCATTATGTTCGGCTTGTGGACGCTCGCTGCCACATTGGTTCATCAGAGCAATATGGGTCTGGGCCACACGCATTAGAGCAGCGCCGCGAGAGTGGACTTCGGCGTGCATTGTACAAACGAATGGCACGTACTTAACCCGTATACTGCAACAGGGCGCCCCGAAAAAGCCGCTCCCACAGATACTTCACAAGTGTGGTAGTGACTTCTGTCACGATCATCGCGGCCCTTGCCCCGCGAAGCAGGGGAGTAAGCCGCTCCCACATACGCCGCCAAAGCCGTGGCTGCGGCGCACCGATTTGACTACTGGAATCAGAATTTTGATTTTCCATGATCGAAATCAATGATTGCATCGAATGAGGGAAGGACAATTTTGTTAGCAGAATAAACCATAAAACGGGGAGTGCCATGGCGGCGAACAAAATCAGTATTGTTGTAGTGGCAGGCAGCCGGGAGCGTCTGCAGATGGCCGCGATGATGGCATCGGTAGGGGCCGTGAGCGGCAATGACGTGACGGTATTTTTATCCATGAACGCGCTGACCTACTTCCTCAAAGAATCCAGTGAAACGGCGCCAGCCGAAGGCCAGGTTGGGGTCATGATCGCGGAGAAAAACGTCCCGCCATTCAAACAACTCTTCGAGCAGGCGGTGGAACTGGGTGATGCCAAGATCTATCCCTGCTCGATGGCAATGGATTTGCTGGAAGCGGAAGCCGATGATCTGGAGCCCTACTTGCAAGAACCCTGGGGATTGACCAAATTCTTGAGCCATGCGGCGGATGCCCAGGTTTGGTCATTTTGACTTGTTTTGTATGTAACGGAGCATAAACATGACGGAAAAAACGCTAATCGACGCGCGCGGTAGTTTTTGCCCCGGGCCCCTGATGGAATTGATTGCGCAGCTCAAGTCTGCGGAGGTGGGTGATGAATTCGAAGTGTTGTCTTCAGACAAAGGCTCCGCCAACGATATACCGGAATGGGTGGAGAAGGCCGGTCACGAGCTTGTCGAGAGTCGCGAAGACAAGGGAGTTTGGCACATCACGGTGAAAAAAAAGCGATAACACACATTAATCCTTGGAGGATATCATGAGAATCCTAATTATTGGCGGTGGTATGGGCGGCACGATCCTCGCCAACAATCTCGCCCGCAGGTTGAGTTCGGAGATCAAGGCCGGCAAGGTCAATTTGACCATGCTGTCGGCCTCGGAAAAGCATTTTTACCAGCCGGGTTTGTTGTATCTTGCGGTCGGCCAGATGATGCCTGACGAATTATATCGTGAACAGGTAAGTTTGTTGGAACCTGGAATTGCGTTCCATGTCGATCCTGTCACCGAGTTCCACCTCGATGAAAACCAGGTGAAGACGCAGAGCGACCGCACCTACGATTACGACGTGCTCGTGATCGCCACGGGATCACGTGTGAATATGGAGGAGATTCCCGGACTCGCGGAGAACGCGGAGATGTTTTACACCGAGGAAGGCGCGCTCAAGATGTTGAAGAGCCTTCGTGAATTTGAGGGCGGCAGGGTAGTGGTATGCGTAGGTGTGCCACACAAGTGCCCGATGGCGCCACTAGAGATAACCTTCATGATGCATGATTTCTTCAAGGAGCGGGGTATCCTCGATAAGGTAGAGCTGTACTACACCTATCCTATTGGCCGTATCCACAGTTTGGAAAATGTTGCCAAGTGGGCGACGCCGGAATTCGATCAGCTCGGCATCAAGTACGAGACCTTTTTCAACATGAAAGAGGTGGACGGTGACAATAAAATCCTGCGTAGCGAGGAAGGTGCTGAAGTCAATTACGATCTGCTCGTAACAATTCCCGCTCACAAGGGCATGGAGGTTGTTGAGAGCCAAGGGCTCGGTAAGGATGGGTGGGTGCCGATCGATCGCTTACGCCTCAACATGGAAGGCCGCGATAATGTATTTGCCATCGGGGATACCACCAACCTTCCCATCAGCAAGGCCGGTTCCACCGCGCACTTTGAGGCTGAAGCTCTCGGCGAGAACATCGCATCGATGGTAAAGATCGGCCAACCGGTACGCGACTACGACGGCAAAGTCTTCTGCTTCATCGAGGCCGGAAAGGATCGCGCCACGTACGCAAGTTTCGACTACCTGAACCCGCCGGATCCCAAGCCCCCGACACGGGCGGTGCACTGGTTCAAGGTTGCCTATAACCAATTGTATTGGGCCTCGGCCCGCGGATTACTCTGAGTGGAGGTGGCGCCATGAACGACCAAGCAAGCAGTGCGACGATCACGACCGGTGATGAGCTGGAACAGGTCGTACAGGCGGCGCGTGACTCGATGACCGACGATATGGTTGCGCGCCTTGCCGCGACTTTGGCCGGAGCCATGGACCTCATGGATCAGGTCGATCGTAGCGGGCTCGTCGATGCTATTCCGGCATTGTCCAAGATGGTCGCCAACGGTGACTTGGATCGGCTGGTGGAGCTCGCCCGCGTGGTCAGCTCGGCGCAGGATGCAATGACCGATGATATGGTGGACCGCTTGGCGTACACCGCCTCCAGCAGCATCGATTTTCTCGATCAAGTCAACCGTGCCGGACTCAATCGCGCAGTCCCAGCGCTCGCCAAGATGGTCAATAACGGCGATCTGGATCGCATCGTTGATCTTGCTCGTGTTGTGAGTTCGGCACAGGACGCCATGACGGATGACATGATCAACCGGCTTGCCATAACCTTTAGTCAAGGTTTGTGCATGCTTGATCGTATGTGCCGTTATGGCGGCATCGATCGAATGATCAACCTGCTCGAACGCCTCGAGGTCAGCGGTTCACTGGAAAAGCTTGCGGACACGCTTCCGCCACTGCTCGATCGGCTGGAACATGTGGAAGGCGTTCTCAATGCGCTTGAGCAGGCTTCGTCCGAGATGGAAAGCGGCAAGCCGGCGTCCGGCGGCCTCGGGGGCATGTTGCACATGATACGCGATAAAGACAATCAGGAAGTCATGCGCTACATGTTCACAGTCGGCAAGAAAATCCAAGCCAGTACTCCGTAGCAATTATAATAAGGAAACATATCGGGGCCGGAGCCACGACTCCGGCCCCCAAATTCGTGTCGTGTTGCAGCATCGGTGGGTACGGCTTATTTCCCTGCTGTGCGGTGACTAGCCCCGCGAAGATTGGGACACTTGACCCCGGACTGCGACTACGCGCAGCACAAGCACAGCAGGGGAGGGTGTCACATCCACCCCTTATTGATATGCTACTTGCCGAATTCTAGCTGCCGTTGATCGCCATCCCCCCATTGACTAACACCGATTCCGGTCTACTGTCATAGTAAAGTGCCGACGGTATGGCGGCGCCCGGTGCGCGTTTTGCTGCGCTGCGCGCTGGGTAGGTTCACGCGCGGCGATGACAACAGGGAGCCACACATGCGACGTTCGATGTTCCTGGTAACCACGGCGGTGTTCGGTCTTTCGATTGCCGGCCCAGCCTACAGCGTGAGTGAGGGTTACGCGGGCTCAGAGACCTGTCAGGGGTGTCACCTGGAGATCTACGAGCAGCACATGAAATCCGGGCACCCGTATAAGATCCAACGCGTGCGGGGCGCGCCACCGAGCTATCCTGTGGGCACCTCACCAGGCGTTCCAAAACCACCGGTCGACAAGACTTGGGATGATGTCACGTACGTGATTGGCGGATACGGTTGGAAGGCGCGTTTTATGGACAAAGAGGGGTACATCCTTGCCGGCAAAGAGAACCGCCAGTTCAACCTGGAAAATAGGTATCTGGCCACCGAATCCAACTGGACCGGTTACAGCGCCAAGCAGGCGCCGCGCAAGCCCTACACATGTGGCACCTGTCACACCACAGGCTGGGTAAAGAGCGGCGAGGCGGGCCCGCATCAGGACAATCTTCCGGGAATTTACGGCACCTGGTCGGAACCGGGCGTTCGCTGCGAGGCTTGCCACGGTCCCGCGGCCGAGCACGCGAGGGACCCAATGAGTGGTAAACCGCCCACCAAAGAAAACTGCGGGGAATGCCACCGCCGCGGCGATGTGACCCAAATTGATGCCAAGGGCGGACTCGTTAAGCACCACGAACAGTATGAGGATTTACTCGCCTCGCCACACAACAGCTTTGGCTGCACAACCTGCCACGACCCGCACAAGGGGACGCGCTATCAATTGGGCGGCTACAAGGGCGAGGACGCCACGTGCAAGAAGTGCCACACCAGCATCGAAATTAAAGTAGCGGCCAAGGCCAAGTTCCAATGCAAGGATTGTCACATGCCCCTCGCCGGCAAATCGGCCATGGCCATTAAGATCCAAACCGCGGACGGTTCCGTGCCACAAGGGGATATCAAGTCGCACATCTTTCGGATAATGGTCGATCCAGCATGGAACATGTTTACCGACGACGGCAAGTTCGTACGCGTTGACAGCGGCGGCAAGGCCTATCTGAGCGTCGATCGCGTTTGCCTTACCTGCCACTCGTCGCAGACCAAGGACTGGGCGGGGGCGAATGCCGTGAAGATCCACGGAACGCCTTAGAACGCCCTAGCGGACCGAAACTAAGAATCTGTGTGAGCGCCTTCCAGGCTCGAATCCAGGATATCTACATGTTTGTGGGAGAGCCTTTCAGGCTCGAATCTAGAATATCTTCAGCTTTGTGGGAGAGCCTTCCAGGCTCGAATAATGAATCGCGGCTGTAAGCCGCTCCCACATCAAGCAGCTCCCACAATGAAGAAAGAGGGAACTGACAAGAATGGCACTAAGTTTAGCCCTGTTTACATCCGGTGCTAAACGCCCTTAACTCAGTGGTGTTGGACTCTGATCCCATTTTTTGCATTTTTTGCCTCGGCGTTTCTTAATCTTATTCATGTAACTGGACTTCATCGCGGCTTCGAAGGCGTCGTTGGAAGGATAATGGACTCCAAAGACCGGTTGCCACAAGCGGGGATTCTCCATACACAAGTAAAAGAACACCTGCGAGTGCCAGGGCTCGAGGTTTTTATAAGCGAAACGAAACAACTCGAGTTTCGTTGTTTCCGGATAGGAAAGCTTCCCATCTGTCGCGACCAGCGGCATCTGTAACACCTTGCTTTTGACACCGCGTGAACGAATGGTACGGATCACGGACTTGGTAAACGTCAATGTGCCCAATGACACCAATGCCACCTCAGAGGGATCGAACTTTTCCAGTAAATGCTCGAAGATCTGTGCGTAATCAGCGCGCCAGGCGTTGTACAGCATCATCGGATGAAAATGGAAGCCGATCAGGATGCCCCGGTCTGCACACTTGCGCGCTGCGTTCAAACGATCGATTAATGGTGCAGTTTGATGTTCCTCGTGCGTGATCACCGTCTGGGTATTCAGCGACCAGGTGCACAGCATGTTGGCGGGTATGTCGTTGTTGAGCAGAAAAGAGATGTTCTTTGATTTGGTCTTCAATTCCAGGATGACGTTGGGGTGCTCGTGGGCGAATTCCACCAGGGCTTGGAGTGCGCCATGTCTATTTCCCCACAGAAGTGAATCTGAAGATTGCCCAGTGCCAATGTGGTAGATGCGTTTTGGATCGAGCTCCAACGCTTGAAGCTTGTCTGCAAACCTGGAATCAAAGTTGATGGTGTCACCCCGGTAAAAGGATTGAATACTGCAATAGCTGCAGCCGAAGCCACAATTCTCCACGGCATCCAGGGTCATGAGATTACAGCACCGCGTGCGGGTCGAAGCAACAGGGCAATAGCCGAGCCCGAGGGTCTGCTTGGGACGGACGTCGAGTGCAGATTTGGCCGGTGTGGGTTTGGTGTGTGCACCAAATCGTTGGTAACCGGGTGCGGTGTTCTTATATGTGTGCCAGATCTTGCGCAGCTCGTCCAGGACGCGTCGTCGTGCGCGTCTGCGGTTCACGGTGTCGTAGGTTTCGCTTGGCCATGCGTCGCAGATCGACGTTTCATGCCACGCGTGAAAATCCATTGCCATTTCCACGATCTGTCGTAACTCTTGTTGCGTGAAACGGTAACAATGCGACTGATCACGGATAAAAGATCGTTCGCGTTCGGGCAACATGCCAAACGGTGTATGCGCGGCGTCGCGTGTGAATTTTGAATCGTAATCTGTCAACGTGGTCATGAGGCGGGACTATAGCGTGTTTTGAGTCATGAAGTATGTCGGCTTCATAAACCCCTGCGTATCCGTTGTGTGTGCATGATGACGGGCTGGGGTGACAGATTAATGCGTTAATGTTGCGCAATTTTGGAGAATGGGATTGCGCACGTCGTCCCGATGCCGGTTGGGAAGGATGAGGCCGAATGTCCGGTTAGACGGTCACTGAATTGTTGAGAGGTAGCTGTTCGCGGTTGGTTTCCGCGCTCAAGGCATCGAGGTTCGGAATGGTGACGGTTCGGCCGTTGAATATTGCGATGCCGTCTTGCCCCAGCTCCTTGATCGCACGGGCTATGGATTCCGGACGAGCCGCGAGCAACGCCGCTATGTCCCGGCGCAGCATCGGTAACTTTAGAACACATGTGTCATTGTCAGGACACGCTTTATCTGTATTCATTAACAGCAACAAATTGACCAACCGCGTCCGAACAGGTATGTGCTGCCCACGGAGAAGCAATGCGTCTCGAGGACCGCGGTCGCGGGCTAGTGTACGGAAAAAGCGTCGTGCGAAACTCGGAAACTCATCCACGAGCTCTAGCACTACTTTCTTAGGGTAATAACACACATCACAGGTAGTGAGGGCCTGAGCGGTAGCGGCGTGAGTGTCCTCTCCGAATAAGCTGCGATAGCCCATCATCTCTCCCGCACCTACAACCCGGAACGCGGTTTTATGGTTAAACGCATCTGCATGCCACAGGAGAGCGTATCCACTTCGCAGGCAGAACAATCCGGTTGCTTCAGAATTCTGCGCAAATATTTTCTCGTCTCTGGCAATTGCGCGGACGATCATAGAGTGTTCCAAACGTGTCACATCAGCCTCTGGCATATCGCTATAGCTGATATGCTCGCGCATTTTGCATCCTATACCGGCGCATTTACGATGTGGGACCATCTGCTCTATCTAAATGCTATATGTTTGCGTGTGCATTACATGGGTGTGACGCGCTGCCGACGGATCGGTCGCTGGCACGAGCTTGAGTTGGTTTTGCACCCCCACTTTAATCATAGACCATATTTGCGAACGATAATTCCCCAGCAAATAGCTAAGGAATCTTCACGCATACTAACACGGGCCGCTGACGGTCATGAGGTTCCGTAGCGGCGGTCCCGCGCTGTTTCGACGCCTGCTTGACTAAGCGAGGCATCTGTTGCCGGTTGAAAATCTTTCCTTCGGATACGCTCACGACAACTGGGCAAAAATGTCTCAACGATGACATTGCTTGTCCCACACATTGTGCGTGCGAGGATACGCCCTGTTTGCGCCATTATCCCACAGCCGGTAGCTGTGTTCGGAACCAGGGATATAACTCACGGTACGCAGCGTTACCTTGAGCGGGACAGCAATTGTGGAAAATATAACCATTGATGCGCGATACTCCAAGGAAGAAACGCGCAGCTTGTCCGCTAGTAGCACCCTTATGTCACTCGTTACACGCGGCCGTTTGTGATAAAGATCTTCGCATCGTTGAAAGTTTCTTTGCAAAGTTAACCGACAGTCAGCTTGTTACCATCAATTCCACTGGTTTAGTGTGGGCAGTCAATCCATACTTGACGATTCGCAATTGGTGATTTGTTCAGGAGGACGGGAAAAGTGGGATCTGTTTTCGATGAACCGCTGGCTCCGACCGATCAAGCGATCAACATCTGATTTAATGCAAACGTTCATCAAAATTGGTGTCAGTCTGGGTCTGATTGCCTTTCTGGTGTTTCGCATAGAATGGGCTGGTGTCGTAAACAACCTCGAAAAGATCAGTGCATGGGTGATTGCTGCGGCAATCGGACTACAGATCATGGCGTATCTCATCGGTACCTGGCGATGGTCTGTGTTGCTCGCATTGCATCAACTGGGGTATCGCGTCAAATCCTTGTTTCCGATCTATTTTATCGGTGCCTTGTTCAACAATTTGCTGCCCAGCTTGACTGGGGGAGATCTTTTGCGCGCCTACTATATATTTCGGCAAAAGCACGGTATTGCGGTCGCCGTCTCTCCCATCATCACCGAACGTGTGATCGGTTTGGTGGTGCTGATCGGATTGGCTGCACTGGCAATACATTACATAAAAATCGTAAATTCCTTTACCGTTATGCTACGGGCGCTTTTACCGCTGATGTTCTTCGGTTGTATCACAGTGTTGTTCCTGATTGGGCATAGCAAGGTGTACTGGCCGGTGCATCGTTTTTTCGAGCGTTGGCAACACATAAAGATCGTCGAGGCGCTGCTGCGTATTGCCGAAGCGAGTCACCGATATATCAACCGACCGAGAGTGATGGCACGGCTTGTGGGTTTGAGTGTGTTGGGGCAAGTGGTCGAGATTTCGTTGTTCTGGCTGTTAGGCCGAGGCGTTGGTGTAGAGCTCGATTTTTGGAGCTATGCGGTCATCGTACCGTTGATCTTTGTGGTCGCCTCGCTGCCAATCACTATCGGTGGACATGGTGTGCGCGAAACGGCCGCTGTTGCGTTTTTTGGGATATACGGTATGGCAGAGGATCAAGCTGCGACCATTATGGTCGTTTTCCTGGCAGTGTTGTTGATCACCAGTCTGCCGGGTCTTTATTTCTATATGAGCATGAAAGGGCACCAGGACTTTTTGAAAGAGGCAAGTCATACTAAAGGCCTTCCGCACTAACTGCGCCAGTTGAAGAGCGCTCAGAAATGCAGCCGGAATTTCACCCGATTGCCCGTGAATTTCAAAGATACCCAGTCGTGGTCCCACTGCAGCCCGTCGGGATAATCCTCCGAGACTGCCGGCGTGGCGGCGTGCATGGTCCGGTTTACGCAAGCGCCCAAACGCAGGCACGCGCTGGGGGATAATGATGTGTCGGTTGCCGCGATGACGGTCACTCCGGACCCGGCGAGTGGTGCCTCGGCATGGGCCAGGGAAGCTGGATCAAACCGCGCGCTCACTAGAAAAATGAACGCGGCTGCCATGTATAAACCGAATCGCCGCATCCCTTCCATCTCTCGCTATTTGGTTCTGACATAGGTATTTTAAGGGTTCTATATGCATTTTTTGTGTGCATATTTTGCAAATTTCGCCATAACTTTTACACAATCTCTGCACTGATTTCCGTGGTATAAGGGTTGTTTTTGACGTGATGCGAGACCCCTGACGCTGCGCACGGGTTTTGATTTCCGGGTGGGTGGAAATCACCGCGGTTCTGCTGCATCATGCTGACGGCCCACAAAGCGGGACATCACTATGGGGTGCTGCCAATACTTCGCGCCCATTGAGGGAAATGCCGACGCATTCACGGTCGAAATGCCGCGGGTGACTTTCGGTCGTGGCGCGCTGAGCGAGATTGGCGAGCGAGCCTTGGGTTGGGGGATTCGCCGTGCCGCACTGTTCACCGATCCGTACCTGGTCGAGTCCGAGCACGTCGCGCGCGCTCGATCCTCGCTCGCGGGGGCGGGCATCGATGTCGCGGTGTTTTCCGAAGTTCGTATCGAGCCTACTGACGATTCAGTGCTCGCGGCCGCCGAATTCCTGAAAGACGGCGGTTTCGACGGGGTGGTCTCGGTGGGGGGCGGCTCGGTCATGGACACCGCAAAGGGCGCATTGGTCTATGCAAAATACCCAGCGAGTTTTGCGACCTACTTTGCGCCGCCGGTAGGGGCCGGAACACCGGTTCCCGGTCCGTTGCCGCCGCATGTTGCGTGTCCCACGACATCAGGGACCGGATCGGAGGTAACCGGGTTATCAGTAATTCGGTTCGCAGCCCTCAATGTGAAGTTTGTGCTCGCCAGCCGTTACCTGTTGCCCGATGAAGCCATTATCGATCCTGCATGTATCGACACACTACCGCCGACGGTGGTTGCATCCACCGGCTTTGATCTGCTGAGCCACGCCATCGAGTGTTACACCGCGCGCGCGTACACCCGTTGGGCAAAGGTAGCCCAAGCCAATGCCCGCCCGATGATCCAAGGCGCGAATCCCTGGAGTGATTTACATGCCGTTGAGGCTCTGCGAATCGTCGGCAATTACTTAGAACGCGGTGTGGCAGATGCCAGCGATCACGAAGCACGCGATTGCCTGAGTTGGGCGGCCACGTTAGCGGGAATGGCGTTTGGTAACAGCGGTACGCACCTGCCACACGCGTTGTCTTACGCGGTCGCGCAAATGTCGCGTGATTTCAGGCCGCCGGATTATCCCGGCAGCGGCACCTTTGTTCCGCATGGTTTGAGCGTTATCGTCAACTCACCATCGGTATTTCGCTATACCGCACAAGCGGCGCCCGAACGGCATCTCGAAGCAGCGCGATGCCTCGGTGGGGATGTTCGTGACGCAGCGCCGGAGGACGCCGGAGAGATTGTCTCATCCAAGATCGTCTCATTGATGCGGTCTACCCGAGTGCCGAACGGTCTCAGCGGCGTGGGCCTCACCAAGAACGATGCAGTGGCGTTGGCCGACTCGGCGATACGCCAGAGCCGGGCGATTGCCAATGCACCGCGCGACACCGGGCTTGACGAGATTCGCGATATATTCGAGCAAGCAGTGTCTTATTGGTAGTTGGCACACGAATTCGAGCGGCAAGTGGTTGATGAACCGGGTGTTACTGGCTTGACAACAACAGATCCTGCACGCCCCAGTGATAGCCGGGCGTACGAAATTCGATGATGTTGATACCGGGAAGCTGTTGCGACGCCAGAATCAAAAACGCATCACCCGCGTTAGGAGCGTCTTGGGGGCTGACACTCAGGGAACCCAGCAAGACACCGTTTAGATATACTTCAATCTCACCGAACCAGTCGATGTCGTGTCCCGTCACCGATAGCACCGTATCTATCCCCGTGTTCTCAAATCCCATGGTCAACACCGTCGAGTGTCCGCTCCCAAAAGCGGTGCCATAAGAGCCGCCATCCGGGATTCCGGGAACCAGCAGATGATTCGACAACAGCAGATTCGTTACGCCCCAGCGGTAGCCGGGCGTACGAAATTCGATGATATTGGTACCCGGA
>CAMYKK010000053.1 GCA_947258975.1 uncultured Gammaproteobacteria bacterium
TTGGGCTTGTTGTTGGCAAAAACCGGGCCCGATAGCCCGGCAACTACAGCGCAGAGTAACAGTGTCACAAAACTTGGTCGTCTCACGGTTATGATCTCCCCTTATCGGAATGGTGATTGTGTGTAAATGGGGACAGTTTAATTATCTTAGAGTTTCGTTCTGCGTGAATTCCTTGAAATTTAACTATCCCTATCATAGATAAGTCACAAAAAAGTAAACTGTCCCCGGAATACTATGATTGGCCGATTGGCCATTCATTTCTTCGGGAACAGGAACTGCCAGGTGAAGGTCACCAGCTGCTTCGCGGCGCCGTCGGGCCGCTCGACGTTATAGTAGTACTCCAACCGTGAGTTGATCGCCTGGTTGCCGATCTTGAACAAACGGCCCACGCCGCCGCCCAGCGGGATTGTCCAGCGCTGGCTGGAATCCGCGTCCCAATTAGCGGTCATGACCACATCGGTGAGCAGGAACCAGCCTTTGTCGAGGTTGTAGTTGACGAACGGTTCCAGCAGAAACTGATTGACGTCGGCGCGCTCGTCGTCACCGGAAAACGACCACAGCTGGCGGCCGAGGATGCCTACGCTGCCCCATTTGGGTAGCGTCAACGCCACCGCCGTCACCCCGGCGCTCCACTTGCCGCTGCCGAGCCGGTCGTTGGAGGCGGTGTCCATCATCAGCGACGGACCCACGCCCCAGGTCACCTTGCCGGTCTTGACCGGCGAAAAGAACACCGAGTAGTTGGTATCGCCGAGCCCGCTGGTGCCGGTGCCGGTGCCGGTGCCGGGCGTCGGGTTGGGGATCTCCGCGGTGCCGGACACGCTGCCGTCCAGATCGATGATCGGCAGAATCACGCGGTTGACTAGATTCCACTCGCCGACGGTGATCGGCAACACCGGCTGGATATTGAGAAACGTGGCATCGCCGTTCGGGGCGCCGTCGTCGAAAGTGAACTTGAACGGCAGGCTAATCAGCGAACTGATCGGATTTTGCGCCGCAGAACGCAGATCGCCGCCGCCTTTGTCCGCGGCGAGGGCCGCCGGTGATGTCAGCCACAGGCTTGCCGCAAGCGGCGGCAGAAAGCGCATCAATAAGCGAACCAAACGCACAAGAATTCTCCCAACAAATTTAATGACGTATGCGGATATCTTTAACAGAAAAAAAAGAAACAACTACCGTAAACACCTGCGGAATCAAACGGATGGATCAGAAGCATATCAGAACGCAGGCGACCGGACCTAATAGGTTCGGCAACAATCACCAAGCATCCATTATTCACGTAAACCTTAACGACACTGCGACAGAAATCCTACGGGCGCCCATTTACTTCTGCTGAGTATGAGAAATTTACGTCATTCGGCATAGGCCAACAATCGCTTTTCGGGCCATCGAGAATAGCATTTCAGGCCATGCTCGGGAATCCCACGGATTCTCACCCCTTGGAAAAACCGACGCAACGTAATATGCGGTTACAATAAAGTGAAACCACTTAAAAATTCCATGGGAATCTCTGTGCTGAAGATGTTCTTTTGTGTCCTCGACGCGTCATCAATCTTACCGCGCACAACAATCTTGCCGTCATTGATGATAAAGTTTACTGCCAGTGGACAACTTCACGCGCCGGGCAAATGAAATATTGGTTGGGGAACTGATCAACACGTAGTACCGGGCTGGGGGCCAAGAACGCGGGGGATGCCGTAAACTTCAAAATCCTGTAGTAGCCGGGCTGCCATGGTTTCGTGCGGCGTTAATGCAATGGGAAACTCACGCAAACGTACAGCGCCGCTATTACTGCGCCGAAACCCGCCTGATTTGGCGATTCAGGCCGCTATGGGATGCGGAACTATCCTATCTATAGGAGCGCCAGGAATTTGATCCATTGGAAACAGATACCGGCGCATTGGCAAACAGCGCGGATAGGCAGGAAGCGTTATTGACGCTGCGTCATCGGTGGAACCCCATTCGCTTTCGTTAAGTCATTAGCTGTCCATGTTCCATGGACTGGATGCAACTGACCTGTTGCCATTGGCAGCGCACTTGGCAACAGGCGATCGCCCTTGACACGTCCCGATACAGCGACGCAAGATAAACCCGTGCAGGTTACCGATAGACTTCGCCAGATTCCGATCTTTTCCTCGTTGACGGAACAACACCTCGTGGACCTTGCCAAACTTCTCCACGAGGCCCAATACGCAAAAGGAAGTACGATCATCTCCGTGGATGACCCGGGTACGCAGTTCTTCGTAGTGGCGAAAGGTAAGGTCAAGGTCGTTTTATTCAGCGCAGAGGGTCGGGAGGTAATCTTTTCCTTATTGAAGGATGGTGATTTCTTCGGCGAGATGAGCCTGCTGGATGGTAAACCGCGAAGCGCCAACGTCATTGCACAGGGAGACGTCTCCCTACTGACCCTCGAGCGCAGCGATTTCATTAGCTGGCTCGAGCGTCATCCATCGGCCTTCATGCTGCTCATGGCCGAATTGTGCCGCCGCCTGCGGGATGCCGATGAGCAGATTGGATCTCTCGCGCTGCTCGATGTGTACGGCCGCGTTGCGCGCAGATTGCTCGATTTGGCACGCAAAGAAGGGGCGCGGGTCCCCGGAGGGATCCTGATTGCCGAGCGACCGTCGCAAGTTGAACTCGCCGGCCTCGTCGGCGCGTCACGGGAAACCGTCGCGCGCGCCATGAGCGAGCTTCAGCGACGCGGCTTCATCCACAAGCGAGGACGGGGTCTGCTGCTTTTGGGGGGTAAGGACCTGAAAGCGGAGGGGATGGGCTAAATGCCTCTTGCTTGTGTGCGCCCTGAATTGACGACGAGTCTTCGGCCGAAGATCGACAAAGGCGAGGGAAGGACCACAGTGTTTCTATCGGGCCCTTCCCTCGTTCGCGAACACCTTCCCGTGTTGCCGGGAAGATTATGAGGAAAATAGGGGCAAGTCTGTGATGCAGATTACATAATTGACGAGTTGCGTCAGCGGTAACACATACCCGGCATTAAATCTGGGGGCGCCCTGCCGACAACCCCCTGATAATTTTATCACCGTCGCCCCAGCGCGGCGTTGAGCAATCGCCCGCCCCCGCGCCGCCAGCATATCCGAGACACTAGAAAGTCGTGCCGAGTAAGACGCTGTAGATCCACGGATCCAGGGTGATGTTGTTGACCTCGATCGGCCCCAAAGCGCCACCGCCGGTAATTCTCGCGTCCGTTTCGATGTTGATCCAGCGAACACTGGCATTCACGAACAGCCGATCGCTAAGGTCATAATCGAGTCCCGCTTGCAGAGCGAGTCCCCAGGAGCTGTCCACATCCAGCTTGGTGTAGCCCGCAGTCGCCAGATCACCCTTTACTTCCTCGTCGGTGGTGGTCCAGTAATTGATACCGGCGCCGAGATAAGGGCGGAGCTTTTGTGCCGGCTGGAAGGTGTAAACGACGCTCAAAGTTGGGGGCAACTGCTCGACCTCCCCGACCACCTCGGACCCAGACAGGCCCAGACTCGCAAGCGTGCCGCGAAGCGTCTGGTTCGCCTCGATGTCATGCTTGAACGGCCAGGCGGCAAGCAATTCGACCCCCCAGTTGGGCGTGAACGCGTACCCCACAGTCAGGCCCAGGGACCATGCGCTATCGGGACCAACGGCGGTGCCCGCAATGGGCCCTGTGGTCACACTCGTTACCGCATCGCTGTCCGTATCCTTGGGGTAAACGCCGGTCGCCCCTGCCCGTACCGTCCAGTCGCCTTGCTCCAGTGCGTGACTGAACAGCGGTACCGTGGTTAGAGTGAGTAGTGTTATCGCCGCGACCGCGGACTTGATGCTGATTTTCATTGCGCGCGTCCTCATTTGTGCAGCAGATGGATATTTGATGTTCGAATAGTACGTGGGGTGATGGTGGGTGCATTGATCTACATCAACGGGCGGGAAAATGTGGGACCCTGCCATTGGCTGCTGTATGGCAGAACCACTGGCTACTTTCTCCGACCGCTGGTTTCGCCCCAAGGCGATTCAACTATGGAACCGGTTGCACGCCTTTGAGCGCATGGGACTCGTGCTGGATTATTTCTGCCACGGCGGGGCCTTTACCGAATTGGGAACCGAATCACGGGTCGGTTGGCTCCGGGCTGAAGACGATAAATACTACGGTAAACTGATCAACTCGGATCCGGTCTTCGCTGTCTGGGGGACGACCGCCCGATAGCTAGCCCGCATTTCTCACCAGGCGCAATATCCGGGTTCACCACGCATGAGCCCTGCGTTACCGTTGGTGACCAGAGTGGCGCGCCAGATTACGTTTTGCTTCCAGCATATCGGGTTTTGATTCCAGTGCGAGATTGAAGAACTCAACCGCTTCGGATTCACGCCCCTGCTTCGCGAGCGCTACACCCAAATTGTTCAACACGCTCTCTTTATATCTCGACTTTTTCAGGGCGTGTCGATAATAACGCTCGGCCTCGATGTAGTTTCCTTGACTCAATCGAATATTGCCCAGCAACAAGTAAGCCGGATAACGGTCAGGTTTCATTGCGAGCGCTTTTCTAGCGTAGCGCTCAGCCTGTTCGTACATCTCCCGGTTCGTATAGTCAGCCGCAAGGTTCACATGTGCAACAAAGTTATTCTTGGTAACGTCGATGGCGCGATGAAACAGTACATTGTTATTGCTCCAATAACCGATTTGCACATAGGCGAGAAAGAAGAAAAGTGACAGAAATGCAGTGGTGGCGAACAGAGCTGGTCTGAATATTCTGCAACCGGGTTTCGGCGGGATAAGCACCGCAAGGAGAAATATGCCAATCGAAGGCAGGTAAACAAATCGATCGGCATGGGCTTGCGTACTGATCTGTATTATGCCGATGACCGGTGCCAGCATCAGCAGGTACCACAACCAACCAATCAACAAAAACGGCAATTTTGGCCGCAAATAAACCACAACCGCACTGATGGTAACGAGCAGCAACAGCGATGGCAGAAATTCTCCGATAAACTCTATGGGACGAAGTGGGTAAAAGACCGCGAGCTCGGTTGGAAGAAAAAGTTGTTTCAGGTATCTGGCACAAGAAACCACGGCATTCATGATGCGTTCAAAGAATGATGTGGTCTCTATCGAGAGCAGTGCGTCACTTCCTGCGGTGATGGTCATATAGCTTAGGGCGGCGCTGACAAAAAGCAGCGGAGTCTTTTCGACGATTAATGCATAGCGGCCGAAACGTTGCAGTGGAGGAGGCAGGAACTGTGAAGCCTGGAATCGGTTAAACGGCCAGTAATCGAGCAGCAATAGGACCAGCGGCAAGGTGACAACCGTCGCCTTGGACATCGCTCCCAACACGAAAAATAAGAGGACCAATGCGTAACGCGTTAAAGTGGGTTGCCCAACGTAAATTCTGTAACAATGCAGCACTATTAAGAAAAAAAACGCAGACAATAAATCTTTGCGTTCGGCCACCCATGCGACAGACTCCACGTGCATAGGATGAATTAGAAATACCGCGGCAATCAGCATCGCCGGCCACACTTCTCCTAATACGAACCGAAAAAAGAAGTAAATCAACAGGGAATTGGCGCCATGAAAAAAAACATTCACCAGGTGATGCCACCCCGGATCAACTCCGAACACTGAGACATCCAGCATATGGGACAACCAGGTCAATGGATGCCAGTTACTCGGATGGAATGACGTGAACGCCCAACTTATCCCTTCGATGGTGAGGCCATTGGTCACCATGACGTTTTGATAGACGTAATCCGCGTCATCAAGGATCACGAATTCAAAATCGCCCACCTGGCCATACAGGGCAACGAGCACGAGCAGAAGCACAGCGCTAACCGTCGCATCGGCCACGCTTTTGCCGCGAAGACAAGCAGTTATGGGGTTTTGCTTTGGCATACCAGTCCGTCAATTGCACCAAGACACCGCGACGCCATTCCCGGCCGGCGCCGTGACCAATTGAGTATAGCCATTTCCATCACGGTACGAATTGCGCCCTCACGGTTCATACCAGACTGTCCGGTACATTGCACCAATACGGCGGAAACTTGCGCCGACGACATTTTTGGAATCGGAAATTCGATCAATGCCCGGTGTGACGCTCTGGGCGCGAGTAGTGGCTTGGTGCGGTATCCGGGCCCGCTACGCATTTGCACGCCGTGTCCTATACTTTGGACTGGAACACCTAACACCGTCCAGCTCATGCAAGGAGTATCAGGGCTCATTATGATGAAACCCAGTATTCAGAAGATCACCGTGCGTAACCTGGTGACGTTTCTGCTGGTATTGGCGATCATCACGGTGGTCATCACCGGGATGAACTTTCGCGGACTATCCAAGCAGGCCATGAAGAACCAGGCTCTTGCCCATGCCGAGCTGGTCAAATCGGGACTTACGGCGCAGATGAAGGCGGGTATCATGGGCACGCGCGACTATTACCTCGAGGAGATCATGCGCCTGCATAACGTCAACTCACTGCACGTAATTCGCGGTGAGCTGATCAACGAGCAATACGGTAGCGGCAGGGCGCTGGAGCGGAAAATCGATCCCGTTACCAAACAGGCTTTTGACACGCAACAACCGGTTTTCATCCTCGATGAATACACCCTGCGTCCGACGGTGCGGGCCATCATCCCGTACATCGCTACCAGCGAGGGCAAATTGAACTGCCTGGGTTGTCATCGGGTACCGGCAGGCTCCGTACTCGGCGCAGTGGACATCGAGTTGGACGTAAAGGATTACCAGCGGCGATCACTCGCGGTGTTGGCGGGACTTGCCGCGACTTCAGTCATATTCTTGGTGCTGATCGCCATGAACACCTCGCATACTATACGCCGGCATGTCCAATCTCCTTTGCACAATCTCATTGATCGGGCAAAAGTCGCTTATCGGAAACACAGCCCGGTGGATCCAGAAATCTTCACGACCAAGGAGATCACCAATGTCGCCAACGAGATCAATCTGTTCAACTCCAAGGTCCTCGCGCATCGTGACTTGCTGCGAAAGAAAAACAAGGAATTAATGGCGCTCAATCACGAAATAGAAAGCACCTTGCGCGAGACCGTCTACGCCATGGGCGTGATCGAGGAACAGCGCTCCAAGGAAACGCATAACCACACCAAGCGCGTAACCTTGTTTTGTCAACTGCTGGCGAGAGAGCTGGGGCTTTCCGATGAGGATGTCGACATGATCACCGCGGCCTCCCCGCTGCACGACATCGGCAAGCTGGGGATTCCCGATGAAATCAATTTAAAGCCCGGCAAGCTCACCGATGACGAATTCGAGATTGTGAAAAATCATACGCGTATCGGCTATGCAATGCTCAAGCATTCATCACGAGACATCCTCCAGGCAGCGGCGATTATCGCCCTGCAACATCACGAAAAATGGGACGGCAGCGGATACCCGCAGGGGCTCCAGGAGCAGGAAATTCACATTTACGCGCGCATTGTCGCCCTCGCCGACGTCTTCGACGCGCTCATCTCACCGCGCGTCTACAAGGCCCCATGGGAGTTGCAGCGAACCGCCGATTGGATAACGGAACAACGGGGTAGCCACTTCGATCCCGCAGTAGTGGACGTCTTTATCAACCATGTCGACGGCTTTGCCGCGATACACGATCAGTATCCCTTCGACACCGATACTGAATACGAGGATCTGTTCGCGATCAGTCAATAATACTCAAGAATGGCTGAGTAACGCCGTCTATACTGGGTGGAGGTGCGCAAATCTCCGATCGCGCGGATTGCGTCACAGAAACAGGGGTCATTTCGGAATCGACGCTACGCGGAGGAACACCAGACATGGAGGATCTCGCGACGAATGTAACGAAGACTAACAGACCAGCGAAACGGTTTTTGTTTGCGGCACGACGGCATGTCTGGCGGCCGCTCTGGCGGCCGCTGGCACTGTCGATGCTGGACCTGACAAGCAACCGCAACCGTACACGGGATTTTCTCGGAACACGGGCGAATTTCATTCAAGACCGTATCCGGGTGCTGGCGCTGGTGTTTGCCGCCATCGTGCTACTCTGGACAATGCTGGACTACCTTACCATCCAGAGTACCGAGATCGTCGCCCGGCTCGCAGTACTGCGCATCCTGTGCGCGGCACTTTATGTGGTTCTCGCCGGCTATGGTACAAAGCTGCATGACCTGCCGAGAGCACGCCTCAAATTGGCCTCGCTGGTCATCTTGCCGTGTTTGTTTTACATCGCTACGCGCTTCGTGCTCGAAAACGCCGATGCCGTGGGCGCACTCATGTTGTATACCTTTTTTCCGTTCGTGGTCGTCGTGCAGCTCGCTATCTTTCCATTGCCGCTGTTGGAGGGACTGGCCTTGATGATACCGGCGTTTGTGACCCTGGTCGTAGTAGAGGCCCAATTCGCCAGCTTGATGTCGCTATCGTTCCTTGGCGATCTGTCATTGCTGGTGCTGCTGGCATGTCTGGCGCTATGGGCATCGATGTCGGAGCTGCAAATGCTGTTGCGGCTGTACCGTCAAGCGACCCGTGACCCACTCACTGGATTATTCAACCGCGGGGCACTCATGGAGAGAATGCAGCTCGAGGTGGGACGTGCCCAACAACAGCACGGATACAAACTGTGCGTATTGCTCTTCGACCTCGATAAGTTCAAGCGCATCAACGATGACTATGGACACCTCGCCGGGGACGCGGTGCTCAAGACCTTCGCCGGAATATTGGAACAACCGTTACGACACTCCGATCTTGCCGGCCGCTACGGAGGGGAAGAATTCCTGGCGGTGCTGCCGCGCACCGACACCGCAGAGGCTGAGCGGATGGCGGAGAAAATACGCAATTTGTGTGCCACGACCCCGGTTACCACCCGCGATGGCAATCAGGTCCATGTTACCACCAGCGTCGGCGTGGCACGGCTCCGACGGGACGAGTCCGCCGAGGCCCTGCTGCTGCGCGTGGACGAGTCGCTATATCGGGCCAAGGAGACGGGGCGAGACCGCGTCGTTCTGGCCGCGTAGACGCTAGTCATGGATGCATGAGCGCATCCGTAACTAACTGTATTCACTAAGGTAATTGCTATGATCTTCGCGCTGCGGGCAGTAGAAAGTAACCGCTTGCGTCTTGCGGCCGCTGGCGGCATGACTGTTGTCCACAGTGATCTATACTTGTAATAAGGTTGCGTGAGTTGCCAGGTCGGTGTGGCCGCGTATAACGAGCCTGGGGTACGGACGGTTGATTAGTTGTTGTGGGGAAAGGTACATCAGCAATGCAGGAAGTCACGATCCAGCCGGAGCGGGCGAAACCCGGTGCGGCACCGCCGCGTCCATCTCCCAGTAGCCTGAAACTCCAATTGCGGGCGCTAGCATTAAAAATGTTGGACTTGATAGACAATCGCCATCGCACCGCTGATTTTTTGGGTACGCGTGCGAATTTCATCCAGGAACGCACCCAGGTGCTGGCCCTGGTATTTGCGGGCATCGTGTTCCTATGGATTGGCGTCGATTATCTCACCATCGCCGATCCAGCGACCGTGGCCTGGCTCGCTGCACTGCGCACGCTTTGCGCCGCCCTATATGTCGCACTGGCGATTTTTGGCACCATACCGCATGACTTGCCGCGGGCACGCGCAAAATTGGCGGTCCTGGTCACGCTGCCATGCCTGTTCTATCTCACGTCACGTTTCGTCCTCGAAGACGGCGCATCATCCGGCGCACTCATGGTGTACACCTTCTTTCCTTACGTGACGGTGGCGCAACTGGGTGTTTTTTCTTTGCCGCTGTTGGAGGGCATAGTGTTGGCAATCCCGGCGTTTGTGACCCTGTTTGCGGTCGAGGCAATGTTTGGCGAGTTGTTGTCGCTATCGTTTTTTGGAGACCTGACGCTGCTGGTGCTGTTGACGTGCCTGGCACTCTGGGCATCGATGTCGGAGTTGCAGATGCTGCTGCGGCTGTATCGTCAAGCGACCCGCGATCCACTCACCGGGCTGTTCAATCGCGGCGCGCTGATGGAAAGAACACAACTGGAAATGGACCGCAACCAGCAGAATGGACACAAGCTGTGCGTATTGCTATTCGACCTGGATAAATTCAAGCGCATCAACGACGACTACGGACATCTGACCGGGGATGCGGTGTTGAAGAGCTTCGCCCAGATTCTGGAACGGTCTTCACGAAAAACCGACCTCGTCGGCCGCTACGGGGGCGAAGAATTCCTGGTGGTGCTACCAAACACCAACGCGGCCGATGCCGAACTGCGTGCCGACCAAATCCGTAGGGCATGCGCCGGTGTCGAAGTCTTAAACTCTGACGGAAACAAAATCGGCTTTACCACCAGCGTGGGCGTTGCGCGGCTCAAGGCAAATGAGAACGTAGAGGAGTTGCTGAGACGGGTTGACGAATCGCTCTACCGGGCCAAGGAAGCGGGACGGGATTGTGTCATCCTGGCTGCTTAGTCTCCCCTGACCTACCGCACGCAGCTGATCGCATTGAGGACGGCCATCGAGCGGCAACGTTTTTCTGGCATCATTTGACGTGGCCACTTTGAAATGCATGGCGCACGATTAACGCACAAGTCCAAGGGGATGATCGGCAACACGCGCGCTAGCCCGCATTTTGCAACAAGTGGCCTCAAACTCTGCGAGGAAACGGGCCTTGGCGCGGGCTCCCCAACCGAGCACGGCATTTTCGAAAATGGAATTCGTCGTTATGGATGATAATGCTCCAGTTCCCCACCCATCGCTCAGCCTCACTAGATTATTGCTGGTTTTGTTTTCGGTGTCCGCGTTGATTACGGTGGCGTTGTTGCTAACCGCATCGCTATGGTTGAAACGTGCCGCGGTGGAAGACTTGGCCGCGTCGCACGCACAGGAGTTCGCGGATCTGGCCTTCGGACACCTGTATCTGGTCATGCGTCAGGGGGGAGACCGCCGTGACATCGAAAACGCAATCAACGAACTGCGTAAAACGAAGCAAGATCATATCATCCGCGTGATACGCGGGGAACCGGTTGCTCACCAGTATGGCGGGCGTAACGACAACGGCTCCGCGCTGACGGACCCGGTCGTACGCCGGGCTTTTGAGCAGGGCAGCGTGAGTCTCTCCGTCGGTGAGGAGTCGATTCGCTATGTTTACCCGATCAAGGTCGAACCCCTCTGTCTTCCATGTCACCAGACCGCTAAGGTTGGTGACATCAACGGTGTGATTGACATCGTCCATCCGGTCGATCATCTGAGTGTGCCGCTAGACCCGATGCTGCAACTCATGATCGGGTTCAGCGTGTTGTTCCTAGCGATCTTGTTGTTCGCGGTGCACATCAACCTGCGCCTCTTCGTGGTCCGTCCGCTGAGCGCGATAGCCGGAGTGATGAAGGATATTGTCGGCGATTCCGACTTGAGACGGCGCGTAGAACACAAGAGCCAGATAAAGGAAATCAGCGGTTTGTCGCACTCCTTCAACCACCTGCTCGATGCGATCGAGGACTACAGTCGCCAACTCGAAGAACTCAGCAGCAACGACCCGCTGACCAAACTCAACAACCGTTGGAAATTCGAGCAGTGCGTCAACATGCAACTTCAATTCGCAGGCCGGGATGATGCGTCTTTCTCGATGTTCGTCTTCGATCTGGATCATTTTGGGTATATCAACGATATACACGGTCACCCGATGGGAGATCTGGTTCTCAAGGAAACTGCCAACAATTTGCGCAACGGGGTACGGGACCAGGACACCATCGCCCGCATCGGCGAAGATGAATTCGCTGTCATCCTCCCCGGCACAGGGCTGCCGAAAGCCCAGGTAATGGCCGACGCCCTATGCCGCGCTATCGCCGGAATGGAGTATCAGACCAAACAGGGGCCGCTGCGCGTGACCGCCAGCATGGGCGTGGTTTCGTATCCGATGCACGGGCGCACCCGCGATAGCCTGATGATCACCGGCGATGTGGCCATCAGCAAGGCCAAGGCGCTGGGACGAAATCGGGCGGTGACGGTTGATAACAACGAGGTGGAAGATGTAGCCCGGATCCACGGACGCGACGTTTGGCTGCGTAAAGCGATTGCCGACGAGCGAGTCATGCTGTACGCGCAACCGATCGTCAACGTTCGCGCCAACCGCTTGTTCGCATGCGAGGTACTAACGCGCATCCAAGACGGCGATCGCGTGTTGAGCGCCGATCACTTTGTGCCGGACCTCGAACGTCATGGCCACATCGAGGACCTGGACCGTTTCGTGCTGGAGCAGGCCCTCGACCACAAGCGCCGCATTCCATCACTGGAAGGTGTCAAGCTGTTCGTCAACCTGTCAGCGGTGACCATAGAGAACCATGAATTCATGCAGACCCTTCCGGCACTTATGCGCGCCCAACATACGCCACCCGGTGAGTTCGTCATTGAGATCACCGAACGGGAAGCGCTGCGCCAGCTATCGAAACTATCCGCGCTGATACGCGAACTCAGAGACGAGGGCATCCTTTTCGCCCTCGACGACTTCGGCAGCGGTTTCAACTCGTTTTTGTATCTAAAATATTTCCCGGTCGATTTCGTCAAGATCGAAGGCAGCTTTGTGCAACAAATAGCCCATAACCGGCGCGACCGGCTGATCGTTGAGCATATCCATCAGATAGCACAGGCATTGGGCGTCAGGACTATCGCCGAGCGGGTGGAGGATGAGGACACCCACGATTTGGTGCGCGCGCTCGATATCGAATTGGCCCAAGGCTATTACTACGAGGCTCCCACCCTGTTGCGAGATGTCGGGCGCAGCCCGTTTTTCGCCGCCAACCGTCCGCAGCGACTGGACCGAACCGGCACAGACGATGGCGGAATCTGAGATATCACCAGCGCAAACCCGCACATGGCTGCCAACCTGCCGTGCGGCATTCGTCCGCGATCTTCCAAGCCTGAGCACCATTGATGGTTATTGCTCTCGCGACCCGATCCAAATTCAGCCAGATGGGCGCAGCTCATCGAATTTGAAGAGAACGTCCGTAAAGTCTGCGCTGCGCGCGCAATCTGTATTAATATTATGGATTGGGACCCCATGCTTTCATTCCATGACCCGCTACTGCTCATTGGAACACCGAATGATCGCGCTTGTTGCGATAATCCGCGCTATCCGGAATGGTTTATGCGCAAAGTGTGAGCGTATGTGGCTGGAATCAAAGCCCTAAACACACTTCGATCGAGAGATAAGTTTATGTATACAATTCTGGCTCGTGAGGACTTCTCTGACGTCACCTTCCTCCTGGAGGTCCACTACCCGATGCTCGCCAAGGCCGCAAAACCGGGTCAGTTCGTCATGGTGATGGTGCATGCGGACGGGGAGCGGATTCCGTTGACCATTGCAGATTTCTCCACCGAGCGCGGCACCATCACGCTGGTCGTTCAATCGGTGGGCAAGACCACCCGGGAGATGCAACAAACATGCAAGGCCGGCAGCTCGCTCTATGCCGTAGTCGGTCCCATGGGAATGCCTAGTCATATCGGAGAGCCCAACAAAGTCGCCTGCGTCGGCGGTGGACTCGGCGTCGCGCCAGTCTATCCGCAGGCCCGGGCCTTCAAGCAGCGTGGCGCATACGTCATTGGTATCATCGGTTTTCGCAACAAGGACCTGATATTCTGGGAAGATAAATTCGCGAGCGTGTGCGATGAACTTATCATTTGCACCGACGACGGTTCGGCCGGTATCAAAGGTCTGGTTACGGACGGCATCGCGAAGGCAATCGAGGCACACACTGACATCGAGGAGGTCATCGCCATCGGTCCGCCGGTGATGATGAAATTTTGTGCCGAGGCTACCCGGCCCCACGACATCAAGACCATGGTTAGTTTGAACCCCATCATGGTGGACGGCACGGGGATGTGCGGCGGATGCCGGGTGTCGGTGGGCGGCGAGATGAAGTTCTGCTGCGTCGATGGTCCGGACTTCGACGGTCATCAAGTCGACTTCGACGAACTGATGAATCGTCTGGTGCGATTCAAGGGCGAAGAGCGCGCGGCATTGAAGCACTGGGGCCGCAACGAAAATTGCCGGCTGACGGGAGAGGAACCACACCCAGCGGAGTGAGAGCTGCAGCCCGCAATACGATGCGCTCCCAAGGGGTCCGGCTCAGCCGCCGGGGATCGTGATGTTCAGGCAGCGCGCTCCTGGCGAGGAAGACGCACTCGGGCAAACTGCTTCTGACGCATGTCTATGCCGAAGATGCGCGGCCGCCCGCGATCCGAGACCATCATGTCGGCAGAATCATTGATGCCGAGATAGGCCTTGATGCTCTGCGCAGCCCGGCGCCCGGCGCCCATGGCCAGGATTACCGTGGCGGAACCGGTAACGATATCGCCCCCCGCAAACACCCCAGCGAGAGAGGTTAATTGCTCAGGGCCGGCCTCGATGTAGCCCCACTTGTTCAGCTTGAGCTTTGAAGTCTGACCGATGATGGGATTGGCATTGGTGCCGATGGCGTAAATGACGGTATCGCACTCAAACTCGAAATCGCTGTTCTTGATCGGCACCGGTCGGCGCCGTCCGGAGGCATCCGGCTCCCCGAGCTCCATACGTATGCAGTGCAAGCTGCGCACGTTATTGTCGTCATCACCGAGGATCTCCACCGGCGCCGTCAACCATTGAAAGATCACCCCTTCTTCCTTGGCGTGGTGAAGCTCTTCCACGCGCGCCGGACTCTCCGCTTTGGTTCGGCGGTACAGGCAGTACACCTCCTCGGCACCCAACCGCAACGACACACGCATCGCATCCATCGCCGTGTTGCCGGCGCCGATGACCGCCACCTTGCGTCCCAACCCCAGCGGCGTGTCTTTGGCGGGAAACTCCCCCGCCTGCATCAGATTACAACGCGTCAGAAACTCGTTGGCCGAAAGCACGCCGTTCAGGGACTCACCTGGGATCCCCATGAAGCTTGGATATCCGGCGCCGGTACCGATAAAGACGGCATCGAACCCCATCTCATCGCGAAGTTGTTCGATGGTGAACAGCCGCCCAACCAGGGTATTGCACTCGACCTTGACGCCAAGCTCAATCACTTTTTGGAATTCTGCATCGACCACCGGATTAGGCAGGCGGAACTCGGGAATACCGTAGGTCAACACACCGCCCGGTCGATGTAAGGCCTCGAAGATGGTCACTTCACAGCCCGCCTTCGCCAGGTCCGCAGCACAGGCGATACCCGCCGGACCCGCACCGACGATAGCAACTTTGTAGCCACCCGCTTCGATGTCCGGCGTGTTGGTCCAACCCTCGGCGATCGCCATATCGCCGACAAAGCGCTCCAGGCGTCCAATGGCCACTGGTTCCAAGTGTTTCGCCACTACGCACACTCCTTCGCATTGATCCTCCTGAGGGCATACGCGTCCGCAAATTGCCGGCAGCAGGGTCGACTCCGCGAGTACGTCGTAAGAGGCGCGGAAGTCCTTATCGCATATCGCTTGGATGAATCCAGGGATATCGATCCCCACCGGACAACCCGCCACACATGGCTGCTGAGGACACATCAAGCAGCGCTCCGCTTCGTTGAGCGCGTCTTCGACGGTGTAGCCGAGCGTCACCTCATCGAAATTGCCGGCCCGTTCCCGAGGATCCTGCGCTGCAATCGGCGTGCGCTCCTGAGGGATGGTTCTGATCGTCTTCTTTGCCATGCTTATCTCCGCCGCGCAGCGCGCATATCGTGACGGCCGAGCTAGTTGAATGTCTCGGCGCGCCGCATCAACTCCTCCACTCCGAGTTCGTTGGGATCGACCGGCTTGCCTGGATGGATGATGCACACCGGACAGTTTTCCGCAGCCTCGACCAGATCACGGAAAGTCCCGGCTCCGGCGTCTTTAATATAGGCCTGCTTCTCGTCGTTATACGCAAACATCATACTGTTGCGTTCGGTGCAGTCGTTACAACTGGTGCACAGTTCGGTTTCAATATAGGCCTGATCCCTTACCGGCGCAGCGGCCGCTTCCGAAACCTGTGCACGGTCTGCAGGGGACGGCTCCACCTCCTCCGGTACCGCCGCGGTCACCGCGGCCGGCTCTGTCGCGAATTCCGTGGCGGGGTGGCCGACGTTACCTTGTTCAATTGCGCGCTGCCTCTCTGCCTCCAGCAACCGCAGGGCGTGGGAGTTGTGTATGCCTCCTAGTTCTTGAAGGCTGCGCCACAACTCGGCACAGCGGCGTGCGGCGGCCACCAGTCCGCGCCGCACGATGACCCGGTGCAGCGTGTTACTGTCATTGACCATCAACAGATACGGCACCTTGCCAAAGGTCTCACTTTCTTGTAACGCGAGATAATCGCCAAGCGGCACCATGTTCGGATGCCAGTCCTCCGGCGGCACCGGCACATATTGCACCGCATAGCGCGGATCCAGGGCAAGAAAATCAACGACGGTAAACGCGATTTCTTCGGACATTGCGCGCCCTTCGGAATCCTCGTAGTTGAAATGGTGGATCGGCCAGGGTTCCTCGGATTGTGGATTGACCAGCAACTTGAAGCGCTGAGCCCAATCACTACCGTACCCCGGGTGGTGGATGAAGCACGGAAATGCCCGCCCTTCAACGGCACCGGCGCACCGCAGATAACGCGCCACAGGACCCAACTCCCCGTCCGGCCCGGTATATACACAGTACAGCGCGGCGCCCTTATAGCGAAGTCCCGCTGTCACCTCTGACTCGAGCCGTGGCAGATGCGAGGCGGAAGTCTGAAGTACGAACGCGGTGCGCAGTCCCGTCGCCATGCTCCCGATACTCGTGCTCCAACCGCCGAAACCCGCCTGCCCCGCTGCCAGAGGCAGCGTGTCCGGGATCGCGCGCAGCTCGAGGACGATCTTGATCGGCAGGTCCGACGAGAGAATTTCAATCAACGCGGATTTGTTCTCGGCATCCAGCGCAGGTCCGGCAATATGAACAAACAACGGCGGCAGGCCGCGCAACTCCTCCGGCGTGAGCTGTTCCTGGTCGAAGGCGGCGAAGAAGGCGTCATGCCGCGCTTCGTCGTAACGGTTCTCGACCTCGAGGCGCGCAATGCGCACCGCTCGGAACAATTCGACGATGCGCTGCATCTCGGCGTCCAGGAGCTTCAATGCTTCGATGCAGCTGTCAATGGCCCTGTATTCGTGTCCGCCACGACGGGGGGATTTCCCGTTTCCCGCTCCGAGCTGCCTGCGCTGTGTTTCCAGGACCTTGAGTACCGCGTGGAGCCGCTTGCGCCGGTTACTTTTGAGCGGTCGTTGATGCTTGCTGCTGCGCAATACCGACGATAATCGATTGAAGTCGATGCCTCCGGCGTGCTCGTCGCCCATCGCGGTCCGCAGCGCATCAGCGGACGTTGCCCGGGCTGAACGCATACGATCTGCATCGACGATTGCCGTAAGTTCCGCGATCAACTCATCGAGGGTCTCACGCGCGTGCAGATCCTGCTCCGTTTGGATGCACTGCCAGGCATGCATAAAAAATCTGCGCGCGATCTGCCCATCGCAACAGGCGACGATGCCATCGCTGGTGAGTTCCGATCGCGCCGCCTGAAGATTGGCTCGCAGTTGCTTGCGGTGCCCGTCGTTGGTTGTCTGCGCGTAGACACGGTTGGCGGCCTCGGTCCAAAATGCCTTGAGCGATCCTGCTTTGCCTCCCGCGGCCACCTCTTTGATCGTTCTTTCTAATTGATACAGGTCCCGACGGTAACGCTCTCCAGCGGCACCATCCTGCGTATGCGCATCAATCAAACCGTCGATGAGGTCAGACAGCGGCTCCGCGATGCGTGCGGCGCCGGGCTCGAGCAGGACCACAGGAAAGTCGTAACGCAAAGTCCTCAGATCACGGTAGGCGCTGAATAAGGCCGGAGTGAGCACCGGCGCGGGCCCGGTTTCCTGAGTTTGCAGTAGCTCCGGGGGACCGAGATGAATGCGCAGGAGTTGCTTGAGCCGCCCATCCTGGCGAACCGCCACCAATTCCTCACCGTGTTCTTCGAACCTGTTCACCTATGCCTATTACTCGCGTGTGTGGCCCTCGCCCAAAACAAGTAACTGTCCGGATTTCTCGCGTCCTATGACGCGGGCTGTACCGTGAATTTATCAAACTCCCGTTCCAACGCCGCAATCTTGTCCGTCGCCGACAGGTGCTCGACACCGGCGCGCACGTCCTCGTAGCAGAGCACATCCGGGTTGCGGTACAGGATGCCCAGGGGCACCCGCTCGCGGTTATTTGCCAGTTCCCGGGCGCGATCTATGTCCCGGGGATCGTGTTCTTCACGGTGCTTGAAACGTCTCGCCACTGCCTCTTCTACCTGTAATCCCTGGGCATGGGTAAGCAGCACCGTTCGCTCCGGATCCTTGATATATTCCTCGAAGTGATCGGGCAGGTAATTCGGGCAGCGCTGCATGATGCACACGAAGGCCAGTCCCCGATGATGGAACGCCTGCTTGATAATGTCGCACAGCACACTCGGCACCCAATCCACCGCATGGGCGACAAAAGAGATATTGGACATTCCGAGTGTTGCCGCCAGCGGATTGAGGGGCTCGAGATGAGCGCCGTGGGGACTGGTGTTGCTCACCAGTCCGCGAGGAGACGTCGGCGACACTTGCTTCTTGGTGAGACCGTAGATCTGATTGTCATGCAGTAAAACGGTCATGTTCATGTTATAGCGGATGGCGTGCAGCCAGTGTCCCGCCCCTATACTGCAGCAGTCCCCATCACCGGTGGTGACGAATACATGAAGGTCGGGGCGCCGGATCTTGATACCCTCGGCGACCGGTAATGCGCGGCCGTGCAGCGCGTGAAACCCGTAGGTGCCCATGTAGTGGGGCAGACGCGACGAGCAACCGATTCCGGACACGAATACCGTCTTCTCTGGGGCCAGCTGTTCCTCGGCGCAGAGCTTTTGTACCGCGGTGAGGATTGCGTTGTTGCCGCAGCGATGGCACCAACGTGAATCGACACCTTCGAAGTCGTCTAATGAATAGGCGTCGTCATCAATGTCGGAGACGCTCGGAGATAGTACTTCGATAGGATCAAACACGGGTCACCCCCCTTGTCAGTTTGTTGCGAATTGCTTGGGCTACAGAGCGTGGTTTTAGCGGCTGACCCTGCACTTCGGTCCAGCAATCCACATCCACCAGGTAACGCGCCCGCAATAACCATGCGAGACTCGAATAGCGGCGGTTTTCCATGTCGATCAGTTCTTCGTCGATCCGGTCACCCCAATTCATCTCCACGGTCATAACCTGCCGATAGCGTTTCATGATGTCGCCAATTCCCGACGCCATCGGCTGCATATACGTCAGATGCAGCGATGCCACCGTCTGTCCTTCGTCGCGCAGCTGCTCAATCGCCTCCTCGATAACGCCTTTGGTGCTGCCCCAACCGATGACCAGCAGATCTCCCTCCGCATCTCCCCTCACCTCTGGCTTGGTCAGGGTCTTCTGGAACGCGGCAAGCTTCAAACTCCGGTGCCGGAGTCCCTCCTCGTTAGTGGCCGGGTCGTAGGCCACCCGGCTCTTACGATCGTGGGCCAGACCGGTGAGCGTATGCATGCCGCCCGGTTGGCCCGGCGTGAAACGGCGGTGGAGACCGGTCGTGTGATCCCAGTCATAGGGCACCTCACTCTCGGGGATTGCGCTCTGATCGACGGGAGCCGCAAACCATTCTTTTCGTAATCGCGGCCGTGGAAACGGCTGCTGCGCAGTGGCTAGATTGGCATCCGTGAGCAGCACCACCGGCAGATTAAACGCTTCGGCGATCTTGCGTGCCGTAATCGGCAGATAAAAACAGTCCTCAATGGTGGCCGCCGCCAGCACCACCCGCGGCGCATCACCATGGGTGCCAAAGATCGCCTGCAGCAGGTCACCCTGCTCCACCTTGGTCGGCAGGCCGGTGCTTGGTCCACCGCGCTGGACATTGACGATAACCAACGGGATCTCAGCCATGGCCGCGAGCCCGATGAGTTCCTGCTTGAGGGCCATGCCCGGACCCGAGGTAATGGTCACCGCACACTTTCCCGCATAGGAGGCGCCTATGGCGAAAGCGCATGCGGCAATTTCATCTTCAGCTTGGTGCACCAAACCACCCACGTTTTCGAACACCTCGCTCAAATAGTGGGAGGCCGACGTCGCCGGGGTAATTGGGTACATCGCGCAGATCTCCATGCCGGAGGCCATGATCCCGAGCGCCAGCGCCGCGTTGCCGCTCACCACGATCTGTGCTTGTTCGCGCTTCGCGCTCGCAATCTCGAACCGCAGGTCGAAGTTTTCCCCCACCCATTCATAACCTGCTTCCAGGAGTTTGATATTGCGGTCCACCATGTCCGCGCTCTTGGACCGGAACGTGAACGCCACCTGCTCACGCGCCAGTTCGAGGTCCTGGCCATAGATCTGGTTGAGCATGCCGAGCACAAACATATTCTTGCCACGCTGAGGCGTACTCGTGTGCTGCAGGCAAATCTGCTCCATCGGAATCTCGTAGACCCGGTATCCGTCGGCCACCAGCTTCTCGTGGGTCGACGTGTACGCCGCGACAATGGCCGGATCCTGGTGGTGGCGCCACTTGTTTTCCAACAAGATGATACACCCCGTCTTGAGCGCCCCCGTGCGTACGCGGCCGAGCAGCACCTGCTCATTGAATGCGACTACCAGATCGGCTTCGTCCCCACCATTGGCAACCTCAAAAGATCCGACGCGGATACGGTTTCCACTCGCACCTTCGATGCTTCGCGCGGGAGGCTCGATCTCGGCGGGGATGATCTCGACGGTCCAAATACCGTGGCCCATCTTCGCCGCGATGCCCGCGAAGGATTGACCGCACTTCTGCGCACCCTCACCGGAGTCACTGATTATTTCTATGACGTGATCGCGGAGCCGTTGTATCTGCGGCTCACCGGCCACGACCACGCTGGACTGGTCATCATTGAGCTTGGAGACCGCAGTGGAGTCATTCATCGGCTGTTATCGTTAACGCGTAACAAGTCATTCCGTAAGCGGCAAGGCAAACCGCGCGCCACCGGCCACGCGTGCCGGCGACACCCTCAATTCGCCGCTGATCATTGCACCACACGTCAACGCCCCTTTTCGGTAGCACTGTCCGCGGCAACCATACGCCAGGACCGCCCCGTACCCGAATAGCGGTCCTGATAAGGCCTTGATTGTCCTGCCGAACCCCCTAGCCAACCTGTAGTGGATTTCAGCGACCACGATAAAACTCCCGATGCTATTGTTCAGCTTGGCTTTGTTGAGATTATAGCGCAAATCGCAGGGTTTTTGGCCATCCTGGCGTTCACAAATTATTTCTTTACCCGATCGGGATTTCGATGGCGCGTATGCTTCGGGCCGACGCGAGTGGCCGGGGTGGAGATTTTGGCGATAGCTTGGCCCGCATCCTGCACCCAGGATCCCGGATGACGGTGACGGGATCAGGCGGCTGGACGCCGCGCTGGAGGCCGGGACCACCGGCCCCGGTGCTGGCCAAAGCAACAAAAATGGGGCCGCAGTTTAAACGCTGCGGCCCCGGATTGCGGCTACCCGATTCATCGGGCCTCAAAAAAACGGACGGGTTATTTTTTGGCGGCCGCCTTTTCCATGGCCGCTATCTTCTTCTCCAAATTCTTGACCTTCTTGTTGAGACCCGCGAAGTTAAACCATTGCTCACCGGCCACCGGATAGGTGAGCTGCGATCCATATACCCGCCACGACTCATCCCAGTTGGCGACGTCCTTGAATCCCAACGCGCGAAGCTGTAGATAAGTCATGGTCGATCGGGTCCCGGTCTGACAATAGGCCAGGGTGCGCTTGGACTTATCCAACGAACCGAAGGCCTTCTCGGCGGCATCGGGATCCAGATAAGCCACCGGCTGCATCTTCCCGGTCTTGGCGTTCTTTTCCTGCTTGAGGGTGTCGATGTGCGACACGTTGACGGTAACGTTGGGCACATGGCCGCCGCGGATGGCGCGAATGTCCTTACCGAGGTATTCCTTTTTGGTCCTGGAGTCTACCAACTGTTCTTGTGCCGCACCGGAGGCAATCTTGAGGACTTCGTCAGTTTCACCGTATCTGCTGGCGACCACATTCGCCTTGTAGTTAGTTGGATCTTTCTTCACCAGCTTGTTGTCGAGCCGGTAACCGGCCTTACGCCAGGCGTCCACACCGCCGTTCAATACGTGCACTTTGCCTTCATGCCCGAGATATTCCATGATCCAGAAGCCCACCGTAGCGTCCAACAGGGTGTCCAAATCGCCGCCATAGAATACCACATGGGTGTCGTTGCCAATGCCGACCGCGCCGAAGAGCTTTTCGTATTTACCGGTATCTCTAAACACTCTCGCGGTGGCATCACGCAACGCCTTCTTGCATCGGTTGCCGAGGCTAATGGCGCCGGGAATATGTCCCTTTGCATAGTGCTTGAGGTCGCGGCAATCGACCACTACCCAGTCGGACTTGTCGATGTTTGCCTTCACCGCCTCCGCGGTGAGCAGCAGGTCGGGGTTGGCCCATTGGCCGGCCGAAACGCTGCCTCCCCATACAATCATCAGCAGCGCAAGCAGCGCTTTGGTACAGATATTGATACTTCGATTCATAGTCAGCTCCTCGCAAACAATCGTTGATGTCAACGCGATGTATGTAATCATTTCCAGTGCTTGGTGGGGTTTTACTATTCTACCTGCCCCCTGAAAATGATTCATTTGCATCATATACCGGGTAGCGCCTCGGCGCGAAAACCCGCACCGCCGACACCAGTCACTGGAATCACTGGTGAATCATTGCGGTCTGACCCCATCGGGAGACCAACTTCGCCACCATATGTCGTCCTTACCGAGACTATAATAGACGGCGGTTGTATTTTTCGCGAATTGGCGAATTTCTTTCTGCACACAAGCTGTTATCCTCGTTTTGACCGCCTTGGTGCAATACGCGGTTCATCCAGGAGGTGGCACAGTGGCTCCCGATGTCTCAATCATCATACCGAATCGCAACGGCGGCAAGACCATCGGCGCCTGTCTCGAAGCCGCACTCGCGTCGCAACACCCCGACTTTGAAATCATTGTCGTGGACGATTTTTCCGACGATGACTCGGTACACATCGTTGAACGGTTTCCCTGCCGATTGGTGCGACTGACTAACCATGGCGGCGCGGCCCGAGCCAGAAACGCTGGGGCACAACACGGGCAGGGAGAAATACTGTTCTTTACCGATGCCGACTGTTTGCTGAACGAGGACACACTAACCAAGGCCAGCAAAGCCCTCTTTGCTTCGCACAGCGACCTGGTGGTGGGCGGTACCTATACCCGGCGACCGGCGGACGATGGCTTCTTCAGCCGGTTCCAATCGATCTTTGTCAATTACTCGGAAACCAAACATGCGTTGCACCCAGACTATATCGCCACCCATGCCATGGCGATTTCGGCGGACACCTTTCGAACCAGTGGTGGATTCTCGGAATCGATGAGGCCGATGCTCGAGGACGTAGAGTTAAGCCATCGTCTACGACGGCAGGGCATTGGGTTAGTTTTGAATCCTGATATTCAAGTGCGTCACATCTTTAACTTCTCGCTGCTCGGATCGTTGCGCAACGCATTTAGCAAATCCATGTACTGGACGATGTACTCCATCAGCAACAAAGATCTGCTGACGGATTCAGGGACCGCCTCATGGGAGCTCAAAGCCAACGTGGGTGCCTATTGCCTGAGCTGGGTGTTGCTGTTTTTGGCGCTTGTCACCGGACAATGGATGTGGTGGGTTGCGATAGGTGGTGTACAGACTGTAAATGCCTTGATGAACAAACGGCTGCTGTTGGCCTTTTGTGATGCCAGAGATATACTGTTTTCGTTGCGGGCAGTGATGTATTACTTAGTGGTATATCCATTACCCGTGGGGCTGGGGGCGATTGTTGGCGTGATTCATTATTGGCGTAACTTTAATTAGCGCAGCAGGATAGACCGATATGTATTCTCCTTTGCGCCACTGGCCGTCGATCCTGTGGAAACGCCGACCGATCCAGCTCACCTTCTTTCTGACGCGGCGCTGCAACGCTCGTTGCCCTTTTTGTTTTTATCTACGAAGCAACGACGGTCGCGACAGCGCGACCGCGGAATTGACCTTGCAGGAAATAGAGAAGGCGGCGCGTTCGCTGAAGAACCTGTTGTGGTTGGCCTTTTCCGGGGGCGAGGTCTATTTGCGCAAGGACCTGGTGGAGATTAGCGAGGCCTTTTATCGTCACAACCGTCCCGCGATCATGCTGTTTCCCACCAACGGACTCACGCCGGAGCTGATCAGAGAAAGGACCGAGCAGATCTTGCAGCGCTGTCCAGAGAGCGTGATTGCGGTCAAGTTGTCCATAGACGGCTTGCATGCAGATCACGACCGGTTGCGCGATACGCCGGGAAGTTTCAACAAGACCCTGGACACCTATGAACGCCTTCGCGACCTGCTGGATCGGCACCCGAATTTTGAGTTGGGGGTGAACACGGTGTTCCTTTCCCAAAACCAGGACAAGATGGATGAGATCATGGATTTTGTCGACACCATACCGGGCATTCGTACGCACACGATTTCACTGGTGCGCGGAGATCTGGTGAACGGTGATTGCAAAGACGTAGACCTCGGCAAATATCAATCAGCGGTGTCACGGCTAGCGCGGGATTTGCGAAGTGAGCGCCCCAGGACATACCGTTTCAACGGTGCGCGGCTGAAGGCCGCCCAGGACGTGTTACAGCGGCGGCTCATCCACGACACGATGACCGCGCAACGGCGCCTGCTACCTTGCTATGCGGGCCGCGCCAATCTGGTGCTAACGGAAATTGGAGAGGTCTATCCGTGCGAAATACGCAAAGACGGTTTCGGGAACATCCGCGATTACGATTATGACATCGGCAAGGTATGTGACACACCGGCCGCGAAACGCACACTCGCCTCGATCCGTGACCGGGAGTGTTACTGCAGCCACGAATGTTATTTCATGACCAATATTCTGTTGAATCCTTGCCAGTATCCCGCCCTGTTGAACGAATACCGGCAGGTCATGCACGCCTAGCAGGGGCAACACGCGTGCGCTTGCGCTCGAACACCTTTTTTTTTGCCCACAGCCAAAACAGTCCGCGCACCCCTTTGGCCGCGACCTTGCAATCGTTCCAGGTACGGATCTGCACCAGTCTTTTCAGCAAGAAGCTTGGACGCGTGTAAAAGCTGCGGAACGCCCGCTGACGCAGCTCTTGGATCTGCTCACGGCTCATGGTGTAGGGCACGAACGCGGCGCCTTGATAGCTGAAGTCGGAGAGTTCCGTGGACACGGTGCCGAATTCATCGCGGTGCTCATACAGATAAGTGCCGGGAAAGGCGGTCAACGCGTGGAAGTTGGCTAGATCAGGATTCAGCTCGGCGGCAAATTCGATGGTCTTGAGGCCGTCTTCGAAGGTCTCACCCGGGATCCCGAACAAAAACGGCGTACTCACCTTCAAGCCCACTTCCTGGGCCCCGCGCACTGCCGCCCGCGTCTGATCCAAGGTGATGCCCTTGCGCAGCGTGTTGAGATTGCGCTGCACGCCGCTCTCGGCGCCGAGGAGAATGGCCCAGCAGCCGGCGTCTTTCATCGCCTGCAGCAGTGGTTTGTCCACCTGGTTGACACACGCCGAGGCGAACCATACGAAGTTCAAGCGCCGCGCCCGAATCTCGCTCGTCAATGCCATCGCTCGGTCATAATCCGCGGCGAAGCTATCGTCGATAAACTTGATTTCGCGGTAACCCATATCCAGGCACAGTTCGAGCTCTTGCAGCACATTGTCCACCGATCGATAACGTACTCCGCGCTTGCCGCTTTGCCTTTGGTGGTCGGTCTGAAAGCAAAAGATACAACGCCGGCTGCAGCCCCGGGATGTGATCATCACCGCCACCGGTTTGCGGCGGTAAGTCGCCGGCGGTGGAACGTAGCGATTCGGATCACCCAATAGCTCCCGGGCCGGAAACGCGAGGGCGTCGAGGTCTTCGATCAAGGGCCGCGGTGGATTGCATACCACACGTTCCCCGTGGCGAAAGGCAACGCCGAGCACGCCGTCGAGAGACGCACCGTGTGTGAGCCGGTCAACCATCTGCGGGACGGTGATCTCGGCTTCGCCCGTCACCACGGCGTCAAAATCGGCGCCGCCGTTCGTCAGGCACTGGTCCTTTTTTGCGATCGGATAAGGCCCCCCCGCGCACACGAAGATATTGTCGTCCAGCATCTTGACCGCATTGGCAGTGGTGACTGCGCGTGGCCATCCAAATGTCGTCGAATAGATACCGACAAACTCCGGTTTGGATTCTTGCACGCCGGTCATGATCTCG
>CAMYKK010000054.1 GCA_947258975.1 uncultured Gammaproteobacteria bacterium
GCCGGTGTTGCCGTTGGTGATCGAGTAGTTGATCGGATCACTGTCAACGTCGGTATCCAAACCGGTGTTGGCGTCGTTGACGTTGTACACGCCGGTGCCATTGATGCTGTTCTCGTTGAGGTTGGGCGCGATGGCATCGTTGATCAACGGGGCCTCATTGGCATCGTTGAGGTTGACGGAATTGATAGAGATAGCACCTATGCTCCATGAAGCTTTCTTCGGCCAAGACCACGACACATCGACGGACGCAGCACCCGATTGGAGACTACCGCCGCCGTTCACTGCGTCCGTAGTTCCCGCATAGAGATCCCAGAGCTCCATCTGACTGGCGCCAGGGATCATGTCCTCGTCTTTCCCGGTGTCCTCAGTGGCGAGTACGCCGAAGACCATGGCACCCGAAGCGGAGCTAACCGTAGCGGAACCGGCGTACACATTGCTTGCCTCTGCTGACGCAAAGGTTCCCAACGGGATTCCCTGATCTACCCCTGTGAAGGTGGTTACACCCACCGTCGTAGCACCCTGTTGGTTTACACCACTGAGAGTTACAACCATGTCATGCGTACCGATGTCTGGTGCAACCAACGACCATATTTCGACACGAGAATCGAAGTTGCCGTTTTCTATCGACCCCTCAAGATTCAGGGCAGTGCCGTTGTAGGTGACGGAGCTGACGGTATCTCCACCGGTCTTGCCCATTGAAACGCCCACCAACATCAGGCGGTCAATGCCGGACGTCGTGTGGGAGATGGCGGTAGTGGTCCCCAATTCTATAATCTGGCCTGTGGAGGCCGCATCGACTTCCACGGCCCTCACCTCAAATGCTCCGATATCTGTGGTTGCATCGCGCATATAACCGCGTTGATCAGTAGCTGGTGCGCCAGTGTTACTTCCGGCATCGATCGCAGTGCTTCCGAGCAGCAGGGCATGCGTTTGCGTCGCGCCGCCGTTGTCGGCCAGTGGTCCAAGCAGGGGATAAATGGGGCTGCCTGCGTCGCCGACCTGATCGCCGTTGACGCTGTCGGTGAAGCCCGACGAACTGCCCTTGTCACCGATCAGGTTGTTGCCTAGGGAGGTAAATGGGCCGTCGACGTCGGCGGATCCGCTGTTTTCGGCCACGATCGTGTTCCGCAGTGATGACGTGCCACCGCCTCCGCTGTCGTAGATTCCGCTTCCTGTCGGGGCATTGTTGTTTGTGACGGTCGCATTCTGCAGTGTCATATCTCTGTTGTTGTAGATTCCACCACCGATCGCTGTCGCGGTGTTGCCACTGACGGTCATGTTGGTAGCAATCAGATTGGATCCGGGCAGTGCAGTGTAGATGCCGCCACCCGTACCGGCTGAGTTATTGCTGATTGTTGTACCGACCAGTGTCGCTGTCCCGGTATTGTAAATGCCGCCCCCTCCGCCGGCACCCGAGTTGTTAGCGAGCGAGACATCGTTCAGTGCAAGTGTACCGTCCTGGTTGGCAATGGCACCGCCGCTGTTGCCCGCGTTATTGGTCATCACAACATCTGTCAGCGTAACGTCACCGGAAGCGTCGACCCGGAGCCCGCCGCCGAAGTCGGCGATATCACCACCCTGGATGGTTATATCTGAGACCGACACGACACCGGAGAGCACGTCGAAAACCCGGTCGGTGGTGCCAGCCAGCGCGCCGTTGCCCCCGCCGTCGATGATCGTTGTGTCGACACCGGCACCGATGATGGTCAGGTCATCCACAATGTCGAGATCGCCGGTTGCGGAAAGGTCCTCTGCCGATCCGGTAATCGTGAGCGTGTACGTACCCGTCGGCAGGTAGACTTCAAACGCACCCGCGGTATTGTTGGTGGCGATAACGGCCTCGCGCAGCGAAATGAAGCCGTCGGCGCCTTTGTTGGATAATAGGTTGGACACCGAAGAGGTGTCACCGTCCAGAAGATCAGCGGTTGTATCCACGACAAGTAGTTCGTCGTTGTATTCAATCTGGATGTTATCAACGTATAAGTTGCCTGCTCCGCCGCCGGTTACCAGAAAGCGGATCTGGGTATCGGATGACATATAGGCACTGATATCGTAACTGTCGGGGTTGGGGCTGCCATCGTTAGTATTGAGCACGTAGGTGTTGAGTGTGTTCCAGTCGGTGCCTCCGTTATCCGACACTTGAAGCTCTACTGTTCCGCCGGTTTCACGCAAGTAGAGAAAACTCAGTGTGGCAGAACCCGCGCCGCTCAAATCAACTTCACGACTGGCTCCTCGGCCGCTGAAATCCGCTTCTAGACGTAATGCGTTACTGGAGAATCCTGCCTTCGCCTGCACTCTAATTCTACCGTTGTCCGTTCCATCAGATTCTCCGATCTCTTGCCAGCTCATAGACCAGTTCTGAGATCCATCATTGCCGCTGTAAGAGATCGCATTGAATTGATCCAAAACCGTCTCCAGCGCCATGAGATGCGCCCAACGTTGCTGGACTTCAGCGCTGATTGCGAGTTCGGTATCGATGCCGCCAGTCGTATATTCGAGATCCCAATCGCCGCCTAAGGACGTGTGACCCGTATCGTCGGTGCTGGCGGCCACGTCGGCACCGGTGAGTTCACTCAAGGTGTCAACCAACTGTTGACCTTCGGCACTACTAGCCAGATCGCAGCCATAAAACAACAGATCCCCATCGTCGCCGAACGCCCCCTGCCAAGCAGCAATGTCATCGGTATAAGCGTTCAGGTTGTCGAGCCGCAACCAGGCGCTTCCGGCCTTTACCGATCCATTGGTCCCGTGGGAGACGATATGCACGCCTGCCAACTCCCGGAATCCAGCCAATATGTCGGTAATCTGTTCGACTCCGTCCCGGTTTTCATCGAGCAGAAAGACTCGTACGTCACCCAACATCAATGGGCCGTCGCTGACGTCTGGCGGGACGTCAGAATTTTCTTGTGCTGCGCCGGGTGAGTCCTCGGATTCAACCAGGATTGGCTCCGGGAGGCTCTGCGGGTGAGGCGAGGTCGCCGGCGGGGTCGGCCCATCCGTCGTGTTGCTGTTGACTTGGAGTGAACCGGCGTCGCTAGCGTCTGCGGCAGCATTCGCATGTAACGAACCGTTGAGGATTCCTTGAACCAATTGGTCGTGATCGGTGACGCCGCCGTCAATGAAGATCACCTCGCGCACGCCGGTTTCGGGCGGTGCATAGGCAGCCAGTGCCGAACCTTCTTCGGCCGGTTCGTTGCCGGACGTTCCTGATTCGCCGCCGGCCGCGTCGCCACTGTCATAGTGTCCAGGGGTATTGGTGTTGGTCGAGCTGGTCGGCTGGTCGCCGGTCTCGGCGGCCGCGGTATTGGAATCCGCACTCCGAGTGCTGGTGAGGGCCAGCTCGTCGAGCAACGTGTCCACCTCGGCGAGGGCGTCCTGCACATCGCTGATCAGTAATTCGGTTGCCGTACTCGCGTCATCGGTGTGCGCTGATGGCGTGAGTGGATCTGCAATGGCGTCGCCAGTCAAAGAATTGTCTGCATCCGGCGGGGCGTCGGTGGTCGAGGAAGTACCGCTGACGAGATCGGTTGCGGCATCGAGTGGTGCGTCACCGGTCGCTGATTCGCTGACGGCGCCTGCGGACGGGGTGGCAGCGGGGTCAGCGCCGTCCATCAATGGCGGTGAAGAGTCACTGTCGACTTGCGGGCCGATCGGTCCCTGGCCGTTGATCCCGGGGGAGGTGTCGACGGCCGACTCGTTGGCCTCCCCGGTGCCGGGCTGGGTGGAAACGGAGTCAGTCGAACTTTCGGCGGAGCCAGTTTGTGCGTCTTGCGCGGTGTCGGTAACGGGAATCTGATCGGACGCGTCGGGGGCAGCAGCATCGGCGACCACATCGGTGCCAACGGCCATGCCCGCGCCGTCGAACATGACGCGCGGCTCCAGGGCCATGAGCAGGCTTGGTTTGCGCATACCGGGCAAACGGCGACGGCGCACGCGCTGTGTTTTCGGATCACGGCCGGATCTGCCGGATTTTTCATCCATCCCAGTGACTCACACCCCCATGTGAACTATCCGTACCCCATACAGGACGCGCTTCGGCTCGCCCGATCAGTTGGCAACGAGCGTGGGAATACCGCTGACCGTATAGCGGCCGGGAATCGGCACTATTTGCGTACCGATACCGGGCAGGCTCGGACACTTGTAACTTACCCAAAGTATAGACGAACGGCGGGATTCGACAGGCCTATGGCGGTAAATCAGGGTCCCTGCGGGCTAAAAACCGGACTCACGGATCAACACCGCGCCGACAGTTCGCCAAATCCTCCGTAACCAACTCTCGGATTCGGCTTTGATCCGCACCGCGCCTCGCAACATGGTCATTTTCAAATCCTCACGAGGGTTTATCACCGCGAGCCGTATCCGGTACACCGCCTGCGTTGGAACCAGCGCCCCTGATGCGGTATCGCGAGTAGTAAGGGGCCCGCCGTAGTGTGATGCGAGGACCGGTTCAGGCAGAGACTTCGTGCTGGCGCGGTCTATTTCGGTGACACGGACGTTTACCGGTTGCAGACGCGGGTTCTCCGGGTGAAATCGTGCGGGTGCGTCTTGCCGAATCCGGTCTAAATGATCCTCGGTAACGTAGGCTTGCACCACGAGGGTGTCCTTGTTGACCAGCGTGGCGAGCGCAAACGAGTCCGGGAGCCAACGCCCCGGAGTCAGATCCTCAGTGACCGTTACGATCTCGCCGGAAAACGGCGCCTTGACCTGCAGTTGACTCAGTTGTTCGAGATATCCCCGGTAGGCGGCGAGCGCTTTACGTAGTTCCTGCTGCACCACGTCCCGGCGTTCCAAAAGATGCGTGGCGCCCTGCCGCGCCAGGCTCGTCCGAAATAAGCGAATCTGATTGTTCGCTTCCTGGATCCGGAAATCCAGTTCCAGCGAGCGCAATGTCAATAACAACTCACCCTTGGAGACGATCTGCCCCGGCACGATATGCGCGTCCTCCAGACGAGCCGGGAGTGGTGCATAGAATGTCTTGTGCTCACTAGGTTTCAAGACCCCTGGAACGGTGATGTGGTGCTCCCATGGCACGATAAGTAGCAACACTGCCAGTGCCACCAATAGCGAAGATACGATGGTGTTTCGGTTCCATTTGAGCGCTGTCTTTCGCCGGCGCCACTCTTTGAGTTCCGCGTAAATCGGCCGGCCTATGAACCACACCAGTTCCGCCGCCATCAGAATGACGCCCAATGCCTTGAAAAAGAAATGGTAGACCAGCAGCGCGATCCCCAGAAACAAGACCAGACGATAGATCCACGTGCTGTAGGCATACGTGATCAGAATGCGCCGCATCCGGCGACCGTGCGCTTCCGGGGGGGGATCTTTGAATCCAAACAACCATTCGCGCAACCGCCAGCGCCCCAAGGCGAACGCGCGCGGCTGCAGGTTCTGCACGCCAAGCAAGTCTGACAACAGGTAGTATCCATCCCAGCGCATGAAGGGATTGATATTGATCGCCAGCGTCATCACCCAAGACGCCGTGGCCAAGAAAAACACGGCGTTGCGGGCTGCACCATCGGACAAGAAACTCCACAGCAACGTCGCGAAAGCGGCCAGGCTGAGCTCCGTAAACATTCCCGCAATGCCGATAGCCATGCGCTGCCGGCGCGAAGCGAGCTTCCAGGACTCGGTGGTGTCGGTATACAGAAAGGGCCACATGACCAGAAAGGCCACCCCCATGGTTGGTACGTGCAAACCGTAATACTTGCACGTGTAAGCGTGCCCCAATTCGTGCAGGCACTTTGAAACAATCAGTGCAAAGGCAAAATACAGAAGTCCCTCGAACGAAAAAAAGCGCTCAAAAGTATGTGCAAACGCCGTCCAATCACGCATCACCAGATATAGACCGAGCAGCATTACCAAAGCGAGCAGTTTGCGAAACGTGCTGCTGAAAAATGGCCTCGCAACATGGAGTGTTGTTTGGAGAAAGCGGTCGGGATGCACCAAGGGTACGAAGAAGAACAGATACCGGTGCAGCAACAACGACAGGAGCTTAGTTTTTTTGGTGAGGGCGCTCCGGTACAGTGTCCAGGTGGCGCCGCAATCGTCGATCCGGATCAGTTGGTTGCGCACCAGAAACGCGTCCAGTGTGGCAACATCTTCAACCGTCGCATCGAGTGTCGTTTCCCTGCGGACGCACTCGGCGATAGACGCGGGGTCTCGGCGCGCCCAGCGCTCGAGCAGCTCGAACTCTAGCCAGCCGAGATTAAAGAACTTATTGCGCACCGGATCGTGGAGCACCCAGGTCGGTTCGTATGTTTTGCCCGGCGCGCCCGGATAAAGATCCAGATCTTGCCTCAACGCTGAAACCATCGCGACGGCGCAATCCCCCGCCGCGGTGTCGTGCAGTCCATCTAACGCTATGCAATCGGCCATGGGCGGAGGAATGCGAAAATCAATATCCGACCGCCTGCCGCAGCGCAGACAGTGGCCGCCGCATGATGTAGTAGATGAGGCGGACCTCCTCACCGAACACCTTGGCGGTGCCTTTCAGGCCGATTCGCGGCCGCGACTGCCCTGATTCGATCTTGGCTTTGAGCCGAAACGCCAAACCACCGGCTTGAGTTTGTTCCGGTTCGTAACTGGTTTGCCGGATCTTGCCGTTGAGCGGCGCGGTCGGATCGGTGTTGAGGAACATCTGCACGTCGGAGCCCGGCTCCAGCATGACGCTGTCTTCCACGGCCAGCCATATTTGGATCTCGACCTCACCGGGGTCCGCGAGGGTGAGCAGCCGCTCGCCGGTTTTGACCGGGCGGCCGATCCAGTCGTTCACGTCCGTGAATACCGCGATGCCGTTACGTTCAGCGCGCACCTTTGTGCGTTCCAGCAATGCCAGCGCGTAATCCCGTTCCAGACGCTTTTCCTCTACGCGCGCCTTGAACAGCTCCACATCCGACTTACTTTTCTGATCGCTGAACGATTTTTGTCTGGCGCGCAGGTAATCGACGCGGGCGACTTCAAGGCTCTTCTCGGCGATATCGAAGCGGCTCTTGATTTCGGTATCAACCAGCGTGAGCAGTGTATCGCCCGTTTTCACCACCTCGTTGGGAAGAACGTGGAAGTCCTTGATGACCCCCGAGGCGGGTGCGGCGACGATGAGCGGCCGATACGGCACGATCTCCGCGGGCGCCAGTGCGGATTCCCGGACCGGCAACGCCAGCGCGCCGGCCAACAGGGCGAGCACGCCAAGCCGCACCGCGCGTGTGCGGAGGAATTGGACCACCCGTGAACCCGTGTTTCGCTTGCCGCCTTCCAGCGCACTCCAAGCGTGCGCGTAGGCCTCGATAAGGGGCTCGAGAAGGTTGATTCCCTGCGCTGAAAACGGGGTCTCCCGGGAAATCAGCAATCCAGCGTACAGCTCCCCGCTGCGACCGACAAACGGACACCAGAGTCCATGCTGCGGCATCCATTCATCCCAGTCGGCTCGCAACTTCGGTGGCACATCCGCGCTGGTGATCGCCCTCAGTTTGACTGCTGTGTCGGCGCTGCACAGCACTTTGACCAGACGCGTCAAAGACAGGATTGCCTGGGAGTTGCGGTCGATCGCGGAGACCCCTGAGATCGATTGAATTTTCGCCTTTCCCGCGGGCGTGACACGCCACAGCAGGCAGCGGTAATAGTTAACTAACTTGTAGGTAGCATTAACTGCTATAAATCCTAGTTGTTCTATGTTTTCCGCCGCTCTGGCTTCACGTTCCAGGGAAATCAGGATGCTCAGAGGTGATTGCTTGCGCTCGATCCCGGGGTCCTTGGACAGTTGCGCGTGTGTGGCGGCAGTAATACTCATCGGGGTGAATCGAAATCGGCGTTGCCGCTCATTCCGGCACGCAGTTCGGGGTGTTTCCCGAGGATCTGCGCGATGGCGGCGAACGTGCGGCTCGTGGGATCGATCCTTGGATTCGTTCGTATCACCGCTGCATCATAACGTTTCCCGGTCTCGTCGATAGCGACGGCAAATTTCTTTCCCGGCGACACGGTTGTCATCCACTTCGACGGCAGATGAAGGATCATCTCCAGTTTTTCGTCATCCAGGATCGCGATGAGCGTATCGCCGATATTCACATTTTCGAACTCGTTGGCGATCACGTCGACAATACGCCCGTTATAGGGCGCCCTTACCGTACATTTACGCAGCTGCGCTCGGGCGAGTGACACCTCTGCATTGCCTTCCTCGACGCGGGCTCCCGAAAGGGACAGTTCGAGCTTGCTGACCGCATCGTCCTTACGCAGTTCGCGATTCGCGTTGTAGGTGAGTTCGTACTGCTTCAATTTAGCAAGATTCGCATGCAGGCGTGCCTTAAGTACCTCACATTCGAAGGACACGAGGATTTCGCCCTGTTTGAAACGATCACCTTCCCGGAAGTGGATGCGTCGTATCCGCGCCGATACCAGGCTTGAGATTTTCGCCTGCCGGTACGGTGTCAAGAGCGCCCGAATGTCGTTTTCCATCGACTCGGCGCCGGCGACGGCGTCTCTACCAGCTTGTATCGCAGACTGCGTCACGGCGGGCACCTGTTGCGCCGCGACTCCGGACCAAGGCACGCACAAGCCGGCAACCAAGACTGTTGCCGCTTTGATGCGATTTGCGTTGGTACACATCATCGATGCAAGACCTATCGGGCTAGACACAACGCATTTGCACAGAACTCTATAACGGTCCACTCCCCAGGGCGCCGGTTTCGCGATGTCCCCGGCGCTGGTATCGCCAGGTTTGCGCATTTTTGCCGGGTGGTGCCGGGGTACTGGACAACGGAGCGGCCTCAGCGCGCCGCGGCGTAGCCGTAACGGGCGCCGGCGCGGCCGCGCGGCGCGGCGGAGCAGTCGCGCTCGTCACCAGGACGGCCGCACCGCGCCATGGCGTACTCGCTGGCGCCGGGCGTGTGGGGACGCGAACGGCCAAATCCATTGTCGGCACATAATCGGAACTGGCTGTCTTGAGGTGTTTGAGCGTCAATCGATGCCAGTGTTCTTCAACGGCCTTGCTGAGTTGGTCAAGGTTCTCCGACGCCAATGTATCCGGCAGCGGGTCCGCACCGATCGAGTTGAAGATGCGGGCCAGGGCCTTCTGTGTTTCGGCGTACGAAAGATGTTTGCGGATTTTTGTGGACACGGCGACGGCGCGTGCTTGGATAACGTCAAATTTGGTCTGCGTTTGGCGGTTGGATAACTCCATGTCCAGCAGCAGATCGTCTACATGGGCCAGGTCCGCCACCGCGTTGTAACGTTGTCTGGCAAGCGCATATCTCTGCGTTGCCAGCCGGACGCGTGCCAGCGTCGCCATGGACAGAGCAATGCGGCGGGTTTTCACGAGTTCGACACGGGCCTCGTGGAATTTCTTCTGCGATAACCCTCCGAACACATTGAAGAGATTTAACGAGATCTTTAGACCGAGATCGCTCCAATCGTTGTGAAACAAGAATTTGTTGCTGTCGTAGCGCGTCCCGAAATCAAATTCGATTCCGGGCAACATCCGCAGCATCGCCTTCCTGACGTCCAGCCGGGTGATGCGCAATTGGTAGTCCTGCTCACGCAGGTCTGGGTGATTAGCAAGGGCGCTTTGCTCCAATTCGTTCACCGGGGTCAACAACGAGGCGGGTGGGGTCAAATCGCCGGGATCGGCTAACCGGAAATCGGCGCCGGATGGCAGATTCATCAATCGCGACAGCGAGATCTTTGCCACCGCCATGCGCTCACGCAACTCCCATAGTTGGGTTCGTATCTCGAGCAAATTGCGTTGATAACGCAGAGCCTGCTTCTTGTTTTGCGCGCCTTTATCCGCCAAGGCGCGTGATTGTGCAATCGTCTCCTCGGTGTCCCGGATCAGTCTATCCATTTCCGGTAGCAATTCTTGTGCATTCCACGCGCGCCAGTAGGCGTCGAGCACATCTTGTACAATGTTTTGTACCACCTTGCGCCGCCTCTCCTCCGCAATCCAAATTTGGTCGTGGCGCTGCTTCGCGGTCGCATAGCTGACCCCGAAATCCAGGACATTCCAGGCGACTGTCAGATCCGACACATTGCGCTGACGTTCTTGGGACGTGGAAGGTTCCAGGCTCAGTTCGCCGGATAAAAGAGATTGGCTCGCCGCCCCGGAATCGTTGCTGCGGTCGAAATACCCGGCCGATACGGCGAGTTGCGGCAACAGATCCAGTTTTGCCGAATCGAGCTGCCGCAAGGCAACCGCGTGTTCCATCATCATCACCCGATGGTCGAGGTTGTACTTAATGGCGCGTGCGATGGCGTCTGCGACGTTGATTGCGCCGGAGAGCGGCTCCTGTTCCGCAAACAGGCTTTCTAGCGTTGTGGAATTGCCGTCAACGTGATCCGCGTGCGTCAACGGTTTACTGGTCACCGCGCAACCAACGAGCGGTAATGCCAGAACAAGCGAAATCCATGTTTTTATGTTGATCACTCTAAGTAATCCTAGCCCAGATATCTAGCCAAGCCAGCGGATAGAAAGTCCAATAATTTCATCGGCATGAGATTTTCGGTCAATGTTTGGCGTGCCCTTTGCGCCCGCGGCATTGCCGATCCGGGCCACGGGGCGATGTCGACCGTTTGGAACCGCGTTGCACTCCAGCCAAAACCCAAGCTAGCTATGGGTTTCGTTACAGCACGGCGTCCAGCTGTCCGCTTCCCCGTGATCGTCCGGCATCCTGGGCGCAATATGCGGGCTGGCGGTCTGTCGGACTTTGGGAAAATCCACTGCAGCGGGGGGGGGGAAAGTCGGCCCGCTGCAACGAATTCTCTTATTAAATAGCCCGCAATTCACCTCAGTCAATCGTCAAACCGTCCTCGATTTCCCGCCCGCTTCGCTACGATCACCTAATCCCGACAGACCGCTGGCGACTCGCTAACGTTGAGAAGTTTAGTCAATAAACATGCCAAGTCTGGGAGGAGTTCGTGGCGACCCGGATCCACGGACGCTACGTGAACGCGCGCGTTGAGCCATTGGGAGACACGCACAATATCGATTATGAGCGCGCGATGAGCACGGAAACGTGCGCGCGCATCACCATGAACGCGATAACCAAGCGCAAGCGGCAGGTGTTGACGTCCACGCGCGGTCGGATTGGGCAGTGGATCTAGCTACTCGCCCCGCGGCTGATTGATCGCCGGGCCCGCCGCGCCATGGAGCGTGGAGGTTAGCTTCGATGTGGCATGGTTTGCCTTACATCTGCGCGGTGTCGTTGAAGAAAGGCGAACCGGGCAGTGGCGGCCACTGAACTACGGAAGAAATTGTCGCCGGAGTGGATACACTAGATCAGGAAGTTGTGACGCAGGGCGGCTGCGGCGGTGGAATAAATCGCGAGTTTCTCCCGGGTAAGACTTGGATGCCGATGGCGGGGCAATTATCAATGCTTATTCGCGACTCGGCGATGGGACCGTATGGCTGCGTTTGATGCGTTTCGCGCGTCGAGTGGCTTATTTATCTCGCCGTCAAGATGTTCGATATATATTTCCTCGGTGTTGTTCTGCTGGGTTACGTAGTGCTGTTTCTCGGTTGCCAATACACCCAACAGCACGCGTCTGATTTCATTTATCACTTGCGAGAAATCGTAATTGTCCACGGCTATCAGCCTCAATAATGGAATTTTGATGCCGGTGAGGATTTCTTCTGTTTTATCGCGCTCGTTTGGGTGTGTCCGCCCTCTCTGCAATCGTTGCCGTCTCTCGCTCCGTGTTTCGAGCTTGATCGCCAGCACCGGAGTAAAACCAAGTGGACTGCACAGCACAAAGTCGACCCATCGACGACAGATGTGATGCCAGTACGCCCGATACTTCGCGTCGTCGTTAGGAAGCTTAACGAGATGGCCCAGATTGACGCGGGTCAAGATTACCAGCGCTTCCGGACTCAAGGCACGGGTTAGCACCTTGTAGAGGGCTTGCTGCGGCGCTGTCAGCAGAGGGTTCTGCCGACGCAGGTGTGGAAAGTGTGTTCCAGCAAACATCGATGACCTCTGAATATTTGTGATACCTATATGTTTAAATAGCGCAGGTCTCACGTGAATACGATGTTGTCCATCCGGTGTTCCCGGCAGTTTGTCAGGCTGCTGCAGCCCAAGCAGGTGAACGGTACTGTCGAGGTGACGAGTTGCGGGACGGACTGCGCGGTAGTCGCCCGTGTCCTGAACGAAACGGCACCGCGGAAGCGATAAGGACATAGCGGCCGTATCCGCCGGTTTGCCAAAAGGCGCCGTTTTTTCCGGTGCGGCGCCGCGAGGTGCTGGTGGACACCTCACTTAATACTGCCCGAGTTTGTTCCGCGGATGCGTGTACGGCCCCATCGCATGACACCGCGGTGTACGACCCGCTGACCCTGCGACTACGCGCAGTGCAAGTCCCTTCGCCAGTCCCCAAGATCCATTGGTGCAATATCCGGGCTAAGCTTCTGCGGTAACGGGATCAATGATCTTTCGGACCTGGGTGATCTTTGAAGCGGGGAAACCGCTTCGCTCAGCGTGTTCGTGTATCAGATCCTCGTTATCGGCGATGTAGATACAGAAGGTTTTATCACCTGCGACGTAAGAATATTCCCACTGAATATGCTTCTTTTCCGCCGCCATTTCTCCGAGAACCTGGTTAGACTTTTGTGACGCGTCGCGTAGTGCCTCGCGAGGCGCGGATCCGATTTCCGGTATGGCTCTTTCAATGACAAATCTTGGCATGACGTTTCCTCCTCTGGGGCTGGCTTAGCTACAGTGCGCAATCGTAAAGCTGAAGAAAGCAATTCCCATGCCGGGGCATTGCAGCCGGGCTCAGCAGTGCCTTCTAATGAGGAATGAAAACATAAAAAGGCTTGTGCCACAAAGCGTAGTTGAGTACTTTGCAGATTATGGTGCGCCGTCGTTAACGGCCTCTCTATCCAGTACATTGCGAAGGGAGGTGTGCTTCGTTGTGTGTCAACCGCGTGACACAGTGCTGCGGATTTGGACCAACCCGTGCGGTCTTGTATGGGGTTCAGCCCGATGTTTCGCGGTTTTCTACACAGCGAGTATTGGCATACAATTTGCACATGCATTACGTACAGGAGACCAACTTTTCAGATGGTTCGCGCTGACGCCTGCGTAATCCTCAACATTGGGAATATGAACAGGGCGGCATGTCGCGAGCAACATCGGAACAACGATTTAAAATGAGAGTGGTAGGAGAACTTTATGAGCAAGAATAAATGCAGGTTTCGTAGTGTCGGTGGCGTAGCGGTATCTGCGGTCATCGGCATCCTTGCGAGTGGCGCCACGGCGCAGGCCGCGGGCGTTATGGAGAAGGATGTCCTCGACGATCAAGCTACGGTCCAGGACGTTGTTAGTTATGGAATGGGGCCCCATGTCCAACGCTACAGCACCCTCAAACAGATCGATAGGGAGAGCGTAAAACGCCTGGTTCCAGCGTGGACGCTCTCTTACGGCGGCGAAAAGCAGCGGGGCCAGGAAGCCCAGCCGCTGGTCCATGACGGCAAGATCTTTGTGACCGCGTCTTACTCCAGAGTGTTCGCCGCCGATGCCAGGACCGGCGCGGAGCTATGGGAATACAACCATCGCTTACCGGAGGGGATTCTGCCCTGCTGCGATGTGATCAACCGGGGTGCGGCGCTGTACGACAACCTGGTCATATTCGGGACCCTGGACGCCCAACTGGTCGCGTTAAACCGTGACACCGGAAAGGTGATGTGGAAGCAGAAAACGGATGACTACAAGGCCGGCGTGTCGATTACGATGGCCCCGTTTATTGTTAAGGGGGGCAAGGTTATGGTGGGTAATGCCGGTAGCGAGTTCGGCGCCGTCGGTTGGGTGAAGGCCTACGACGCCAAGACCGGTAAGCTCACTTGGCACCGTCCTACCATCGAGGGCCATATGGGTTATCTCAATGGGAAGGAGAACGGGCTCACTGGAAAGACCAATGCGACCTGGCCCGGGGATCTGTGGAAAACCGGAGGCGGTGCTCCATGGAACCAAGGGAGCTATGACCCGGAACTCAACCTGGTGTACTTTACAACCGGCAACCCGGCGCCCTGGAATGCCTTCAAGCGGCCCGGTGACAATCTCTACACGACATCAATTCTGGCGATCAACGCCGACACCGGTAAGATCGCTTGGCACTATCAAACGGTACCGAACGATGCGTGGGATTACGATGCCGTCGCCGAGCTTGTGCTATTCGATCTGAAGAAGAACGGCAAGGTCATCAAGGCCGGCGCCCAGGCGAACAAGAATGGATTCTTCTACGTGTTGGACCGCACCAACGGCAAGTTGCTCAGTGCAGAACCCTTCGTGAGGAAGGTGACGTGGGCCAGTGGCATAGACATGAAGACCGGACGGCCCATCGAAACCGGGAATCGTCCTGGCGATCCCTTGGGAGAAAAGCAGGGGAAGACGGTGTTCTCCGCGCCCTCGTTCCTCGGCGGCAAGAACTGGAATCCAATGGCCTACAGTCCCGATACCGGCTTGTTCTACATACCGGCAACCGAGTGGGGCATGGACATCTGGAATGAGCCGATCAGCTATAAGAAGGGCGCCGCCTATCTGGGCGCCGGGTTCACGATCAAACCGGTGTTTGACGACTACATGGGGGCGCTGCGGGCGTTCGATCCCAAGACCAACAAGATCGTCTGGGAGCAGAAGAATACCGCTCCGTTGTGGGGCGGCGTACTGGCCACGGCCGGGGGGCTGGTTTTCACCGGGACTCCTGAAGGCTATTTGAAGGCGTTCGACGCAAAGACCGGTGAAGAGTTGTGGAAGTATCAGACCGGGTCCGGCATTGTCGGTTCTCCAATCACCTGGGAGCAGGACGGCGAACAATGGATTGCGGTGCCATCCGGCTGGGGTGGTGCGGTCCCGCTGTGGGGCGGTGAAGTTGCCAAGGCTGTAAAACACCTGAATCAAGGCGGCAGCTTGTGGGCGTTTAAACTGGCCCCCACGAAATAGCATTCACGCCCACCTGTAATAGGGGTGTTTTGAGGCCGGGCGATGCCGCCCGGCCTTTGCTATCATCGGGGCTCGAAGTCTGGCAAAGTCCTTAACCGATAACGCCGCGATAAACGACGTGTAGGAGTCCAATTATGCGCAATCCATGCAATTCCCTTTATATCGTGTATGTAAGCATTGTGGTCGCTGTTCTTGTGCTACCGGAAGCGGTACTTGCTCACGGCGATGTCCAACCCCAAGCGGTTGACACCACCGGCCTGGAACCACTCGGCGAAGAGTGGCGGGAGGTCAATCCCTATCTTGGTAACGCTCGCGCGATCGAGATCGGCAAATCGGCGTATACCCAGAACTGTGCCCGATGCCACGGTTTGGGGGCGGTTTCTGGCGGCATGTCGCCGGATCTGCGTTTATTACCCAAGGGTGCGGAGGGAGACGAGTTCTATTTGCCTGTTACCCGCAAAGGAGTGATCCGCAACGATGTGACCTACATGCCGGCCTTCGAGGGTATCATGAGCCAGGAAGCGATGTGGACGATTCGAAGCTGGCTGGAGACCCAGCATGTGGCAGAGTAGCACTCCCGTCATCGTTTATGCCTTGTTTGCGCTGTTTACGGGTATTCCTACGGTAACGGCTGCTAACCTCGATGCCGTTAAGGCACGCGGGGTGCTGGATATCGCGGTGTACGGGGAATTTCCACCGTATTCCGAGAACAAGAATGGGAAACCGCAAGGGTTGGATGTAGCGGTCGGCCGGGCCCTTGCGGAAAAGCTCGGCGTAGGGGCCAAGTTCCGTCTGGTGCGGGCCGATGAGTCCATGTCTGACGATTTGCGGAACAATGTTTGGAAGGGACACTATCTTGGCGGCGGCACCGCCGATGTGATGTTGCATGTGCCGGTGGATCCGCTGTTGGCGAAAGACAATGAGCAGGTGAAAATCCTGGCGCCGTATCACCGCGAGACAATAGCGGTCGCGCGCCAGGCTGCCCTGACAGACGTCAAGAGTCTGGTGGATCTCGAGGAGGAAAAGATCGGGGCCGAAAAGCTCACCCTCGCAAGCGATTATTTGGCCGTGGCGCTGGGGGGACGCCTGCGCGGGAGCATGGTATTGTTCAAGAGCGTCAGCGAGGCGACCGAAGCGCTCCGAGCAGGGGCCGTAGGTGCAGTGATGGGTCCGCTTGGGGAAGTCGAGGGGACTTTGGGTTCAGACAAAGCAGCATTTATCGTCGAAACCATGCGCCTGCCGGGTCTACGCTTCAACGGTTGGGACCTTGGCGTGGCGGTTAAGAGTTCCAACACCGAACTCGCCGATGCCGTCGCCCGGGCCATGAAGGCGTTGCATGCTGAGGGCGTCATCCGGCGTATTTTCCAAGACCATGGTGTGACGTACCAACCACCAACGCGTATGGAATAAGCGGGCCCCCACTTGAATGGCACTTACTTAAGGGATCACGACACGCTAAACCGAGTGACAATTCCCGGGACACGCCGTCAATACATCCATGTAGGTTCGCCGCCAGCATCCTTGCTGGCGACGGTTCCGAAAATTCTCCCTCAATTCAGCACTTTTTAGCCTCGGTAAGGCTTTAGTAAGTGCCATTCGGCTCCCACTTAATTCCGTTTTCCCGTGCTGTCGTCGTCTCTCTTGTTCCGGTCAGGTTACGATCACAGCTACATCAGCTTCATCGCGATGAACTCTATTGTTAGGCGGCGATTAGGGGGAGCGTCGGCGATTACGCGAGGATTGTTGATGTTGTTTGTGCTTTGGATAGCGACGCCGGGGACGGTGGACGCCGGGGAATTGACGCGTGACGCCCTGGGGACAATGCTGCCCGATACTTTGATTGTGGGTGAAAAGGGGGCCGATCTTCCCGTTTGGCCACTATTCAAAGAGGGACCGGTCCCACAGGCGGTGGGTTTCGTTTTCGAATCCATCGATTTTGCAAAAATTCCAGGATTCGCCGGTACCCCAATGAATCTTCTGGTTGCCATCGACACCGCCGGTCAGTTCGTGGATGTCCGCGTGATATCCCAACATGAACCGGTATTCGTCGGCGGATTGGGTGAGGAACCTCTGATCGAGTTCATTGAGCAATATCCGGGGAAGTCACTGCTGCAGAACATCCGGGTGGGTTCGACGATGAGCCGGAGGGCCCAGGCTCATGGCAAGGACGTCCTAATCGACGGTGTCGCTAAGGCTACAGTTTCAGTGCGCATCCTCAACCAAACCTTGATCTCCTCGGCGCTCCAGGTGGCCCGCGCCAAACTCGGTTTTGCCCAGGGCAAAGATCCGAGCCAGGCGGCCAAAGTTCGAACTGATTTTTTCGTGAACAAGAGTTGGGCAACGCTGCTCAAAGACAATCTTGTTGTTCACAACCGGCTGTATAACCGGGATGTCCAGCAAATCTTCGCGGGTACGATCGTAGAAGATGTTGACGATATTGCCCTGTCGCATCCGGACGAGCGTTTCATCGATCTTTATGTCGCGATAGTTTCGGTACCGACGATAGGGCGCGCGCTGTTCGATGCCGCGGACCTGGAGGAGATAACACGGTATCTGGAACCGGATGACCACGCAGTTCTGGTGATGTCCTCGGGGCGTTATAGCTTCATTGATGATGATTTTGTAAGGGGCGCGACCCCCAACTTACTCTCACTGACTCAAGAAGAATTGCCGATGGAGTTTCGCGACATGGATGTGGAGGTGTCACCGATTCTTCAGGGCACACCCAAGGTGGATTCAATCAAGGTTTTCAAGGTGGCCAGCCACGCCGGTCTCGATCCCGGTTCGCCTTGGCAACTGTCGCTGCATGTTGTGAGAGAAAAAGGGCAACTCTATCCGCAACGAGTCGTCAAGGACATAGTCACCTCGTACGATCTGCCGGAGCGTTTCGTCACCAGGCCCGTGTTGATACAACAGGTAGAAGGTTGGCGTGCGATTTGGGTGGAACGAGCATGGGAAATATTCCTCCTGCTCGGGGCTTTGACGCTGCTGACCGCGGCGCTGATCAAGCAGGAGAAACTATTCGGGTCCTCCCGGATCCTTTCCAGTTTTCGCTATATCTTCCTCGCCTTCACACTCGGATTTATAGGCTGGTACGCCCAGGGACAGCTCTCTATTGTCAACATAACGGCGCTGTTGCAAGCGTTCAAGGCGGGTAGTGGGTTGGGATTTTTCCTGTATGACCCGATGACAGTGCTGCTATGGGGTTTTGTGCTCGTGACCTTGATCGTCTGGGGGCGCGGCACCTTCTGCGGATGGTTGTGTCCGTTTGGCGCCTTGCAGGAATTTTTCGGTAAGTTGGCGCAACGCCTTGGAGTCCCACAAGTTCGGATTAACGAGGTCTGGGATGAGCGTCTCAAGAATCTCAAGTACATAGTCCTTGCGATCGTCGTCTTGGGGGCGGCGCTGTCCACCGATCTTGGAGACAAGCTGGTCGAGGTCGAGCCGTTCAAGACCGCGATCACGCTCGTGTTTGACCGTTCGTGGCCATTTGTCGGGTATGCGGTGATGCTGCTGGTGATGGGGGCCTTCATCTATAAATTCTTTTGCCGCTATCTGTGTCCGCTCGGTGCGGCGCTCGCCGTATTGGGGTCGATGCGTCGTCTTGACTGGCTGACAAGGCGTTCCGAATGCGGTTCGCCGTGCCAGCTATGCCGTCGGGTCTGCGAATACAATGCCATAGAAAAGGAGGGGCGCATTAACTACCGGGAGTGCTTTCAATGTCTGGATTGTGTCTCGATCTATAACGACCCCGAGCGTTGTGTCGCGGAGGTAGTGCTGAGAAAAAGAGGGCGCAGGCTGTCCGGCGCTCCGGCGTCGGCAGGTGTCGAGGGACTTGCCGAGAATGCGTAGGCGCACCGTACTCTTGGCGATGACGGGTGGGCTGGGTTTGGCCGTTTGGCACGTCCTAACCGGCCGGCCACCACTCAGTTCGAGTGCGCGGCTGTCGGTCGATGACGGTAATCGCTATGCACACTTCGTAAAGCGATCCGGATTGGCCCTGGGCACAGTCGTAAGCATCAGTGTCGTGCACGAGCGCCAGGTCGTGGCGGAACGCGCGATTGCAGCCGCCTTCGAGGAGATCCGGCTTGTGGAGCGTGTGATGAGCCTCTTTCGGCCGGATAGCCAGGTATCGCAGCTCAATCGCACCGGTGTGCTGAGTGAACCTCATCCCTACCTGTGTGAGGTCGTAGGTCAGGCGCAGGTTTTGGCGGCAACGACGAATGGGGCGTTTGACATCACGGTGCAACCGTTGTGGCGGTTACACGCGAACGCTTGGCGCGGCTCCCAGCCGCCGCAAAGGGCGGACATCGAAGAGGTCAGGTCGAGAGCGGGTTGGCGTCGTGTCACGGTTTCCAGGGAACGCATTGAATTGCAACCAGGGAGCACGGCCATCACCTTGAATGGGATCGCCCAGGGGTATGCCGTGGATCGGGTCATGACCCGGTTACGCGATTATGGGATCCGCGATGCGCTGCTGGATACCGGCGAGTTGGGTGGTATGGGTTCCAAAGGAAGGAACGCTCCTTGGAGCGTTGGGATTCAACATCCACGCGATCCCGAGAAAATACTGGCCGTGGTGCAGCCAGGTGATCGCTTCCTGGCGACATCGGGTGACTACGTGACCAGCTTCAGTCCGGATCGGCGTCATCATCATATCCTGGACCCGCGTACCGGCGTTTCCCCGGCGGAGTTGTCCAGCGTGACCGTTGCCGCGCAAACCGGAATGCTGGCCGACGGGCTTTCAACGGCATTATTTGTGATGGGGGTAGACGACGGCCTGCAATTACTGGAGCGATTTCCCAATGCGGACGCACTCATGGTGCGCAAGGATGGGAGTACGGCCGCATCGGGCGGGTTCAAGAGCTTGATATCGTCTTCCGATGCTTCGTGAGGATCACACGCCTGCGTCATGGTCCAGCGTGCGGGCTAATTGCCGGGAAGCGAGAACACCAGTATCTGATCGCCGGTCTTGAAACGAAAAAGTTTGTTGCCGCCGGCTACGACCGCGACGTATTGCTTACCCCCGGCGGCGTAGGTGACGGGGGGTGCATTGACACCGTACGCAGCTTGAAATTTCCATAAACTATTGCCATTTTCCGCATCTAGGGCGAGAAACTCGCCGTCACCCTCACCAGTAAAGACCAAGTTGCCCGCCGTCGCCAGCATACCACCCACCATTGGCAATCGGGTTCTGCGCTGCCACCGTATTGAACCGCTGTCGCTGTTGATGGCGGTGATCGTCCCCCAGCGCTCTTCGCTTACCGGCTTGCTGTAGGTGTAGCTTTGCCAAGGCCGTTCGGGCGTGGGTCGTAGCGTCTTGGAATAGTACACCGTTGGATGATGAATAGCGGCGACAAACAGTGAGCGGTTATTAGGGTCGAATGCCATTGGTGACCACGATGCGCCGCCAAATATTCCCGGTGCAATCTCGACGCCTTGTTTCGTAGGCCGCTTGAAGAGATTGCGTTGCGGTACAAAAGGTTTCGATTTGAACAGCAGGCGTCCGCTGCTACGCTCGTGCACATATACCCATCCCGTTTTGCCTGCCTGGGCAACCGCCTGCACCAATTTGCCGTCGACGCGTGCTTCCAGCAGAACAGGAGGAGAGGCGACGTCGTAACCCCAACGATCATGTGGCACCTGCTGGTAGGCCCAGACCTTCTTACCGGTAGCGACGTCCAAGGCAACCAGGCTCACCGTATGCAGATTGTCGCCCGGTCGGGTGGAGTCATCCATCTGCGGGGCAGGGTTTCCAGTGCCGACGAACAGCAAGCCGGTCTCAGGATCGATGGCAGGCGTGGTCCAGATCGAGCCGCCCCCCAAGCGCCACGTGTCCCGATATTTGCGCCAAGCGGCCTTCTCGCTCGCTATGTCTCGATCCATAGCAACCCCATCCGGCGTCAGCGTTTTCCAGGATCCCACCCATGATGCATCCGGGACCGAGTACCAGCGCCACAGCTCCTTGCCGGTGTTTTCGTCGTAAGCGACGAGGAAGCCGCGTAATCCATGTCCACCCCCGGATAAGCCGACCACGGACAGCGCCGATTCGCCCTCGGAGGTTGTGTCTAAATGCAAACCATAGCCCGCGCCGGTAATACCCACAAACACCTTGCCGCCGTAAACCTGAGGCGCCATGTTGGCGCTGTAACCGGTGCCGCCTACAACCGTCGCTTCACGGAATTGTTTTTCTCCAAGTAGTGGCGCCAGTATCTCTCGGTTACCTGCCTCGGGATCCGTTATCGGGACATCCCAAATTACTTTGCCGGTGGCTTGATCCAAGGCAATAAAGCGCGCATCGATGGTTACCGTGTACACCTTTCCGTTCGCTACGGCCGCACCGCGGTTGGCCGGACCGCAGCACGTGCGTCTCGTAGTAAGATGGTGCCGGTATCGCCATATCTGGTTGCCGGATACGGCGTCAAGGGCCAGCACGTCGTTCCACGGTGTGGTGACGTACATGACGCCATTCACCACAACCGGGGTGGCTTGGAATGAACCCAGTTTCCCAGTTTCGAACTTCCAAGCTAATGTCAGATGAGCGACGTTCGATCGATTAATTTGCGTCAGAGGGCTGAAACGATGGTTCTCGTAGTTGTAGCCATACAGGACCCAGTCCGAAGCAACTTTATGATCTTGTTCCGCCCGGCAGGGTAGGGCCAGGGTCATAGCCAGCGCGCATGACAATAAGCAACGAACCATGACGCTCATTTGCATATGTGTGGCACCCAATAGCGATGATAGATGCGGTCGATACAATATTTCACTATTGATGGAATGATGCGCACGCGTTTCGAGCCGGCCCGCATATTGCAATAGAGATCCATAGTATGTGCTCCCACCGTTTCTCATGTTGCAAGCTTTCTCATCCTACCACGGTCTTGTCGTTACCGGAGTGCTCGAATTGGTCGCGCGCCATGAGTGAACGCAATTCGTAGCAGAAGGTGTATATGAGAAGCGTTCAGAAGATGCTGGTCGCAGCGTTGTCAATCGGCGCACTAATGAGCAATACAAAGTATTCGGATGGTCTTCCGCTTCACCCTCTGTCGCACTTGAAACACAACGATAGCTCTGTAAGAAGATAGTCTTGCCTCATGACGGCCATATTATCGCGAGGTATCGGCATTCCAAGCCACCGAGTCGTAATCCGTGATGCTGCGTGTCATCGAGATGGAATTCGATGATTGGCACAGGCCGCAATCTCACCTGGAGAAATCCTTACGTATAGTGACTCCGCCGAATGCATTTCGGTCCGGCGCAGGCTCGAAATATCGGCCGCCAAAGGCATTAATGCGGATGTTCGCATTGTATTCTTCATCGAAAAGGTTGTTGACGCCGACAAAGGGCGTTAGCTCCCAATCGCCGAAGGATTTTCGATACCCGAGGCGAATGTTGGCAACCGTATAGGCGTCGACCTCGGTACGATTCGCATTGTCCGCAAACAGATTCCCTGCGTGTATCACGTCCGCGGAGAGAAAGGGTCCAATGCCATGATCGTAGGTGATCTCACCGTATAAGGTATCTTTAGGGATACCCGGGATTGTATTACCGGCAAAACTTTCACCATCGACATCGAACTCGTCAAACTCAAAGTTTGAGTGCGTGTAGGACAGCGACGTTGTCAATCCAGGCAGTGGTTGTAGCACCACGGCGGCCTCGATACCGTCTCTGGTAGATTTACCGGCGTTTTGAAAGAAGGTGCGCCCTGGGAACTCTGGTACCTCGAAAGGTGTGATCTCATCATCGACTTCGATATGAAACAGTGCGACCTGGTAGCGTGCCTTGATGTCAGACGCCACGCCCCTTAGTCCGATTTCGTAATTGGTGGCCTTTTGTGGGTCTAGATCAGGATTGAATCCACCGCCACCGGAGGGGTTGGCGAATTCCGTTGTCGTGGGGGTCTCGAAGGCGGTTGAGATATTGGCGTAGACGCCGATTTGATCGCTCGCCCGCCACAGCAGCCCGATCATAGGGCTGAGTTCATTCAGGTCCCGGTTGCCGGAGTTATCTCCATCTTCCAGGAATCTGTCCTGGACATCGAACTCGATGCGATCGTAGCGGGCACCGACAGTCAAAGTCGTTCTCGGTGTTAGGTCCAACTCATTCTGCAAAAACACACCAACGCTCGTCACTTTTTCATTCTGATCGAGAGTCAAATCGCCTTTAATACCTTCGTTATTGTCGAATCGCTGGCGGTCGTCGTCCTGCCGGTCGACGTCGATGCCGGTAATCAGACGACTGTCCATCGCGGCCAAAACGGTATTGTAGTTGTACTGCACACCGCCACCGTAAAAGGTGCGATCGAATGAGATCGCACCACCGGTTGTGAAAGGCAGACGGCCATCGAATTCCCGCCATAATGAGTAGCCTCGGACAATTACTTCGTGTTTGTCGTCAAACGACTTTAGGTACCGCAGGCCAATTTTCTGTTGGTCGATGGCCTCACCGGCGTTGAATAGAACATTGCGATCGCGGGCCTGCTGAGGGTCGGTGGCGGTTTGCGCCGCAGTGATCCCACCGGGATCTTGGGCTGTCGGCGAATCAAAGAGGTTTAATACCGCCGTCAACTCCGAAGTGTCGTCGAAACGATACCGGAAGCGGCTGTTAAAGACCCTGTTCTCGACTTGGCTATGGTCACGATAGCCGTCGTAATCGAGGTAGGAGGCACTGATGAGATAATCGGATTTTTCGTTGCGGGCTCCCGTTTTCGCCTGGTACTTCTGATACCCATACTCACCCCACGCTCCCCGCCCCTCGACGAAGGGCTCGGCAGGTGGTTCTTCGGTGGTGATATTGATCACCCCACCGGAGGCGTTTCCGTACAATGATGAGGCAGCGCCGCGCAGAACTTCGATACGACCCGCCGAGCCGATGTCGATACTGTCCACCTGTCCTTGTCCGTCCGCAAGGGTGTTGGGAATGCCATCGACCAGAATCTTGACGCCGCGAATCCCGAAGTTACCGCGCGCCCCGAAACCTCGTATCGAAACACGAAGATCCTGGGCGAAATTGTAGCGATTCTGCAGGAAGACACCCGGGATTCTTGCCATGGACTCATCCAATCCCATTTGTTGCTGACCGAGTTGAATTTGGTTTTCGTCCACCACACTCACCGCGATGGGAATCTCGAAGGCAGCCCTTTGCGCCCGCGTGGCCTCCACGACAATCTCCTCTGTGGTGCCTGTCCCGGTCTGGCTCAGGACGGTGCACGGCGCCAATACAAAGGCGCCGACCATTAGGCCCGCTGTGCCGCGAAGCACATACCGTTGGAAATATCGGTTCAATGTCAGTCCTCTTTATGTTGAGGCGGCCGGTTTGTGTGCCGCGAAAACAGCTCTTTCCTTATCGCTCCGCTACCGTGAAATTGCGTGCATCTCCCATCGTCATATGCCGTCAGCGTATCCGTTACGCTTGAATTGTAGTACGACAGGCCGCCGGCGCTCTAGTGCGAAATCGATAACTTCAAAGCGGATCCTCATCCTTGCCAGGCGCTCACAACACGTGAGCATTGAACCCCAAAGCCCGAGTATTCGCCAAATAGGCCTCCATGAGTCGGGTCGGGTCCGCCTGAAGTTTTTGTTTCCATTCTCCGAGTTCAATCTTGCTCTGTATTAGTCCGCGCAGAACACCGACATGGTCGGTCCAGCCAAGGCTCGAGGCACCAACCAACACGTCGTCCTGGAACTGAAGGTTGAGATATTTGAATTTGTCGGCATCGGTTACTTCGGCGCTCTCTCCGCCGTTCACACCCATCCACAGCCCGAACGAGTTCGATATGAGTCCCATCGTACTCAGCACGTTCATATTGATGCTGCCTTGGTGGAATTGGGTATTGCCCGTCATGTTACCGGCTGCGATTCGACCATGTTCCGCAGCGGTGGGCTGGATTGCCTGAACAGAGTACCCCCCTGTAGAAAAATCCCTGCCTTGACAAACGTCGCCGGCTGCATAAACGTCGGCGTAGCTGGCACTAAGGTATTCATTCACAAGAATACCGTGATCCGTGTCGATCCCCGATCCGTTGAGAAACGCAATATTGGGACGTACCCCGGTGGCCAAAACCACGAGGTCTGCGGTAGTGGATTGGTCATTGTCTAGCGTTACCTGTAGACCGCTGTCGTGGTACTCCTCGATGGATTCCACTTTAGTCGACGTATGGACCGTGATTCCTTTTTTCTCGCACCATGCCTTGATGAGTCCGCCCGCCGTCTCATTCATCATTCTGGGTACCATACGGTTTTCCAGTTCCACCACCGTGAGGTCTGCGCCGCCGGCCGCGATCGCCTCTAAAATAATGCAACCGATAAAACCGGCACCAACGAGGACGACCCGATGCCCTGACTGGCATCGCTTGATAATGTTGCGGGCATCATCCAATGTCCAACAGTGGTAGACACCCTCGGATTCTATCCCGGGAATGGGTGGCTTCAGCGGACTGGAACCCGTCGCAATCAACAACTTGTCATAATCTAAGGTGCCACTATTCGCGAGGGTGGCCTGCTTGTCAGCGGTGTTTATCTCGGTTACTCGATCGTGGCATACCTCGACGCCGATGTGCTCAAAGTGGTCGGCACTCTTGCGCAAATAGGTCCCGTTTTCCTCGATCTGTCCGGTGAGATAATACGGAATCGCCATCCGTGAATACGGTGGCGCGGACTCGTCACCGACCATCGTGACGCTCGCTTCAGGATCATGGCGGTGAATTTGCTCGGCGGCTATTACGCCCGCGGGACCAGCACCAATGATGACATGATGCATAACACAAACTCCTATGTAATCTTCATCTAGTAAAAAATCGGGTGGGTCATTGCGACCCACCGCTACAGTAAGACATCCAGATATACACGTTTTGCTTTTTTTAGGAGGAGCAAATCACAAGCCCAGTCGTTGCCGTGTCTCCGCGGTGGGGACGCCGTTCTCGTCCCAGCCGCGTGCCGTGTAGTACTCGGGCAGCATCTTGCCCAACTCGTTGACCTTGCCCTTGGCGGGACCGGCGTTGGCACCCTCCTCCAGCAAGCGCTTGGGCAGGGTATCGTCCTTGCTCGTGAGCCCGGCGGCGAGATT
>CAMYKK010000055.1 GCA_947258975.1 uncultured Gammaproteobacteria bacterium
ATGTATCGCGGCGCGGAATACGTCGTGGATTTTCTGCCCAAGATCAAACTGGAGGTTGCCGTGGATTCTGAAATGCTGGATCGCGTGACTGAGGCAATAGCCAAGGCGGCGAAAACCGACAAGATCGGCGACGGCAAGATCTTCATCCTAGACCTGCAACAGGTGATGCGTATTCGTACCGGTGAAACCGGTAAAGCAGCACTTTGACAGCAGACAGCTCAACAAACAGAGATAACGAAGATGATACGTAAAAAAATTGATCTTTGGCGCGGGATTACCGCTGTACTAGTCCTATGCGCCTCAGGCATCGCGCTCGCGGAGGAAGCCCCCAAGATCGACACCGGCGATACCGCTTGGATGCTCACCGCGACCGCACTCGTTCTGTTCATGACCATCCCCGGTCTGTCGTTGTTTTACGCCGGCATGGTGCGCAGCAAAAACGCGCTGTCGGTAATGATGCAGTGCTTTGCCATCACCTGCGTGATGACGATCCTGTGGACATTGTACGGTTACAGCCTTGCCTTCGAGGATGGCGGCGCCATGCAGAAGTGGGTGGGCGGACTGAGTAAGGCATTCATGAAAGGCGTCACCGTTGATGCGGTAAGCGGGACGATACCGGAATCGGTGTTCGCCATATTTCAGATGACGTTCGCCATCATCACTCCCGCATTAATGGTAGGTGCCTTCGCTGAGCGCATGAAATTTTCTGCCATGTTGCTGTTCATGGCCATCTGGCTGACGATAGTCTATGCACCCATCGCGCATTGGGTATGGGGCGGCGGCTGGCTCGGTGATCTTGGGGTGCTCGATTTTGCCGGTGGTACCGTTGTCCATATCAACGCCGGAATAGCGGGAATGGTTGCCGCGATCATGATCGGCAAGCGCCGCGGCTATCCGACCACGGCAATGCCCCCACACAGTCTGGTGTTGACCCTGGTTGGCGCCGCGATGCTGTGGGTCGGCTGGTTTGGCTTCAACGCCGGCAGTGAACTCGCTGCGGACGGCACCGCGGGCATGGCCATGGCGGTCACGCAAATCGCCACCGCCGCCGCCGCGCTCACGTGGATGTTCGCTGAATGGATGTTCCATGGGAAACCCAGCGCCCTGGGCATTGCCTCCGGCGCCGTGGCCGGCCTGGTCGCGATCACACCGGCTTCCGGTTTCGTGGGTCCGATGGGCGCACTGGCCATCGGCCTGTTGGCCGGCATCGGCTGTTACATTGCGTCGGTGCGGATCAAGCGCGCCATGGGATATGACGACTCTCTGGACGTGTTTGGGGTCCACGCCGTCGGCGGCATCATCGGCGCGATACTCACCGGTATCTTTGTTGACGCGTCGTTGGGTGGCGCCGGCCTGGCGGAAGGCATAAGTATCGGATCTCAGGTGTTCAAACAAATCGTCGGCGTAGTCGCCACTATTTTCTACGGCGTGATCGTCACCTTCATCATTCTTAAGGTCGTCGACGGGATCGTCGGACTACGCGTGACGGATGAAGAAGAGACCGAGGGACTGGATATCGTGCTTCACGACGAACGCGGCTACAATTTGTAATCCCATCTCGAGCTCGGGGCGCGCTGCGCCCCGAGTCGCAGGACTAAAAATCGCCCACCTTGAATTCTACGTACGATTCATCCCGAAGCCGCCGCAGCCATTGCTCGTAACGCTCATCGGACTTACGGGCACGTATTTGGATCAGGGCGTTATTTCTCCCGGCGGCATCATCCAATTGCTGTTCGCGGCGCTCGAGAACCTGAATCAAATGAACACCAAATGGTGTCGCCACCGGCCGGCTGATTTCCCCGATCTTCAATCTATGCATCACCGCTTCAAATCCCTCTACGGTTTCGCCCGGATTGAGCCAGCCCAGATCGCCGCCGTTGACGCTGGATACCGGATCGTCTGAATTGGCTTCGGCCAGTTCGGCAAAATCCTCGCCGGCGACCAGTTGCTCACGAATGCGAATGACCCGCTGGGTAGCCTCGGTGGGAGACAAAAACTCGTCGTTCTTGATCAAGATGTGGCGGGCACGGGTCTGACGCACAACACCTGCTGTGCCGCCACGGGCTTTGTTCAGTTTCAGAATGTGAAATCCATTAGGGCTGTGCAGGACATCGGTGACTTGTCCCGGCTGCATCTTGCGCACAGCACCGAGAAATAATACCGGCAGCTGCCCCGCCTGGCGCCATCCCAGTCCTCCTCCGTCCAGGGCGTTCTGCGCCTGGGAGTAATTTATCGCCGCCTGCTCGAACTCCATACCGTCGCGAATTTTATCCAAAGCCCGTTGCGCTTTCGCTTTGAGTTCGGCGATGGCCTGGGGAGCGGCCGCCTCCGGCACCCGGACAAGGATGTGCGAAATATCGTATTCTTTCACCTCGTCCGGCTGGCCACGTTGATTGGCGAGGAAACCCTCAATCTCCTCGTCGGTGACCGCCACGCGGCTCACGACTTCGCGATCCACCAAACGCTGAATAATCAGCTGTGTTTTGATGTTCTCCCGGAAGTCGTCATAAGGAATTCCATCCCGCGCCAACGCGTTTTGCAATTGCGGCAGAGTGAGGTTGTTGCGCCCCGCCAATTCCTGCAGCGCGTCATTGATGGTGTTCTCGGGCACCTTGACACTGAGGCGCTCTGCAACTTGCAGTTGAATTCTATCCGTGACCATGCGCTCCAGAACCTGGCGGTTCAGCGTGCGTTCGGGTGGAGTCTGGGCCTTGCGTGCACGCAGTTCCTGCCGCACGCGAATTAGTTGCTTTTGAAACTCAGAATCGGTAATGACATCATTGTTGACTATTGCAACAATGCGGTCGATCTGGCGCGATTGCGCAAGAGACAACCAAAACATACCGCCTAGGCACAGAATGAGAACGAGCCAAGGACGTAACTTATACATCGCTCAAACTCCGCTTTTTATTAAGCAAAAGGCCCACTCCGGTGGGCCTTGAGGTAATCCTGCCGAGATTGCCTGTGCTCATAATCCCGAGCTGATGGTCGTGAGTCCGGTTAGTTCCAATTCCACAATAAAGGCGTTTCGTGCTTGTGAATTGTTGTCTTTGCGTGATTGGAAAAACCCGCGAAGTTTCCAGCAGCAGGAATCATATTCGATCCCAACCCTGGTCTCCAAGTTCTCTTCGTCGCGTATGGAATAGCGCTCGCTGAGCAAAGCATGCCAGCGCGGAGACCCCAAAGGCCATTCCGCCGCGACTTCGACCTGCTCCAGCGCATCTCGCGAAAACCGGTAACTCAGGTCGATGTATTTTCGTGACTGAGGGCGAAATCGCAGATCAAGCTTTCCTTCGCGAACCTTCGACTCGTCGTCATCGTATTGCAAATAGCCGAAGGCGCTCCAACTCGTGCTGAGCCTTGCGACCACTTCAGCAAGGAAATCCGAGGTATCGTTGGTGAACTCCTGCCCGGGTGTAAAATTCTCCACGCGGTCCTCGAGAAAGAAAATTTGGCCGATGCTCCCCCGGATCCACTCCGTTCCACTTTCAGCTTCCATGAAACGGCTGGTCAACGCCAATGTCACCTGATTCGTGTCGCCGACGCGATCGCGTCCGAAGAAGCGATTTTCACGAAAGATATTCCCGAAATTGTTGAGATTGAGAAACCCGGTGTCAAATACCGGCAGGTCATCCTGGTTTTCCTTCGGTATATAGACGTAGAACGCGCGGGGCTCGAGCGTATGCAGCATCGATGTGCCGCGCCAAGCGGTGAGGCGCTCGAAAAACACGCCGGAATCGAGACTGAACACCGGCACGCTCCGGGAGGGACGATCAGCCTCGCCTTCCGCCACGTCTTTCAGGCTGTAGCTGGTATGTCGCAGGGACACCTTCGGTGTGAGGTAGCCCCAGGTGTTATCCAACGGCAATCTCACGAACGGCGTAATATCCCAGCGCCAACCATCAAATAACTCTGGTTGCTGAAAGTTGACCAACTCGGACTCAAGCCCATATCGCAACCCGTAGGGTCCACGGGGAAGCTTGCTGATCACGCGGAACTGCGGGAGCCGATCATAGGGTTCTGAAGTCGCGGGTATGGTATCGTCCACCGTCTGATAGGCGTACAGCCTGCCCTGAAAATTCCACAGCTCGCCGGTATAAAAAACTTCTGCAAATTGGGGCAGGAAGAACGCGCTGGATATCTGAATATCGTTGCTGAAGTCGTCTAAATACTGGTTGTCCGTCACCCAATCGACGCCGACATTGCTGCGCCAGCGGCTGGAAAATTCCTGCCGGTGTCTGATCTTGTAGGCGCCACGATCGTCGTCGTTGAACTCGGAATCCGAAGGCAGATATTCACCGAACAAAGTACCCTCGGCACCAGGGGTCAAATAGCGAAATTCGGCACCGAGCTTAACTCCGCGTTTTGCGTATATACGCGGGTAAAAGGTGGCGTCATAATTCGGCGCGATGTTCCAGTAATAAGGAGTCTGCATCACAAACCCGGATCCTTCCTGGCTGCCAAAACTGGGATACAGAAAGCCGGATTTCCGCTCATCGTTGATGGGAAAAGTGACCTGTGGGAAATAGAAGATGGGCACATTCTTGAATCTGACCTTCAGATGCTTCGCGGATCCCTGGCCGATGGCCTGGTCTATGGTGATGGCCGACGCCGTCAAGAACACATCATCCTTTCCTTCCGCGCAAGTCGTGTAGCGGACATTCTCCAAACGCATGATATCGTGGCCCTCGAAGAAGATTTTCTCCGCGCTGCCGCGTGCATTGACAAACGCCTTATCCGGATCCTCTGGCACACGGTCACGTTTTGCGAGCCGATATTCCACCGCCTCCGCCTCGCCGATAAAAGTCTCTACCTGTAACTTGACGCTGGACGCCTCAAGACGATCGCCAGTCTGGCTGTGCAATACGACGTTTCCCTTACCTTCTACTTCATCAGTCTGGCGGTGGTAGCGGATCTCATCCGCCGACATCGTCTGCCTGCCACGCTTGAGCGTCGCGTTCCCGCGCATGGACACGATGTCGGTCTTCACCGTTTCCACTTCGTCGCCCTCCAATTCAATGGGCAACGGATCACCGGCCTTCTCCGGGGCCGGACCCGGCGCGGGTAGAGTGAGCAAATCCGGAACGCATATCTCCTCGGCCGGCATCGCCGTGGGAGCATAGACCGCCGCCAATGCCACGCCCCAAAAAGCAATTAGATGAGATATCGGATTATTCGTGAGCACCGTGTTGGGCTTGTTTCCTGGGGAGTAAAATCGCATAGAATCAACGACCTTTATGATTTTTAATGAATTGCAGGTTGTCATGTTATCGCGTTTGATCCGCACACACACGCGTGGGACGGTATAGCGCTCGCTTATGTTCGCGATTATAGGGGTCTGGGGTTTTGGATAAAAGGTTGATCGACCTGACCCGGTGGGTTGAACAACGGCTCGGCGATCCGGGGATTGAAGTGCGCGCTGCGTCTTCGGACGCCAGTTTCAGGCGTTATTTCCGAGCTGTGTCGGGGGGCAGGTCCTATATCATCATGGACGCCCCACCCGACAAAGAAGACACCGCGCCGTACGTAAGCGCAGCAAAGCGCCTGCTTGATATCGGCCTCAACGTTCCGGAGGTCATCGACAGCGACGCCAACCAAGGATTTTTATTGCTCTCCGATCTCGGTACCCGGACATATCTCGAACAGCTCACGCCAAAAACGGTGGAGCGGCTGTATGGCGACGCCCTGGGCGCATTGGTCATTCTCCAGATCGGCACCCATACAGACCCCAACGGCTTTCCCGATTACGACGACGCCACGCTTCTGCAAGAGATGGCCTTATTCAAGAACTGGTATATCGGCCGTCACCTGCGACAGACTCTGACTTCCAGTCAAAGCCGGACGTTGGACCACATGTTTTCTCTGCTGCTTGGCAACGCCAAGGCCCAAGCCAAGGTGTGGGTGCACCGGGATTACCACTCGCGTAATTTGATGGTGACACCGATGAATAACCCCGGGATACTCGACTTTCAAGATGCGGTCATCGGGCCGGTCACTTATGACCTGGTCTCCCTGTTGCGCGATTGTTATATCTCATGGCCCAAAGAGCGCGTCGAAGAATGGGCGAACGGCTATTACGTCCTAGCGCGACAGTCCGGCCTGCGGGTCGGCGACGACGAACAACACTTCATCCAAGATTTCGATTGGATGGGGGTGCAGAGGCACTTAAAGGTACTGGGAATATTTTCACGTCTCGCGTACCGGGACGGAAAAACGAGTTTTCTCGAGGAAATACCGCAGGTTTACCAGTATCTAATCGACGTATGTGGCAGCTATCCCGATCTTGCGCCCCTGTACTCGCTGTTAATGCGATTTCCACCACCGGAATCATAGCAATGGATGCCTTTATTCTTGCGGCTGGACGCGGCGAGCGGCTGCGACCACTCACCGACACCCTGCCCAAGCCGCTCATCCCGGTTGGCGGCTCGACATTGATTGAGATCCGCATACGCAGCCTCGCCGCAGTCGGGATCACGCATATCGTCGTCAATCATGCCCATCTGGGACAACAAATCCTGCAACGTCTGGGCGACGGCAGCCGCTACGGAGTACGCATCTCGTACTCGGACGAGTCCCGCGGCGCACTGGGCACGGGAGGCGGCATCATCAAGGCACTGCCGCTGCTGCAAAGCGACCCGTTCCTGGTCGTCAACAGCGATATCTGGACCGATTATTCGTTTACCAACTTGCCGAGCGCGCCGTCCAGACTCGCACATCTGGTCCTAGTAGGCAATCCAGCCCATAACCCCACAGGAGATTTTTGTTTATGCGGCGATCGCGTGGACAAACTCGATGGTTGCATGGGCCGGCGCGCGACCTTCACTGGTATCGGTGTCTACCGGCGGGCGCTATTCGCGGATCGCGCGCCAGCAGTCCTTCCGCTGGCGCCTTTGCTGGTCTCCGCATGCGATCGTAAACTGGTCAGTGGTGAATACCATACAGGCGTGTGGTTAGACATCGGCACACCCGAGAGGCTGCAGACGCTCAATAATTTGTTGGCTGAGCAAGAATCGGATTGATTCGGCCACTGGATTTAGACGACACTGGATCCTGACATGACCGGCGCCAACACAATCGCCCGATCGGCTCGCGACTACGATCGTATCGAATCCGCGATTCGCTACATAGACACCCACCAGTGCACGCAGCCTACGTTGCCACAAATCGCCGCTCACCTCGGTGTGAGCGAAAGCCATTTTCAGCGGCTTTTCAGCCGCTGGGCGGGCATTAGTCCCAAGCGGTTTCTCCAGTTTTTAACCCTCGAACATACCAAGCGGTTGCTGCGCAACGCCGCCAGCACCCTGGACACGGCCCATGCCGCCGGCTTGTCCAGCACCAGCCGGCTGCATGAGTTATATATCGAGTGCGAAGCCATCACGCCCGGTGAATACAAGGACTACGGCGACGGATTGGATATCCGCTTCGATTTTCATCAAAGCCCGTTCGGAGAATGCCTCGTTGCAACGACGCCACGGGGACTGTGTGCGCTGCTGTTTGTGGGCGATACCGGTCGCAGTGGTGCCGTCGCGGCACTTGAGAGAAACTGGCGCAGCGCGCGACTCACGCAGGACTCGACGGATACCGCCCATACCGTGCAACAAGTTTTCGCACCCCGCGCCGACCCCCAGCAACCGCTGTACATGCTCGTCAAAGGCACCAATTTTCAGATTAAAGTCTGGGAGGCGCTGTTGCGGGTGCCCCGCGGCCGCCTCGTATCTTACCAGGACCTGTCGCGTCACTTGGGAGCGCCGAGCGCCGTCCGCGCGGTCGCTAATGCAGTCGCCCGCAACCCCATCCACTTTCTTATCCCTTGCCACCGCGTGATCCGCAACATGGGCGAGTTTGGGGGGTACCAGGGTGGCACGGCGAAGAAAAAGGCCATCCACGCATGGGAGGCGGCGAAAATACGGTCTTCGCGGCTTAAAGCCGCTCCCACAGCCACTTGACCAATGTGGGAGTGACATATTGTCACGACCTTCGCGGCTCTTGTCCCCGCGCCGCAGGGGAGCAAGCCGCTCCCACGCAAGGGAAGACGCCGCTCTCACATATAGTTAAGACATGTGGGGTGACATCAATATGGGGAAGCACGATGTAGCAGGGTCAGCCCACAGGTGCCATTGGGGCCCAACCCCATCTAATCATAAACTGTCAAAAGCGCGTGCAGCTGGCGGCTGAGCTGTGCTTGGACCTCACCGATCGACAACGGCACGTTAAGGTCCCGCAACTGGGTGACTTCAAGATCTTGGAAGCCGCAGGGGTCAATGTTCGAAAACGGCGCGAGATCCATATCGACATTGAAACTCAGGCCATGGTAGCTCGCGCCGCGGCGCACACGCAGGCCCAGGGCGGCAATTTTTTTGCCTTGTACGTACACCCCGGGCGCCCCGGCTTTTCGTTGCCCCTGGATATCGTGAGTCGCTAGAAAATCAACGATTAACTGCTCCAAGAGATTCACCAACCACCTGATGCCCTTGGCGCGGCGCTTGATATCGAGCAACGGGTATACGATCAACTGTCCCGGTCCGTGATAGGTGATCTGGCCTCCGCGATCGGTGGCGATAATCGGAATGTCGCTCACAGCCAAGGTGGACATGTCACAGTTCAAGCCCTGCGTGTACACCGGTGGATGCTGCACCCACCACGCCTCATCACGGGTCGCGGCGGTTCTTGCCTGGTTAAATACCTTCATCGCGTCCCACACCTGCCTATAATCGACCAGCCCCAGGTCGCGCATCTGCACTTCTAATGTGGTAGCTGTCACCGACCGACTCCTTACAGTGTCATCAACACCTCTGGACAGGCGGCGAGATCGGCGTAAATTGCGTGGATTTGCGATTTGCTGGTCGCTCGAATAATACAGGTAATAGAGATGTATTTTCCGTAGCGGCTGGATCGTGTCTGACTGAGGAGCAACTCGTCTGTATCTATATGACGCGACACGATATTTTGAACCAAGGCATTGAAACGGGTGGTCCGCCGGCCCATTGCCTTGATTTCGTAGCGGCACGGGTAGTCCAGCATATCCCAGGGATCCGGGCGCGCGGAGCCGCCGCGACCTTCTTCACCCGACATTCTGTTTCGCATCGGTTCGGCACTGCGCTTTGTACTGTTGAAACAAATCGTACATGCGTTGGAATACAGGGCCCGGGCGGCCTTGTGCGACAGCATGATCGTTGATGCGGCTAACTGGCATGATCTCGTTCGTCGAACTCGTTATCCACACTTCTTCGGCATCGATCATTTGTTGCTCGGTAAAAGCCCGTTCTTCATATGCGACTCCATGGCGATCCATGAGTTCGACCACAAGATCACGGGTGATTCCCGGCAGCAGGTTTGGTCCGCGGGGGGCGGTGAGGACGATGTCACCAATCACCGCGAACACATTGGTTGCCGCTCCCTCGGTCACCACTCCGTCACGGACCAAGACCGCTTCAGCGGCCCCTTGCTCCTTGGCCTGCTGGCGCAACCAGACATTAGCAATCAATGAAGTAGTCTTAATGTCGCATCGGTGCCAGCGGAAATCCGCAATCGTCACTACCGTCACCCCCTTGGCGACGGATCTGTTGGCCACCGGCGCCAATTTTTGCACGTAGGCAAACACCGTGGGTGCTATGCTCTCCGGAAACAAGTGATTGCGAGGCGCAACGCCCCGGGTGACCTGTATGTAAAGGTAATGGGCCTTGTCCGATACCCGCGACAACAGTCCGGTTAAGACCTGCTCCCACTCCTGCCGCGTGCAGGGCCGCCGGATGCCGACGGTATCAAGATTATTGTTTAACCGCGCCAGGTGCGCGTCCCACCGAAACGCTTGCCCGCCATAAATCGGGACCACTTCGTAAATACCGTCACCAAAGATCAAACCGCGATCAAAAGCCGAGATATGAGCGTCCGCGGGCGCCACGAACTCACCATTGATGTAAGCGCTTACCACATCATCAAACATGTCATTCATCAATTTTCACTCAAACCAAAGTAATACGGCGTCCATTGCTCTTTTCCACCAAGCACCTTGCGGTACCTCGGACAGTGCAACCAATGGCACTTCCATGAGAGGATTGCTGTTGTATTCGATTCTGGCGAGGCCCAAGGCGTGGCCGGCAGTAACCGGCGCCACAGCGAATGGCGGGACTTCGAAATGCGCCTTGAGCGAGTCCGTCTGTCCTCGGGGAACAACAACATACACGGCATCAGCTGAACCCAGCGGAAGCCGGTCACGCTCCCCCTTGAACACTTTGATTTGTGCGGTCGGACTTCCTTCGCCGAACACACGTTTGGATTCATAGCTGGAAAATCCATGTTTCAACAACGCGTGAACCTCTTTGGCCCGTTGTTTAGCGCTAGCGGTTCCGGTGACCGTGGCGATAAGGCGCATATCATCGCGTTTGGCCGATCCGACCAGACAGTATCCGGCGGTACTGGTATGCCCCGTCTTGACCCCATCAACCGAAGCATCCCGCCACAATAAAAGATTTCGATTGTTCTGTTTGATTTTGTTGTAGGTGAAATCCTTGGTGGAATACCAATCGTAAAACTCCGGAAACTCACGGATGATCGCGGCCGCAATCAGCGATACATCCCGTGCCGAGCTATAATGGTCCGAGTCAGGAAGGCCCGCCGCGTTGCTAAAATTCGTGTTTCCGAGATTCAACGCATGCGCGTGTTGATTCATGAGCGCGGCAAAACCCTCCTCGGAGCCGGCAACATGCTCCGCCAGAGCAACCGCCGCATCGTTACCGGACTGGACAATCAATCCCATCAACAGGTCCTCCACCGAGACCTTGCTGTTGACTTTGACGAACATGCGGGATCCCTCGGTGCGCCAAGCCTTCTCGCTGATCTGCGCCAGATCGCCTAACTGCAGGGTGCCTTTGCGAATTTCATGGAATACCACATACGCGGTCATCAGCTTACTGAGGCTGGCCGGCTCAATCCTTTTATCGGAATTCTTCTCCGCCAATATCCAGCCGGTATTAAAATCCATCAACAACCAAGTCTCAGCGGTCAATTTGGGGATCGGATTGTTCGATTTAACCAGATCCGGCACCAGTACCGCGAACACCGGGAACGGCAACAACGCCAACCACAGAACAATGACCGCAATCAACGGCCTGACGGGAAGCGGTCTGAGATTGCGTCTTCTTGTCATTCCACTATTAATGTGGGGTCATAACCCTGCCACATCATCCGCTGCACCATTTTATCGGCCTCATCCACTGTGGCGATCGGACCTACGCGCACTCGGTGTATGTCACCGCCGTTCACCCGCACATGCTGCGTGATTACCGGATCATAAGTGTGACCATTTAACTGGCGGCGCAGGCGCTCCGCATTATCGCGTTCGGAAAACGCGCCGACCTGAATATATATCGACGGTGAATGCGCTATCGCACTCACCACGGGTACACCAATATTTTTTTTCGCCAGCATGGTATCCGGGTCCACCGCAACCACCTCCACGAGGCCGGTACCGGTGGCGACGATTCCCAAGCGATACGCAGCGGCATAAGAGAGATCGATAACACGATTGTGCAGGAACGGGCCTCGGTCATTGACCTTTAACACCACTTGCTTCCCATTGCGCAGATTACGCACCCGCACATAGCTGGGAAGAGGTAATGTGCGATGGGCAGCCGTCATCGCGTACATATCGTAGCGCTGACCACTCGACGTGCGGCGTCCGTGAAACATGCGGCCATACCACGAGGCGACCCCCCGTTCGCGGTAACCATGGGATGTCCTGACTGGATAGTAGGTCTTGCCATTGACCGTGTAAGGATCGTTACCGGTATCGCTCAACTGCTCATAGCGTGGTACCGCGTCGGGAACGCGTGACACGTCGACACCTTGATGCCGCGGGGGTCCATCTCGCTGGTAGTAACCGCCCCGCGATTGACCACCGCAGGCGCACAACGTCAACGACAAACCGATAATCATCGCCACCCGTCGCATCGACAATCCGGAGCTTCCACCTGGGATCCGGGAATTTGGCGCAGAGACTTGCACTGCACGTAGTCGCAGGACCGGGGCGCTGGACGCCGCATTGGAACAATGAAAAATTGGGGTCGGAGTCACAGACTCCGACCCCAATTTTTCTGTTGAGTGAAGCACAAGTGCAGACATTCGAGATCGAGCCAGGGCCGGGATAGCCCCGCCTTTATTTTTGCCAAGCGATTGTTAGTATTAAACGTCGTCATTTCATAGCAGCGACGCTGCGGTTCTCCCTGGGGTGTCGCCATGAATAGGCGCGGGGCGCCTTGATGGAACATCCGGGTCAACCGGACACCCGCCTTTTGCGCAGTTCCTCTCCAAGTTCAAACACCGCCATTGCGTAATGAATGCTGCGGTTATACTTGGTGATCACATAAAAATTATTGAATACGATGCGATACTCCTGCTTGGCGCCACTTTCCAAGCGCACCAGAGCCGCCTGACTTGCGCCGTTCAAAGGGATGGTGCTGCTGATTCCAGCTTTCGTTAGCCGCGCTACGGTACTATTCGTCTTCAATTTCTCGGTCACATACCGCTCGACGACGGAATCCTTCTCGACAATGGCATCACCGGCTATCGGTTTGCCAGCCTGCCAGTGATGGCGATGAAGGTAATTTGCCACACTGCCGATAGCATCCTCTGGCTGCTCGATAAGGTCCCTGCGTTGATCGCCGTTAAAATCAACCGCGTAGTGCCGATAGCTGCTGGCAATGAACTGCGGGACGCCCATTGCTCCCGCGTAGGAACCCTTCACCTTCAGCGGATCAAGACCTTCTTCCCAAGTGAGCAACAGGAACTGCTCGAGTTCGCTACTGAAAAACGCCCGGCGGCGCGGATACTGCACCACCAGGGTGGTCAACGAATCCAGAACCCGATACCTCCCCATGTTCTGACCGTAGCGGGTTTCCACCCCGATAATGGCCACGATTACATGCTGCGGAACACCGAATTTCCCCTCCGCCCGGTCCAGAGTTTCTCTGTGCCGCGTCCAGAATTCCATGCCATCGCGAATATGCGTGTCCGTAACAAAAAGTTGTCGGTATCGATGCCAGGGTAGTGCTTCGTAGGGCTTTTTAATGGCTGCCACCACAGTTGGGCGTAACTGCACCTGCGAGAACACCTGCAACAACTCAGATTTCGGGTACCCGTGCTTGGTAGACAAGTTTTCAATAATGCTTTCAATGACAGGATACTTGGTGATCTCCATTGCGTCCGCTTCGTAGCCAATGAGCATACTCAGCAACGCGGCCAACCAATAATGTTTCATATTTTCGATCACTTTGGCATGAACTTCTTGTGGGTATGGATGCTCATGAGGATACCGAATCCAGCCATCAATGTGACCATCGAGGTGCCCCCGTAACTGATCAAAGGAAGCGGGATGCCGACTACGGGCAAAATCCCCGACACCATACCGACATTCACGAATAGATAGAAGAAAAACGTCAACGCCAAACTACCCGCGACCAGACGCGAAAACGTGTCCCGCGCGTAAAAAGAAATGTAGATGCCACGGCCAGTCACAAATATATACAAGGAAATCAATAACACCGCACCGATTAGACCGAACTCCTCGCCGAAAACCGCGAATATGAAATCGGTAACCCGCTCCGGGATGAACTCCAGTTGCGACTGACTCCCGTGCAACCACCCTTTGCCGTAGACGCCGCCCGATCCTACCGCGATGATGGACTGAATCGTGTGATAACCCGCACCCAAGGGATCGGACCACGGGTCAAACAAGGTCACAATACGGCGCTGCTGGTATTCATGCAACATCGACCAGGAAAACGGGCCGGCCGCAGCCAACGCCGCCAGCGCGAGCAGCAGATAGCTCCACCGCAGCCCAGCCAGAAAGATCGCAATGATTCCCGACACTGCGATCAGTACGGCGGTGCCCAAGTCCGGTTGCAGCACCACCAACAACACCGGCGCTGCGACAATCGACAGCGCGATGAGCACATCCCGCCAGCCGGGGGGCAACGTCTGCCGAGTCAGCAACCACGCCACCATCATTGGCACGCCGAGTTTCATGATTTCCGCGGGCTGAAACCGGAACAAACCGAGATTGATCCAGCGCTGTGCCCCATGTCCGACGATACCCACCAGCAATACCAGGGCGAGCAGGACAAGTCCGACACCGAAAATATGCGGCGACCACCTGGAGAGCGCCTCTGGCGGCACTTGCGCCAGCGCGATCAACACCGCAAAGCCGATCGCCACGCGCACACCTTGTCGGAGCAGCAACGACAAATCCTCTCCTCCGGCGCTGTATAGTATCAACAGGCTCAGACCACAAAGGAGAATCAGCCCTGCCAGCAACGGTGGATCCAGATGCCAGAACTCGTCACGTTTGATCGGGTCGGCCATCACGCAAGTCCGTAATCTTACTTTTCGGGGGAACGAGCGGTTCGACTGAACCGGTGAGGAAGTAATCCATTACACGGCGGGCGATCGGCGCGGCGGTGCGGCTGCCGCTACCTCCGTTTTCAGCGATCACGGCCACTGCAATCTTGGGATCCTCCACCGGCGCAAAGGCAATAAATAGTGAGTGGTCACGAAACCGCTTGGCGATTTTCTTCTCATCGTAGCGAGCCCCTTGCGCAATACCAATCACCTGTGCAGTACCGGTCTTACCGGCAATCCGGTATTCCGCGCTTTGGCCCACGCGCCGTGCAGTACCACGCTGACCGTGGACAACGTCGGTCAAGGCCTGGATGACCCGATCATAGTATTGATCGTTGCCGAGCTTGACCTTCTCGAGCACCTCGGGCTGCGACACCCGACGAATTTTGGTCTGGGGTTCCTCGATGCTGTGTACGAGCCGGGGCCTGATGCGCTTTCCGTGGTTGGCCAAGGTTCCGGTGACCGTTGCCAGTTGCAACGGCGTCACCAAGGTGTAACCCTGGCCGATTCCGGCGATGACCGTCTCTCCCGGATACCACGGCTGCCCCTTCACGCGCCGTTTCCAGGCTTTCGAAGGCACCAAACCGCTCGGTTCACCTTCAAGATCAACACCGGTAATGCGGCCAAAACCGTATCGGGTCAGAAATTCATGGAGTTTGTCGATGCCAAGCGAGTGTGCCAATTGATAAAAGTATGTATCACAGGATTGCACAATAGCATCACGCAGATTCATCGATCCGTGGCCGGCCCGCTTCCAGCACCGATAGCGGTGGCGGCTACCCTTTAATGAAAACCACCCCGGACAGAACACCGCGTACTCCGGGCTGCGGCGATTCTCCAGCGCCGCCAGCGAAAACAGACCCTTGATGGTCGAACCCGGCGCGTAACGGCCATTCAAGGCCCGATTGAGTAACGGGCGCGATGACGATTCACGCAATACCTTATAGGATTTCGCGTCGATGCCGTTCACAAACGGATTGGGGTCGTACACCGGATTGCTGACAAACGCCAATACCGCGCCAGTTTTTGGCTCAATGGCCACCACTGCTCCTTCGAATTCCCCAAGCGACTCCCGGGCCACCGTTTGCAGCTCAGTATCGATATTCAGGTGGACATTGCCCCCCGCAACCGGGCTGGTTCGCGCCAGGGTACGCACCACACGGCCGTGGGCATTGGTCTCGACCTGCTCGTAACCCACTGCGCCGAGTAATACGTCTTCGTAACGATCCTCGATCCCCAATTTCCCGATGTAATCGGTCCCGCGATATGCGGCGCGATCAATCCGGCCCAAGTCCGCCTCGCTGATTCGCCCGACATAACCCACGACATGAACGAGTTCCGCGCCGAGAGGATAATGGCGCTGCAGCCTGGCGCGCAACTCGATCCCGTTGAACCGGTGTTGATTTACCGCAAAACGCCCGACCTCGTCATCCGTTAGCCCTGCCTTGAGGGTCTGTGCCTCGAATCCCGGCCGTGCGTGTTGCGTCTCTTTGAACCGCTCCAAGTCCTTTTCGCTGAGCTCCACGAGCTGTCCCACCTGTCGCAGCAAACTGTCCATGTTGTCCACCCGATCGGGGGTGACTTCCAACGTATAAACAGGAAGATTCTCGGCTAGAATCACGCCGTTTCGATCATATATTTGTCCGCGCACCGGCGGAATCGGGACCAAGCGAATACGATTGTCTTGGGATAAGGTAGCATAGTGTTGATGCTGGTCTACTTGCAGGTAGAACAAGCGCAGCACCAGTATCGCAACCAGCGCGACACAAATCACCACCGCAAATACCAGACGCGACTGAATGACGTTGGTTTCGCGCAAATAGTCTTTTAAGGTAAGTTCGTCCATCTAACTGATTCGCGCATAGCGGCGCACGTCCCGCATCACGACGAACAACCATGGCCAGATCATGACTCCGATCAGGCTGGACATCCAATACATCCAATCGATTTGCAGTTCGCCGAGCAGGCTTCGCATCCAACCCACGAGACTCTTATATATAAGTAGCAGCAAGAATACGCTCAAAGACTGTTGCCACCATGGAAACATGCGAATACGTAAGTGTAAACGGCTGGTCAGATAAGCCAAAGTCGCCATGCCGAGTGCGTGAACACCAAGTAAATTCGCATTGGTGACGTCCACCAGCAAGCCTATCGACCACCCCATCCCGGTTCCGAAACGATTCGGAATCGCCAGACACCAGTAGATCAGCACCAACACTATCCAATCGGGGCGGTAGGGCAATATCCATCCCGGCAACGGGATCAGGTTCAACACGAACGCCACCACGAACGTCAAGCACACGACGAGCCAACGCGCACCGTTCATTCTGATTCCCTGAGATCATTGGAAAAGTTCTTACTGATTCCCTGCCATACCAGCAACACCTGTTTCGATCGCTCGAGCCGGGCCACCGGCGTAGCGGTGATAAGCAAGAACGCCTCGCTGGCGTCACGAATGATTTCCTTGATCTCGGCGACCGGGTAGCCAGCCGGGAAGCGCCCACCCATGCCCGAAGTCACCAGCACGTCACCCAGCTTGATGTCGGCATTGTGCGTCAAATAGGACACCTTGAGCTGGTCCGGGTTGCCGGTCCCGAAGGTGATGGCACGCAGTCCATTGCGCTCGACCTGCACCGGCGTGGCGTGGCTTGGATCGGTGATCAGCGTAACGGCGCTGGTAAACGGCATGGTCTCGGTCACTTGCCCCATGACGCCATGGGGATCCAACACCGGCTGACCGACATAGATACCGTCAGTCACACCGCGGTTTACAATCAGTTTGTGGGTGTATGGATCGAGACTGACATCGACCAATTCCGCCATGAGCACCTGATCTGGAACTTTTTCGGCGGCCGCCAAAAGGCGGCGCAGGCTCGCGTTCTCCGCCTCCAGGGCCTGCATGCGCTGCAGGCGCGCCCGCAGCTTCATGTTTTCCCCACGCACCCGCGTGTAGGCCTGATTGATGCTTTCCTCCGAGCTGAACGATTCCTGGAACCACGTGCCGATGCGATCCGGTGTGCTGGCTATCAGTTGCAGCGGTGTTGCCACCATGGCAAGCGCAGAACGCACCCCCTGAAGGTATTCGGTACGGCGATCAGCGAGCATGACCACCACCGACAGACAGATCAACAATACCAGTCTTAGAAAATCAGAAGAACGTGCGCGCGTGTTCCGGGTCGCCATATCAACTCCCGGTTACTCCGTCACCCGACTCTATCCCGGCTTCGCTAGTGTGATGGACCGGCAAGATGTCAGTTAAGTATCCTGGGAAGGCCGTTGCCCGCGACGCACCGAGTTGGGGCGACGGCAGGCACACCCATTTTTCAAGAATTGAAGTCGCCGCTTCAATCTCTATTCGTTTGCGAAAACGTCGCCGAGGGTATCCATCTCCTCCAACGCCTTGCCGCAACCACGCGCCACACAAGTCAACGGATCATCGGCGATGACAACGGGCAAGCCGGTATCCTCGGTCAAACGGCGGTCCATGTCCCGCATTAATGCGCCGCCGCCGGCCACCACCATTCCCTTGTCGCCGATATCGGCGCTGAGTTCCGGCGGCGTCTGTTCCAGGGCTTGCTTGGTCGCCTGCACAATCGAATCCAAGGGATCGCTGATGGCTTCATAAATCTCGTGGCTGCTCAAGGTAATAGCCCGCGACATGCCTTCCGCGATATCGCGGCCTTTGATCTCGATCTCGCGGATGTCGGATTTACTCCATCCCGACGCGATCGCTTTCTTTACACGTTCCGCGGTGGCTTCCCCGATCAACACACCGTGCTGCCGGCGTATGTAATTGATAATCGCTTCATCGAAGGTATCCCCCGCCGTCCGCAAGGACGTGCTGTAGACCATACCCCCCAGCGACAAGATGCCCACCTCGGTGGTGCCGCCGCCGATATCGACCACCATGGATCCGGTGGGATCGGCAACTGGTAGATTCGCGCCGATGGCCACCGCCATCGGTTCTTCAATCAGGTACACCTCCCGCGCCCCGGCCCCGGCCGCCGATTCGCGGATCGCACGCCGTTCGACCTGCGTTGAGCCGCAGGGTACCGAGATGATGATTCGCGGGCTAGGGCGGAGAAAGCGGTTTTCTTGGACCTTGCGAATGAAATACTTGAGCATGACCTCGGTGATCGTGAAATCCGCGATCACTCCGTCTTTCATCGGCCGGATTGCCTGAATGTTGCCGGGCGTTCGGCCCAACATCCGCTTGGCCTCCTGTCCCACCGCAAGCACGGTCTTGTTGTTCATGCCGCCACCATAGGCATGACGGATCGCCACCACCGACGGCTCGTTCAGGATTATTCCCTTGTCGCGGACATAAATTAGGGTGTTCGCGGTGCCCAGATCGATGGCGAGATCGTTGGAGAAAAGGCCTAGGACGCGCTTCAACATGTCATGAGTGTACACCAACCGGCGCAATAAAACCGGCGTACTGTATCAACGGCGGGTAAGGTGTTCAACCTAAACGCGTGATATGTTAATTTGGAAAACTGGGGTTCGAATTGTTACACACAAATGGCTCTAGATCACCAGACCGTTAAAAATATCGCCCGGCTTGCACGACTGCATATCGATGAATCAAACGTCGAACGATATGCCGTCGAGCTGTCCCGCATCTTGGACTTTGTCGAACAAATGAACCGCGTGGATACGCAAGACGTGATCCCATTGGCACATCCCCAGGAGGGCCGCCTGCGCTTGCGCGATGACCTCGTCACAGAAACGAACCAGCGCGATTCGCTGCAAAAGGCAGCACCAGAAAAAGAAGCGGGCCTGTACCTGGTCCCGAAGGTCATCGAATAATAACGCTCGACGGGATTGCCCGCTGCCGTGACAAGTGAGTGCGCGGAATCCCGACATAAAGATTCACCATGGTAGACATCCGTGCATAACAAGCCGATATCAGAACTCGCCAACGATCTCGTCGCGAAAACCGTATCGAGCGTTGAGCTGACGCAGTATTTTCTCAGCCGCATTGAACAGCATGAGAACCTGAACGCGTTTATCACCGTTGATCCCGAATTCTCGTTGGCCCAGGCGCGCGAAGCCGATCGAAGGATTCAACAGGGTGATAAATCTGCTTTGATCGGCGTTCCCATCGCACATAAAGATATTTTTTGCACTAAGGGATTATTGACGACGTGCGGATCGCGCATCTTGTCAAACTTTGTCTCGCCTTACGATGCGACGGTGATCGACAGGCTCAATCAAAACGGCGCCGTTATTCTCGGTAAGACCAACATGGACGAATTCGCCATGGGATCGTCCAACGAAACGTCGTATTTTGGCCCGGTAAAAAATCCCTGGGATAACGCCACTGTGCCGGGCGGCAGTTCGGGAGGCTCGGCGGCAGCGGTCGCGGCGCGCATCGCGCCGGCGGCGACCGGCACCGACACCGGCGGTTCGATTCGCCAACCGGCGGCATTTTGCGGCGTCACCGGCTTCAAACCCAGTTATGGTCAGGTTTCCCGCTATGGCATGGTCGCATTCGCCTCGTCCCTTGATCAAGGTGGGCCAATCACGCGTTCTGCGGAAGACGCCGCGCTGCTGCTCAATGTCGTCGCCGGATTCGATGCGCGCGATTCAACCTCGGTGCAGCGGCAGACCACGGATTTTGTTGCCGGGCTTGGCGAAGATGTCCAAGGATTGCGGATCGGACTGCCCACCCAGTTCTTCGGCCATGGACTGGACAGTGAAGTCGAGCGCACGGTGCGCGAGGCACTGCAGGAATACGAGAAACTGGGGGCGACCTTGATCGATATCGATCTACCGAATAGCGATCTGTGTGTACCGTGTTATTACGTGCTGGCCCCCTCGGAAGCATCCTCGAACCTAGCGCGCTACGACGGAGTACGCTACGGCTACCGCGCACCGGACTACAGCAACCTCATCGATATGTACATGAAAACCCGTGCGGAAGGATTTGGCGAAGAAGTCAAACGGCGGATTATGATCGGTACCTACGCGTTATCGGCGGGCTATTACGATGCCTACTACGTAAAGGCCCAGCAACTGCGCCGCTTGATCGCCCAGGATTTCGAGCAAGCGTTCGCACAGTGCGACGTCATCATGGGCCCGACTACGCCCACCACCGCGTTCGCGATCGGGTCAAAGACCGACGATCCCATCGCCATGTATCTCAACGACATCTATACGATTTCGGTCAACCTCGCCGGCCTGCCGGGTATCTCGATTCCGGTAGGCTTGGACAGTACAGGTAAACCCATAGGCCTGCAGATTATCGGCCAGTACTTTGGCGACACCCATGTGCTCAACGCGGCTCATCGGTTTCAAATGACCACCGACTGGCATCAACTCGAGCCCCCGGGAGATTAACAATGAGTCAAAGCCCCGCGGGCCATCGTACAACCAGCCCCCTGTACCACTCTCCGAAATCTGACTCAGGCGCGACCTTTGACGGCAATGACAGCTGGATTAATACACCATGAACTGGGAACCTGTCATTGGTCTTGAAATCCATGTGCAACTGCTCACGCACAGCAAGATCTTCTCCGGCGCGTCCACCGCCTTTGGAGCGGACGCCAATACCCAAGCTTGCGCCGTGGATGTCGCGCTGCCGGGTGTCCTGCCGGTGATGAACGAACAGGCGGCGCGTATGGCGGTCAAATTTGGATTAGCGGTGGATGCGAAGATCAATCGGCGCTCGGTATTCGCGCGCAAGAATTATTTCTACCCCGACCTGCCCAAGGGTTATCAGATCAGTCAATATGAATTACCCATCGTCGGTGAAGGGAATCTAATCATCGATACCGACGACGGTCAAAAAAGAATCGGCATTACCCGCGCGCACCTGGAGGAAGACGCGGGAAAATCTCTGCACGAGGACTATCATGGCATGACGGGGATTGATCTCAACCGCGCCGGCACCCCATTGATAGAAATTGTCTCCGAGCCGGATATGCGCTCGGCAAAAGAAGCCGTCACCTACCTCAAGAAGATGCACACCCTGGTGCGCTATCTCGATATCTGCGACGGCAACATGCAGGAAGGGTCGTTCCGCTGTGACGCTAATGTGTCTGTGCGGCCGGTTGGTCAGCAGGAATTGGGCACCCGCACGGAATTGAAAAACATCAATTCGTTCCGATTCGTCGAACGGGCCATCGAGTATGAGATTGAACGGCAAATCGATATCTTGGAAGATGGTGGCTCGGTGGTGCAAGAGACCCGTCTTTACGACCCGGACAAAGGCGAAACGCGCCCCATGCGCACCAAAGAGGAGGCACACGACTATCGTTACTTCCCAGACCCCGATCTCCCGCCACTGGAATTGGATGACGATTTTGTTGAGGCCACGCGCCAGACCCTGCCGGAGCTTCCTAATGCCAAACAAACACGTTTCATGTCGCAATACGGGCTCAGCCGGGAAGACTCCTCACAGTTGACAGCCGCGAAAGAGCTAGCCGAGTATTTTGAAGCAGCCGCAGGCGCTACGAAGGGCGACGTGAAGACCGTCTCCAACTGGATCATCGGCGACCTATCGGGTTATCTGAATAAAGAACACAGAGAGATTGCGGAATCACCGGTCGGTGCCCGGCAGCTGGCACTGCTCATCGACCGCATCCATGACAACACCATCTCGGGGAAGATTGCCAAAGAGGTCTTCGACGCGATGTGGCACGGCGAAGGCGATGCCGACGACATCATTAACGACAAGGGACTGAAACAGATCACCGACACTAGCGCGATCGAGACGGTTATCGACGAGGTGCTCACGCGGTCCGCGCTTCAGATCGAGCAATACAAAAGCGGTCAGAACAAGGTGTTCGGCTATTTTGTCGGCCAGGTCATGAAGGCCACCAAAGGCAAGGCCAATCCGCAACAGGTAAATCAAATCTTGCAGCGAAAACTCGACGCATAAATTTAATCAAGTCGACACAACCGTTTATACTTCGCTCTCTGTACTTCAGCACCGCGCCTGTAGCTCAGTTGGATAGAGTACCTGGCTTCGAACCAGGTGGTCGGGGGTTCGAGTCCCTCCGGGCGCGCCAATAAATCAACAGGTTACGAATCATTCGCTGTTGATACTCATCTTATTTCCGACATTTTTCCGACAATTTCCGACACTTTCCGCTTGACCACCGTTAATGTCGGAGTTTGGGCGATCCCTCTGTCGACAATCCGATCTACCGCATCCAGCAACTCCTGTAGTTCCGCAGCCGAGTAGTGCGTCGTGATATCGCCGTTGGCGTGGCCCAGCAGAGCCTTGCGGGTTTCCAACGAAACCCCTGCACCCCTGAGTCGCCGTCCGAAGGTGTGCCGAAGATTATGCACGCCCTTCAGGATGCCTTTTTCGTCGGGCAGACCCGCAGCCTTCCAGGCCCTCTTCCACGCCGTGTTGTGAAGCCTGTTCACGGGCCGACCTCGGTACGTGAACACGAACACTTTGTGCATTCCGCGCCGAGAATCAACGACTCTTCGCGCCACCGCATTTAATACCACAGCCCGTTCCGTGCTGGTTTTCGTGACCGATTCCGGCAACACAAACACCGACGTACCGAGATCCGTCACCTTCACTTCCCAGTCCCAGCGAAGCCGGCAGATTTCCTGCTCCCGACAACCGGTGTTGACAGCAAACAACGCCGCATCGGCCAGATGCCGGGGAAGACACCTTATTAATGTGTCCTGCTCTTCCCACGACAGCGGGTACGGTTTCGCCTGGCGCCCCCTCAATGACAACCGAGTGAGCTGCGCCGGCGCTTGCCCTAACCACGGCGTTCCATCCACGTTCCGCCAAACCCGTGCTGCTTTGTTCAACACTGCCGACACAACACCGATTGCGTTATTGACCGTCTTCGGTGCCATTTCGCGTGCGGTTTCATGATCCACGAACGCTTTAAGCGTGCCGTCATGAATCTGCTCGAGCGGCAGCTGTCCGATAAACGGGGACACCTGGTCTAGATGCATCGCCACGATATCCGAAGACGGCTTTTGCGCAATCTCTTCGAGATAGCGCATTCCGGCTTCCTCGAAGCTGTAAACCGCTGCCTCTTGCCGCCGGGCCTCCTGCCCTATTTCCGCCAACCGACGAATCAGGTACTGCTCTGCCTCAGCGCGGCTAGTCGTTTCCGTGCTTTCCCTGAGCCACCCTCCTTGGCAGTCATTACAACGTTTTTCAATGTGCCAGATCCCGCCTTTGAGGCGAAGCCCCGGCATTCGGTTACGTTTAGACATATGTCGTCCTCCAGTTTTTTAGCTTTCGGACGACGCCCGTTGCGGGTCTTATACTGATCCACCCAAGCGTCCAGATCAAGTCTGTCGAAAGCTACTCCCTGCAACCCAATTGGGATCTCGACGAGATCCGGCCGCACATCTACGTTGAACCGGTTTCTATCCATACCGAGATACTGGGGTGCATCTCGAAGCCGGACCAGTCTCGGAAGAGTGTGTACCGCAAGCGGTTCGTCACGAGCCATGTTTGATCTCTATCGACCCAAATAAGTACTAGTAATATCGATGCGGGAATGCCCCAGCTCTGCAGCAATTTGCAGCCGCGCTTCCCGATCTTTCTCCCTCAACGCACCTTCTAGTTGTATCGTCGGTGTGCCGCCAAGGATCTGCGCTTTGCGTCCGGTGAGCTCCTCATAACGCCGTTGTGCGTAGGCGTGGCGAAGGCCGTGGGTCTTCGAGAGCCCCGCACGCCGGGTCTGGTACTCCCAAGTCATAACGTGCTCTCGATAGCTTTTCCGTGCTGGTATGAGTGATCCGTTCTTAGCAAACGCCTTGGCAGCGTTTAGGACTTCGCGCTGCTGCTGGGTTCGAATCGGGATCTCCCGCGGCCGCCCCCCTTTCGTCCAACTGCTTTTTAAGACAAGTTTGTCGCCACGATCCGCCCAGGTCGGTTCAACCTTCATGGCTTCTTCTCGCCGCAGGCCAAAGGCGGCTTGCATCCGAAAACTGTGATAGACGTGGTTGTCCGTGACGCGCTTTAGAACGTCCTCGGTGAGGGGCACAGCCCTGGACTGCTCCGAGAGGTAAGTCCGCGCCTCGATTCCTAGGGAGCGGTTGGTGTCGGGCAGCAGATTCGATTTACCCACTTTCTCCAATACCCAACGCACATTCGCCAACCGGTTCTTGACCGTGGCCTCGCTGACGGGCTGGCTGTATGGATTCCCGGTTTTCCACACGTGTAAGACCTTCTGAATATGCTTTTGCCGGACATTGCGAAGCCGCAAGCCCCGGAATCCCAATGTATGGAGGTCTTTGGCAAACTGCATCACGATCTTTCTCCGGTCGTATTGGGTCACGTGCGATCCATCCCGATTTCTCTTCAATAACTGCGTCAAATCCCACTGCAAGGGCGTCATCTTCAATGCTCCCGCCAAGTTAGTGACTTCATGCCGCCGGTTTAGGCGGCGCTTCTGGGCGCTTTCGTCGCGCCAACACTGCGAATCTCGCTTCTACGTACGTGCGTTCGGTTAGTGTTGGTCCGCGACATGCCCCTGCCCGGCGGCAGGTCACAGTCATTGAAGGTTGAAATAAAACTTACCTTCAAACACGGCGGAATTTAACGTCGGTCACGTAGTCCCCGACGTGCCTGATGAGGCTGCAGACCACCCCATAAGTGATCTACACCGCAGGCTTTCGTTAGCCACTTTCATGAGACTCATCACCTCCTTATCTATAGAGAAGCAATGAATCCAGGGAACCCACCACCTCCAGGGTGGCGGGTCACCCCAGATTCGGGTTTTGGAAATGCGAAGCCGGTCGGTCTTAAATCACAGACCGTCACGGTCTTCGCGGTTGACTCGACGCCGCACCAAATTGCCCTGTCCCCGCCGCGAATATCGAGACTAGGACAGTGACCGCCACAAGGGCCGGTCTCGGCAACGTCAGAGTTGGTGTCGAGCTGCCGCGCAAATGCGGCAAAAAGGACTAGTGGGCACACGGCCCACTAGCTTAGCGGAAAGAATAAGGCCGATAAGTACACGTCCTATCGACTTAGTGGAAGTAATCCCGCTAGGCTTTACGCCCGTTTCCCCTCGCAGAAATCATTGGTTCAGTAACTGCCCACATCATGCGGCTCAGTCACCATAGCCAATTTTACGCGTCCTGCTCAATTGAACAATAGCTATACGGTTCATCCATTTTTGACGATGAAGCATCATAAAAGCCTCCGTCACTCGCCCGTCACTCGAAATATTTCGTTTGCTTTCCCGCAAACCCGCGCCGGACTTAAGTTTCTTCGGGTACCGGCGCGCGTCACTACTGACCGGCGTCCGCAGTGACGCGCTTAATACGTTTCGATGCGACCGCTCGATCGACGCTCGAGGACTAGAAGCATCAGCGTTTCCTAATAGACGGCTCACGACCCAGACTGTGTAATAACTCGGCTTTTAGCGTTTTCTCGGCGTACATGCCACTCAGATAATTTTCATCGGTATAATTTTTTCGTTCCTTGATGTGCATCGTTATTTTCCATAGGCATTTTTGTACAGATTCAGCGATACAGAAGGGCTGCGAAGGATGTGAGGGTGGTGTTTTTGAAAGAAACGAGCGTGTCTACGCCCGTATCGCTTCAATCAGTGGTCGGGCACCCAGGATATTGATCACACGTTTGAGGTTGTATGCGAGCACGTGCAAACTCATCTCCGTGTTGACGTGTTTCAGAGTCTTCATTTGAAAGTGTGTCGATCCCATCCACGACTTCAACGTACCAAACGGATGCTCCGACGTTTGCCGGCGTACACGCATTCGCTCCGGCTCCTTATCCAGTCGGGCTTCAAGGTTTTCCAGAACAGATTCGTGCTCCCAGCGAGTCACACGTCTGTATGGGCTCGGAGTACATTGTGACTTGATCTTGCAACGGGGACACGCTGACGACCAGTACTTGTTCATCGTCTGTCCCTTCTCCTGGGTCCGAAATCGCCAAATCAATCGCTCACCACCGGGACATTCGTACTCATCATCTTCGGGAATGTAACGGAAATCCCGCTTACCAAAGCGGCCTTCAGCCTGACTACCCGAAGTCTGTGGCTTCGGCAGGTACGTCGTGATACCCGCATTCTCGCATTCCAGTATCTCTTCGCCTTTGAAGTAACCGCGATCGGCTACCACCTCCAGTTCCTCCGCGCCCACCGCCTCCTTGGCCTGCTGCGCCATATTGAATAACTGCGCACGATCATGGCCTACATTCGTTACTTCATGCGCAACAACAAGGTGATTCTTGGTATCTACCGCCGTCTGCACGTTATACCCCACCATCCCCGTGCCGCGGCCACTGGTCGCCATCGAGCGGGCATCCGGATCCGTCAGCGATATCTGTTGGTCCGGCGCCTCCAGCAGCCGGACTTCAAGCTTTTTTAACCGCGACATCTCCTTCTTCAACGCCTTGATCTTGTCTTCCAGGCGTTGCACCTTCGTCTGTGCAACCTCCGATTCCTGACGATCCGCACTCGCCATTTGGCCCAAATACCGTTCGATGCTCTCATCAATCTGCTGCAGCCGGCGCCGCATCTTCGCCTTCGTGAAGTTGCGGTCCCGGTTGTTCACCGCTTTGAACTTACTGCCGTCAATCGCAACAAACGCATCGGCAAACAAATTGAGCTTCCGACACAACATGTCCCTGGCGAATTCGTAATTCTGCCCTAAAACCAGCGGCTTGAGCAGTCTTGTCATGCATGGTGATCCACCCTACCCTGCCGTCATATGAAAGATCTAATCGTGCTGTTCGCGCATCTTCTCACCACCTTCGCGAAACTCATCGGTTCAGGCGGGGCGAAAGCGGTTGTCGCTGAGAACCTTTTACTCAAACAGCAATTGCTGATCATTAACCGATCTCGACAACGCGCCCCGAATCTGACGACCACCAATCGATTCGTTTTCGGGTTGGCGACGCTCTTTCTTTCGGCTAACCGAATCACCAAGGTGGCGGTAATCATTCGGCCATCGACACTACTAAGGTTCCATCAATACCTAGTCCATCGGAAGTATCGCCTCTTGTTCTCCCCTATTACCCGAACGAAACCGGGACCCAAAGGTCCGTCAAAACAGCTCATTAACGCCATCGTCGAACTTAAACGGCGAAATCCAGACTTTGGTTGTCCGCGAATTGCGATGATCATTTCCAAGACTTTTGGCGTGGATATCGATAAGGACGTTGTACGACGCGTACTTGCCAAACATTATCACCCGCAACCTGGTGATGGCCCTTCGTGGCTCACTTTTATCGGCCATATGAAAGATAGTCTTTGGAGTATTGATTTTTTCCGGTGCGAGTCAATCACGCTCAAAAGTCACTGGGTCTTGATCGTCATGGATCAGTTCACTCGCCGCATCATCGGATTCGCGGTCCATCCCGGCGACGTCGACGGTATCAGCCTTTGCCGGATGTTCAATAGCATCATTGTTGGTAGCAGAACGCCCAGCTACCTCAGCTCCGACAACCATCCTCTATTCGAATATCCTCGGTGGAAAGCAAATCTGAGCGTGCTCGGCGTGGATGAAATCAAGACTGTGCCGTATGTGCCGATCTCCCACCCATTCATCGAGCGGTTGATCGGGACAATTCGTAGAGAGTTCCTCGATCACATCTTCTTCTGGAGCTCGATAGATCTGGAACGAAAGCTGGAAGAATTTCGGCAATATTACAACGACCATCGCGTTCACGCTTCACTCGACGGGATCACACCAGCGGAGGCTAGTGGACATGTCTCGAATAAACGAGCTGACCTAAAGGATTTCCGCTGGAAAACGTATTGTCGAGATTTAGTCCAGCTCCCGCTGGCTGCCTGAACTATAATTCGCCATGCACACGCCATCATGGCGCGTATGCTCGGTGCCATCGATACCATCGCCAGTCTGACGGTCAGCCCGAGCCACTTACGAGCACTCGACGAACAGGTGCAGTGGATTGCCGAGCTGGCAGATCGCAGCATCGAATCCACCCATGATCCCGCGCGGATTGAAAGGCGGCTGATGCAGGTGCGCGAAGCGCTCGTATCTGAGACCGCATTGCGCGCAGTGGAAGAGAAGGCATAGTACGATGAGATCGAGCAGGGAAATGACAAACAACTCCCGCGCATCGAATTCCGGCGTGGTCATCTCTGTGCGTGGCAGCGTCGTAGATATGCGCTTCGATGCGCAGCTGCCGCCGATTTACTCACTGCTGCGCGCGGGCGAGAAAAACCAGATCGTCATCGAAGTGCTGGCGCAACTGGATGCGCGTCGCGTGCGTGGCATTGCGTTGACCCCCACCCAGGGCCTGGCGCGTGGCATGGCGGTGGAAGACTCCGGCGGGCCGTTGCAGGCACCGGTCGGCAAGGGCATCCTCGCGCGCATGTTCGACGTGTTCGGCAATGTCATCGACCGTGAAGCGGCGCCGACAGATGTGCAATGGCGTTCTGTGCATCGGGCGCCGCCGCCGCTAGTGCGCCGTTCCACCAGGTGGAGTGGGCAAGACAGTGTTGCTCACCGAGATGATTCATAACATGGTCGGGCAACACGAAGGCGTGAGTATTTTTTGCGGCATCGGCGAACGTTGTCGCGAAGGCGAGGAACTTTACCGCGAGATGAAGCAAGCCGGCGTATTACAGAGCATGGTGATGATTTTCGGCCAGATGAACGAACCGCCGGGGGCACGTTTCCGCGTCGGCCACGCCGCGCTGACGATGGCCGAGTATTTCCGCGACGACGAGCACCGCGACGTGTTGCTGCTCATCGACAATATCTTCCGGTTTATCCAGGCCGGCTCGGAAGTGTCCGGCCTGATGGGGCAGATGCCGTCGCGCCTCGGTTATCAGCCGACCATGGGCACCGAGCTGTCGCAAATGGAAGAGCGTATTGCCAATACCGACAGCGGCGCCATCACCTCGATCCAGGCGGTGTATGTGCCGGCGGACGATTTTACCGACCCGGCGGCGGTTGTGCTCCGCAAATAATATCGCGCCAGGTTATCTAACGATCGCTGACGCCTGACGTCAGGCATTGCACGCAATTGAATCAATGCAGCGCGAGAGAGGAAAATTGAATCAATGCAGCGCGAGAGAGGAACCGCAGCAATTCTTGTATTTCTTCCCGCTCCCACAGGGGCAAGGCGCATTGCGTCCCACCTTTGGTTTTCCTAGCCTTTGCTTGGAACGGGCCGAATCCAAGGTTGTTGCAGAAGCTTCTCGATGAGGTAGCCAGTAAGCATGTATTGCGAGGACCGTCGGTTCAATCTTACTAGACCACTCCGCATGCATCACCGCCTCGTCCGCCGCCGTATCCAGTTCTGCCCAGCCCTCCGGTGTGGCAAAAAGCTGGAACGACCGCAGTATCCCGGGCTTTTCATCTAGAAGAGGCTGCCAAGCGTCACCGGCTAAGGCAGTTCCTTGTAGGAAACCACTACACCATTCGTCGACGATGGTGTAGGCCTTGCCTTCTACCTCGTGGATATAGAAGGTTGGGCTGAATTTCTCGGGCGCGATTTCAAAGATCATGATCACCGAGTTGTAGAACCGCATGATGAGATTGACAACCCGCTCGAAGATCTTGATGGAGGGAAACTCTGGCATCGGATCTTCGGGATCGCTGCCGAAAACGTGTGGTAACCATTGTTCCGGTGTCACTGTCACCGGCCCAATCGCGATTGCTGTGAGAAAGCCTTCTAGGGTGACGGCGTCCATGCACTCTTCGGGCAGATTATCGGAGAGGAGTAAGTCATCGAGTTCTTCAAACTCGCCATCGCTGAGCGGTTCCATCAGCGGCAGTTCCGATCGTTCAGCCATGGGCAATCCTGGCTGAAAGGTTCATGCGGCCTCAAGCCGGTAGTCGTGATGCAGTCCACTAAGCACAGGGTGTGAACTCACCCGTTGGTTTCCAGCGATTCGATGTCGTGTCGGTTGTAATCGGACGGGAAGGCGCTCCGGGGGACTCGGGATACCAGGGCCAAGCGACATATGCGGGCGTGACCGGTTGTAATAACAAGCCCATTCTTTCACGATACGATGTACGTGCAATCGGCTTAATGGGATCAGGAAGTCCAGGCACTCACGCCTTAAAGTCCCAATGACCCGTTCGCAAAAGCAATTTGCGAGGGGACTCCGGTAAGGGCTTTTCAGGACACGCAATCCCATTTTTCGGGTAGATTTATCTAAATCGGCGGAAAAGATGCGGTCGCGATCATGAATGAGGTACCGGTAGGTATGGTCCGATGGAATCGCTTCTCGAAGCTGTTGCAGTGTCCATGCTGACGTTGGATGGTCCGTGACGTGGATGTGTATCAACTTTCGCGTTCCAATCTCTATGATTACTAACACATACAGGCACTTAAACGTCGCCGTAACCACGGTCAAGAAATCACAGGCAATGATCGCCTTGGCGTGATTTGCCACGAAAATCGACCAGCGCTGATCCCCACGCGGACGTCCCCGCGGGCGTTTGGGCATGTACTTACGAACGGTGCGAGGCGAAACCTGGATCCCGAGCTTGAGTAAGAGTTCATTGGCGATGCGCTCCTCGCCCCAGCCAGGATTGTCTCGCGCCATCTGTCGGATGAGTGCACGCAGTTCCAGTAGTATCGGTGGTCGCCCTGACCGGGACTTCCAGCGCCAGAACAGCCGGAATCCTTCACGATGCCACCCGATGAATGTTTTCGGTGTGACATTCACCAGGGCGTCCTTCCACGCGAATGCGCGTGAGAGTAGCACCAGTATAAATCGCGATACGTTGTCGAAGCGTCGCGGTGCGACTTTACGCTCTTGGTAGAAGGCGAGTTGTTTTCGCAGGAATAGATTCTCAGCAGCCAAGGCGGTTCGGGATCGTGCACATAAGGCAATATAACGAATAGCGTCGACGAAGAGCGTGCGTGCAAGATTCGCAAGCTCGCCTAACACGTTGAAGATGCGCGACATAATATATCCATGCACTTAGCATACACTGCCCTATCCATGCTTGGCTAAACTACACCCTCAAACCAGCCTAACTATGCGGTCGGGGAATATTTGCGGAGCACAGGCCTGATGGTGATTCTGGTAGTGTTGCATACAACCCGATAAATCGACTCAGAGTCATCGGCAAGTTTACTGAAAAGAGTTGATACAAATATCCGTTTTCTAATATGTCGATCGTCCCTTTTAGTCCGACGTGATCTGAAAGAAACCAGAACGGATGCAGAATTGAGTTAGGATGGCACGAACTGACGCTGCCGATCCACACCGGCCATATGCATAAGTGCCAGAAAGCCGACATTCGTCGCATATCCCAAGTTATTGAATACCGATAGTGTGGTCTGTATTTGCTAAAATCATAATTGTGATTTGTATTGATGGTCTGTCATATCACAAGTATCTGCATAACGACAGTAGTGAAAGCATGGAAATAGTCCCGCCAGAACCGGAACAAAGTCTGCCTCGACACAAGCTGATAAATTGGGTCGTCTATGGAGCAGTTATTGGCCTCGTGGTGGGCGTTCTCGGATGGTGGATTTCCGGAGAGGAAATTTGGTTCTTTACGGTGCTCCTAGGTGCTATATTGGGCGGGTGGGTTGCCGATACTGTCTTGAAGCCGCCGGTAATTTGGTAGCGACGCATTCGAAAGTTTACAAGGCGCACTAGTTCGTATGTGGTTGGCTCCTACCGACCCCTTGCGGACCTTGATGCTTGTTAGCTCAAACACAAGAAGATTGGATATAGCGGACATTGCCAATATGCTCTCGTTCCGTATCGTAACGAGGTCGTCCGTCCGGAATCTTTAATCTTTGCATATTGCTACGAGACGTTTGACGAGTGCGAATTCGTTTTAGGTGAATGCTGAAATAAGAGTAAGTATTTTATTTCACCGCCTTCATTCGAAGACGAGAGCTGGCCACTATTTCTATTGATGAGCCTTTGATGGATAGAACGATCTGGCATCCATGTCTCGTAACGCCTCAATACCGGCCCGATCCCGGGGGGAGGGTGTATCTGCCGGGAACTCAGCTTGTTATAAAGATACGAGAAGTATTTCGATACATCTTGAACATCTCGGATCAGGGTTTGCGCGCGCACGGTAATACGTAGAGCAATACTGAGTGTTATAGTAGGTTGAAAACATACAAATAGTATGGTTTTCTTTCTCGCGCAAATGCCATCAGGCCACGATCCGCACAAGACATAAGAAGGATATCTCTGATGCACCCCGCCATCCCTGCAAAGCACCGCTTAGGGTCCACTCGATGTCGCCGTCATCTCCGTAGTTTGTGAGCCGCTTTTGCGTGCGGAGAACGGCCGTGGATAGTTGTGGCGCCGATACCCGGGGCGGGTGAAGGCTTGGAGATCGTAGACCCCGCCGTGTATGACGGCGCCGGCGTAGACCGGTTAACGGCGGGTTCGACCAATAGAAAAAATAAGAAGGAGCACAGCTATGAACCGAAATCTCGGTATTTTTCGAGAAACTAGCACTCCGGGCCGCGTAGCTGGATCGATGCGCGAGAAATTCTGCTTGATGGACCTTCTCCACTTAATGAGATCGCCAACACCCACAAGCGACGATCCGTATCCTTTTGGGTCCAAGCGATCGGGAGGTCCGCAACCTCCGTGTAGAACACCCATGCGCGCGAAACTCCGCGTATTGTTTGCGCTAATCGGCATGGCCGTTGGAAGCGGCGCTCTCGCCAACCACGGGGAGCGGTGGCCCGAGTGTCCGGACGTAGAGGTACTTGGCGAACTCGACTCGAGATTTACGGTCATGCAAGGTGGACAGGAAGTGGAACTGCGAGACCGTCAGTATATCGAGCTACCTGAGAACCAAACTACGGTGACCGTAATCTCTAACGCGTGGGCGACGGGTTACTGTGAAATTTGGGCTCTGGAGAGCGTCAACGGACCGTGCATCATAGTGGAGTCGCTTTCCGGTCCCGGGGAGGTGAACGGGCATTACCTTCACGAGGTGGACGAGAACGGCAATCAGACTAGCTTCACTATTACCTCCAATGGCCCATTTGCGGGAGTCACCTCGACACTGAGTGTCGAACGGGAAGCGGGCGTAACGCGATTGAGGGCGAGGAAAAATGGGATTGGAACCGGATGCGATTTGTTCAGTGTGGAACCGGTTGATAGGTTCATCACTGTTTATATTGATACGCCATCGCCAAAGAAAGACCACGGCTGCTCGAATGAAGAGAAGTCTGCAGGTAATCCGTGTAACGCGGGCACCGGAAATAAGTATCAGGCGGAAGTAGACTACCAGGGGGCGGCCGGCTTGTCGTTTACTCGCCATTACAACAGTCTGGAAGCCCAAGACGTGGGCCTAGGTGTGGGATGGACCTCTGCGTTTCATAAGCGGCTGGACCTTCGTCCCGACGCGTTGACGATCATACAGGCAAACGGTCGGGGTGAGCCGTGGGTGAAAAACGCCGGAGCTTGGGAAGGCGATGCGGATACCCAACTGCAACTAACAGAAGACGCTGCGGGATTCACCGTCACGTTACCGAACGGCGACACCGAGCGCTACGATCTCAACGGTCGAATGGTGTCGGAGACGACGGCCGCGGGTCACACGACGACCTATGCGTACGATCCCAACGCGAAATTGGAGACCGTAACAGGCCCGTTTGGCCATACGCTCGCCTTTACGCACGACGCCGACGGCCACCTTGCAACGATGACGGATCCTCAGGGTCATGTCTACACATACGAGTACGACGAGAACGACAATCTCGCCGATGTGCTCTATCCGGATGACACCCCCGGCGACAACACCGATAACCCCAAACGCATTTACCATTATCAGATCGATTTTCCCTATCGGTTGACGGGTATCACCGACGAGAACGGCGACCGGTTTGCGACCTATGGCTATATCGGTATCGGGAAAGCGGTATTGACCGAGCACGCTGACACCGGCAACGGCGGTCCGCAGGAGCAGTTCACCCTGGTCTATGACTCCGACACCCAGACCACGATCACCGACGCCGTGGGCACGGACGAGATCCTGACCTTCCAAGAGAACCTCGGCGTTAAAAACCTTGTCAGCCGCATCAATCAAATCGACGGCAAGGGCATCACCCAGCAGTTCGACGCCAACAACAACCTAGAATGGCGCATCGACGAGGCGGGCCGCAAGACCAGCTACGGCTACAACGCGACCAATCAACGTATCTCAAGGACCGAGGCGGACGGCACCACCGAGGCGCGCACCGCCACCTACGAGTACTATTCGCCGGACATCGATCTGGTGACGAAAGAAAAGGTCCCCAGCGTGGCGGGCGGCTGGCGAAAAAAACGCACGGTGACGGCCTACGATGCCACCACCCTCAATCCGTTGAGCGTGAGCCTGTACGGGTACAAACCGGACGAGACTCCCATCGAGCGCCGAACCAAGTTCGCCTACTACAGCTGGAATCAATTGTGGCGCATCGACGGGCCGCGCACGGACGTGGACGATTACACGATCTTTGGCCGCTATATGTACAACTGCCCCGCGCCCAATAAGGGCAAGTGCGGACAATTGAAGTTTATCCGCGACGCCTTGGGCTACGAGACCACGTTTGATGCGTATTACAACGACGGGCGGGTGCAACAGACCACCGACCCGAACGGGTTGGTGACGGTGTACACCAACGACCCGCGCGGGCGAGTAGAGACGATCACCCAGACCCCACCCGCGGGGCAGGGCGTGCCCCGGGTGACCGGGTATACCTACACTGGGGTGGCAGATCAGGTCGATACCGTCACCCTGCCGGATAATGTGGTACTGGACTACGATTACGACGCCGCCCACGACTTGCGATCGATCAGCGATAATTTGGGCAACAAAATCGAATACACCTACGACGTGCGGGGCAACCGGAAGCAAGTGGACACCATCGACCCCAACGATCCCAACGGACCGCTGGTGCGCCGCGTCGAGACCGCCCACGACCTGCGCAACCGGGTCCAATCCATCACCGAGGCAGTCTCTGCGGGGACCGATGCGGTGACCCAGACGCAGCGCGACGCGGTGGGGAACCTGAAGAAGGTGATGGACCCCATGGGTAAAAACCAGAACGCCCAGACCCACCAGTATGATCCCCGTAACCGACTGGAATGGATCAAGGATGCGCTCAACAATCTGACGGAGTACGACTACGACACCCACGGGAATATCACCTCGGTCAAAGCCCCGAACGGGGTGACGACGACCTACGTTTGGGACGATCTGAGCAACCTGCTTGAGGAGGACAGTCCCGATCGGGGCAAGCGGGTGTACACCCACGACGCGGCGGGCAATATTCTCACCGTCACCGACGACCGGGGGATCACGGTGACCTATACCTACGACGCCTTGAATCGGGTGGAAACGGTGATTTATCCCAACACCGCCGAGAACGTGGTCTTGACCTATGACTCCTGTCCCAATGGCATCGGCCGGCTGTGCCAGATCCAGGACCCCACGGGTACCACGAGCTATGAGTACGACGTGTGGGGGAACGTCAAGAAAGAGACCAAGGTGGAGGACCTCGGTGGGTCGACGCCGACCTTTGTCACCCAATACACCTACGACGCCGGCGATCGGACCGAGACCATCACCTATCCCAGCGGCCGGGTAGCGACCTACTACCGGGATGCCTTGGGTCGTGTGGAACGGGTGACCACGACCTTCAACGGGGCTACCACGGACGTAGTGACCAACCGGACGTATCGCGCGGATGGGATGGTAAAGAGCCAGGTGTTTGGCAACGGGCTCACCGAGGACCGCAGCTACGATCTCACGGGCCAGCTCAAGACCCAGGATCTAGTAGGTCTCCATCTACGCAGCTATCAATACGACCTCAACGGAAACCTGGATAACCGCACCCAGGATTTGCAAAGCCGGAGCTACGACTTCGACGCGCTGGACCGGCTGATCGAGGACGACGGTGATCCTACCCCGGAGTACACCTACGACGGCAACGGCAACCGCCTGACGAAGAACGGCACGACCTACACCCACGTGGTCGACACCAATCGTCTCGCGACCGACGGAAGCCATACCATGGTCCATGACGACGCGGGCAACATCACCGGGGGCACCGGCACCCGCGAGTTCGTGTACAACGACGCTGGACGGCTGAAGGAGTACAAGAATAACGGTGCGCTGAAGGGCGTCTACGTCTATAACGCCCTCGGCCAGCGCACCCAGAAATACAAGCCGGTCACCGGAGATACCCACGTATTTCATTACAACCGGCCAGGGTACCTCCTGTCCGAGACGAAGAACGGAGATCCGGTCAAGGACTACGTCTGGGTGGGTGATCAGGTGGTGGCCCAGGCGAGCCTGAAGCGCGATGGATCGGGCGTGCTGACGGAGACCAAGCGGATGTACCTGGTGGTCGACCACCTCAACACCCCGCGTTTGGGCACCGACGCCAACCAGACCATCGTCTGGCGGTGGGACAGCGACGGGTTTGGCGAGGCCGGCCCCGACGACGATCCGGACGGGGATGGGACTAAGTACTGGCTGGAACTGCGGTTTCCCGGACAATACTACGACGGCGAGAACAGCCTGTACTACAACTGGAACCGCTACTACGACCCCAAGACCGGGAGATACATCACCTCTGATCCGATTGGTCTGCAGGGTGGGCTAAATGCCTACCTATACGCTAAA
>CAMYKK010000056.1 GCA_947258975.1 uncultured Gammaproteobacteria bacterium
ATGGAAGATTTCGAGCGCGCGAAAGACAAGATAATGATGGGCGCGGAGCGGCGTTCGCTGGCCATGTCGGAGGAGGAAAAATTGCTGACTGCCTATCATGAGGCCGGGCATACCATCGTCGGCCGGCTGGTTCCCGAGCACGATCCCGTGCACAAGGTCACGATCATCCCGCGGGGACGTGCTCTGGGTGTGACAATGTTCCTGCCCGAACGAGATCGTCTAAGCGCCAGCAAGCGGCGGCTGGAAAGCGAGATTGCAACCATGTTTGGCGGACGCATTGCCGAGGAATTGATCTTCGGTGACGACGCGGTTACCACCGGGGCGCAAAACGACATCGAGCGCGCGACGCAGATTGCGAGAAATATGGTCACCAAATGGGGTTTGTCGGAAAAGCTGGGACCGCTCGCGTACTCAGAAGACGAGGGTGAGGTGTTTCTCGGCCAAGCGGTCACGAGCCGGAAGAATATGTCCGATGACACGGCACGCTTGGTCGATACCGAAGTGCGCGCTTTAATTGATCAGAACTACGAGCGCGCACGACAAATATTGCGGGATAACATCGACGTCTTGCACCGCATGGCGAAGGCGTTAGTAGAATGGGAAACCCTAGACAGCGAGCAGATCAGCGCGGTGATGGAAGGACGGGAGCTGGACGCAAATGAGCCAGACGACTGGACACGCCCGAGCCGCGGCCTGGGTGCAAAAAATGGTCAGTCAAGCCAGGGTAAGCGGCCGAAGCCTGCGTCCGGTCCCATACAGCCGCAACATGCTGGCTGACCCGCGTCAGTTTGCGGCCACGCTTTACGGTCAATTCGCTTCTTCTCTTGGGTACCAGAGAATCAGCGTCGGTGGTCAGGATCGATGACGCTGAATCTCATCCCTGTCTTTAGTGAACGGGATCCTGCGAATTGATATTGTCGGGGACACCCCTCCCTTGCATTGCTTCGAGATCTGATAGACAGTCAGCTTTGTGTAGCAAATTCGTTTTCGATCATGCGATATATGTGTCGCACATTCAAGCTACGTAGCCTGTCGGTGTCTAATTCCTAATTTTCGCGTTAAATCAATGGTGAGCGCAATCTTGTTGTCAGCAGGAATTCTGGTAACCTGCCGATATCATGAAAAACGTTTTGCTGCCTCTGATCCATTTACTGACGGTTTTCGCTAAGCTGCTTGGGCGGGGCGGTATTAAGGGCATCATCGCTGAGAACCTCTTGCTCAAGCAGCAACTACTCGTCGTCTGCCGCCCGCGGCAACGCGCGCCGAATTTGTTGGCGGCCGACCGATTTCTGCTTGGCTTATTTTCACTGTTTCTTCGCCCCGGCCGCATTGAGAAAACGGCCGTGGGTATTCAACCCTCCACACTGTTGCGGTTTCATGACTATTTGGTGCGTCGGAAATATCGGGCGCTTTACTCAGGGCCCAAAGGCCCGTCACAGGAACTCATTCTCGCCATTGTCGAACTCAAACGCCGGAATTCACGCTTTGGCTGTCCCCGCATCGCGCGAATCATCTCGAAAACTTTTGGTATTGAGATTGACAGAAACATCGTGCGGCGCGTTCTCGCGAAGCATTACCACCCACAAAATGGCGGGAATGGTCCTTCTTGGTTGACCTTCCTTGGGCACATGAAAGACAGTTTGTGGAGCGTGGATCTTTTCCGCTGTGAGTCGATTACGCTCAAGAGTCACTGGGTGCTGGTGGTGATGGATCAGTTCACTCGGCGTATTATCGGTTTCGCAGTCCACTCCGGTGATGTTAATGGCTTCATTCTTTGCCAGATGTTCAACAAAGTCATTACCGGCATCACGCCACCGAAATACTTGAGTTCGGACAACGACCCATTGTTTGAATATCACCGGTGGCAGGCAAATCTGCGTGTCCTTGACGTTGACGAAATCAAGACGGTTCCCGAAGTTCCTGTGTCCCACCCTTTCGTGGAGCGTTTAATAGGGACCGTTCGAAGAGAGTATCTTGATCACATTCTTTTCTGGAATACGGTTGATCTAGAGAGGAAACTCAACGAGTTTAAGGACTATTACAATCTTGAACGTATTCACGCTTCGCTTGACGGAGATACGCCAGCGGAAGTTGCTGGCGAATCAAGGGCGTCGCCTGCAAAGATCGATGATTTCCGATGGCAGACCCATTGCCGCGGATTGGTCCAGCTTCCAATCGCTGCGTGAACGCTAATTAGACACCGACAGCCTGCGCAGATGATTTTTTAGGAACGACAGCCTCAACGGTTGAATGAGCGGCGACCATGAAGCGCAGCGAAGTGGGCGACCGAAGGGAGCGTACTCGAATGGATTTGTTATACGGAAACTTCTTGGTAGAGATACTCTGGCGCAAAATCAGCACCATTTGGCCACGTGATTGTGTTCAGCTCTTTGTTAACCTGAAATCTTTTGAAGAATGTTGCGTCCCTGATAGGCTCGAATATCTCTCCCCATAGCTCTCCCTCTAAGTCTATTTCCCCTTCCACACCATCTTCAAACTTCAACCAAAGGCGGTAGTTTTCAATATGCCTGGCGTCTGTCAGTCTCGGAATCATAAGCTACTCTAGCGGCTCGATACGGTTTAACGGTTTGCGGTCTTTCGCTAATCTCCAGTCTTCTTCCAATTCATCCCGATGCAAATTATACCACTCCATTACCAACTTTTTTGCTCGTGTTGGAAAAGTACCATCAATAATCTCACCGGACTGGAGATCAACTTTAATCTCAAAGCCACCGTATTTCGCATGAAAATGGGGTGGACTATGATCGTTGTAATACATCGCGATTATGATTCCAAGAAACCTACTTATCTCTGGCATGTAGCTTCTTCTCTGCTATAACTCGCCGCGCTCGCGAGCTTTTCCAGCGACTCATGCCGCGGAAAATTTGATTTGGATCGGCTCGACTGATTGTTCTCCATGCTCAATTCGGTCTGCTATGACCCTGAGTGCCAGCGCTTCCGCCTGCGCTATTGCTTGTTCCCGAGTAGTACCGTACTTCATGACTCCGGGAATCTCAGCAACTTCCGCTATCCAGCGACCATCTGTCTCTTGTTCAGTTTCCACCGTGAAATTCATGACTTGCCTCTGCGTTCGTGGCCTACATTCTACCTGTCGGTGTCGAATTAACGTTCATGCGGCGATTGGAAGCTGGACCAACCCACGGCAATGCGTCTGCCATTGGAAATCATCGATCTTCACAAGCGATATTTTTGATTCGCCAGCAACTTCGGCTGGCGTATCTCCCCCAAGCGAAGCGTGAACGCGTTCGTGGTTGTAATAGTGTTTAAACTCGTCGAGTTTCCTCTCCAGATCAACCGTATTCCAGAATAGAATATGATCGAGATACTCTCTTCGAACCGTCCCTATTAAACGCTCCACAAAAGGGTGAGACACAGGAACTTCGGGAACCGCCTTGATTTCGTCAACCTCAAGGACGCGCAGGTTCGCCTGCCACCGGTGATATTCAAATAGTGGATCGTTGTCCGAACTCAAGTATCGAGGCGGGGATTTACCAGCGATAACTTTGTTGAACATCTGGCAAAGGATCATCCCGTTGACGTTGCCGGCGTGAACTGCAAATCCGATGATACGGCGCGTGAACTGATCCATGACCACCATGACCCAATGGCTCTTTAACGTGATCGACTCGCAGCGAAACAGATCTACACTCCACAAACTGTCTTTCATATGGCCGATAAAGGTGAGCCAAGAAGGGCGATCCCCGCGATCCTCCGGGTGGTAGTACTTGGCGAGAACACGCCGCACGACGTTTCTGTCAATTTCAATGCCGAAGGTTTTCGAGATGATTCTCGCGATGCGGGGATAGCCAAAGCGCGAATTCCGGCGCTTGAGTTCGACGATGGCATGAATGAGTTCTTGCGACGGACCTTTGGGTCCGGGTTTGCCTCTGCGGTGTGGCGAGTAGAGGGCCCGATATTTCCGGCGCACCAAGTAGTCATGGAATCGTAACAGTGTCGAGGGCCGCATGCTCACGGCCGTTTTCGCAATGCGGCCGGGACGAAGAAACAGTGAAAAGAAGCCAAGTAGAAATCGGTCGGCTGGAAACAGATTCGGCGCTCGTTGTCGAGGGCGGCAGACGACGAGCAATTGCTGCTTGAGTAACAGGTTCTCAGCGATGATGCCCTTCACACCGCCCGGGCCAAGCAGCTTGGCGACAGCCGTCAGTAGATGGATCAGAAGCAGCGAAATTTCCTTCATGCTGTCGGCAGGTTACCAGAATTCCTGCTGACAACAAGATTGCGTGGTCGGCTGTTTTTAAGGGAAAATTACTAATTCGACACCGACACGTCGCTCAGGGGAGATACGCCAGCCGAGGTAGCAGGAGAACCCAGGACTCAGTGTGCAAAGATTGATGAATTCCGATGGCTAACGCACTGCCGTGGATTGGTCCAGCTTCCCATCGCCGCATGAACGCTAATTCGACACCGACAGGCAGGCTTGAGTGATCGGGTCTTTGGCTTTCGTGATGTGTTCGTGCCCTCGTTCAACAACACTTAACGAAGGAAGTACCGATCCACCGCCTGGCATCCCTGTATCGATCGGACATGATCGTCATCGAATTGCTGACAAACTTACAGTGATCTCCACGCCAATACTGGGTGAACTCCATCACGAGTATGCGGTCGTCCCAGTTTAAGCGCGATGACTTTTTTGCGGAGAACGACCGGGTTCGACGCGGTTTCCGCCAGCGTGCCCTACGTCACGGTCGCCTCGCGAGCTACAGATTGGAGCTGCAGCTGCTGCAGCCGCCACAGCTCGCGATGGCGCCATGACTCAGTTCTATGTCGGTAATCTCAAAAATATCAAATAACTCCCTGCTCTGAAAATGACTTCTGACCGGCTTCTTCCAGCGACCACCCCACGCGAGTCCAACACTTTCTGCGATCTCTCCGAGCTGATTCCAGTCGTTGCTCTCAGCCCATGACCATTCGCCCTTCTCGTCCTTGAAGACGATGTCAACCCCGAGACTATCCTGATGAGAGGACCTCCGTTTCTTTCCATCGGGTCCGGCCGCGAGGTGCTTGTGCATCCACTTTTGGCGCTTCGTGCTCCGCTTCGCTTCGAACACATCTACGTTTAATCCGGCGATTTTTGCTCTTCTCAAAAGCTCGTCGACCCGATTGGTAAATGACCTGCCATCGAGCCCAGCGAGCTCAGTGCGTCTTTTGGGTTCGTCCGGCATCTTCTTCAACTTCGCCATTCTGTGTTCTCCCTCCCGAGCTTCTCGGGTCCACGGATGAACTGGTTCGGTAACACAGCGTATCAAATTAGTGGTCGAGTTCCCACCTCAATCGCAGAGCATCCGCTGTGTGGGGCGCGAGACGGGAGCAGCCCGAACACGCCGATGGTCCCTCTTGATGCCACCATCGGCAGCGCGCCCGAATAGTGCAAGCGGGCGGTTCGTATGCGGCATGTTGTTCCGCAGCGACGACCCGTCCCAGATGACAGGTTTCGCCACCGAAGTTCTTACAGCGTTCTCGTACGCAGGGGCCCGCAATTCGAAAGATATCGCTTGGATGGTGAGGTGCAGAAAGATCGAAAGTCTGTTGCGTTACTGGCAGTGGCGCCGAGAAGCGCGCGAGCCACGGCGACTCCACCTCTCCGACAACAATTCCGAACGCTGTGCCGCACCCTGGTCGTGACGGCGAGAAGCTCGGACACAAGAAGTTACGGCCACCGGGCAGTCCGGCGCCTTCCTCCACGTCCGTCGCCACGTGAATCGGCGGCTTGCGTGCAGCCACATCGGCGCACTTCGCATTGGTGGCTGGCCGTTCTTTCGAACGCGGTTGCGAAACGTGGATGAGCCGAAGAATCCAGTTTCCGGGACCGATTCGTTCCACGGCCGGTCGGAACTCCGCCTGCGCCTTGTCGGCGCGCCGCCGTGCGGCTTGAAGCAATCGAGAGAGACGCCGGCACTCCGAGAAGCGGGACCACATTAATCTGGGCCCTCCGCTGAAACGACAGCTTTGAAACCGCCAGGCGCGGACCTTATATTACCCAGAAGCCGAATGGTAGAGCCGACTGCTGAATTCGAAGCAGAGATATGGCTCACCCGCGTCATAGCCCTTACCTACCGGAGCGGAGCCGACACCAAGGTCATCCCGGCACAACATCGTCGGAATTCAGCAGTCGCATCCCAGCCACGCTCGAAAGGCTGTCCTCGCTGGCGAGTGGCGTGCGGACAAATACACCTGAGGATCCGGGTCTGACAAACAAGCTCGCGAACGGAAGCTTGCTAAGCGCCTTCAACTCCAATGTCGTTAGATCCGGATGATGTACGTCCACCACCAGCGCAAACCGATCTTGCGGCCCATCGTTCCAAGCCTCGTGTCGGAAAGAGTCGTCGAGGGCGAAGCACTTTCCCTCTTCCCAGGAATATACTGAGTCGCCGATGCGCATCCGTGCCCCTTCGCATCCGGAGAGTCCTAAGTGAATACGGACGCGAATGTTGGTGGTGCCCCAATGAGGATGGAGCTTGACGCCCTGTGGAAGCCTTCGCAAGCAGACGAAGTTGCGGGCCTTGGAGTTGAGCCCAGGGACTTGTCTAATCGTCGCCATCGTACGGGGGAACATGGCTTGATTCTCGCGAATCGCTTCGCCGGTCTTAAAGCTAAAAAACGGAAACCCTTGCCAATTCGGGTCAAGCTTCTCGAAGCCACCCCGCTCCATACATAGGAGGAGCTCTTCCCGTATGTCAGAGAAGGCGCCCTCGAGAAGGTCTATCGCTGGACGAACCAGGTCGTCGAGCAGCGGGCCCTCTCGAAGGCCAGGGTAAACGTAAGGACACCCTCTCTGATGTTCGTTGACCGGCGAATCAATGTCTGCAAGAAAGCGGTATTTGAGCAGGAAATCCGTAAATCGTGGCGGATACCCCAAGAGACCGAATATCTCTCGCAGGTTCTGGAAGCTGCAGTCGCAGATTGCGTCCTGTTTCGTACGCATATCAGGGACACGTTCGGTCCGTTCGGGACCCTTGCTCCTTGGTGGCGGGTTAACCTCTCTTCGCCAGAACTCTCCGTGATAGCTACGAGCGGCCGGCCTCAACAATCCCGCCACTTCCTCAAACCCCTTTTCGAGGTCTTCACCGCATTCGGCAATGAATACCGTCAACGCTTGTGCCACCCGCTCTCGAGTTCGCGCCCACCGATCGCCCGTCTCCTCCGGAAGCCTCGCTACAGGCGAGGCGTGCCGAAGATCGTGGTCCCCTTCCTCGCTCAGCAAGCCCTGGTATACATCGCGCACCTGGCCTTTCAGACTGGCCATGATCTCGTCGTAACGCGTGTCGAAGCGCACCGAGTCGGAAGCAAGGGTACCCAAGGCCCGGGCGACGATCTCCCAGTTGGTGTCGAACTCTTCGGTGGTCATGATTAGAGGCCTCCTAATACCTTGTAACAAGAACGGCAAGACCGGGTGCAGCCGGCAGCCACGAAGCGCCGGGGTTCATACGCAATTATCGACGGGCCGGAGCCCGCACTCGTCACTAATCAGGTGTGAAGCGAAGCCCCATATTGAGACGTCTCGGTGCGGTATTCGCATCGTTGCGCAGCAACGGCGGGACCTCGTGCCAGACGCGCGAACCCAGCACGTTCATGGATCCGGCAACATCATACCTCATCTGCATATAGCCGCGCGAAAGAACGCGTATTCCCCCAGCTGTGTTCAGTGAAACTGGAAACTGAACATCAACCCGGTCACCTACTTGATGATCATTGTGAATGCTGACATAGTCTCCTTCCTCATAGATGTAGAAATAACAGTGTCGAAAACTCAGGGGTCCTACAATTCGCCTGATCAGCGGCGTCAGCAAGTCAGCTAACGAGCTACCCAACTCGGTCAGCCCCAATTCATCCAACACGAAGGCCATCTTGGCGCGCACATCGGGCTCGTGAATGCGATGAGGATCCACGCGACGAAACGTCGCCCCCACAGACAACGTCGTGGCAGAAGTCTCCCGGTGCTCCAGGCCTACTCTAATGCTGATACTGCAAAGGAGTGGCAGCAAGTGCTCGGCCAGCCGCACCCATACCGTGGCCGGCAGCACGTCAGGAACGGTGAGAAATCCAGTGGACCTGAATTCGGATGCCTCGGACTCAGTCAGCGTTAGATCTTCGAGCAGCTGCATAGCGCGGGGAGTGAGTTCCAACAATCGCCCGCTTAGTGCCTGGATAGTCTCCCTGTCGGTGCGCATCACAACACCAGCACCTTACCGCGGCCGGGCTGGGTACTTGATTGGCTTTGCACGAGGCCACTTCGCTGCAGCTCACGGAGTTCGGACCAAAGCTCGTCAGCCGGCGAACCTAGCTGCTCGGCCGCCTGCAGGATGCTAAATTCACTGAACCGTCGAATCGCAAAATCCACAAGCGCGATGCGTGAGGGTGCGACGCCGGCGGCAACCGCCGCATCCCGGAGTTGCATGGCCACTGCATGCCGGGCCCTGGGACCGTCCTCGAGACCGTAGCGCGATACCACGTCGGTTCCGACGCGAAACCTCCTTTCCCACAGCGTCACCCGGCGCACCAGAAACCCGCAGGACATTACTACGCGGGACACATTCCCTTGAACCGCGGTTGCTGAGTGCACGACCTCGCTGGCATAGAACGCCCACATACCCCGCTCTGGCACGTCTATCTCGAGGTGGGTGTCGAAGATGGGATGCCCGCCACCACTCGGTTTCTGAACAAGAATATTGCAGCGCAACAATGACTGTTCTTCGCCATCCACATGCAGCCTGCTATCGCGGTGTTGGTGCTTGCCGCTACCGGGTTCGATGCGGCTCATGTAGGCGCCCTTGTACGGATCTTCCGCCAACATGGCCAAACCCAATCTACTGACCAGCCGCTCCCTGATTCGCCAGAACTCTGTAGGAAAAGGATCAGCAAATGCGGAGGTGTCTGGGACCCATACCGGTTTCCAGCCGGCCCCGTTTGGATATGTGCGGCGTGTGAACGACGTCCGAGTACCGTCAGTCGCGCAATAGGGCGTCGAGAAGACTCCGGCGTCCTTCGGGTTTTGAAAAAGCTTGCCGTCGCGATTCTGGCGGGAAATCCAATCCACCAATACGGATTGCTCCTCCGCCGTGACCAGAGATTCGGACACCAATACTTCGTTGGACCCGAGCAGCGCGCCGGCTGTGACTGAATCGTTACTTGTACTCATTTAGCGTCTATTTGTCTGGGATCTCAAGGAGCCGCCGTTACCCAATTGTCTTCGATTACAAGTACATCTAAGCCGCAGGCTTTAAAGGAACGCAGAGCATCGACTGGCGATTCGACAATCGGCTCACCTGCCACATTGAAGGAGGTGTTCAGGAGAACTGGAATACCGCTCTCCATCTCGAAGCACTGCAAAAGATCGTGAAGCAGTGCGTTCTGCTGTCGATTGACTGTTTGCACACGGGCCGTACCGTCCACGTGCGTGACCGCCGGCAAAAAATCCACCTTGACCGGAACGACTCGCAGCATGTGGGGTGAAGCATATCCGGCCAGACAGAAGAACTCATCGGCTCGCGCCTCGATAACCACGGGCGCATAGGGGCGAAACGCCTCGCGTCGTTTGACCTCAACATTGAGTCTTTTCTGCATGCCGGGGTCGCGTGGATCCGCCAGAATACTTCGATTGCCAAGAGCGCGCGGGCCGAACTCGCTGCGTCCCTGGAACCAGCCCACAACCGCACCGGAAGCGAGGGCTCTCGCCGTGCGCCGAAGTAATTCTAGTCGAGGCAATCTTACCATGGTTCCAGCGTTGCATTTAAGCGCCTGCGCAATCTCCTCCGACGTATAGCGGCAGCCAAGGTAATCGCTGGCCTCTTCCGGAACGCGATCGCCGGTGAGTGCATGGAAGGCCGCGAGCGCGGCCCCGATGGCAGTTCCGTTGTCTTCACATGAACCATTCATGTGGAGTTCGAGATCCAGTGAGCGCCGAAGGTGTTCATTAGTGACGCCGTTCAGAGCCACACCGCCCGCGTAACACAGTTCTGACATCTCATGGCGCGCGCCAATGTAACGTACCAGGTCGACCAGAAATGAGTTGGTCACTTCCTGAACGCTTGCAGCCACGTCTTGATAGTGCATCTGCCCCGACACATCTCGACAATCGAGGTTTGGGCAGTGGAACTCTCGCATCAAAGGAGCGAAGGTGAAATGAGGTTTTCCGCTCCGGTCCAAAACCACTGACTTAGTCAGCGTCCGGTTCAACGACCGGCCGTAGGGCGCCAAACCCATTACCTTGCCGGCCTCGTTATGGCTGCCATGGCAATACAGCGCCGCCCACTCCCAGAGTTTTCCTAGACTCTTTACACGAGTGTACTGGTCGGATGGCGAACATTCCGACGATCCACAACGGACCGGACCGTCGGCTACTCGATAGATGAGCCGCAGGTTGCCGCCGTCGAACGTGTAAGCCGATATTGACTCCTTGGCCACGCCCTGAAGAAACTTCACGGGCTCATCTTCGTCTTCCTTGATATCCAGCCCAGCCCGGTCGAATTCGTAGGTCCCTGAACCATCACATATAAGCACGTTGCAAGCCTGTTGCGGCGAGTAGTGGAGCGCGTACTCTGCGTGGGCAAGATGGTGTGGAACGGTGATGAATGACGGCAGTGCGTGCTTCGCAGCGAGTGCCTTTTCATCCAGAGCAAACCCGGGCTTTGCCGCCCGAAACGGAGTGGATGTCGCGATGACATTCAGGTCTCGCATGCCGATACCCGCGTAGCGGAGGCAATACGCGATCGCGAGTGCCGCATCCACGCGCATTCGATCCAGATGAATGGCTTGGCGCTTGATGCGGACCAAGCGCTCGGTCTGTACGGCGACGACCACTTTTCCGTCTCGAATGAGGGCGACCCCTGAATTGTGGCTCCCTGCGATACCGAGTATCCACATCTAGCTCAACCCTCAGGGCTCGGCCAACTGGTGCAGCGCCTCGGGCCACAAACCGTTGTCAAGGAGGATTCGACGGATAGGCTGAGGATTATCCAATACCGTTCGATAGACCCAGCAGTAGTGGTGCCTACTCAGGTCGCCAATGACCTTGAGCGAGTCGGCGACACCAAGCAGCTGGGTCATTGCCTGCAACTCGAGGTAGCACACCAGTAGGTGCAGGCGTGTCGACGTCTCGCTTCCTGCGCCTTCCGGCCGGTGCGCGGGCACGCATGGAAACACCGATTTCGTCTCGACGATTGCGCGGTCACGGCGTTCGGCGTGTTTCTCCTCGAACCAGTGAAGCTGCTCATGAATGAATAGCGACAGCAGCATGGCCTCATCATCGTTCTTGCTAGCGTTCAGCGTGAGCACCGGATGACTGTGAGGATGTGAGTTTTCGTCCACGAACAAAGTATGCGTATAGATCCAAGGTGCCAAGTCATATTGCTCGGTGAATCGGTGCAGCAGGCAGGCTGTGTATCGCTCCGGCCCGCTATCGTTCTGCAACCGAACTTTCAGGGGACTGGTCATGACGGGGAAGCGGCGGCTGGCTCATTCCAGACGCCCTGCGCCACCCGCCGTGCATCGCAGGCCTGAAAGAGCTTGTCCAGCACGGTGCTGGAGACCTCGTTCCACAGGGTCATACCAGCTCTTAATACATCGTTTCGTGGAGGATAAGCCCCGGCGTGCTCCACTATACAGATCGCAGGGCAGACAGCCGTGATGTTTACTGCATGTAGGTGTTCACGAAATTCCATGACAGCCCGCGCGAAAGCATCAGACCCCGGCAAGAGTCCCGGCATCCGTTGCCGCAAGCAGTAAACGTCGGGATCAACGTCGGAACCAAGAATCAGCGTCGTCCGCATTTCGGGATCGAAGGCGATGCCATCGGCATGCTCCCGTGTGACGTGGTCGAACACCACTAGTGCACGTCCGTTTTTCGCCAGGTAAGTTGGCAGTTCGCACACCACCCGCTCCACCGTTTCACTCCCGTTGGGACCACCATGCAGATAGGTGGCCGCCGGGCTGCCCGGCACGTGCGGCACATAAGGTGGCTGCGACGTGATGAAGTCGAAGGATTCACCTCGTACCGCGGTGAACAGATCACCTTCCCGGGTCTCGATGTTCGAAATGCCGTTGAGCTCGGCATTGATGCGGATCAAATCCAACGCGCGAGGGTTGATGTCGGTTGCGACCACATGGGATAGCTGCGTCGCGAGCCAGAGTGCCACTGCCCCCGCACCGCAGCCCAGTTCGAGTCCGCGTCGCCATTGTGCCGGTTTCTCGACAGGCAGGTGGAATGCCGCGCTCCCCGGTCCCACGCCAAAGACCGCATCACCACCGTGCGACAAATCGTCGCACAATACCAGTAGGCCTCGGAAAACACGTAGGTCGAAGGCACCGACGACCTCATCATCTGACGGGCTTGTCAGCACCCCTACTCGCAGCAGCTCGCGCAGCAGGCCCCTGCCGAGCACTTGCCGCGCTTCGGTCATACGCAACGGGTCGCGCAGTACGAGCAGGCGGTGGGCTTGGGCGAGCGAATCCTGTTTCCTGCGGGCCTGCCATACCTGCAAGGCGCGATAAACCGCAGCCTCATAGGCATTGGACGAGACGCGCGGCTCAAGATAGTTAACGCCAAAACCAGCGGCGCGAAGGCGCAATCCGAACTCACGCCACGCGCCACGGTAAGCTTGCCGGAGGTTGTCCATGTCAGGAAGCTGGCTCACCGCCTCACCAGATCCGATTCGGTGTGCGTGACGTCCTTACAATCTGCTGCCATTGTGGCCCAGCCGCGCTCAATGAAGGTTTCGGCCAACTGTTTTGCGGCCTCGACGCTAATGCCGAGCTCCTTCGACAGCTCCGTCGAGCTCAGTGGCCGGTCCCAGAGTGGCACGGCCGGCAAGAGTCGTTCCGTGAATCGCTCAGGCAGTCGGATGCTAGCGGTCTCGGTCCCACAGACCATCACGAGCAAAGTTGGGTGCGGTTCGCACGACACAGCGAGCTTTATCGAGCCGTTCAGTGCGATACGGTTGGCCGGTTTGAGCGCCACGCGGCTTAGCTCCGGGACAGCTGTCGTCGATATAGGCGCGGCATACGCAAACGACGGTGGTTCGAAATCCGGACGCCGTAGCTCGCGGCACATACGTTCAAAGATGGCAATGGCCATGCACCGAATCAATGTAAATGTAGCGACATCGCCCTGACCGGGCACCTCGACCTGCTGGCGCAACGCCTCGAGGGCTCTGGGGGAGAAGAGTGTATTGGCTAGCAAAAGGTACTTTTCCCGAAAGGACTTGAAGGCGCATGTCGCTATCTTACGCCGAAGGATGCCGATAGAATTGCCGTGGTTTGCCTGTTGCGGGAACAACGGCACTTTGGGACGTCGAACCCACTTGGAGGGCATCAATCGCCGTGCCGCGCGACGGACGATCCCCTTGTCAAAGAAGAGCTCCGCGCGCCACTCCTTAGGCAAAGAGCAAAGGAACTCGACCAGCCGGTGGTCCAAGAATGGGACGCGCACCTCCACACCGTTTGCTGATGCCGTCCTATCTTCGTGCCACAGATTGTAGGCCGCAAGGTCACCGAATCGGCAATATTGCCAAGGTTCGAGCGATCCGGTTAAGGCTTGCGCGGCCCCTTGACGTCCAGAGGAATCGAGATATTGGCTGCGTATCGCACCAAAACCCCGATGGCGCAGGACTGCAGCACGAAACTTCGCGCTCTCGTTCTCAGTATATTCTGCCCAGCTGCTCGAACTCAGTCGCGAATAGCCACCCGCAAACTCATCGGCGCCTTGCCCTAACAGGATCACCTTCATATCGGGAATGCCTTTTCTCGCGTAGCGATGTAATTCATGCTTGAAGAGCAGTTCTACATCGAAAAGCGGAAAATCCATAATACAGACCATGTACTCTAGCAGCTCGAGATCGAGTTGTACCGTCTCAGACAATGCCGACTCATCGACCCGGACTAGATGCAGTGGCATACCCAGGCCGTGCGCCATATCTTGCGCGGTGGAGGGGTCGCCGGTACTGGCTATCGAGTGCTCAACAAGCGTAAATGCTTGCATCGAGGGTGTGATGCGCGACGCAATAGCGGCAATAAGGCCGGAATCCAGCCCCCCGCTGAGGAAGAGACCCACCGGGACTTCACTCATCAATTGCATCCGCACGCTATCATCCAGCAGCTCGGCATAGCGATCTACACATCGCTCGATAGAGCCCGGCGGATCTCGTGCCTCACCGGGTCCGGGTGGGTGCCAGTAGGTCACTGGAGGATGCAGACGACGATCGCGCCATTCCACCCAGGTGGCAGGGGCCACGAAGGAGACGTCTTGAATGCCGGTGCTTACCGGCCGGCCGGAAGGCCTCTCGTAGGGAAAGGCAGAGTCGGGTATCCCGTCGAAGGCAGACCAATCCAGCTCTTGCGGTACCTCCGGGTGTAGTAGAAGAGCCTTGAGTTCTGATGCGAATGCCACGCCGTCGCGCAACACGCTGAAGTAAAGCGGCTTGACGCCAAGGCGATCGCGAGCGAGAAGGAGGCTACGGCGCTCTTCGTCCCAGATCACCAAGGCATAGATGCCGTTCAGTTTCTCGAATAAGCCTGCTCCCAACTTGCGGTATAGATGAACCACCACCTCGCAGTCCGACCGGCTAAACAAGGCAATATCCTGTAAATATCGCCGCGCGAGCTCGCGATGGTTGTAGATCTCACCGTTCACGGCCGCGATTATCCGTCCACCGTCAACAACGAAGGGCTGGGCCCCGTTGTTGACGCCATTGATCGCAAGCCTACGGAAAACGACTCTGAAGTCTGGGCGTTCAACCAACCGCTCATCATCAGGCCCGCGTCGTGCCAGGCGCCCGCCCATCGCCGTCAGCAGGGCAGCGTCCCTGCCGGCTGGTCCCTGCGGCCCCGTCCAACCTGCGATTCCACACATGGTCAGCCTCCGTGTTCCAGCAAGATGCTCGGCAGTATCGTGACGTCAGCGACGCTGCCGTTTGCTTCGTGTCTTTGTGTGGCTATCAGAGCCGCGGAGGTGTTCTCTTGATCGAGCCGTCCAGAGTGACGGTCTGGTAAGCCCCTGGGAAGCCATAGGCGACGAGCAGAGCTTTGCCTTTGGTGTGAGTTATCCGGCATAAGCTGAATCTCTTTCGCAAGACTCTCGCATGCGCGAGTCGTCGCTGATATCAAGGGTATCGTCGGCGTGAGACGCAACCACAATACCCATGCGCATTAGTCGCATCAGGGCATGGTCGAATTCCCCAGGCGTCATGCGTTCAGACAGCTCGTTCTTCATCTTTGCTGCCTTGACGAAGCGAAAAGTCAAGAGCTTGCGCACTATTTCACGCTCGTCTTCGTTATCGAGGTCGACCTCCAACGGATATCGCGGATCGCACAGAACAAGGCGAGATTCGTCCAGCACGCAAATGTCCGCGGGGAGGAACAACACTGATGTCGGAGCCGCGCTCGTTCGCTGCAGTGTGGTTGCATAGGGGGCCAGAACTCCCCTCATCAGCGGATCCTGTGTGAACGGCAGAGCTGCGGGCTCGACCGACGTCGGCATCGAGGGAAACGGTCCAACCGACACTCTGGCCGAGTACTTCCGTTCCAGTCGTCGGCCCAGTGCTGTCCATCGATGGCCGGCCGTCCGGGTCTGGGCACCGGCCTCAATCTGCTGCTTTACGTAATCCGCGAGCGTGCGGCCAAACTTGCAAGACGTATAGAGTTTCGCCGCGCGGCGGATGCCACGTTCACCCATTGCCCGGCGCTGCTCAACGTCCCGAACCAGGCGACACGTGTAGCGCATTGCCTTCCACCGGTCAATCACTACGCCGTACCGAGTTACCACGGTGGGGACGCGGTATCCAGTAACCCCGTGCTCGATGGTGTCTTTGTGGCCGCCCCAGTCGGAGGCGATGACCGGCAGCCCCGCCGCCATGGCTTCGACCGCACTGTAACCGAAGTTCTCATCTCCGTTGAGACTAAAGTTGACAGCAATGTCGGCGGCAGCCAGAACATTCGGAAGTTCCTGTTGGCTGACTTCGCCCCAAAAGCTGACGCGGTGCGAAAATCTGTCCGGGCCAAGAGCATTCGCAAGGGCCCTTCCATGCTGGGTGCCTGCAACCGCCGCCAGGGCGCGAGGTGAGCCAGTGTGCTGGCCGGCGAGCGACCCCAAGACCCATAACCGCGCCTGCGGATAATGTTCTGCAACCTGCCGGATGATAGCCACCACATCGTGCACATTCTTTTCCATGGTGATACGGCCGTGGTAGACAAACACTACATCGTCATCTGTCATACCAAGGTGGTTACGTACCGATGCGCGATTTGGTCGCGCCATTGCGAACCTTTCAGCCCCGATACCCAATGGGACCACCGCATTGCGCACGGGCGTAGCCGCCACTATCCGTTGAAACACCGCGCGATCGGCGCTGCTGGAGAAGACAATCGCATCCTGCGGGCCGAGCCTACGATAGAGATGACGGTAGAACATCGCTCCCCGCGGGAACTCCCCCAGAGGCATGTAAATGAACGGCAACTGTCGCTGAAGATGCCTACGTACCACAAAGAAAGCGTCGAGATCTGCGGGGTCACGCGGCAGACTCAAGAGGCAAGTGTCAACCGCGCCGAGTACATCCGCTGCGACTCGTAGTGACCCACGAGCATCCAGAGGATAATAGGAGGGCACGCGTACAATCGAGAAGTGCGGCGCCAGACAGGATTCAAGCGAAGTGAAGAGGAGCCGGGTTCCAGGTGACGCCTCACCATTCCCAGGTGTTTCGGTGCCGCCATGCCGCGAGAGCGCTAACGTGATTTGCTTAACCATCGAGCGGCCCGTTCACTGCCGTCAATTTCTAGCAGAGAGAAGGCTTCCCCCAGGGTCGAGTTCAGACAGCCGAACCCCTCCCCGCCATCCTCCGCCTGGCACCCGCTCGCCAAAGACGATCACGCCTAGCCGATATAGGCGTGACAGCGCGGCCAGGACTACGTCCGTCAGCTGCTCGCGCTCCGCCTCAGTTTCCGCGCCAAAACGCACGCACATATGGTCAACCAATTCGTCGGTCGTGAGGGAGCCGTCGCAAGCCTCTACGATCGCCCGTGTCGGCTCGTCGATGCGCAGTTCGCAAGGGATGAGGTTGACCCGGCGTTGAAACAACACCAGCGTTGGCGCTCGAGACAACGTCGCCAGCTCATCGCGGTCAGCCGTGAACGCCGGCTCCACGGATTGTCCGAAGAGCGATCCTCTATAGAAAAGCCCCGAAACATCGTGGTCAAAGGCCATGATCCGCACCGACGAGCCGTGCACGGGTCGCAACTTGCCCACAGTCTCACGAGTAACCGCCTGGCCCTTCAAGCGATCGCTCACGGGAAATGCGCAGATACCGCCCTCCGCCGGATCGTGCAACGCATGTACCCGGGCTCGCGCATAGCGTAGTACGGAAATGAGGCTGGCCGTGGGTTCGGCGTCCATGTCCGTGTCGTTCTCCAAAGAGCGCTCGATGAAGCAGCAAAAACGATCTGCGGTATCACGCGGTGTTGCATCTGGGGCATTGCGCAGGAAGGCATCAACCATCTGGGTTTGGTGTTCTTGAAGGAAAGCCAACAGGTCAGGCAGCGTGACTGCCAGTCCTTCCTTGGCCGTCGTTCTGGCATCGGGAAGCTTGATGTCTGGAGGTCGACAATTTGCGGTGTGAACCACCAGGCGTTCCCAGCCGTCGATGTACGCCGCATGGTCTTCTATGGCATCCGCGATCCATACGCCGCGCGCTCCGATGGCCTCGGCGCTCTTGGGGTCAGCGATGATCCAGCCCAGCATGGCGGCGAGTTCCTCGTGGTTCTTCGGATCCTCGATGACCAGTATGTTCTCGCCAAGGCGAAATCTCTCCCGGTATTTCTGTTTCCCAGCGATCTCTCCTGACAACACCAAGCACGAACCGCAAGCGAGGACTTCGCGCGGAATGATCGGTCCGTGAATCTCGACAGGAAAGTCACGCTCAAGGAAGCACACTGCGGTACACGCGCGGATAAACTCTGGTACGCGCCAATTCGGCAACATCGGGACCACGTATGTGCACTCGTACAACCCCTCGTCGTGAAGGGCGCTCGCGATCGAATCTCCCTGCGTTCGCCCCACCATGGCGAGCAGATTAAAGCGCTGCCCTTTCCGTGCGACCTGTCCGAGCGATCCGATCAGATCAAACGTCCCTTTTGATGTTCCGATCTTGCCGTACACCCCTATCGTCGGTAAGGAAGAGTCGTATGGTTGCGGCTCGGAGCCATCGGCACTGCGCGCCAGGGCAGCTACGTTCAGCGGTTGCGCCTGCGGATTGAAGACTTTCCTGGGAACTCCGTATGGCACATCGGCCTGGATATTCTCCCTCTTCACGCCCATTCCCAGAAAGCGGGGCATCAGTCGAGGTTGAGTTACGACCACGTCGGCCGTGCGCAATACTTCTTTGTAGGCGGTGGCAAGGTCCGGTACCGCGCAGAGTCGATCCAGGTCGCTGCCAGCGTGCTTGACTAGCAGTGGACGGCGTGTCCAGCGTGACGCCAGCCAACCCGCCATGCCGTAGGGCTCGTAGTAGTAGGCCAGTATGACTTCGCAGGCCTGTCGCCGCACGACTTCGGTAGCCACAGATGCGAGCTTGGTTACGAAGGGATTACTGCTCGGAATGTGGCCCATTGCGCGGCGACTGTACGGCTCGGGATTGTATACGCGCACGCGTCCACCGGTCGCATCGAACTGTGAGGAATACCAAGCTTGGTCGGAAGGTTCGAGCGACATGCGGAACATGGGCTCGACCTCGTCGGCGTTAGTGACCACATGGACCTCGTGGCCACGCTCGGCTAGACCACGCGCCATCCAAAATGTGTGGGTACTAACTCCTCCTTCGATCGGAGGGTATTTGCCAAGAATACATATCTTCATGGACCATACGGCTCCTCGACCCGGCGCCGCTCGACGAATTCTCTAGCGCGGCGCACCTGATCCGAAAGCACCGAGAAGTGGTCGGGGAAGTTATCATCGTGCTCCAATATGCAGGCCTTCACTTGAACACGATTCGCAAGGGCTTCAAGCAAGGCCCATGTACCTTGCGCAACGGGCTCGCAGTGGGCATCTATCAAAATGCCTTGAGACCAGTAGCCACCAGCCAGATGTAGTTGCACGACTTTGTCCAAGGGTAGACCATCGAGCGCTGCCAGAGGGTCGAAGTCATGGTTGGTAGCGTTCGTGTAGAGATTGGTCAGATCCAGCAGGATCCCGCAGCCGGTGCTTTCGACCAGTCGGCCGAGGAATTCGGTCTGTGTCATAGTCGCGCGAGGGATGTCGAACAGATAGGTTATGTTCTCGAGAATAAGCGGTTTTCCCAACGTGTCCTGCACCCGCAATACGTTGTTGACCGTTTGCTCCAGGACCGCCTCGGTGAACCAGAGCGGCGACAAATGCCCAATCTCAATTCCTGGGGCACGGGTGACTGCAAGGTGCTCACTGTAGTATGGGGCGCGACAGGTATCACTGACCAACTTGATCGCGCGCAAGTATTCTTGGTCAAGCGCTGCTGATCCGATCGACAAGCGCACGCCGTGGGGAACAATGGGGAAAATATCGCGCAGCTCTTCAAGTTCCGTCAACTGGTTTGAATCGGTGAGGTACTGCTCGGTTACGACCTCAATGAAGTCAATTTCGTCTCGGGCGTCCAGAATGTCCTGCTTGAGTTCTCTGCGGAAGCCGATACCCGAGCCTAGCGCCGGGATCGACGACAGCGGACCCGCGGTGGCTTGGTTCTCCGGGTTCATTTGCATTCTCTCGTGAGAGTAGGACGTTCGTGGGGCGCGTCTGCAACCGAGCGCGGCGATGGTCCCGTCGTGGAAGCCTCGGGTTCTATGACGAGTACGTTTGCGTTCGCCAGTCTCGTGACGGCCTCAAAAACGCCTTGCTTCAAGCCGGTAGTACCGAAGTCGGCCTCGACCTCCGTTATGATGCCTTCGAGCCTTTGCCGTCCATCGCAATGCCGCAGCACGGCGAGCGTAGGACCATTAATCCGCAAAACGCGAGCTTCAGCCGTCGGTGTCTTTGCGCGGGAAACGATAGCACAAGGCGAAGGCTCCAAGCCCCGCTCTTCGCCGTCGCGTAGCGCGTCTTCTATCGAAGCGATGTCGTACTGGAACTCAGCTACATATGCGTCTTCGCACAGACGCGGTCGTGAGGAGATGCTGACGGTCGTTGCACCACTGCTCGTATCCGTGTCTGCTTGATGTGTATATGTTGTCGCGTACAAAAGCCGTTCGTAGCGAGCGACGTCACACGCCCAGGGAGGAATCCCGGGTGCTATGGCCAGCGAGTCTTCGATAAACTCACCAAAGTCGAGGACGTCTTGATGAATGCTGCGCCGTGACTTGGGCATATAGAGTGCGTGGTAGCGGTTGTACTGATGCTCGACTTCGTCCGCGGCTACTCGGAACAGTAGCGGGAAGGCTCGAGCAATGCGTTTTCGGCGTTTGTTCTTCAACGACGTCGCGAAGAACTCCAACCTGGTTGCGTCGAGCTCGCGTATAGCAGCCTCTTCTTCTGCACTGAGTCCGTAGGCCTGCAGCGCGGACTCCGGGTCTCTCGCTAGAAGCCGGCGAAAGAGCTCGTCTAGATACAGCCGCGCTAGGCAAGCCTGCATCTCAGGGATACTCATATGTCTTGCGTCACCGGTTGGTTCTCTGCGCGCGAGGCCATGAAGTCCACAATCCCTCCTGCCGCCTCGCTGTTGCCGCGATGCTTCATGAATACTTCCTGGAAAAAGTCGAACATTAACAGCTCACGCTTGGTGGAAAAACATGAGCCGAAGGTGTGCCTACTTGCATATGTGTCAGGGAGCGTTTCGGAGCAAAGTCTGTCGAACCGATCCAAATGATGCAAACCGGCTCTCGGGGCGCCTACTTTTTCGCGCAAGACGACGTCGAGTAAGTCCAGTCCGAAGCGTTTCAAGGCCAGTCGCCTCAGGATGTACTTTCTGACTCCAATGTCCGGCCGGACGAGAAACCGCAGCGGCATGCGGCTTATGATGTCCACCATGCCGTCGTCTAGATAGGGCACCCGCAACTCCAGACTGGCAGACATGCCGCATTTATCCACTGGCAGGAGATGAAGACGTTCTAGCCTGTCCGAAAGATTTACGTGAAAAACTTGTGGAAGATACTCATTGATGGTCGTCGGAGAAGACAGTCTCTCGATTGTTTCAACCAAGCGATCACTCGGCTCGACGCCAAGATCACGCAGTCGTGGAACACGGCTGCGTATGCGCTCCAGACGCGAATAGCGATTTAGGTAATCAGGGTAGCCGCCGAATAGCTCGTCTGCCCCCTCTCCGTGCAAACATGCCTTCACCCGCGAGCCCACCCTCCGGCACAACAAATGAAGCGGAAGGAGAAAGAGGTTGCTAGGCTCTTCCTCAGCCTCGACTAGACTTGGAATAGCAGATAGATAGTCATCGAAACTGGGGACTACGGTCTCGTGAGTTGAACCCAGTAACCGGGCCACCTGTTCGGCGTGTATCACATCGGGATTGCAGTCGCAGTCACCAACGACGAAGGTGCGTGGTGCTCGCCCCAAGCGCTCGGCGGTTAAACAGGCGAGCAGCGTAGAATCGAGCCCGCCGGAGAGCGTAACACCCACTTCCACATCAGCCGCGAGGTGCGAGTCCACCGCACGTGCTAATTCCGCTTCTAGGAGTTCTTCAGCATCTTCGATGCACATTCCTTCATCGGTCTCGGTGTTGCGTGACCAGTACGGTCGAGGGTCGCTCAGGCGAACCGATTCCGAGAGGTAGACCGTCATTGTGTGCCCGGGCGGCAGCAGACGAATACCCTCGAACAAAGTCGCCTCACCCAAGGCGTAGCCCAATACGACCGAGTCAGCCAGCGCCCGTAGGTCCAGTGCGGGATTGTAGTGGGCCAAGCGCAAAATGGCCTTGATCTCAGAGGCGAATACGAACTGGCCTGTCCTTGAAATATGGCAGTGGTAAAGCGGCTTTATACCCAGTCGGTCGCGTGCCAGAAAGAGCCGATCCCGGTCCAGTATGGCAAAAGCGAACATACCATGGAGATGGTGCACGCAAGCCTCGCCCACTTCCTCGTACATGTGAAGGACCACTTCCGTGTCAGTCATCGACGCGAACACGTAGCCTCGGTCAGCGAGCTTGCTCCGGAGGTCCTTGTGATTGTAAATCTCGCCATTGAAGACGATGCAGGCGTGGCCGCCCCTGTTCCAGACCGGCTGCGGCGCTGCATCCGGGTCAAGGATGCTCAAGCGCGTTGCGCCTAGATGTGCAATCCCTTGCGAAACATGACCCGTGCTGTCCGGGCCCCTATGCGAAAGTACCCGAGTCATGCTCTCTATGGGCGTTTCGCCGCCCGATCCTATAATGCCCGCTATACCACACATGGTTCAGGCTTGATCGGCTTGCGGCGTCGTACTGCTGCGATGCGCCGCGTTCTCTGTACAAGCATCGATGATAAACTGGTACCTCTTCAAATCGCTACCTACAGTGAGTGGAACAATCGCCCGCAGAGAGATGACGCTGAATAGCCCAACCACCCCAAAGGCAACGACATGCAGGGATTCGATGCGCTAACCTGACAGTCTCGGAGGAAACGGGCTTCAAAAACGAGCCTGGCAAGGTTGACTCGCTGCTTTATTTGCACTCGGTTGCGGTCGAGAATTACGGCGCTTTGCAGCCGTGCTGCCTTCATACTCTCACCTCTGTACAAGATTCGGCATGACACAATGCGCGGCGAAAGGCTCGGCTCAAGGGGACAGAACTAACCGCAATCGCAGCGGCGAGCACCGCTGACTAACAAGGGCACATCATGGAGACCTGCTCGCCGCGACTACTCCGACGGTCGATAGCACGTGTCCGAGGCACAGTTCGAATCCTCTCCGGTAGGCGCCGCGTTATACGTTCGCGATGCTCGCGCCACACACGCCGCCCACCCTCGCCCGAGCCCAATCTGGACCGGATCAAGTCCTTATCGCTCACTACTGGAAAGTCTCGATGCACGCGCGGTAACCAACCTGGTAGCGTTACCTATGTGCGATCTCAATCTCTTCAGTTCGTGCTCGTGTGGTTCTTACATAGAGCAGCCAGTGCAGCCATCACATCCTCCGCAAGAGGCTACGAGACTTCCCGGCGGCATCAGGCGTCTGACCAGATCGTCTATCTGAAATTCGACTTGTATGCGGTCATCGCCCTTCACAATCACGGTGGCTTCTTCGATCTTAGAACCTTGTTGGATCAACCGGCTCGAGGGTTGTTTGTCGTCTGGCGTGGTCATGTCTATTTCCTCTCCTGAACGAGCGGTTCTGATGCAGAACAAGTATTGCATCCGTTACACGCGGCCACAGGCGAGATCCCGCCCTTTGCGAGTTCCTTGACCAAGTCTTCTATTACGAACTCTATTTGCACTCGGTTGCGGTCGAGAATTACGGCGCTTTGCAGCCGTGCTGCCTTCGTACTCTCACCTTTCTCAGCCATTTCTTTGCCTCCTTTTTCGTCGTCTGGGGTCACTGGTCAGTTCGGGAGTGGATAGCGAACGACACACCTCAATCCCGCGTTAGGCGTAAACACTCAAAAGGTTGCTCCTGTGGGGAGGACAACATATCCGTCGCAGCCCAACGTTGATTTGGTTGTACGCCAAGTTTAATCCCGAGTCAAATACTTGGGAATTACATTACAAGCGAGAAGGTTTTGGTGTTTGAACCCCTGGCGCTGCATTACGCTTCAGGGCGTAGTAGCTCGCCTTCATGAGCGCTGGCGTCACGTGGTGAAGTAGCGCGGTGAATGGTTCTGCCATTCCTTGACGCGCCTTCTGGCGCACCCTGAGCAGACCCGGCGACGCAGTGCCCTGGCGCTGTGTCCAGACTGCGGCAGGCTTCTCGGGGCTTCCCTTGGTCAACGTCCTTCCCTCCACCCTCTCCGCAGGCCTTCGCCGGCCGTTGTTCGCGGGCTTCTCCGGTAGTATGACGTTGTCCGACTCCTCGCCACCGTACGCGGTACGATTTCGGTGTTACCCTTGCGTACCCGGCCCAGTGATGCCACACGGGGCGGTGACGAGGCCTCCCAGGTTCCGTACGAAGAACGTCTCCTCGTGCAAGGGGTCTCCGACTGCGCAAGGTGGAACACACACTCACCAGTTCCGCATGTGCTCCTTTTGTCTTCTGCATCCATAAACTGCATCAACACCTCGAAATTCTGCTTTCGCAGCTCAATACCCTGCCCAAGGTCTCCCCTGTCAACGCTTCACGTCACACCTCGCGGAGTGACGCGCATGACTCGGGGCCGGAGCGGCTGGCTAGGCCTTACCCCGTGCGGGACTTTCACCCGCTATTCTTCGCCAGCTTACCTGGCGCACTCATGGATCAGTTCACTCGCCGCATCATCGGATTCGCGGTCCACCCCGGCGACATCGACGGCATCAGCCTTTGCCGGATGTTCAATAGCATCATTGTTGGTATCAGACTGCCCAGCTACCTCAGCTCCGACAACCATCCCTTATTCGAATATCATCGGTGGAAAACAAATCTGAGCGTACTCGGCGTGGATGAAATCAAGACCGTGGCGTATGTTCCGGTCTCTCAGGATTGTGTTTCATACTGCACCTCTTAGTTACGATTCAGCGTAAGTGTTGGTTTGAACGTTCTTGTGCGACCTTTGCCGCTCATATTTAGTCGGCAGTTTGTCGCTGAGCGGCTCGTACAGATATTCACCTTTGTCATTGCAGACATGGGCTGGTAAGCGTCCCGCGTGGCGCCAGATTTTTGCAGTGTGGACGGAAACACCGAGTTGTTGCGCAATTTCCTGTACGGTGAGCATACCGCGGTCACGTAAGCGTTCAACACGAGTCTTTAAGCCATAGTCTCTGCGCAGCTTCGCGACCATTCGGGAAGTAAACCGACAATTTGTCCCCGAGCGCAGTCCCCGTTCATTGAGTCGGTCGGCAGTTTGTTGGATGGTGTAATTTTCTAACAAGCGATCGATCGCTTCAATCACCGCGGCATCGGTTTGGCGCAATTGCCAAGCACTCTTCGGGCGCGGCAGACGGAGCGTTTGCGTGGCGCCGCCCTTGAAACGAATGTGGACTGTTATCTCCTGTCCTGGTCCACCGAATCTTCGGCTCACCGTGCGGACCGTAACATTCTGAATCAATGGCCCTTATTGTATCCTGCAACCGGGAACTCTCAAGAACTCGGTTTCGGAGGCCACGATGCTCACAAAACCGCTGCCACCGCAGATCCACCTTCCCAAGGGCTGGCAGGGCTGCGTTAAGTCGGCAGTACTCCAT
>CAMYKK010000057.1 GCA_947258975.1 uncultured Gammaproteobacteria bacterium
AGCAAAACACATCCTCGAAGATGGTATGTCCTTGCTATTGAACCACGGAAGCGAAAAAATCCATTCATGCAACAGATTCATGAATAATCCGGGCTAGGAGGCGGGAAGTGTCACTATGAGTCCGTTGAGGGGTTACCACGTGGGGCAGAACCGGACCGCTGTCTTGCGTGCTGTTCATCCTGCCAACGATGGATTTCAGTCTCGAGGAACACAAGCCACTGCTTGGCGACTTGTTCACTGCGCTTGTCCTTCGACGCCTGCTCGAACGCCGCCTTGGCCAGGAGCAGCTTTTGCTGATGATAAAGAGCCGTACCCATCATCAAGTGCGCCCTGTCCGGCCTCTCAATTCCCGGCTTGACCAAGGCCTCTTCGATCGCTGCTGCGGCTTCTCGCCAGCGCTCGAGATCGATATATGCCTGGGCAAGACGCAGGTACAGCTCTCCCTGGTTTGACTTTTCCGCTGCACGTTGCAGCGGTGGTATTGACCTTTCTATCTCACGTGCCTGATACCACGCCTGAGATAATAATCTGAGGTTACGCACGATTCCTTCAACTCGGTTTGCGTTCATCTCCTTTTCCAGCAGCATTGCCGCCTTATAAGGGATTTCGTGCAGGATATAGAGATTAGCCAGACTCACCAGCTCGTGCGTCGTATTGAGATGATCCTTTTCGTAAAGAGCTTCCATGAGCACCAACTGCTTCCGTTTATCACCCAACTCACCGTATACATCGGCAAGTGTCATGAGATGCTGAACTTTTGGGTACAAGCGGATCAGTTCGTTGAACACCAAGAGCATCTTGTTGTATCGCTTCAACTCGTAATAGATCACTCTCAGCAACAACAACCAGTTCTCCTTGGGTTTTTTACCAGCTTCCCGATATTGCAGCACAGCGTGCTCAAGCGGTTGAATCGCATTTTGATAATCGCCGAGCTGAAAATACGCCTGTCCCAACAAAAGATAGATATCCGGGGTCGGCGTCTGTGCCCCAGTCATTAATCTTTCCGCGTACACGATCGCCTGCCGATATTCCTCCACGGAGAAATGAAGCTGAGATAAGGTCCTCAGCGTACTTTCGATGAGCGCCTTGGGGATTCGTTTTTCGTTCAGCACTTTGTTATACGCAGCGATCGCATCTCGATAGCGCCCCTGCAGATAGTATCCGTAAGCGGTTAGATTCCAAGCTTGTGCTGACTCGTAGGCGGACAACGATTTCTCGTTATGCAACCGGCTCAACACCTTATGCGCCTGCGCAAAGTTCTTTTCCTCGACCAGCCGCTGCGCGCTCTCGAGCTGCCTGAAGACGGTTTGCCGGATAGAGGGCGCCGGTTCTCTCGGACGGCTCTTATCGTTGGGTTTCGCGGCCTCGACAATGCCTGCGTGCATCATCACCATAAACATCACCGAGAGAGCCAACAAAATAAAAAGTCTGGTTCGGCACCTGCGCTTCAGTGTTAGAAAATCGTCCATATTCCGATTATTTCGTTATTCTGAAAGTAACCTTATGTTTCACACCGTGAACCACTACCGGCTTACCGGCGATGATCCGCGGCTTATATTTCCACCGCGCCGCAGCTTCCAATGCCGAGTGATGGAAGATCTTGTTATTAGGTTTGGAATCCACTACTCGTATATCCTTGACCGTGCCTTGCTCGGTGATCGTATACTCCAACATCACCCAGCCTTCGATACCGCGGGCGAGCGCACGCGGCGGATAAGCGGGTGAGACCTTGACTAAAGGCAGATACTCGCCCTCACTGATACCCAGGCTAAATCCCTGCGGAGAGAGATTGATGTCGGGCGCGACGTTTATCGCGGCGATCAGCCGGTTCTGCGCGTCTTGCACTATTGGCGTAAGTTTCAATGGTGACGGCTTTGGCGGCGGAGTGATGGGAGGCGGTGGCCTCTCGGGCTTCACGCGTGGGCGTTGTTGGTGCTTCTTCGGCGCCACTTTCACGAAGTCGACGGAATATACGCGCTGTGTCGCATCCAGAGTGCCGTCCGGGGCGGCAATAAGGCGCTGCATGGTCCAGAACAAACCCGAGGTGACCATCCCCGCCAATACAAAACCAAGCATCAAACGACCAATAAGTTTTTGACTCGTCTCCACCGGCACTTGACACGCTTGCCGCAGTTTATTTCTCTTGTGCAGCTATGGATACCTTGGCAACACCGGCTGCTCGAGCGGCGTCCACTACTTGGATCAGCATGTCGGTCTTTGACTCGCGATCAGCTTGAACCACCACGGATCCCTTGGGGTTTTGCGCGTGCAGACGTTCAATGTTCGGTCGTACCGAACGAATATCCACTCTGCGCCGATCGATCCAAATCTCATTATTACTATCGATCGCCACCAGAATGTTGGCCTGCGCCTGCATCACCGCCGTAACGGCTTCGGGACGTTCCACATCGACGCCCGCTTCTTTTACAAAGGTCGCTGTCACGATAAAAAAAATCAGCATAATGAAAACGACATCCAACATCGGGGTGATGTCGATATTGGATTCATCCTCGTCTGCTGTCGCTCTTGCCAGAATGCGCCGCATGGTAGACCTCGTTTTACGTAGCGTAGTTTGCCTGAGTCTGTATGAGTTGTTCTCAATGATCCATCGTCATGTGTTCCTTCAATAATTCCCTTTCTCGTGTCGCTCGTTTTTGCAGATAAGCGCTCACGGCAAAACCGGACAGCGCCGCGACCATGCCCGCCATCGTTGGAATCGTAGCCTTGGATACACCGGACGCCATGGAACGAGGGTTGCCGGATCCAAAAACAGCGAGCACATCGAAGACTTCGATCATGCCGGTAACGGTTCCCAGCAGACCCATCAACGGACACAGTGCAACGCAGGTCTTGATGAGACGTAAGTTACGCTCCAAGTCCTGAGAGGCCAACGAAATGAAGCGCTCGCGTATTCGATGTGCATACCATGATTTACGCTCTATCCTTGCCTCCCACGCCGCGAGAGCGCGCTCCACCACACGCGGATGTTCACGCACAAGATACAATACACGCTCGAAGATCAGACCCCACATCATCAGATTCAGAATAGCAATCAGCACCAACACGTCGCCGCCCAGCTCGAACAAGTGCCGGATGGACTCGAACGCCGGGGCATAGTGATAGAGATACGTCACAGCTGATCCTCAGTTCACAGAAAGCGCAGCATGGCGCTTTTCCGCTTGCTCGGCTACCATCCCCGTCGCCTGCTCCTCCAGTATTTCTGTCAGTTGCCGCGCACGACCCGCAGCCAGCGCGTGCAGGAATACAGTCGGTATAGCGACACACAGCCCAAGCACCGTGGTCACCAGGGCCTGTGAAATCCCACCCGCCATGAGCCGCGGATCCCCCGTTCCGAACAACGTGATCGCCTGGAAGGTCACGATCATTCCTACAACCGTGCCCAGCAGGCCGAGCAGGGGCGCCACCACGGCAATGACCTTTAGAAACATCAACATGCGGTTGATCCTCGGCGTTTCTTTCAACACCGCCTCGGCTAATTTTAACTCCAGGGTTTCGGTGTCAGCGTCTACGTTGTGCTGGTACACCTGAAGCACCCGTCCCAAGGGATTACCACCAGGTTGCAGTGGTTCGCGGGCCTGTCGTCGCACCTTTGCCATGGTCAAATAAAGCGACACTAGTCTTTCCAGCGCGACGATTAGTGCGATTATTCCCAACACCAAAATGATGTACGCGATCACACCGCCCTGCCTGATCCGTTGTCTCAAATCAGGGGTTTGCACTAGTGCCGCTAAGGCGCCACCGCGCGCGGGATCGAGACCGAATGGTACCGAGCCCTCGGTGGCCCTCTCCAGTCTCTCGATCGCGTCTAGGTATCGCGTCTGCGGCTGCCGGCCAAACTCGAACAGACGCCCGGTCTCGGGAACGTAATCCAGGTACCGTCCATTTGCGACCACATTGAACAGGCCGACGCGAACGACGTCCTGTTGCACCTCCTCACCGTTGGCATTCACCACCGTCGTGGAAAACCTCGCAATCTTGCCCGACTCCGTCATTTCACGCTGAAGCTCGTACCACAGACGCTCGATCTCTTCCATTCGCGGCAGGCTGCGGGTCTCACCCATCTTTTGGGCCAGCGCGGTCAAAAACTCTGATCGATCTGGGAATTGCAGGTTGGTGAGTGAGTTCTCGAACTGCGCACGCGCTTCACCGGCCGCCTGTTGCAGTACGCCAAAGAGTTCCTGCAATGAGCCCAGACGTTCCTTGAGTCTGCTCTCTAGCTGCACCAGGGAGTTTTCATTGTTCTGAAATTCTTTTTCGAGACGCAGACTTCGTTGCTCTTCACGATTCCGTTCCGCCGCGACCTGCTCCAGCAACTGCTCTTGCCTTGCTTGATTCTCCTTGAATACCCGGATGCGCGCCGCGTTTTCTTTATTGTCCTTGATCCGCCCGGCCTTCACTTGCTGCAAAAGTTCATCCAGTGATACCGGTTCCGAAGCCGCCAAGCCAGAGCCGGTGCTGAAAATGAATGTTAATAGTATTGTTGCGGCAATGCGCATTATCGCGCTCGACGAATCTCCGGTGCAGGCACCGGCAAGATCAACAGCTCCGGTGCCATCTGCTTGCGCGCGATTCGAAAACCCGTGGTTAGCTGTCCACTGAACTCACTCGCTGGCAACAACTTCCATTGCCGAGATGCTGCCTCCCACATGCCAACCTGTTCCCCTCCCACTGACCTGTACATCAATGTGATGCGACCAACGCGTAGAAACTCTACTTCGCGAGGTTTGCCTTGGGCCCAGATTGTTCCTTTGTATGCTTCAATTGTTCTCCCGTATTCATTTTCAATCTGATACGCCTCGACAATACGCCGCAACTTTTCGGCAGCTGTGAGATTTGAACGCGCCATCATGCGACGGAGCTGACTGACACGCTCGTCCCGCTCCTTGCGCAGAAACGGTACGTCAAGCGCAATGAATTTCTCCAGGCTGTCGATCATACGGACCATGAGCGGTACGATCTGCCTCTCCATGGTTGAGACTTGTTCGATTGATTGCTCCATCGCCGCCATTTCAGCCGCCTGATCGGCAATTTGTTTGTCAAGGAGATCGTTGTATACGCGCAAGCCATCCACGATCTTGATTTGCGTCTCGTACTCGGCGACCAGATCGGCAGTTCGGTCACTGATTCGATTGATAGTCTCCTGAGCCGCTCGATTTTCGCCGATCCGTCGTTTGCCTTCTGACTGGATAACAGCAATCTCGTCCGCTGCGCAAACAAACGGGGAAATGACCGCCAGTAAAACTACCGCCAGGATACTGGACCGGTATCTATGTCTTCGCACTTAATGCCTCGGTGTATGCACGATGTATGAATAATACTTTTGTGAAGAACTCCCGCGAGATTTAATGACTGATGGGGGTAACGCGATGCGAGACGATCCCACGGCATTGGCGGTCGATGCTACACCTTCTCGTGACCGGACGTCGACAACCCCAATCCCATGCGTATGATATTACGGTAGTATTTAACCCGCATATTGCACCACGGATCCCGGGCGATGGCGACGGGATCGGGATCGGGATCGGGATCGGGATCGGGATCGGGATCGGGATCGGGAGGCTGGATGCAGAAATATGGAAAAGCAAGGGCTTCGCAGTCTTTGGCCTGCTCGGCACCGCCTCGCATCCGGTTCTCGTCTATCGACTCGCGGTTCCGCTCCACGCTTCCTTCCCACGCTCAGTCACCCTTGTGCAGTTGCGCTTCGCTTCGTTCGCTGTGGTCGCTCACGGGAGAACTTCCACCTCCAAGTGAGTGCGCCCTGCCGGGCGCACAAAAGAAAAAGGTCTCCGAAGAGACCTTTTTAATGCTGTAAAACTCCTAAAATCTATATTTGTATCTTAGAAAAACACAACCACACCTAGTGTGGCCAGATCCAGATCTTTTGCTCCGCCATACAATGCTTGGGCCTGCGCATTACCACTTACATCAAGGCTTAGCTGTTCCCATTTGCCATAAAGTTTCAGCCTGCTGCCAATATCTTGCGTGACGACGAAACCGACGCGCTTGATTTCAGAGCCAGTCACACCATCAACCTGAGCGGAACCGAACTGGTCGTTGTAGCTGCCGAACTCGCCGTAGATGGACGTCTTACCAAATGCAGCCCACTGTTTCTGGATGCCCGCTTTGAGATACCAAGCATCGGTGTCATCACCTGTTCCTGCGGTCGCATTGTCAGCTTTTTCCTTTTGATAGGCGAGCACACCAAACAGACCAGTTCCAGGATGCAACAGACCGCCTTGCACCTGGAAAACATCAGCCTCAGTCCCTCCAACATTGGTGCCGCCATCTTTGTTAACCGCGTAGCCAAAATTAAGCAGAGTTGTCATACCACTTAGTTCACCGCTGTATTTGGCGGCGATATCGTAAATTTTGTCATTGGCATAACCAACAGCTACGCTGAAGTTACCAAACGCAGGCAGGTCATAGCGAGCGCCATTACGATAGATACCGTTGCAATCAATGCCAATGCCCAAACCGGGTGTGGTGAGACATTGAGCGAAAGATCCCCAAGTGGTGTTAGATGCTCCTGCGCCTACACCCCGAATAAAGAAGCCATTTCCGCGGAAGATAGGGGAGATACCAGACCATATAGTCCCTGAAGGATCCGCGAGTACCGCGATATTATCCGTAGGCATGCTTTGCAGACCAAGGGTAACCTTGCCCCAGTCGCCACCGATATATGCATGGCTACCAAGTAGACCAACATCGCCACCGTTGAAGGTATCGAGATTATCTTGGTTGGCGAAAAGCAGTGGAGTGGTCTGCCCCCCACCAGCAAAGTTTGGGGTTCCGGACAATACTTCTATTATCACTTCGAATCCCGCTTTCAGATTCGTTTTCTCCGGCTCAAAACCGCCGGACAATGTAATACGACTTCCTAGAGTCGTACCATTATCCGAGAGCTGAGCGATATCGCTGTCCTGACCATCGTCATAACGGGTAAGACCTTCGTTGATCCAGCCAGAAATATTCCATTTGGCCTCGCCCTCTGCCGCCTGCGAAACAGGAAGCGTCATCGTTGCGGCAACCAGACAGACCTCCGCTAACAATTTTTTTTTGAACATTTAAATTACCTCCACAAACAATTGGAAAATTATGGATTGCTGCTGCAGACCCAATCGAGCTTTTGCGCGCTCCAACAACAGCGTGCCAATAATGCAACAATGTGTATCAACCATGTAACAATTGGCTCATCTCTAATCATTATTTTGCGACTCTTGAACAACAACGCTCCGGATTGCGGCATGAGCCTATCCCTTCTATAGCCCTTAAATAAATGCGCCTGATTAATCACAAACATAGTGAGATTAATACCCAACAATTTGTATCTAACAAACAACAAGTGGATTACGGAGCAATTTCTATACCAACATGATCGATGGAATAACTGCTGCACTGCAGTAACCGAGGGAGGCTGTGGCCGAACGGAGACGGCACACCAAAGCGTAGGTGTTCGAAAGACTGGTTTGGCGCGACGGTAGGGACCGCGCCGTGCTGTCGTTCCGGCATTCATTTTTTGATGCTAACCGAACGCCACCGCGGTTAAGACCACGAAGTCCTGGCGAAGCGGAACGCAGTCTACGCCATTGCCAAGGCGACATACCCGGAACAATAGGTCAAGCAACTCGCGGAACTGGCGGCGCACGGGAGCCGTCTAGGAACCTGGATTTCTTGCCGGCTCCTGTAGCGAGGAGCCCAATGGAGTAGAATACAAGGGACGCGACAGATCGTGCGCGTAGGCGTAGTTAGTGGTAAACGAGCATTCGAATCGAGCGCAACACGATAGACGGGCGGGTATCCGGATTCGCAGCAAGTAACTGATGAGAAATGGAAGCTAACAGCGTGTCACACTAACGTCGTTGAGGATCAGACGCATTCGCCTTGTCCACTACTGGACGGGTCTTCATTCCTCTGAGGTCAATATTCTGCAATGCTCTTTTTGTTGTAGGCTTTTGCTTATCTATTGTACACTTGCCGATCGATCTAAGGCCTATAACTTCAGCACAGCTGACTAAAATTTCATCATGATGAATATATTGGAAAACAAAACTATCGCCGTATTTTTTACTTTTCTAATATTTTCTCTTAGTTCTGTTTTCGCGAATGGCTCTCTTGCCAGTGACGATGTAATTTGGCAAGCAAGCCCTAATGTATTTTTCAAATACGTCGATCGGGGTAAATCCAAGTTTGGCAAAAATGATCACCCTGTCGAATTGAAACCCGAAGAGGTGGTCACTATCCTGAGATCGCTAAAAATCGAAGAAAAGGAAAAGCCTGCTTCGGGGGAAGAATTAGTATCTCTCTTTTCCGTTCAGCAGGCGGAAATGCTTGGTCGAAATCTTGCAAAAGGTCTAAGAAGCGCTCAACCGAATCAAGATATTATCTTCGCTATGGAAAAGAGCGTTAGCAGATCATTTGGTTTAAAACCCAATCGGTTTTTCGTAGCTGGCCGGGCGTTCTATAAAAATAATAAGTTGAACATAATTATGGGTGATTATGACCGGCGCCGAGATGATGCCTATGAGGTAGCCTATGATCCGACTCATGTCGGGATACTACGCTACAATTTTGATCATGGTAGCCGTTCAAGAAGTTCCAAAGGATTTAACAGAACTCTTGTAACAGTCAATGGTGTTGGAAATAAGCAATTAAACGAAACTCGACGTGATGATTGGTTAGTGATTAATGTGGCAACAGCGTCGGATACCTATGATCGTATGACAACAATACACAAGAAAGAAGAAACGGCAAGAAAGCGCGAGGAACTCAGAGAAATACTGGGTAGTGATGAGACAAACCGCTCCAGTAAAGGAACACGATCTCTGGATTCTCTGGAGGAACGATTGACCACCTTGAATCGTTTAAAAGCTAAAGGCCTGATCACGGATGAGGAATACGCAGAGAAGCGAAAACAAATACTGGATGAACTTTGAATTAGGTTCATATCGACCGCATGCGCATCTCCCACAATGCCTTTGTCTTCCCACCGCAGGCAGCAGTGAATTCCTTTCCAGGGATTAATACCGAACTCCGTTGGGTCCTTGCGGATAAACAGTAGACCACATTCTAAATCCGTGAGATCGTCCCCCGTGATTCTAATTATTCAATTGGTATGCTTAGGGAAGATAACGGTACCGGTGTTCTCCGACTTCCGGGCTCCGAAAAGGACGCCTAGAAAGAAAATATTCGAGAAGCATCTCTGATTCAGATTAGCCGCGAACGAAAGACCATCTCCTGTGGCGCGCAAACTAAGCGTTCCAGTTCCGCGGTTTGTGGGGAATTTGCATGCATGGTGATAGTCACGTTGCATATCCGAAGCCACCACCAAACGTACGCTTGATGAAACTGTTTGCCCTTGTTTTAACGCTTGTTACCGGAATGGCGGTAGCGGATGCGCCTCACCCGGTTAGGGTAGCCGTATTACAGTTTGGCACCGTCAACTGGGAACTGGACGTCATTAATCACCACGCACTTGATAAGAAATACGGCGTCGATGTGCAGGTGCTGCTGCTGGGGTCAAAAAACGCAGTGAGCGTCGCGCTGCACGGTGGTGCCGCGGATATCATCGTCACCGACTGGATCTGGGTGAGCCGCATGCGACAACAGAACAAACCTTTCGTGTTTTTCCCGTATTCAATGACGGTAGGAGCATTATACGTTCGCCCCGATTCGGGTATCGAATCGCTCGCAAGCCTCGAAGGCAATACACTCGGCATCGCGGGCGGTCCGGTGGATAAGAGCTGGTTGTTGTTGCGGGCTTATGCAAAAAAACGACTGGGTCTAGACCTTAAGACATCGGTGGAACCCACCTTCGCGGCCCCACCCTTGCTCAATCAGCTGATGCTGAAGGGCGATCTTCCTGCGGTATTGAACTTCTGGAATTATGGCGCGCGTCTCGAAGCGGCGGATATGCGCCCACTGATTGGGGTAAACGACTTGATCAGGGGTTTGGGTATCGACGGCCAAGTCCCCTTACTTGGCTGGGTTTACAATGAACGATGGGCCGATGCCCATCAGTCCGCGGTGACCGGGTTCCTGCGTGCTTCGTATGCGGCAAAGCAGTTATTAAGAGACTCCGACGCTGAATGGGAACGACTGCGTCCTCTGACCAAAGCAGAAGACGACGACACACTGCGCGCGTTGCGCGACGGATATCGCGCGGGTATTCCCGGTCGATTTGGCGGCGCCGAGAGGCAGGCCGCCGCCCAGGTGTTTGAGATTCTCGCCCGCGAGGGAGGAGCAGAGCTGGTTGGGAAGAGTACCAAGCTTAGCAATGGAACGTTTTGGACAAAGATGACGCCGCAGATGCTCTTACCGTGACGGGGATGGTGAGTGAACGCTGGTTACATGCGTTGTCGCTGTTTGGATTCTTTGCCCTGTGGCAGTTGATAGCCCAGATCTTACAGAACCCCACTTTACCTGCCCCCACCGCAGTTGCAGAGAGCCTGTGGAATCATCTGGTCACCGGAGAACTGTTATACAACCTGGCGATAACCTTGTCGCGGGTGCTGATAGCATTCGTCATCTCCATGTTGATCGGAACCGCGTTTGGCATCCTGATGGGCCGCCATCGTGGCGTCAACGCCGCCTTGGACGGAGTCCTGGTGCTCGGATTGAACATTCCAGCCCTGGTCACCATCATCCTCTGCTACATCTGGTTTGGTTTGATCGAGACGGCGGCAGTCACCGCGGTCGCTATCAACAAAATCCCCACCGTGATCGTGACCGTACGCGAGGGCGCGCGCGCGGTCGACCGAAAACTGCTGGAGGTGGCCGATGCATTCCATCTTTCCTGGCATCGCAGACTCATACGCGTCTACTTGCCGCAGCTTTATCCGTATCTGATGGCAGCGGCTCGCTCCGGCTTGGCGCTGATCTGGAAGATCGTATTGGTCGTCGAGTTATTAGGTAGGAGTAATGGGGTTGGATTTCAGCTCGCAACCTTCTTTCAGTTCTTCGACATCACCAGCATCCTGGCCTATACCTTCGCCTTCGCCGCCGTGGTTCTGGTGGTGGAGGGAGTAGTCATGCGGCCCATTGACAATCGAATCTCCAGATGGCGCAAGTGATCGAACTGGCCATCAACATTACCAGCAAGCTGTTTCCAAGCAGTGGAATCGTGGCGCTGCAGGATCTCGCATTCACCGTGTCTCCAGGCGAATTCGTTGCTCTGGTTGGGCCCTCCGGCGCTGGCAAGTCTACGATCCTGAACATCATCGTGGGATTGGATCGCCACTACGAAGGCGATGTGCTAATCAATGACCAATCGTTAAAGGATCATTCAACGCATCCGGCAAAAATCGGCTATATGTTTCAGGAGCCGCGTCTCATGCCCTGGCTGACAGTGGTCCAGAACGTGGAACTCGTGCTCGATGGTGAGCACGATCGTCGCTCACGGGCCCTCAAGATAATCGAAGAAGTTGAGCTTGCCGGCCGCGCCGAGAGCTATCCGGGACAACTGTCCGGAGGCATGCAGCGGCGAATAGCCCTGGCGCGCGCGTTCGCAATACGCCCAAACCTGTTGCTCATGGATGAGCCATTTGTATCACTCGACGAGCCGACTGCGCTGCGACTGCATGGACAATTACTGCACTTGTGGCGCAAATTGCGGCCCACGGTCGTATTCGTGACACATAATCTTCGCGAGGCACTCACCCTGGCGGATCACGTGATATTCCTATCGGCCAGCCCGGGGAAGATAATCCATAGACTCACCGTCGATATAAAACGGCCCCGGAATATGCAAGCTTCAGCAATCGGCGATCTCCACAAACGCGTGCTGAGCGAGCACCCGGAGATTTTATCTGGGCTTGCAACAGACCTTGACGAACAAGGACATGCGCCTGGACAGAAGCGGGGTATGGAATGACGGAAATCGCAGCAAAAGTGTCGGGGGTCGGCAAGTCTTATGGAAAGACTAAAGCCCTGGACAATGTCGATATGGCGCTGCACAAGGGTGAGTTCGTAGCCCTGCTGGGACCAAACGGGGCAGGTAAAACGACGCTATTCCATCTGCTCACGGGATTATTCGTGCCGGACCAAGGCAGCATCGTAATTCAGGGCCACGACATTCGAAGATCACCAGAGCGCGCGCTGGCCGGTATCGGCGTAGTATTCCAGCAACCTACATTGGACCTCGATCTGAGCGTGCGCGCGAATCTCGTATACCACTGCCGCCTCCACGGCATCTACTCATCGATTACCAGTGACCGGATTACCGACGAGTTGCAACGCCTGGGCTTAGCAAACCGCGCCTCCGATAAGGCGCGCAGCCTAAGCGGTGGTAACCGGCGTAAGGTGGAATTGGCCCGCGCGCTGCTTCATGACCCGGCCATTCTGCTGATGGACGAAGCAACGGTGGGACTCGATCCGGCGTCACGCGCGACGCTGGTCCAATACGTCCTGGATCGCTGCGAGCAAGGTGATATCAGCGTTCTGTGGGCCACGCATCTCGTCGACGAAGCGGAAAGGGCCCATCGTGCTTTGGTACTGCACGAAGGCAAACTCATCGCCCAGGGCACACCCGAACGACTGATTGCGCAGACGCAGCGTCCCACACTTGCGGAGGCCTTTCTCGATTTAACCGGAATCCACTGATTTCAAGCACAAAATGAAGGAGTAACTATGCGACTAGCCTTTCCGACGTTACTGCTGTTGTTGATCTGTACCGCACAACCCACTTACGCCAAGGGTACGGGCTTCGTATTCGTAAGCAGCGAGAAAGATCATGTAGTGACGGTATTTCGACCCGGGACTCTGAAAGAAATCAAGAAAATTTCCACTGGTCAGCGACCACGCTCCATGAGATTCAGCCCTGACCGCAGCAAGGTATACGTCGCCTGTGGCGATGACGACTCGATCGACGTCATTGACGTGGAGCAATTGAAGGTGGTCCGATCCATCCCAATCGGAGATGATCCCGATCGATTCGATGTCAGCCCAGACGGTAAGTTTATATACGCCTCCAACGAGGACGAAGGGCTGCTCACTATTTACGATATTGTCAACGACAAAGTCGTCGCTGAAATACCGGTTGGCGAGGAGCCGGAGGGCGTGTTGGCCAGTCCCGATAACAAGTACGTCTACGTCGCGTCCGAGGTGTCCAATATGGTTCATGTCATTGATGTGAAAAGCCACGAGCTGACGGCCAACATTGTGGTCGGGACTCGTCCACGTCGCATTGCGCTGACTCCGAATCGCTCGGAATTGTGGGTGACCAACGAGATCGGCGGCAGCGTATCCATCATTGACAAAGTTACCAATAAGGTTGTCGAAGAGATCGCATTTCAACCGAAGGGATTTCGTCCGGAAGAGGTCACGCCGGTCGGCATTCACATTACGCAAGACGGAAAGCGGGCCTACGTCACGCTTGGTCATGCAAACCATGTGGCTGTCGTTGACGTGCCATCGCGGCAAGTAAAACAGTACGTGCTCGTGGGCAGGCGCGCATGGGGCGTGGCGCTCAGCGCAGACGAAAGCACCCTTTATGTCGTGAATGGCAAAAGCGACGACATGTCGGTGATAGACACGCGGAACATGAAGGTAATCCGCTCCGTGCCCGCTGGACGCGTTCCGCATGACGTCGTCGTGGATAACTAGCTTATGCCCAAGACCGCGACTAGTATTCTGTTACTGCTTGTATTGTTCTCGAGCTACGGTATTGCTTCGGCGGCTGTCGGGACTCTTGCTATAGGGTATCTCGAGTTTAAAGACGATCCACATTATCGCGAGACGTTTCTCGAATCGCGCTACCCCGCCCAGCCTTGGGGGCGACCGTTCGACGGCGCTCAGCTCGCGATCAAAGAATCGCGTTTTGCGGCCATGGCGGTCGGTGTTGAGTTTAAACTCGAGCGGCGTTCCGCAGTCTCCATGGAAGCACTCATTCGAGCATACGAGGATTTATACGCCGATGGTGTGCGCTTCTTTGTGCTCGACCTTCCCGACGGGATGGTTGCCGAGTTGGCTGCCAGGACCAAGCCCAGTGCGGGTTTGTTATTTAACATATCCGCGCTCGACGACAAGCTGCGGCAGAGTGAGTGCCAAAGCCACTTGATGCATATCGTCCCGAGCCGGGTAATGTTGACAGATGCCTTAGCGCAGTTCCTGGTCTTCAAGAAATGGCGATCGCTTCTGGTACTTAGGGGCTCGCAACCCGGTGACGACCGGTTGTATGCGGCCTTTGCGCGATCAGCAAAACGCTTTGGTCTGAAAATCGAAGATACCAAAGACTTCCTGCTGGGCCGCGACCCGCGAAAGCGCGATCAGAATAACGTTGCGTTACTCACCGCGGGTGTGGACTACGACGTCGTTTATGTGGTCGACAGTCAGAGCGAATTTGCAAGGGATGTTCCTTACCAAGTGCAAAAATCGAGGCCCGTGGTTGGTGCCGCAGGACTGGTCCCCGACTGGTGGCACTGGGCATGGGAGCGCAACGGTGCACCACAGGTCAACAAACGCTTCGTCAGGCTGGCGAAACGACACATGACCGGTTACGATTGGGCCGCCTGGATGGCTGTGAAGATCATCGCCGAAGCCGTGTTGCGCACCAACTCCTCGAACTTAGCGGAACTGGTGGAGTACATTCGAGGAGACGAATTCAAAGTGGACGGTTCCAAAGGGTATCCACTCAACTTCCGCAAGTGGAACAACCAGCTTCGTCAACCTATCTTCCTCACCATACCAAATTGGGTGGTGGAACGGGCTCCGCTGCGCGGTTTTCTCCATCAGATCAACAATCTGGATACGCTGGGTTTCGACGAACGTGAAAACCAGTGCAGATTATAACTGATGACACGGCCGCCTGAGCGATGAAATCAAACCACGCATTGCAAGCATTCACCGCGGTGGGCGGCAGGGAGGTGATCAAGTTCCTTCATCAGAAGGGAAGACTGTTCTCCGCCCTGGTGCGGCCCGCCCTCTGGTTGCTTGTTTTCGCGGTCGGCTTTCAGAACGTCTTTGGCGTGGCAGTGTTACCGCCGTATGAAACCTACATCGAATATCAGGTCTATATCGCGCCCGGATTGATGGGTATGGTCTTGCTGTTTAACGGCATGCAGTCTTCCCTCGCGATGGTTTACGACCGCGAGATGGGGCTAATGCGTTTACTATTGACCGCACCGTTGCCGCGCTGGTATTTGCTGCTGTGCAAACTCGGCGCTGGTACCTTACTGTCGGTGCTTCAGGTCTACGCGTTCCTGATTCTATGCATGCTGTTCCGGGTAGACATCCCGTGGTCGGGCTGGATTTACGCTTTGCCCGCGATCGTCCTCAGCGGACTGATGCTGGGTGCGCTGGGCTTGTTGCTGTCCGTTCACATCAAACAACTGGAAAACTTCGCCGGGACTATGAATTTTGTGATATTTCCGATGTTTTTCATCTCGTCTGCCCTGTATCCGCTGTGGAAACTTCAGGAGGCCGGGGCCGAAATTGTGTATCAACTGGCCCGTTTTAATCCTTTTGCCCACGCCGTGGAACTGATTCGCTTCGCGCTGTATGGGCAAGTAAACGGCGTGGCATTGACGGTCGTAGTGGGATGCTTGGTGAGCTTTTTTGCCTTGGCGGTTTACGGATACAATCCCCAGCGCGGCGTACTGATGCGTCGGCCGCGTCCGGGCTAGAACTTCTATCTCACGACAGCTCGAGGTAAGGACAATTTGTCCTCGGCGGACGCGTCGTGGACCCAATCCCAAAGTTTCATCGCCCGCTCTAAGACATAACCCCTATCCTCAGCAAGTAGAAAGCCCTGTAAAATCAGGGAGCGAGTAGCCGTTCGGACTTTGGTGATGAAGTCCGCTTTGGACGCGTACAAAAAACTCAAGGCCGGTCGCGGATCGGCCTGCTCCACTCGGTGATTATTATTGACCGGCAAAGGTATAAACGTGCCACGAAAATTAGTGAGCGCTTCCCTGCCGCCGGCGAACTCTGATCGTAGGCTCCAGGGTGTATAGGTCGCCAAGGGCGCACGGATCTCCACGTTGCGAATTCCGCCCAGCTCATTCCCCAATCTATCTACTTGCGGAACCAGGGTCGTGTAGGGCGCAAGCAGCCTGGGAGGCTGCCAGTCAATAATGCCTTGTTTCCAGCGGGGTCCGTAGTCGACGCGATAGGCTACATGCGCCACGCGTGGCACTTCTAAACCAGGAATAGCCGGGAAAACCACACACTCCACCGGGACCAACGAGCCGTTTTCTATCTGCGGATACATATTTGCCGGCGGCCGCTTACCTGAAGAGACCCAATCGATTAAGCGAATTAACAGCGCCCGGTAATTTCCCGCGAGCTCTAAAGGATTACCCCGATAAATATTGGCGTCCGAATAATGCTCGTCTCTTGAAGGCGGGAAACGGTCTGCATAATGCTGGGCGCCCGCAATGTGATAAATACGTTCATTCGGCATCGGAGCCACATCCTTATCTCCGGCGAGTGTTGTGTGTATCAGTGATGCTGCGCGGCCCCAGTACTCGTAACCTGTGTTGATGTAAAAGATCTTGGGTACATGTTTCCCAACTCGCGAAGCGTTGAGCAGTCCATCTCGAATACCGGTTTGGGCGTCTATTTGTACGCTGCTGGAAAACGGAAAGATATCTGTCGGATAGAAAAATGCAGAATAAGGATGTGCGTCTCGCGACGGCTGGGCAAAACGATGATTGAAACTACCGCGACCAGCACCGGCAGTCATTATCATCATGCCGTCGTAAGCGCGACGGCCGGACTCATCCGTATTGAAGCCCTGATATAAGAAGTGTCGAAGAAATCGTCCAGTTTGCGACACTCCGGCCGCGATACCAAGATGGACGGGAATGATGCTGCTGGCATTATACTTAGCGTACGCAATGACATCGCGTATAACCCCTAACCCCAAACCAACCACGCTCGGGTCCTTGGCCCGGTAAACGAGTTCGTAGATCCTGCCGGGCTTGAATGCATTGGATAGGAAAATCGAATTAGGAACGCTATCTATCCCTCCCGACTCTTCCGGCCAAAATCGCCATAGCTCCCGCGGTACTATTCTACGCGGAAGATCGCGCCCGTCACGCTCAGTCAACACATTATCGGGATGCCTGGTTTGAAACGGCGCGTAAGGCCGATGGCCCCGATGACCAAGCTCGAGAAACATCCGCGGTTCATCAACCGTCCAATCGCTACGCACCAGACCAGTGATCGAGGTGCCATCCGGATTGCGCGCAACTGGAGCCCGCAATCGAAGTCTATCGCCTCCTTCCGGCACATCGAACTGCCAACCAATCCATACCACGGTCAATCCACGACGCATCAACAGTCCATCACCGATAGATGGCGGATTGCCGGCTTGCAGGGTCCAATCAGCCGCCCGATTGAAGTACCCCAAGGAGAACTTGCTGCCACGATTGCTGACTTCCACAAGAGCAATCCCACTGGCGAAGGTGTCGTCTTTCGGCCGCAGCGCGGCAAAGTTCGCAGCCGCCTCTACATGACCATCCTGGTTACGCGGGGCGAATTGAATATCGACGATCGCCGCATTGCGTGGGTTCTTCGGATCGAAACTGAAATGCATCCGTCCGCGCACCAGCTCATAAGCACCGACCGCGCCAAATTTCTTGTTTTCCAGCACCGGTTCAATGGAATCGACCTCTACGCGGGATACGATAGCGACCGCGACTCGTGCCGACAGAACCGCAATGAGTGCTAAGCAAAACACCGTTACTGTTCGGCGCCGGGGCGATCTCGTCCGAGGAGACGCTATCACGGGCACGCACCCCGTCAACGCTCGAAGCGTGCCAGCTCGAAAAGGACGCGACCGCCCGTGAATTGCTCGGTATCGAGTTTTTCAATACGTTCCAGCTTGACCAGCCCCACTCCTGGCGCATACCACTCGTGGGTGATAATTGGTATTTCCCCAACGCCGCTGCGCGGGTCAACATACATTTTGAGATCGGCCACACCGGTGACTTTGATGCAACTGTTAAACGTACCAGCGGGCACGTTTACTGTTTCTTGCAGAGCTTCTATATGATAGTTCATAGGAAACTCGATGCCGCGATGAAACGACTCCGTGTAGGGCTGGAGACGCCGTATGACATACGGATGTGTCGTCGCACGCCACTCGCTGCCCGGCGCGAACGGCCGTTTAAGAATATAGCGCGGTTCCCGGTCCAGGCGTGGTTGATGATCGACAATGGTACGTTTCGCTGCGCGGTATATACCTGTCTCGTCCTGTCCTATGAAATAGTCCGTTCCCGAACTTGTGCGTCTAATATGGAATTTCGTACCGTTGATTATCTCGCGACCCAGGTTCTCAATATTCAGCTTTTTTTCGGTGACCTCGCCGCGCTCTGTGGTTATCAACACCCGATAAGTCCATGCTGCGCCCGAGTCGAGCGGAAAGTAACTGCTTGGAGCGCCGTCGCATCCGCTGATTACAGTAGTGAGCACGAACACGCACCAGCACAGGCGTTGATTCACTTTTCGGGTAACTCCGGATCTGGAAGGTCATACAAGCGCACTTTTTTGCGATGCGCGCTGAATCTTGCCAGGTCGCGAGGCGCGCCCGATTCTACCAAGATCTCATTCTTGCCCAATTGCAGGACGCCGTCGCGAATACGCTTGTTCGCTTGTTCCAACTGCGCATGCAGTTCAGTCGAATAGCGAAGCTGATAAGCACGAGGTTCCCCGCTGGGTTTATTGTCTACCAGGGACGTAACCCAAAGATAGATTTCTCCCCCACCGCCCCCTTTTTTCTTGCCGGGCTCTTTTACCGACGAGGCGAGCAACAAAAAGCGATCAGGCAGACTCCCAGTCGTGGGCCAACCCAGCATTCCATTCAGGGAGTTATAAGTGATGAAATAGAAACCGGTAACCAATACTATCATCATCACTTTGACCCATATCGGCCAGCGAGCGGCGATGTTGAGACCAAGCAACAAGACGCCCAGCACGACATAAGCGATCGATAATGCAATTACGGACTGGCTCATATCTGGTTTATCTGCACTATGGGTTTGAATAGAGTATTCACTCCTTCGACCTTTCCGTCTCTGGTAATCGAAAACCGCACTGCGGTCTGTTCCACGCCCTCCCGTTCCAAGACCAGGGTACCGTAATAAATAATTTCGAGCTTCGGATTCACCTTAACCACACGAACATTAATCGTCACAGGCAACTTCGACTTGGAACCATAGTAGTGTGTATTGACCACGTACTCCCCAGGCACGGTACCGCGTATGGTTACCACCTCCTGGTTGAGTGGATTCTGTACCTCTTGCCCGTTAACGACAATCGTGTCGCTCTGCATGCCGCGGTCGTCCCGATCCAGGTGCATGAGTCCCACTTCTGGTTTACGAAACCACAATACTTTACCTTCCGGGTCTTCAACCCAAGTGTCAACATCGTCAACACTAAAATCGTCCCAAGTCGTGGTAATAATAAACTCCGCCTTTGGATCGATAATGCCCTGCTTAGCCGGGGGATTGAGAAAGATGATCGTAATCAGAAAGAGAAATGTAAAGGCAAGTAACGAATTGAACAACAAATCCGTGAACGGATCCTGATCGAGCGGCCGCCGGGGCCTCAGGATCGCCACGACTCAGTCGGCAGCGGCAAGGCGAGGGATCACAGCAGTCTGCGCATAGTACACGGTTTGACTGACTAGCCTATCGGCACCCCGATCCAGCAGCAGATACTGAAATCCCAGTAAGATACTGGCGACAAGACCCGCCAAGGTCGTGTTCAAAGCAACTCCCATGCCCACGGTCATATTCGATAACACGACTTTGACATCTGACACTTCAAAGGACTCGATGCCGGATACCGAACCCAGCATCATGACGAAACCAATGACGGTTCCCAATAATCCCAACTTGAGCGCCAGTCCGCTGATAAACCATCCCATCTCATGCTGACCGCGCGCGCGCTCCGCGAGGATTTCGGTCAACTGTGTATGCTCCACCGGCAGTTCGTGAGGTGTAGAAGTCCCCTGATAGCGGATGAGGACCGAACGCAGGTAGTCGGTGGGAAGTGTGGAAGCAAGGGGCCGTCCATGCAAAGAAATCGTGTCACCTGCCAGACGAAGCGGTTGCGTCAGAGGAGTCGTCGCCAGGGTCATTTCGTCGATCATGTTCAACTGTTGGGCCAGGAAAAGAGCGCGCACGCCGCAATGCAAAGTGGCCCCTATGAACAACAGCCCGATGACGTGCGACATATACGTCGGGTCCCGAGCCAAGACGTCGGCCAAAATACCTACCTGCCACGCAAGCCATAATCCAAACACCAGGGCCCCAGCGAAGATAATCCATTGCAACAACAGCTGATATTTCTCATTCGTTCCGACCAAAACTGCTATTACTCCAAGTCGTTCCGATAAGGCGTCATTTAGACTCAAGGCGTTGACACGCAGCGTCCATTTCTAGCGATTCGGGAGTTAACGCAATTACCGACAACGGCCCGTGACAAAAAATCCGACGGTATCGGATCCGCGAAATACAGAGACGACGCTTGTGCAGGCTATTGCGGTTTGGTCGTTGGCAGGCCATGTTTGTTAAGCTTTCGGTACAGCGTGTTCCGGCTCATGTTTAAAGCTTGAGCCGTGCTTGTCACGTTCCAGCGGTGGTCTTTCAGGGCGATCGTAATGGCCTCCTTCTCGGCGATATCGAGAGGATTTTTCGGGAGAACTTCAGCCGTAACCATTGCATCACCGTTTGCGAATTCCGATCCATTCAGTGGCCGGTCAGGCCGCCACGTCACGATACGCTCCGGTAAGTCGTTCAACCGCAGCGTATTTTCCTCGCATAATGCCAGCGCGGTGCGGGTAACGTTGCGCAATTCACGAATGTTACCAGGCCATTTATAGGCTAACAACTTAGCCATCGCCGCGTCATCTACCGCCGCACCAACATCTGAATCGCCGACATCCAAATCTTGCTCCCTCTCAATAATGAAGCGGATCAGCTCTACCTTGTCCTCTCGTTCTCGTAACGGTGGCAGCATCAAGCTGATCCCGTTCAAACGGTAGTACAGATCCTCTCGGAAGCTGCCTTCGTCTATCAGTTTCTCCAGGTCCTGGTGGGTGGCGCTGATCACGTTTAGATCTATAGCAATGGGCTCATTAGCGCCGAGAGGTACAATTTCGCACTCCTCTAGACAACGCAATAAGCGGGTTTGCAGGTGCAACGGCATATCACCGATTTCATCGAGAAACAAGGTGCCACCGTTGGACTGCAATACCTTTCCCTTCATCCCCTCGCGGCGCGCACCGGTGAACGCCCCGTGTTTGTAACCGAACAGCTCGCTCTCGATGAGCGCTTCCGGTATCGAAGAACAATTTATAGCGACAAACGATTTATCTGCTCGTTGGCCGGCATTATGAATGGCCCGCGCAAACACCTCCTTCCCCGTACCCGTCTCACCTCGCAGAAGAATTGGAACACGTCGGTCCATGATTCTCGTCGCGGCGCATACGCTTTCTCGCATATGAGAATCGGAACTGGCCAGCATGTCCAGGTCCAAGGTCGAAGACTTGACGGTTTTCTCTACCTTGCCTGCTCCCGTTGTCGAGATTGTGTTGCTCACCGTGTATAACAGCGCACAAAACCGTTGTCCGGTCTTGCGCAAGCACACCGGCCACAGTGTGCCACCCCAACGCCTGCCGGCTCCCGGCTCCAGGCAGCGCGACCCACACGGGTCAAAGAGCTCGCACGCCGACTTTCCAACAAGGGCGTGTCGAGATGGAGCTTCGAGAAATTCCACCGCTCTCGCGTTCGCGGCCAATATTCTGCGGTTGTGATCCAAAGCCAGTAAGGCCTCGTTGGGGAGACCGATACATTCAGCGCGATGATGAAAACGCAAGACCTGTTCGTCACGATATTCGAACAGGAAATTCAGGTTCTCGAGCAACAAAGCCGATCGAGCGACCAGCGCACGCAGATGAATCTGGCTGTTGCGCGAATCTTCGCTCGAGCAAGATGACGCATCCAATATAGCGATAAGATCACCATGAGGCCCTCGTATCGGAGCTCCGGAACAAGTGAGATTGATGTGTCGACGTCGAAAGTGCTCGTCCCGATGCACGGTGACCGGGACTCCTTCCAAGATACATGTGCCGATACCGTTCGTGCCTTCGTGGTTCTCGCTCCAGTTTGCTCCCAACCGCAGGCCCGCTTTGCGAAACTCCTTCTCGATCGTCGGGTCGCAGATATGATGCAGAATAACGCCTTGCGCGTCAGTCAGCATGATCGCGAATCCGGATCCCGAAATGGATTCATATAGGGAACGCATTTCGGCATCGGCAATGTATCGCAAGTGATCAAGCCGATCGAGATGGTCTTTTAGTTCGGAAACTTCGAGTACCGACATCGACTTGTTGACGAACGGGTCGATACCGTAACCCGTGATACAACGTTGCCAGGACGAGAGTAGCCATTTCTCCAGACCCAAATCCGCCGGGAGTTCATGCGATTGCGTGATCGCGGAGATCTTCTGGGAGTGACGCTTCGTCAACTCGCTATTCATTGGCTACGCCTTCCCAGATTCCACGTCGGCTGTATGGACGCGGGGAGCACTGCACTCGTTCGTCGCGACACTGTGGCCTTTTACTTGTTCAACGTATGGCATGATCGCGTTGCCGAAGCCTTGTAATCGGAAGTAAGTTAGCACAATTTGCCGTAGACACCGATATCGTCTAGATAAACTATTAAAATCATAAGGTTAATGGCTTTTTCTCAAGCCGCGACCATGGATGTGTGTCAACGCTGGGACAGAGGATGGCGATTTTTGCAACACTTAGTCCCCAACCGCCAGCGAATAGCTAAGCGAATCAAGCAGTTTTCACGCCGTCGTAACTGGCATACGGTTTGCATCCTAAATTCTTGTGTATTTACGCCTACATTGGCCCTGACAAACGCGTCAAAATCCAAACAAGGTGCGTGCACGCCGACTATGATCGACGCGAAGACCCAAATACCGAAGGAGGAATATCTACGATGTTGAAAGCGCTCCAATTGGAGCCGGAGAAGTGTACCGGCTGCCTGCAATGTGAGATGGCCTGTTCGTTTGAGAACGAAGGTGTCTTTAATCCGGCGAAATCC
>CAMYKK010000058.1 GCA_947258975.1 uncultured Gammaproteobacteria bacterium
CATGGAGGTTTACCGCGAGCTTGCCGACACCGCGCGCGCGGCGGGCATGTATGCCATGTGCACACCGTTCGATGAGGAGTCGGTGGATGTGATTGCTGACATGGGGCTGGATATCATCAAGGTCGCAAGCTGCTCCGCGAACGATCGTCCATTGTTGAAAAAAGTCACCTCGGTTAATTTTCCGGTGATTGTGTCCACGGCGGGACTGCGCCTTGACGAAATCGACTGGCTGGTGAACTTCCTGGAGAGTGAGCGCGTACATTTCGCGTTGATGCATTGCATCGCGGAATACCCGACGCCGGATAGCGATCTGCAGCTCAACCAGATCGACCTTTTGCGGGAACGCTACCGGGGCGTGCCCATTGGCTGGTCGACCCATGAAGACCCCGAGAATACTGCGGCTATACAGATCGCCTTCGCCAAGGGCGCCCGGCTTTTTGAACGGCACGTGGGAATTCCCAAACCGGACGCACCGCTAAATGCGTATTCCTCGACCCCCGAGCAATTACTGCGCTGGTTGCGAGCCTACCACGCGGCGAGAGAGATGAGCGGGGCTCCGGAGCGCGCCCCCGCCTCCAGCGGCGAGACTTCCACATTGCTTGCCTTGAAGCGCGGCGTATACGCGCGTCGCGATATCGACAAGGGCGAGTCTCTGAGCGGCGCCGACGTATTCTTCGCGATGCCGGTCGAGGACGGGCAGCTCACCACCGACAATTGGGTTCCCGGCCTGGTCGCGGATCGTGACTATCAGGCGAAGCAGGCGCTGACGGAAGAATTGGCGGACAACGAGCAAAGCGATGAGGAATTTATTTATCAAGTGATGCTTCAGGTGCGGGGCTTGATGAATAAAGCAAATGTTCGCATTAACAGCGACGCGGAAATCGAGATATCTCATCATTATGGACTGCGCCGGTTTCGCGAGTTCGGCGCGGTAATCGTGACTTGCATCAATCGCACCTACGCAAAAAAGCTGGTGGTGCAGCTGCCGAGGCAGAAGCATCCCTATCACTTTCACAAGCGCAAGGAAGAAACCTTCCAGCTGTTGGACGGGGATCTGGAGATCGTCAAGGATGGATACCCCACCAAGCTGGCTCCGGGCGACACCTTTATCGTCGAGCCCGGCGCCTGGCACAAGTTTCACACCTTCGAGGGCGCCATCGTCGAGGAAGTGTCCACCACCCATTACAACGATGACAGCTTTTATCAGGATCCCGCGATTGCCGAATTGAGCCGCGATCAACGCAAGACCAAGGTCGATCAGTGGCGGGAATACTTCCGGGCCAAGCATGCATTATGACGTCGTCTTTTTCGATTTCGACGGCACCCTGGTGGATTCCGCGCCGGCCAAGAGACAGGCGTTTTTCGAACTGTTTCCAGCAAGCGAAGATTACGCCCGGGTGGTGCGCGACACGCTGGACTCGGATCCGGACGGTTCCCGTTACCACGTGATACCGCGTATGGCCGGGGTGATGCGTGATGTGGGCCTTGCGGCGCCCGGCGCGAGGGACACGGACGGCCTGATCCGGCGTTACGGCGAATTCGCGTTGGATGCCGTGTCGCGGGCGCCCGAGATTCCCGGAGCCACGCGGCTGCTCGAGGGTCTACGTGAGCGGGACATGACCCTCTATCTATGCTCCAACACTCCCCAGGACGCCATCGAGTCCCTGGTTCAGGCGAGGGGCTGGGGCAAAGTTTTCGATGAAATCGCCGGATACCCGACACGCAAGAGCGACTTCGTGCGGCGCAATATGATGCGCAATGGAACACCGCCATCTCGCGCCGCGTTTGTCGGCGACGGAATATCGGATCAACAGGCGGCTGAAGAGAATGGCATTGAGTTCCTGCGCGTGGCGTACGGCGCTGGGCTTGAGATGATCGCGGATGAATTACTGGTGAACGTGCATGCATGACGGCAGGCGCATACTGGCGGTGGTGCCCGCGCGCGGCGGCAGCAAGGGCATCCCGCTCAAGAACCTGCGCAAGGTTTGCGGACGTTCCCTCGTGGCGTGGGTCGGCGATGTCGTCGCCCAGGTGGAGTGCATTGACCGTTCAGTGGTGTCCACCGATCACGATGAAATCGCCGCGGAGGCGGAGAATCACGGCATCGAAGCACCGTTTCGTCGTCCCGCAGAACTGTCGGGAGACCGCATCGGCGATGTCGCGGTACTGCGGCACGCGCTAACGACCATTGAGTCGATTGATGGATTGCGCTACGACATCGTCGTCATGTTGCAGCCCACCTCGCCAACCCGGCGCCCTGATCATATAACCGCGGCGGTCAGGCAAATGACGGAAACCGGCGCCGATGCGGTCTGGTCGGTGTCGGCGACGAATTTGAAGGCTCATCCGCTCAAGCAGCTCGTGATTGAGAACGACGGTACGCTGCGCTATTACGATCCCCGTGGCGCGCAAATCATCGCCCGCCAGCAGTTAACACCCGTCTATCATCGGAATGGGATCGTCTACGCGATCAAGCGAAAGGCATTGCTGGACGATGGTGTCTTGCTGCCGGAGCGATCGTCGGCAATCGTCATTGACGAACCGGTTGTGAATATCGATACCGAGGAGGATCTCATTCGCGCAGAGCAATTGCTGATCAATCATGCGCATCAGCGGCCCGGAGTGGCGCATCAGTGATCGCGACGGAGCGCACAAAGCAGAGAAACCTCTCAATTTCTCACGGAGATACCGAGGGATCCAGCGCGCGATCGGGTCAATCGGGCAATTGACCCCGACGCGATGACGCCATAGCTATATCCAGGAACAACCGTCCTTTCCGCAAACCATGCACTATCTGCACATCGGCATTCCTCGAACCGCGTCCACTTTTCTGCAGAACGTGTTCTTTCCCGCGCTCGAGGGAGTGCACTTTGTTCAAGACCCACAAGTCATGGACGCCGTGCACGATTGCGTGACTTCGCAGCAATTGTCGGCAGAAACGAAAAGAATCCTTGACGTTATAGGCGAACACTCAAACCCGGTGTTGATCTCATCGGAAGCGTTTTCGATGGAACCGTGGACGCAAGCGTATCCGTCGGAAACGCTCCAACTCCGGGACTGGATGCCGGATGCGCGGGTTATTGTTTTCCTGCGTGATCCGATCGATTGGGTGATGTCCCTGTACCGGTTGGCAGTGCAAAAGCGCCGTTTCGTGTCCCTGGAAGAATTTGTCGGCTGGGACGGGAGCAAGTTCGGCAACTATGATGCGCTGGGAGACCGCAAAAGCCGGCTCAATATCAAAGCCATGTCCTTCGTCAGGCTGTTGCAACTCTGGAATGAGGGGTTTAGCCGGGAACGGGTTCACGTGTTCTTCTACGAGAACTTCATGGCCCGTCCGCACGAGGAATTGAGGCGACTTTGCGATTTATTAGGCGCGGCTTTTCCGGCGAATTGCGATCCTACGCAACGTCGGAATAGGAGTTTACCCGCGGAACGGTGTGACGCGGCGGCCGCCGCGTATGCTTATCTTGGTCGCCTTGACAAGTACACAAAACCTTGGCGATTCAGCCACAAATTCGGACCTTACGTCGCCAGTAATATTGCCAAATCCCGGATTCCTTTCCCCAAGTCGCTGGTACGAACGCATAGAGACGAAATTCGCGCGGCCCTGGAATCGGAAATCGGCGACGACAGGAGCGACGTCGCCACCATGTACTCGGACTGCCCGTGGTGACGGCATGCCGGGAGCATCGGCGCCGGGTTTTTGGCCGCGATTGGCTATTCTGAAATGCTCTACAAACCCGTCAACTGGCTGTTAGAGAAACTGGCTTACGGGCTGGTTGATCTGGGACACGCCGTCAATATGCCGCTGTTGACGTCATTGGCTTGGCGCCTGGCTCTGAAGGAAATGAAGGACATCTCGCCCCGCGGTTATGCGGCAAAGAAACTGATAGTGCTTGCCAAAAGCGGGGGTACCGACGATCTGAGAGCGGCGTTTGACGCCAAACCGGCCGGCTTTAAGATTTATATCATTCCAAGGCGCCTGGTTAAACGGTCGTGCGGTTATTTTTTGGGCGGGCGGGTGTCAGACGCCCGTTATCTGTCAGATGACGTGGAAACGGAAGAGTCGAAGTTGGCGTATCGAGCATATCTGTGCGCCGTCCTTCGGTGCTACCGGAAATTGTTTGGTTGCGATGCCTTTGTACAGTTCAATTTTGTCTATCACGCAGAGCGCGAGTTGGCGGCGGCATGTGCTGAGGAAAAAATTCCGTTTGTCTGTGATTATAAAGAAAGTCTGCGCAGCCCAGCCTTTTGGAAGGAGACGGAAATCTGGTATCAAGACAGCATCGGTCCTTTTGCGGGTTGGAAAATCGCCGTTTACAATGCCGCTGCCCGCGAAGCCATCAAACGCTCCGGGATCGCGGCGTCGTGGCAGATTGAAACGGTGGGATGCGCCCGGCTGGACTTCAGCCATCATCTGCGTTCGCTCGAAAACACAGTGCCGTCGCGGCCGATGGTGCTGTTCTTCATGATCCAGGAGAGCGCGGGACTTCCCTATCTCGATGAATTTTTTAGAAAGGACGGAGAGGTCGTCGTGGAGGAACCGGGGCGAGCGCTTACTTGGCGGTCATTGGCCGCCAGGGTAAACGCAATCGTTCTCAAGTTCGCGAAAAACAATCCGGATGTAGATTTCATATTCAAGGGCAAGACCGGATTCTCAGCGGCGCAACGAGAACGGTTGGGCGAGGATGTTCCGCCGAATGTGGCGCTGATCAGCGACGGGGTGGGAGATCACTTGATCGCGAAGGCCGCGGTCGTCGTGGGTTTTAATTCCACGGTTGTTCTCGAGGCGATTGCCGCCGGCAGGTCCGTTGTCGTGCCGGCGCTGTTGGGTCACGAGGAGAGTTTTCTGCGGCCCTATCTTCACGATGTCGGTGATGCAGCTGTTGTTGCCGAGTCTGCGCAAGAATTCGAGCAGTCGATTGCAAATGCCGTGCGAAATCACAGATTGATGAACGGCGATTTGCCCGCGGAACACAAACGCGTTCTGCGAAAGCACCTCGGCAACGATGATGGTAGGGCAGGAGACAGGCTGCGTAAATTTGTTGAGGATGCGGTTTATACCGATCTTTCCATGGTTCGCCCGGCGCCGGTATCGCCACGATCGCCGCTGGTGGATGAGCCCGGGGCTAGCCCGGTGCCCGTTCATGGGGATCAACACAAGCAGGCCTTTGGTGCTTTCAACTCGCCTGGGCGACTATGCCTTGGCGACTAACGAATATTGACAACATGACACATAATGTTTAACGACGCATCCATACTCATAACCGGCGGTACCGGTTCTTTCGGACGGCAATCAGTGGACACGCTGCTGCGTCGTTATAAGCCGCGGCGGCTGATCGTATTTTCCCGGGACGAACTCAAACAGTTTGAGATGTCGCAACAGTATGACGCACCGTGTATGCGCTATTTTCTAGGTGACGTGCGTGATTATGATCGCCTGGTTCAGGCGATGCGGGGTGTGGATTATGTTGTTCATGCCGCAGCGCTCAAGCAGGTGCCCGCGGCCGAGTACAATCCCATGGAATGCGTGAAGACCAATATTCATGGCGCGGAGAATGTAATTAAGGCGGCGTTGGACAATGATGTGCAAAAGGTCATCGCTTTGTCCACGGACAAGGCGGCAAATCCAATCAATCTCTACGGTGCGACGAAACTTGCCTCGGACAAACTTTTCGTAGCGGCAAACAACGTCGCCGGTAACCACCGCACCCGGTTTTCGGTGGTTCGTTACGGTAATGTAGTCGGTTCTCGGGGCTCAGTAGTTCCGTTTTTTAAGAAACTATTGGCGGAAGGCGCCGACCATATGCCGATAACCGATGAACGCATGACGCGCTTCTGGATTACGCTGCAGCAGGGTGTGGACTTCGTGCTCAAGAATTTTGAGCGTTTCCAGGGCGGGGAAATTTTCGTGCCCAAGATACCCTCCGTGCGCATCACCGATCTAGCCAAGGCCATGGCGCCGGAGATACCGCACCGGATCATCGGAATTCGGCCTGGAGAGAAGATACACGAAGTGATGTGTCCGGCTGACGATTCTCATTTGACGCTGGACTTTGACGACCACTACGTGATTCAACCGTCGATAAAATTTCACGGCCGCGAAAACGAGTACATCAGAAACGCCATCGGTGAAGTTGGAGACTGTGTGGAACAACATTTCGAATACAACTCCGGCATCAATCCGCACTTTTTGAGTCTCGAAGAGATCCGTGAGTACAACCATCTGGCGGGCATATGATTCCTTACGGCCGGCAGGAGATCACGCAGGACGATATCGATGCAGTTGTGGAGGTAATGCGTTCGGATTTCATTACCCAAGGGCCGATGGTTCCGAAGTTCGAACAGGCCGTGGCGGATTATTGTGGTGCGCAATACGCCGTCGCAGTCAGCAGCGGCACAGCGGCGTTGCACACCGCGTGCCTGGCGATGGATTTAGGGCCTGGCGATTGGTTGTGGACTTCGCCGATCACCTTTGTTGCTTCGGCGAACTGTGGGCTGTATTGCGGAGCACAAGTTGATTTCGTGGACGTCGACCCGCGTACCCACAACATCAGTGTCGCGGCGCTAGCCGCAAAGCTCGAACATTCCGAATCCCGAGGCGTTCTGCCGAAGGTTGTGGTGCCGGTGCATTTTGCCGGTCAATCCTGTGATATGCGCGAGATACACGCATTGGCCGATCAATACGGTTTCCGCGTACTGGAAGACGCCAGTCATGGCCTGGGCGGCCGCTATCTCGACGCGCAAGTGGGCTCCTGCCGTTATTCCGACGCCGCGGTGTTCAGTTTTCACCCGGTCAAAAGCATCACTACCGGTGAAGGCGGCATGATAGTCACCAACGACGAGCGGTTAGCAGAAACGGCGCGGCGGATGCGTACGCACGGTATCACTCGCGACCCAACGTCGATGGTCAACGAGTCCTCTGGACCATGGTACTACGAGCAGATAGCGCTCGGATTCAATTATCGAATAACCGACATACAGGCGGCACTGGGTATCAGCCAGTTGCAGCGCCTGGATTCTTATGTCGCCAAGCGTCACGAGATAGCTGAATGTTACGATGCAGCACTGCATGCACTACCCCTGGAATTGCCTCATCGATTAGAAGGTGTTTATTCGAGTATGCATCTGTATGTGGTTCGTTTGAACAGCCGGCAGATAAAGCAGTCGCACAAAGAAGTATTCGAAGCGTTACGGGAGCGGGGGGTCGGCGTTAATCTTCACTACATACCTGTTCCCAGTCAGCCTTTTTACCGGGCGCTTGGTTTCAGCCTGGAAGATTACCCTAACGCCGCGCGCTATTACGGTGAGGCGCTGACGCTGCCGATGTACCCCACATTGACCGAAGAGCATCAGGAAACGGTGGTTACCGAACTGCGGCGAATCCTGGTGTGAGTAGTGCAACGCCGACTCGCCCCGACACCGCCGGTGCACGGTTGGGCCTGGGTACCGTTCAGTTTGGCGTGGACTACGGGATCAGCAACGATGCCGGCCGCACGGAGGACGCCGAAGCGGAGGCGATATTGAGGTTGGCGGCGGCGAACGGAATCCGAATGCTGGATACCGCCGCCGACTATGGCGATAGCGAGCGCGTGCTGGGAGAAAAACTATGGAGGGATGCTCCGTTCGCCCTGGTTACCAAGACCGCACACTGCAGCGATACTCGGCTCACTGAAGACCACATTCGTCGGTTTTCCGAGATCTTTGAGCGTTCGTTGCGGCGCCTTGCACGGAGCAGGGTATACGGCCTGTTGGTACACCAGCCGGAAGATCTGTTGAAACCGGGCGGTGACCGCCTCTACGAATGGCTCGTTGGCCTGCGTGACGATGGGCGTGTGGAGCGCATCGGCGTTTCCGTTTACGGCCCACAGTCGTTGCGCCGCATAGTGGAGCGTTTTGCGGTTGATTTGGTGCAACTGCCGTTTAATGTCTTTGATCAGCGCATGGCGGACAGCGGCATGTTGACCGCTTTGAAGGACGAAGGTGTAGAGGTCCACGCCCGGTCGGTCTTTCTACAGGGGTTGCTGTTGATGGACTCCGGTGTAATTCCGTCCCACTTCGAAAGCGTGCGCGCCTTGTTGCGCAGCTATCATCGGATATTGATGGAACGAGACATATCCCCGTTGACAGCGGCACTGGCCCACTGTCTGCGTAACAAGGCCTTAGATGTGGTGCTCTGCGGCGTAAACGATCGAAATCAATTGCGGCAGATTCTGGAGGCGGCGAGATGGTCTGGGGAACTGCCGGACATGGCGCCGTTCTCCGTCGAAGACGAGACCATTGTAAATCCATCCCACTGGGTCGTGGCGCATTGATACTAGGTGTTTTACAGGCCCGATTGTCGTCTACGCGATTGCCGGGAAAGGTTATGCAGACGATTCTCAATCGACCGATGCTGGCGCTGCAGGTGGAGCGGCTCCTGCACGGCACCGCGATGGACAAACTGGTCGTGGCTACCAGTGTCCAGCCCGAGGACGACCAACTCGAGACGTTGTGCACGAGGATCGGGGTGGCGGTGTTTCGCGGATCCCTGGATGATGTATTGGACCGTTACTATCATGCCGCAGTTGAATATAAACCAGAGCATGTGGTGAGACTAACCGGTGATTGTCCTCTGACTGACCCGCAGGTGAATGACGAGGTGATTGGATGTCACCTGGACGGAAATTATGATTATACGTCCAACACCATGGAGCGGACTTTCCCCGACGGATTGGACGTGGAAGTGATGCGTTTTTCCTGCCTGGCGGAGGCATGGCGAGAGGCGGTTGCGCCCTATGACCGCGAGCATGTGACACCATTCATCTACAGCCGTCCGCGGCGTTACCGCATCGGCAACTACATTCAAAGCCGGGATCTATCCGCGTACCGCTGGACTGTAGACGAATCGGAAGATTTTGAATTCGTGTCACGCGTATACGAGGCTCTGTATCCGGGCAACAAGGATTTTTCTACCGAAGACATACTCGCGCTGCTGCAAACCAGGCCCGAATTGGTTGCGCTTAATGAAAAGCTCGGTTGCGGTGATGGGCTCCCGGCGCCGCCGTGGAGGGATCCGTGATGCATATCCCGGCGTATTCTAAAAAAATGATGTCTAGTTATGATTGAATCGTTCCGCCGCAGCAGGCAGCTCCTCGAGCAGGCCGAGCGCGTGATCCCGCTGGGATCGCAGACTTTCAGTAAGAGTCATATCCAGTATCCGGAAAATGCGGCGCCTCTGTTCATCGAACGCGGACTGGGCGGCCGCGTGTGGGACGTCGACGGAAACGAGTACGTGGACTTGGTGTGCGGCCTGTTGCCCGTAGTGCTGGGTTACCGTGATGCGGATGTAGACGCCGCGATACGCGCGCAGCTTGAAAACGGAATTTCATTCAGCTTGTCCAGCCCCTTGGAAACGGAATTGGCGGAACGCCTGGTAGACATTGTTCCATGCGCGGAAATGGTACGTTTCGGAAAGAACGGTACCGATGCCACTTCCGGGGCGATTCGCGTTGCACGCGCCTTCACGGGAAGGGACCATGTGATCGCCTTGGGTTATCACGGCTGGCAGGACTGGTATATTGGCGCCACGACGCGCAACAAGGGCGTGCCGGGCGCCGTGAGCCGGCTGACACACAAACTGCCGTACAACGATCTGGCAGCTGTCACCGCGGTGTTCGATGAGTACCCGGGCGATGTGGCGGCAGTCATCCTCGAACCGATGAGCGATACCGAACCCGCTGCAGGATACCTGGAGGGACTGCGCGAGATCACCCGCGAGACCGGCTCACTGTTGATTTTTGACGAGGTTATTACCGGATTCCGTTTCGCCCCGGGCGGTGCACAGGAACTTTTCAACGTCACACCGGATCTGGCTGCGTTCGGCAAAGCCATGGGCAATGGCATGCCGATTTCCGCGGTTGTCGGCCGCGCCGACATCATGCATGAAATGGAGGAGGTATTTTATTCCGGTACCTTTGGCGGCGAGGCCCTGTCACTGGCGGCGGCCATCGCGGTAATCGACAAAATACTCCGTGAGCCGGTGATCCCCGCGCTGTGGAAAACCGGCGCGCGATTGGCGGACGGCGTGCGCCGGCGGTTGGCGATGTACGGATTGAGCGAGGTCATATCCGTGCACGGAAAGCCGCCTTGGATCATTCTCGGGTTTCACGAGCAGCCGGGAGCCGAGGGCGCCGCGCTGAGAACGCTTTATATATTGGAAATGCTGCGCCACGGTGTGCTGACACAGGGCACGCACAATATCTGCTATGCCCACAGCGAACTCGACGTGGCTGCAATCCTGGCCGCCTATGATGCAGTGTTGCCGCGCATCAAGGAGGAATTGAATTCGGGCCGGCTGACTGAACGTCTGCCGGTCCCGGTCATTCGCCCCATATTCCGGGTTCGTCAGGACTTCCCGTAAGATCCGACCAGCAACGGGTGAGCGGGCAATCGGTGGTGTATTTCGACGGTGGTCGTCCAGACACCGCATTCAATAAGCGGAAGAGTTCGGCGCACCGGCGTCAAGCTGTGTATAAAGTAAGACAGAAAAGTGGAGTTACGATCTAGACGCTTGTTGCTGCGCCCGCTGACGCTCGATGATGTCAGTGAACAATACGTCGCATGGCTCAACGATCCCCGCGTGAACCGGTACTTGGAGACGCGGTACGAGGGACAAACCCTGGACACCGTGCGGGCCTTTGTAAAGGCCCAGTCAGCCGCTGAAAACAGCGTGTTGTTCGGAATATTTCTGAGAGAAAATGAGCGGCACATCGGCAACATCAAGCTCGGTCCCGTAATGGATCATCAGCCGGTGGCGGATGTGTCCTTGTTTATTGGCGATGTCGATTGCTGGGGCCGAGGCTATGCGACCGAAGCGCTCGGCCAGGTTGTGGAGTATGCCTTTCGCGAACGCGGTTTGATCAAGTTGAGCGCCGGTGCGTATGCCGCAAACGAAGCAAGCGTCGCGGCTTTCAAGAAGGTTGGATTCCAAGTGGAGTGTGTACAGCGGCGTCACTACCTGCTGGAGGGAAAACCGTCTGACGTGGTGTTGATGGGTTTGTGTTGTGACGATCCTCGGTCGACAGCGTAGTACCCACGGCATTGACCTCGACACAACCGCGCAACGGGCCGATCCGCGCCATTGCCGGTGGTGTCCGTTGTCGGAATGGGGCTAATCCCGTGAAGTTTGCCTTCCGCGTCGACGCCTCGACTCAAATAGGAGGCGGCCACGTGGCGCGCTGCCTGACTTTGGCGCGCGCGCTCCGCGAGAAGGGCGCCGACAGCTTATTCGTGCACCGTGCGCAGCCGGGCCACATGGGCGTGCGCATACGCGCTGAGGGATTTTCAGTCTGTGAGCTGCCATCCCGGGAGGAGGGGGCCGGCAGCGCGCGCGGAGTCGATCACCCAGCGCCGCGCGCGGTCGCGGAGCGGGATGCCGAGGAGACGGCGGCTGCCGTGGACTCGTGGCTTCCGGACTGCCTGGTTGTAGACCATTACCAGTTGGACGCTGTTTTTGAGTCGGAAAGCCGTTTGTGGGCGCAGCGGATTGTTGTACTCGATGATTTGGCGAATCGCCAGCACGACGCCGATCTCTTGCTCGATCAAAACTATGGCCGCGACGCCGCTGACTACCGGCTGCTGGTACCGCGACGGTGCGCGATCCTCACCGGGGCGGACTACACCCTGTTACGGCCGGAATTTGCGCGCACGCGACCCGCCGCCCTCGCCCGGCGCGATGCCGGAGAGCCGGGTATCCATCGCATTCTGGTCAGCCTCGGCGCCAGTGATCCGCACAATATCACCCGCCTGGTGCTGGATGGTGTACGCAACGCGCGGATCGATGCGGCAGTGGACGTCGTATTGGGGTCCGGAGCGCCGCATCTGGATGATGTCGCGCGATTGACGGACGCGCTGCCGCGCGCCCGAATGCTGGTTGATGTGGGCGATATGGCAGGTTTGATGGCGGCGGCCGATGTGGCCATAGGAACCGGCGGGACAACGAGCTGGGAGCGCTGTTGTCTGGGCCTGCCGTGCCTTGCGCTGGCGGATGCCGACAATCAAAGGATCGTGCTCGATGGCCTCAGCCGGGCGGACGCCATCGAATACCTGGGCTGGTTCGCGGATATCAAACCACAACACATCGCGCAATCCTTGCGTGTGTTAGACGGGTCTCCTATCCGCCTGCGGGCCATGAGTCTTGCCGCGCGGGCCGTCTGCGATGGACAGGGGACTCGGCGTTTCATAGAGTATCTGCTCCACGAATCCATGCACACAACCCATGTTGTCTGATGATCTCGATCGCCCCGGTATACACGGTGTGAGCCGTGCGCTCAGCGTGGGTCCGCGTATGATCGGCTCCGGTTACCCATGCTTTGTAGTCGCCGAGATCGGTATCAATCACAATGGCGACCTGGAGCTGGCTAAAGAGGCAATCATCGCAGCAGCGGAGGCGGGCGCCGACGCGGTAAAATTCCAGAACTACCATACTGAAGACTTTATCTGTGACCGCAACTTGACGCTGCATTACCGCTCCCAGGGTCGGGAAGTCGTCGAGTCCCAGTATGAGCTTTTCAAACGATGCGAATTGTCCCGTGATCAACTCGCCGCGCTCAAAGACCTGGCGGATCGTCATGGCATTGACCTGCACAGCACGCCCACCAGCGTCGTTGGATTACAAGACCTCAAGGATATCGGTTGTTCAATCGTCAAAAATGGATCGGATTATTTGACGAATATTTCCCTCATCCGAGCTATGGGGCAATCGGGTCTGCTCACCGTACTGTCCACCGGTATGGCGACGGCGGCGGAGATCGACATTGCAGTACGAGCATTTCGCGAGACCGGCAACGAGTTGCTGGTGATTCTTCACTGCACTTCGTCGTATCCGACGCCCCCGGAGGACGTGAACCTTGCCCGCCTTGCCGCACTGGCGACGGCATTCGATGTGCCCGTGGGTTTCAGCGACCACAGTGTCGGCACCACCGCCGCCGTCGGGGCAGTCGTCCTCGGCGCCTGTTGGGTCGAAAAACATTTTACCGTGGACCGTGACCTGCCGGGTCCGGATCACTGGTTCTCCATGGATCCGGGGGATCTGCGCCGACTGGTGACTGCGGTCCGCGATGTCGAGCGAATGGTCGGTTCTCCACGTATCGAGCCGACGCCAAGCGAGGCCCTCGGACGAAGGGATTATCGCCTGTCATGCGTTGCCGCGCGTGACATGGCGATGGGAGACGAAGTTACTCTCGCGGATATCGTATTCCAGCGTCCCGGCGACGGTATTGCGCCGTTGCACGTTGACCTGCTTGTGGGGCTCAAGCTGCGGCGCCCACTCAATCGAGGGGAGCAAATCAGGAGGGAGCATTTTCATGACTGAGGACAGGCGAGACAGGGGGTCCGTCGATCCGGTGTGGGAAAACAAGTACCGCGACGGCCACGCAGAAAACTACCCCTGGGATGTGGTCGTCAGCTTCGTGTTTCGCAATGCGCCGCGTGATCGTCCACGCAGTGAAATTCGCATCCTTGAAGTTGGCTTCGGCACCGGCAGTAATCTCTGGTTCGCCGCACGGGAAGGATTCGATGTTGCTGGAATAGAAGCGAGCCCCAGCGCGGTGGCGTATGCGCAGGACAGGTTCGCGCGCGAACAGTTGAAAGGAGACTTGCGCCGCGGTGACTTCACGACGCTGCCGTTCGCGGACGAATCATTCGATCTGGTTATCGACCGGGGATCCCTGGTGTGCGTCGGAAATCGGGCGCAGCACAAAGCCATTTCCGAAATACATCGGGTTCTGCGGCGCCATGGCAGATTTTTGTACAACGGTTATGCCGATAGCCATTCGAGTTACCGCGCGGGGGAGCCGGGCGCTGACGGGGTCACGTTGAACATCACCGCGGGAACTTTGACCGGTGTTGGGCAACTGCATTTCGTGTCACGTTCCGAGCTCGATGAATTGTTCGCAAACGGGTGGGAACTGATTCAGGTTCAGCGCAGAGAGTGGACCGAGATGCTGGAAGCTGCGGGCGGTATTCATTCGGAATGGGTGGTTGTCGCAGAGAAGAGATGAGCCCGGCGCCGCAGGGATCTTGATTAAGGAAACCGGATTGTGTCAGTGAGTGCCGACGGCATCTTGCACCTCGATCTCGCGTTGCGGCGCGTCACAAGCGGGGATAAAGAGACTTTGTTTCGATGGCGCAACCTGGATGAAATAGTCGCGCTGAGTTCTACGCGTCGTCAAATCACTTGGGAGGAGCATTGCGCCTGGTTTGCCGGGGTGCTTAGCGGAAGTCGCTGCATTGTTTATATTGTGGAAGCTGACGACACACCCATCGGCTTGGTGCGTTTCGATGCTGAGGGACAACAGGGCAGCACCATCTCTATTTATCTGATACCCGGAGAAACCGGGCGGGGCCGTGGTGCCGCCCTTATCAGGGACGCGTGTAAGCGGGCGCTCCATGAATGGCGCCGTGTAAAATGGGTGGAAGCCAGAGTGCGGGCTGATAATTCCCGGAGTGTCAGGGCGTTTCAACGAGCCGGTTTCGTACATCGAGGACGCGGGCAGGATTGTCCGGAAGACCATATTGCGCTGCGTTGGTTTCCGTCCGGCGTTGTTTCCTAAAAGGTAGGGGCGAGGTGATAAGGCGCGATTCATACCGTACACCTTGATCATCCCAATAATCTAATCTTCGCCGGAAAACGTCACCTATGGGCGCAACCTACATTTGCTAACCACATGGCCGACATCTCATGACGAATGAAAAGGCTGACGACGAGATTAATAGGGGTTTTTACCAGTCTTTGCTTGCCCGTTACGGCGATAGCCATCAAGCGCTGAATTGGGGAAGCGTCCATTCTCAGCAGCGGCGATTTGAGGTTCTTGCCGGTGCAGGCATCGCGACAGGTGAATCGCTGCTGGATGTCGGCTGTGGATTAGGGGATTTGTACGCCTGGTTGCAGTCCCGTCATCCCGAAGTCGCCTACACGGGTATGGATTTGACAGCGGCGATGATAGAACGCGCCCGGCAACGGTTTCCGGATGCAAGGTTTATTCGCGGGACACTGCTTGAAGGTACGGCGCTTGGAGGAGATGAGTTCGATCGTGTCGCGGCCAGCGGGATTTTCTATCTACGCAAACAAGATCCGGAAACTTATTTGCAGCGCACAGTGCGCGCGATGTTTGCCCGTGCGCGAAAAAGCGTGGCGTTCAATACGCTGAGCACGTGGACGACCAGGAGGGATGCTGGAGAGTTCTATGCGGATCCTGCGCGAGTGCTGGATTTTTGTCGCACGCTGACCCCCTATGTTGTTTTGCGGCACGACTACCACCCCGGAGATTTCACCATATACCTATATAAGGCAAGGCGGGAAGCATGAGTGTGGTCTCCATCATGCAACCGGCATATCTACCGTGGCTGGGCTATTTCGATCGCATTGTAAAAAGCGATCTGCATGTGGTGCTGGATCACGTAGAGATGGACAAGAGCAGTCAGACGAAATTCTCCAACCGCAATCGGGTTCGGACGCCGAGTGGATGGACATGGCTTACCGTACCGGTGAAGACCAAGGGTGAGTCGGCGTGTCTGCCGATCAAGAATCTGGCCATTGCCCACCACTCGGACTGGCGGCGGAAACACTGGAATTCCATACGCGGTAACTATGCGCGCGCTGCGTGTTTTGAACAACACGCGGAGTTCTTTGAGGGGCTTTATCAGAAGAACTGGGAACTGTTAGGACCGTTGTTAACGGAGTCGACTGATTATCTTTTACGTGCATTCGAAATCGCACCACGGCTGATCAGGAGCAGCGATCTCGATCCGCAGGAGTTCAAATCCGATCTTATCCTGGAGCTATGCCGAAAAGTGAATGCCTCCGTTTATATATCGGGCCCATTCGGGCGCGATTACCTGGATCGCGCTGCATTTGCGCAAGCAAGCATAGCGTTGCGTTTCCATGATTATCCTCATCCGCAATACGAGCAGGCGTTTGACGGGTTCGAACCCTACATGTCGGCGATCGACCTGCTGTTCAATCACGGTGGGAATTCTCGTGGGATGCTGGAAAGCACAGTTCACTCATTGAAAAGCGAGTAATCACGATATGTCAGACACTGTTTTAGTGGTCGCCGCTCATGGGGACGATGAGGCGTTGGGTTGTGGCGGCACCATGGCACGCCACAAGGCACAAGGCGACGCAGTAGACGTGTTGCTGGTAGCCGATGGCGTCACTTCCCGGGGCGCGGCGGCGGATGCCGGCCCGCGTCAAGCCGCGGCAGCCGAGGCGGCACGTATATTGGGGTCCGAGCGGCCCCGATTCCTAAACTTCCCTGACAACCGGCTCGATACCGTGGCATTGCTCGATGTCGTGCAGGCTATGGAGGAAGTTATCGCAGAGGTGCACCCCGATATCATCTACACTCACCACGGGGGTGATTTGAATATCGATCATATCATCACCCACAGGGCGGTGATGACAGCCTGCCGCCCGGTGCCCGGTCAGCCGGTGCAAGCCATCTATGGTTTTGAAGTGCAGTCAAGCACGGAATGGGGCAGTGTGGATCAGGATAGCCAATTCCGTCCTACCCATTTCGTTGAGATTTCTCAACAGTTAAAAGCCAAACTGGCGGCGTTGGACTGCTACAAGGACGAGATGCGGCCGTTTCCGCATGCGCGATCCGGGGAGGCGGTAACGGCTTTGGCGCGTTTACGCGGCAGCCAGGTTGGTTTGAACGCGGCAGAGGCATTCACCGTGCTGCGGCAGGTTAAACCACATTGAGGCAGTGGTGTCGCGCACGGTCTTGGAAAGTTATTACCAATCCTGTGAAAGAACCACTTTTTGATTGTTTTCGTCGAGTGTAGCGGTTAATTGGAAATCAGAAAGTTAAACACACTGCGTGGCCTGGCAGCGCTTATTGTGGCGGTGGGCCACTACAGCAGCGAAAACGAAAATTGGAATTGGGCGTTGGGAGAGGGAGCGGGTCAAATCGGTGTCATGCTGTTTTTTCTGCTCAGCGGCTTTTTGATGTCTTACCTGTATTTCCACAAACCGCCGACTTTCGAAAATGTAAAGGCGTTCGCTGTTGCCAGGATCGCTCGCGTGGCTCCCCTGTTTATGGCGGTGGTGATAGTTTCTTACGGCGTGCGAAGCCTCAATCTGGATTTTGTCGGACAGTTTGTTTATGAAGTCACCGAATTCAATGAACTTCTTTCACACATTTTTTTGCTTGATGGGGTGAGTGTTCTGTGGACGATCCCCGCCGAGCTACATTTTTACGCATTATTCGCATTGGCGTGGACACTCCGTTCTCATATCGGCGTAAAGGTCTACGTGATGGTCGCGCTGTTGATTTTTGTAGATATTTTGTGGGGATTCCGCTACGACGCGTATTCAATTCTGGGATTGACGGTCACCCCGACGATAATTATAGCGTTGCCGTATTTTGTGGTTGGAACCGTAATCGGGCATCTTCGCCGCACCTGGCGATTTCCCGAGCGCCTCCAAAGTCACTATTTCGTACTTGTTCTGGCCATGATCCCGCTGCTTTTTCCACAAACGTTTCAGCATATTACCGGCCGGGAACACGGCATGTGGACGGATATGGGCGTTCTTGTGGCAGTCAGCGGAATATTCTTTGTTTATGTTTTTCTCATTCCCGACGTCAACAAGATCACCGCAAACAGTGTGGGCGATTTCTTCGGCCGAATTTCGTACTCATTGTATCTGTTGCACATACCGCTGTTGCTGGTTTTCAGATATCTCGGTCTGATTCAAGGCTTTTTCGGTTTAATTCTATATCTCGCCGCCGCATCGCTGGTGTCACAGATCTCTTACTCCGTTTTTGAGCACCCCATGCGCAGATCAATCAGGACGCGCTTTACTCGCATACCAACGAATCAAGCCGCGTGAGCGTTTCCACCGCCTGCAGTTATGAGCGTTGTGCGTATTCCTGATGAATTCGAACTTATATTGTGATGGTCCGTGTACCGGGGAGTGGCACTTGGGGCTCACGTCTTCTCCCTGTTAACGAAACCAGCAACACAGCATAACGGCCGACGACGGAAGTGCGTTGGAATTCAGGCATCGCCGGGTACGCATCTGGGGATCGTCGGTGGTTCATTTGGGTTTGAACATGAATGACAGAGCTACAGGAAATTTAAGTGCGACGCGCGTGCTGATATTTCAACAGCGTGACTGGGGGGTTCGTATCGGACACTATCTTGCCCAACAGATGCAGAAAGAAGGTTGCGCTCTTGCAGCGTTGACATTCAAAAAAACCACACATGCCTTCACGCGCGCTCAGAACGACGTGAGCTATGATTTGGTCATTAATGATGACGAAGTGGCCGATGATCCAAAAAAGTATTTGGCAGGTGACAAATACACATTGTCAGACATATGCCGTGAGCTCGGCATCGATTCCGTGTGGCCGCTCATCGGCACGTTGCGGCACTATGTAAGAACGTATAAGGACAAGTATTACTACGGGTTCAAGCAAAACATGCCGGATGAGGAGATGGAGATTTATATGCTGGCTGTGTTCAAGTATGTGAAGGAATTTTTCGTTAAGTTCCGCCCCGATATTGTCGTTGCCCCGTTGTTCGGAGACTTGCGCCACATCTTCTTTAATCTTTATGCGCAGCGTGCAGGTATACCAATGATTGCGGTTACCGATACCAAAATCAGGGACTACAACGTTTTCACTCGTGGCTATCTCAATGATAAGGGATTGTTTTTTGATCGCGTTGATGAGTTGAACAGCCGCAGCAGCGACTCGGAAAACAGGGCCAGGGCGCGACAATATATCAATGAATTCCGACAAAACTTCATTCAACCGGAATACAGTGAATACCATCAGCGCGAAAAGACCTTCGATGAAATGATGCGCGAAAAAGTCGATTTATTGCGCAAGATATATGCGCGTCTTCGACAGTCGGATCCCGGGGAGGATTCCATCCGTTTAGGAATAACACCGGGAAACAGGCCTGCACGCGTTATATTTCGCGACTATCTTACCCATGCCCGTAATCAGCGTTTTATGAATCACTACTCCTACTATCCTTTCGGTCGCCTCGGGAATTTCATGTACTTCCCGCTGCAGGTGCAGCCGGAGGCGACGATTGATGTGATGGCTCCGTATTTCAATAATCAAATAGAAACGATACGCCAAGCAGCGCAGTCAATGCCGGATGACTATACGCTGGTGGTCAAAGAGCATCCCGACGCCGTGGGGCGGCGCGATCCGTCCTATATCGAGAAGATTAGCCGAACTCCGAATGTGAAACTGGTCGACTACAGGATTCCGACCCATGACGTACTGGTCGGGGCGGACGCTTTAATCGGTACCGGGAGCACGACGTTGGCCGAGGCGGCGTTTTATTCGAAGCCGGTGATTCAATTGGGGGAGTTGGGGACTACGTTAAAATTGCCTAATGTCTTTCATCATACCGACATGACGACACTGGCCAAGAGGATAAGAGAAGTCGTGAAACTGGATCTGCGCACGCCGGATTATGAATTCCGCCTGGAGAACTATGTAGCTGCAGTCTACGACACCGGATTCAATTTCAACTGGGTGGGGACCTGGTTCAGGGATGAAAAATCAGATCTGGCGCCGCTTTGGCGATTATTCCGCGAAGAAATGGAACGAGCGCTCAGTACCGCCCGCGTGGCGTCGTAATGGCGATCCATTTTTTTCCCGGTAAGGACCGGTCGAGTCCAACCGCCAGGCTACGTGGCTACCTGGTCGCGGAAGCATTGCACAACTCGGGCATGGAGATCGTGGTGCACGATCCACCCGCGTGGCGGTCGTTGACCGAATTGAACGGCTCCCGCATTCGCGAGCTGATCAAACATATAAAGCTGTTGGCACGGATCAAAAGCGGCGACGTGATTTACCTGGTGCGCACCGTATTCCAATTGGATTTCGTCTTAGTGGTCATGTTTTTCAGAGTGTTTCTGCGGCGCAAGGTGATA
>CAMYKK010000059.1 GCA_947258975.1 uncultured Gammaproteobacteria bacterium
CGTGGGTTTCGGTGATAGTTCGTTGAACGTAGAGATCTTTGCCTACGGCGACACTCAGGACTGGAACCAATTCCTCGGCATCCAGGAGGACGTCTATCTACGCATCATGGACATCGTTAAGGAAGCTGGAACAGGCTTCGCTTTCCCGTCCCAGACGACTTACTTCAGGCGCGATACGGGCTTGAGCGAGGAGCGGTCGCAAGCAGCCGAGACCGAAGTTGAGGCGTGGCGCTCTGGCGGTACCCTACCTTTTCCTGAGTTCGGACAGGACCACCGCGAACGCATGCGTAACACGTTGGCTTTTCCACCGGAGGGCTCACCAGTAGCAGCTGCTGTGGCTGAAACGCCGACACGGCGATCCCGGCACGGATCAAAATCAAAGTGGTGGGGCAAAAAAAACAGCCAGTGACTTCGAATGTTCGTGAAGACGGGGCTCAACGACAGTAGTTGCGAACGAATGACCCAAAATGGGGGATCGCTACTCTATCAAAACCAACGCTTCTTGATGAAGAACCAAAACTGTAGAATCACCAGCAATACGAGTATCAAGTCTTCATGGTTGTATGTCTTAGATGACACGGGGTTCATCCTGAAAGCGTCTATTCTAATAGACGCTCCCGGCCGTTAGATTTTCTACACCTCGGTCTGTTCTGCCATTTCCAAGGCATCATCAACTTCGATGCCTCGTGGCCGCATCCAGGCTTTGCAGTACAAACTAACCAAGGCCGCTCTTGGCAAAGCGAGAATTAGGGGAATAACAGCGATCAACCCGACACCGATGCGAGTCTGGCGATCTTGGTCGGGCGACGACTACTGGTTTGTCCTTCAAATCCAGTTGAGGGCTTTAGCGATGATGGAGGTCGCCTCTGACTGTGCGCACTCGCCGTGTGCGATCACCAATCGGTCCGCCTTCCAGCCCAGCACATTATCTCGTGCAGCGCGGGCCGGTCCGCGTCGGAGGAAGGTTGCGCGCCACTCGCGCGGTGTGCTGCCATGTTCACCAACCAGGCCGTCGAGCCGCATCAGCATCCCTTTCCAGCCCGACATGTTCGATTCGGGATGCCGCTGAATAAGGTCGCATACAATCGCGGTCCGGGACGCGCGGTGGAAGAACACAACCTCCTCCATCGCGAACGAGCCGCGGAAGATCACCTGGTCGATATCCGCCGCCCACCCAGGGTCAGGCTCATCGCCGAGTTCGGCAACAAAGCGCAATTCGGGCTTCTTCTGGGCGAGACCAGGCGGCGCATAGAGGCGTGCGTCGGGCCAATGTTCGGACCACTCGGACAAGAACAGATGATGAATCTTGTTCGGCGAGAGGATGTACCGCACCGGTCCGATGGCCTCCACCGCGTTGGTCAGATCTTCCGTCAGTGCTATTGGCGACCACACCCACGAATTGCCATCCGAGAGCCGCGCCACCACCATGCGAGTGGGGTACGGGAAGCCGAAAAACGAGACCGCTGGCCCGTCGGCTACATAAAGAGATGGTCCGAACGCTTCCAGCATCGATACAGGATAGCATAGCGTCTTAGTAGCCGCAGCTGCGGCTGCTCTTCGCCGCTCAGAGACGAAGTGGAAATCGATGCGAATTGTTCCAGGGTGAAGAACTGCTTTGTCTCTGGACGACCCTTTCCCGTCTTTGGCATACGTCCTCCAAAGCCGACATTTGTCGCACGTTCCGATTTATTGAATGACGATCGTGAGATCCGTATTTGATACAATGGTATTTGGAGACCGAATATTACGACTATCGGATTAGGACTGGCATGAGTACAAATTATTTGGAACTGCCGAAAGATCTGCCGCGCCCGTTTGACGATGACGCGGCGTCTCATTTACACGGGATGAATTTCCCCGGGTTCGCGCTTCCCGCCACCAACGGCGCGAACGTTGATGTGGCGGCCATGCCCGGCCGCGTGGTGATTTACATCTACCCGATGACTGGACGTCCAGGTGTTCCGTTGCCCGCCGGCTGGGACAACATCCCGGGCGCGCGCGGCTGTACGCCTCAGTCGTGCAGCTTTCGCGACCATTATTCCGAGCTGCAATCGCTGAATACTTCCGTATTTGGGTTGAGCACACAGGCCAGTGACCACCAGAAGGAGGCGCGCGATCGTTTACAGCTTTCTTTCGAGCTGCTGAGCGACAGCGGATTGCGTTTGAAGCAGGTGCTCGATCTGCCCACCTTTACCGTCGCCGGCAAAGAGCTGTACAAGCGCCTAACGCTTGTCGTCGAGAAGGGGCGCATCCAGAAGGTGTTCTATCCGGTCTTTCCGCCCGATCAGAGTGCCAACGAAGTACTTGCTTGGATACGGCGGAATACCCAAGTGGACGCTGCCGGAGACGCGCCCCAACCGGCGCACCCCTGAGCGCGACCCTGGGGGGCTTGGGGTGTCGCGCTGCGTCATTGATCACATCGTTGTCACCGCGCACTCTCTTGAGGGGGGTGCCGCGCTGGTGCGCGAGGCGCTTGGGGTCTCCCCCCAGGTTGGTGGGGAACACCCGCGTATGGGAACCCACAATCTCCTTGTGCGGCTCGGAGATACTTTGTTCTTGGAGGTCATCGCCCCCAACCCGGCTGCCCCGGCTCCATCCCGCCCGCGCTGGTTTGCACTCGACACCCTTCATCCGAACGCCGCCCCGTCCCTTGCGGCCTGGGTTGCGCGTACATCCGACATTCATGCTGTCGCTTCTGCGTCCCCTGAGGCATTGGGAAATATCGAGCCTATGACCCGAGGTACGCTCAGTTGGCTAATTACCATAACCCCTGATGGCTCGCTTCCGTTTGGCGGTATCGCGCCGGCCCTCATCGAGTGGCAAACTGATGAGCACCCTGCGGCGAAGCTTCAAGATCAGGGGTTGTCGCTCGCCGGCCTTGAACTGTTTCATCCCGAGCCAAAGCGAATATCTCGCCTGCTTCTGTCGTTGGGCATTGATGCCCCTCTGACCGTCTTGCCCATATCCAGTGGTTCACGCCCGCGATTGGTCGCGCACATCAACACACCGCTTGGCGTTCGTTTGCTTTCGGCAATCCAACTGAGACATTAATACGAAAGACCGCTTGCTAAATATTGATTGACCCTTTTTGGCCGGGGAGAGAGGAAGCAGATATCGATCCAAAAATTTCCAGAGCGAAAACACTTCTTTAGTCTCTGGACGACCCACGAAGGAGGAAACTTCGGATACAGACAAGGGTTCGCCTCACGGGTTACCGCGCCAGTCCTCGACACTACCAAGGTACAGGTTCTTCAACGTCTGCATTCGGGGTTGTGCTGGATTACGAAAAAAATAGGCGTCTGGTCGATATCGATATTGCCAATACCAGTACCAAGGTCAACCTGGAAAAGCTTATTCTCAACAAACTACCCAGTGTCGTGGAAACAGCTGCTGCATGAAGTGCGCGTAGGTTCAATGCCGGAGAAGTGACGCTTCGTCTCACGCATCGTGTCGTCTTGGCGCCGCATCTTTTCTGGATGTCATAATAGTTTCTTTGGTTTCTGCCTGGATGCAATAATCAGCTTATTATCGCAACTGGCAGGGCTTAATCAGAGGTTCTCTAAGACATGAAATCGCTCGCAGATCAATTGTTGACAGCAGGTCTAACGGACAAGCAATCTGTTAAGAACGTGCGCAAACAAAAACAAAAGCAAAATAGGAAATCCAAGAAAGTACGAGGCGAAGACTCGGAAATCACCAAACAGGTTGAGCAAGCGCGGCGCGATAAAGCAAGCCGAGATAAGGAGTTAAACCGTCTGCGGCAGTTGGAAGTAGAGAAGAATTCGCAACTCGCGCAAATTCAACAACTAATAGACACAAGCAAGATAGATAGAACAGAAGGTGAACTGGCCTATCATGTCAATGTCGACGGCAAAGTCAAAAGCATCAACGTCACCGGCGAACAGAAAAAACAATTAACCCGCAACCAGATCGCAATCGTATTCCGGGAAACAGGTAAACCGGAACTGGTGCCGCGAGTGGTTGCTGAAAAAATCGCACAACGCGATGCGTCCTTTGTTGTTGAGAATGAAAATGAAGCATATGCTCAGTCGGCGGAAGACGACCCTTATGCGGACTATCAAATACCGGATGATTTGGTTTGGTAATGCGCGTTGAATGCCGTATCTGGCGAATAGAGTCGAAGCCCCTTGGGGGCGCCACTTTATCCAGATCGGTGCCTATGCGGTGTGATCCGGCATTCATCTACGGGCGGGTTCTGTGCGACCCCGTCAATCAAGCTCGCCGTAAAACCCACGAGGGCTTCCAGGCCCAATGAAGCGATTTAGGACCGACCCTATCTTAGGTACGCGCGGCTCATGCTTGCCACACTGAACGCCATCGCGCCGATCTTTCTTATTATTGTCATCGGCCACCTGCTGTACCGTAGAAAAATCGTCGGCGCGGAGGTGTGGTCCGCCATCGAGCACATTTGTTTCTATCTGCTATTCCCGTTTCTCATCATCCGTACCTTGAGCCGCGCCGACCTCGGCCGGGTACCGGTGCTTGACTTCGCGATGGTGATGGTTGTCGCGGTGCTCGGTATGGCGTTACTTCTGTTCGCCGCGCGGCTGTTACTGGCTCGTTACCACCGCCTGCCGGGCCCGACCTTCACGAGCCTTTTTCAAGGGGCGACGCGATTCCACGGTTTCATGGCTCTGGCTATAGTTGGCCCCCTATACGGCGATGCTGGCGTCACCCTTGCGGCTCTGGCCCTCGGTGTCATGGTCCCGATCATCAATGTGATGAACGTGACCGTCCTTACCATGTACGGTGACACGCAGCACCCGCCGGGAATAAAAATGGTTCTTGCGCGGGTGGCGCAAAATCCGCTCATCCTGGCTTGTATCGCGGGACTGGTCCTGAATCTCACGGGAGTACCGGATTTCGCCTTCAACGCCATTGAAATCATTGGCAGCGGGGGGCTCGGACTGGCGCTGCTGGCCGTGGGGGCAGGATTACGCCTGGATCATGTGACCGCCAACAAGACCCTGATTGTGCTGGGCGTGCTGATCCGTCTGCTCGGTATGCCGCTATGCGTATTATTGATGAGCGCGATTGTCGGACTGGAAGGCCTGGCCCGGACCGTGGCAGTTATCGCCGGTGCGGTGCCGACGGCTTCGACCGCCTACGTGATGGCGCGCAAGATGGGGGGGGACGCCCCGCTGATGGCGAACATCGTGACATTCCAGGTTGTAATTGCCGCATTTACGCTGCCTGTTTTCATCTACGTCGCGGAAAATACCTGAAATCGATGGCGCGGCGCGAATAATAGGGGACGTAATATCGCAAATAATCGGGCAGCGGCCACGATTCATAGAAAAGGTGCCAAATTGCAGGGGGCGTCGCGTCTAACTGGCGTCACACCCGTGAGACTGCGTGGGCGGGAACCGGAGGGTGAGGGGTTCGCAATTCCTGAGACGGCTTGACTCAAGAACACCAGCGAGTGTCCCAGTCCAGCGAAAGTTTGCTCACATTCTTGCACGGCAATTGGCCGCAACGAGCTGGCTTTTGTCCGCCATCTTCGCAGCGCCGAACCTGCAACTCGGGGACCTTGTCAGACATCTGGACACATAGAACGAGCCAGCGTGCAATCGCCACGAGCGAGTGCCGCCAACGCCGAGATATGTCGAAGCGCTTGGGCTACGCCGCGCGTCTCAATGCGACCATCGGCAGGTGCTTCCGACCCGAATAATTGCGCACATCTAGACGAATGCGAGCGCCACAGTGGCCCGCAACCGGTGCGTGCGGAGACGCGCACCGTGCGGTACGCCGGCCCACCGCCACCCACCAGCAAAACGGCCAGCACTCAAGACGCGCCGTCTACCGAAGGTGGCTAGAGCACCTTTTCAATACTTTCTATCAGGATGGGAGACTCTGGGGTGGTACTGCTTCCGAAGTGCTTGACCACTGCGCCAGAGGGACCTACCAGATACTTGTTGAAATTCCAGCGGGGCGCTTTTGATTGGCGGGCAAGCTCTTTGAATAACGGGTGAGCGTTCGCGCCTTTCACCGAGATTGGCGCCAACATTGTGAACGTTACGCCGTAATTGAGGAAACACACCTCGGCGGTTTTTGCTTCACCGTCAGCCTCCTGGCGAAAATCATCCGAAGGGAATCCAACCACCACAAGGCCCCGGTCGTCGTATTTTTTGTGCAGCGCCTCGAGGCCCTTAAATTGCGGGGTGAACCCACAGAAGCTGGCGGTATTAATGATGAGCAGGGGCTTACCGGCATATTCGGTGCAAAGGTTAATCGTTTTTGATGAATGCAGCTTTCGAAACTCGTAGTCCAAGTATCCTGGACACTCGCTGACTTTAGCAGACGATGGCGCACTGCTCAGATCGGCAGCCGGATGCTGCGCAGACTGAGTGAGTTCGGTTTGCTCCGCGGCCCAGACAATTGGCACTGTGAGTGCGGAATATAGAAACGCAGAAAATAAAATCGATGCACTTAATTTACCGTTCATGTTCGAAATCCTAAAGCAAGTTTCGCCGCAAGTGGGCCGGGTCGGTGGGTTCAATGGGTTACGTACTGGAGCGATTCCTCGTCGAAGACAATGGGTGCCTCGATACCGAGGGCCTCGAAGACTGCCGTGGAATCGCAGGTGTTGCCCTGGATGAGCATGCTGAGTTGGTCGCGCGTGACGGGGAAGAACGCGAACCGGTCGAAGAACGTTGCCACTGTGTTCACGGCCCACACTGGCACCGGCACTACTGGTTTGCTGACACCCGCTGCGCCTGCGATGAAGCGGATGACTTCCCGCCAGTCCACGGTCCGCGGGCCACACAATGGAAAGATCTTGCCGCTGCTTTCGGGCATGGTCAACGCCTTGACCACGACGGTAGCCAGGTCGCGAACATGAATCGGCGACATCTGAAAACTGCCCGCATCCAGTGGCAACAATCCTTCATAAAACAGCGGCGCCGGCAGCGGCGAGAGAATCACATCCTGGTAGAGCTGTTTCGCAAACTCGGTCTTTCCGCGGGGGTCGCCAAAGATCAATGACGGGCGAAACACGGTCCAGTCGAGACTGGTGCTGCGCAGTACCTCCTCCGCCATGTATTTGGTGCGCTGATACCCGGTTCCGTCTGACTTTACGCCGTTCGCGCTCATCAGCAGGAAACGCTTGACCCCATTAGTTTCCGCAATGTTCATGGCGCGCTTGGCGCCGTCGAAATGTAGCGCCTGAAAAGTGATTCCGTCCTGAGGAAATTCGCGAATGATGCCGATATTGTAGATCACCGCCTCGCTGTCTTTTACAGCATCGTGCACCGCGTCGGCGTCGTCTACGTCCCCAGGCACCAGCCAACAGCGTTCGGGCTGTTCTACCTTGTTCTCGCTGCCCCGCCGCACCAGCAGTACGGGCTCGTGTCCGTGCTCAAGCAATTGCTCGACGATATAGCTACCGACAAATCCGGTGCCACCAAGAATCGTGACCCTCATGTTAAGACCCCGCTCGTTTGCATCTCGGGTTCAGGCGCATCGGTTGATGCTTGTCCGTTACCGGCACCGAACATCCTTGCGATAACGTCGCGGCGATAGTCGAAAATGTGTTCGAGATTCGGTTGTACATACATCCGGTGAAGCAGTTCTCCAGGAGCTTTCGGCAGGGGCAGCGGTAAGGCGTAACGTACAAGATCGTGGATGACCGTGGAGGTATGGCGGCGCTCAAACGTATGCGTATGATGCCAGAATGAATACGGTCCCTTGATCTGCTCGTCCACGAAGCAAATCGGTGGTTCGTACTTGGTAATCATACTGCGCCAGCGTACCTCCACACCCAACAACTTGACCGTGTAGTCAATGATCCGTCCCTGCTCCATGGTCACTGGGCCCGGCGTCAGTACGTGGAATGCCAAGGATGGTGGGGTGATGAGCGCGAGATTCTCCGCCTTGGTAAAGAAAGGAAAGATTGTCTCCAGGGGCTTGGCAACGATTTGCTCGCGTTTCAGCATGTAAATACGCATGACGATCGCGGTCTACGAATATTCATAATGACGATGGGCACGAAGACTCTGTACAACGCCGCTTCAAGCGCCAGCGTGCGAAGGGCCTGTACAAGATGTCGAGTACAGGGAGGAACCGGGCGCGCCGCAACGCCCAAGCAAGCCAGCGATAGCGCGGCAGTTCCGCCCACATCGCCGCAAAGCCGTATGCTCCGGTGTGCCAGAATCCATCTCGGTCGAACACATGCAGGCGTGCCATCGAAGCGTTCTCGGTTACACCATATATGGCGAGTTCCTCACATTCGCGAGTGATGTCCAGCCAACGTATACGTGCCTCGCGATCGATGCGCCGATAATGGTCGATCTCTCGCCGGCACAAGGGACACCCGCCATCGTAAAAAACGGTCGTTTGATTTGGCTGTATCACGCAGACACTCCGCTTAGGATCACCATGATGTTCATAGATCGTTTGAAATTATATTCAATATAATGTCAAGGTGGTGTGAAGACCAATGGTTAATGACGGGCTCGTTGGAGACGTCTCGTCTGGGTGTCACAACAGGTAATGCGGACGCACTCGGAGTTGGCCCTTGACTGCTGAGAATCACGCATGAGCCAGGTTGTTTGGTGTCGCGAGCATATCTCACAAGTGCAGTATGATCCATCCCATAGACGAAAAGGTTAATAGTTTCATTGATGGGCCGAGGCATTTTTAAACGAGCTGCGAACCCATTAACACTAAGTCGTACGAGTCCTCGGCGAGTGCGGAGAACTTACAGTTTGGTCGATGTTGCGCAAACAATTGCGCCGAATGTTCAAGCACGGTTACCCGCATTGTTTGCTAGAATTCGGCGATCTCTGGAATGCCATAACGGGAGAGGCGGAGAGAGTCGAACTCTTCATCATTCCCGTTCACCTTTTGAGCAATTGGAACCGTCAGCAAATGAGCAATTGGTTTTAAGATTCCTGTTGCTCGATGATCATCTTCGTTCTTTTGTGTTTAGATCTATTACTGGGCTTTAGGTACTTGGTTGGTTAATTGCGGGTGATGATGAAATAGTAAACAGCGCGATGAGAATATTTCATCGCACTGTTTGTTTCAAAAGCAAAAAGCACTTTTGGCAATTATGACGCCGGCATGATCACGGCATCGATCACGTGAATGACGCCGTTACGGGTTACAATGTCGGTCTTGACTACTTTCGCGTTGTCGACGGTGACGCCATCTTTGCTACCGATGGTGATGTTTTGGCCTTGCACGCTCTTGGCCGTGTCGATGTTCATCACGTCCTTCGCCATCACTTTACCGGCGACCACGTGGTAAGTCAGGATATTGGCCAGGGCTTTTTTGTCCTTGAGCAACGCTGCCAGTTGATCCTTTGGGATCTTGGCGAACGCCTCATCGGTCGGGGCGAAGACCGTGAATGGTCCGTCACCCTTTAGAGTCTCAACCAGACCCGCGGCTTTGATTGCGGCGACAAGAGTACTAAAAGATCCTGCAGACACGGCAGCATCGACGATGTCCATCGACGTCTTGCTCATGGATTTCTCGGCGTGGTGTGCAGCGTTGACCAGCGAGACGCCCGATAATGAGACCACCGCGGCTAGGGTGACTAGACTTTTAGAGATAAAGTTTTTCATCTGTTGCTCCTAAGTGCGTTGTTGAATTTAAGAACACGCTAGTTTAGTCAGCCGTCGTGAACATAATGTCGATTTGCAGTGAAGAAGAGATGAAATTTATTATTTAGCGCCGAAAAGCAACCGCTCACATTCAAGAATTTTGAGCAACATTCAGCCCAAACGAAGCGGAACAGATGTAAGAGACCCAACGGACGGATCTAACGATGGTGTTATAGAATCACATCGGCAGTCAGGCTTGATAAACAATAACTGCGCGTCGCCGATGGCGCGCTCTAAAAAACCACCTTCGCAGTAGCATAGATAGAATTCCCACATGCGAACGAATGTATCCGAGTAACCTAACTCGCGCACACGGGGGATGTTGCGCCGGAAACGTTCAAGCCAGTGACGCAGGGTGGTTGCGTAGTGGGGACCGATGTCCTCGAGGTGGAACAAGCGCATATCGCTGCAGCGGGTGGCGGCTAGCGTCATGGCCGATACCGAGGGTATGAAGCTGCCAGGAAAAATATATCTTTGGATAAAATCCACCGACCGTATAGCGGCTTGGTAACGTTGATCGGCAATGGTAATGGCCTGCAACAACACCAAGCCGCTGGGTTTGACGAGGTCACTACATTTTTTGAAATAGGTATCCAGGTACTGGTGCCCAATCGCCTCGATCATCTCGATTGATACGAGTTTGTCGTAGATCCCGGTGAGGTCGCGATAATCTTTTAAAAGCACGGTAATAAGATCCGACAAACCAGCCTCGTCGATCTTGTTTTTGGCAAACACATACTGTTCTTTCGAGATCGTCGTAGTGGTCACCCTGCATCCATAGTGTTTGGCGGCATGGATGGCAAAACTACCCCAACCAGTACCGATCTCCAGGACATGGTCTTCTGGTCCTAAGTCGAGTTTTTGGCAGATTCGATCGAGTTTAGTTATCGAAGCCTCGTATAGGCTGGTATCTGGGCTTGGAAAGATTGCGCTGGAATACATCATGGTCTCGTCGAGAAACAGCTCGAAAAGTTGATTACCGAGATCGTAGTGTGCGGCGATATTACCCTTGCTACCGCCGCGTGTATTACGATGTAACCAATGAAACACCTTGTGTAAAGGCGCGGTAATCCGAGTTGCGCTGCTATCCATGCCATCTAGGACGTGACGGTTACGCAGCAATAGCTGCACCGCCGCGGTGAGATTGCTGCATTCAAAATGACCGGCCATATAGGCCTCACCGGCGCCAATGGTGCCGCCTAATGCGACTTGCTTATAAAACGACGGATGTTTAACGAAGATTGTTGCATGCATTCCGTCGTGCTCCAGAGAGCCAAACTGGTGAGCTTGTTCATGATCCTGGATCACCAAAGACCCATAAGACATGTCTCCCAAGCGGTTAATTACCGCACGCTTAGCCATGCGATCCAACAGACCAACCTGCCGATCACGAGGAAAAATATTTTGCTTATTTGCGAGGATCGCTTTCATGGCACAATTCCTTATGGACGAGAACTAAGATTCAGTTTGTCGGGATGGTTATGGAGAGGAACGCGCTTTAACCATAGCCGCAGCGCTTGGTAATAAATGGTGCCAATGACCTTAATAGTGATAAATGGATACCGAATCAGAACACTTGCCAGGTGGGTACTCGAAATAGGGCGATGGCGCAGCGTCAAGGTGGCGTCAAAAATCTTACCCACGTCTGTGTAATTTTCCATATGCACGGAAAGACTTTCATTTGGCTCCGAGAAGTGCCAGTCGTAATCGATTTCCATAGGCATAAATGGAGAAACATGAAATGATTTTTGCATTCTAAAACGCTTATGGCCATGTCTGCCTAGGTCTTGGTCAACGCTCAGAACATAACAGTGTTGTTCGCCCCACGGCGTGTTGTTGACCTCCACTACGATAGTTTCGACGCGCTCGTCGGCACTATCAAAACAATAATAAAAACTGACGGGGTTGAACCCATAGCCGAAGTAGCGCAATTGCGTAAGCAGTCGTATCGGCCCCTCCGGCCGGCGTCCAGTCTGATCGGTGACCAGGTCACGCACCGCGTCGCTCAGCGGGATCCGGGCATCTCCAAGATGATCGGAACGTTTAAACCACGCTGCGTTCGGGCGCTTCGCCGACCACAGCCAGTACCGTTGAAATATGTGTGGCAGTTCGTCCAGGTCGAGATAGACCATGAACAATCGATACACAAACCGATGTTCTGCCGGGTTCTGCCGCCGGTGTCTAACTTGCCCGACGTAAAGGCAACTCTGCATCGTTCAAACTCTCATGAAAGTGTCGCAGCGCATTGAGGGCGCTAACCACGCCATCTTCGTGGAAACCGAAGCGCCAGTAGGCACCGCAATAATAAGTGCGCCGGGTGCCGTTGATCACCTGGTGTTGATCTTGGGCTGCGACACCGGCGCGGGTATGCATGGGGTGCGCATAACGCATACGTCTAATGACAAGCGCTGGGTCGATGTTGTCGGTGTTGTTGAGGGTGACACAGAAGGTCTCTGGTGCGTCAATACCTTGCAGGATGTTCATGTTGTAGGTCACCGACACCCGGGTTTGCTCATCATCCAACATGTGATAATTCCACGCCGCCCAGGCCCTGCGTTTACGCGGTAGTATCGAGGTGTCGGTATGTAATACCGCCTCATTCATCTGGTAGGGGATCGCGCCCAGCACTGCACGCTCCATTGGTGACGGGTCTGTCAACAGCCGCAATGCCTGATCACTATGCGTAGCAATAAACACATAATCGAAATCAAGGGATGCCCCGCTGCTGGTCCTGACAATATTTCTATCGTTTAAGCGGTGCACCGCGACCACCGGTGTATTCAGTCGGATGCGGTCCCGAAATGGGGCGATCATTTTCTCCACGTAATTCCTCGAACCACCCTTGACGACATACCACTGTGGGCGATTATTGACAGCAAGCATGCCGTGGTTATCGAAAAAGCGCACGAAGTACTGCACGGGAAAATCACGCATTTTCACTGGGTCGGTGGACCAAATCGCCGCGCCCATAGGCAGCAAATATTGGTTGATAAAGACCTGGCTGTATCGATGCTGTTTGAGATAATCACCCAAGGTGAGGGTGTCATCGTTGTCCAGTAATATGGCGCTTGCCTCGCGATTGAAACGCAATATATCGAGGAGCATCCTGTAAAAGCGGATTGACACCAGGTTCTTACGCTGAGCGAACAACGTATTTAATGTCGTACCGTTATACTCCAAGCCGGTGCGCTCGCACTTGACGCTAAAGGTCATGTCGCTGGCCTGCTCAGCGACGCCTAACTCGCGCAGTAGTTTGATGAAATTGGGATAAGTTCGATGGTTGAAAACGATAAATCCGCTGTCAACCGTATAGTGGTTGCCTTGCAGCTCGATGTCGTGAGTATGGGTATGCCCACCGGCATAATCGTTGCTCTCGAAGACGGTAATGTCGTGCTCACGATATAAGGCCCGTGCGACGACGTTGCCTGCGATACCGGTACCGATGATGGCGATTTTCATGGTAGCGCCACGGACGCGTTCGTCGCAGTCGCGCGACGTCTGGCGGCGGTCTGTTGCGGCACTTTCCGCAGTTTGCTGGTGTCGTAGCCCGCCGCAGCAACCAGGTCGACCAACCGGTCGTATTCACTGTACGGAAGGCTTGGCCTGCGCGCCATGATCCAAACGTAATCGCGCCGCAGTCGTCCGATTATCGTGACCGAATAATCGGTTGTCAGGTACATCACCCGGTAGTCAGCCTTGAACGGCCAGATGAACTGCACTCCCCACACGGCGTTGCTCTTGCGATCTTTGATATATCCAGCGGAGTGGTAGCGTTTGAGTTTGCCGTTGAATCCACCGCTACGGAAGCTGAAGGTAGTTCCAACCGCACCGTTCTCTAACAACCGATAAGACTCTACTGCGTTGTAAGCATTTCGTTCTAAAAAGGTCGGTATTGCCGCGATGACATACCAATCCCCCATAAAGCGCGATAACTCCACGTTGTCGACGGTTGGCAGCGGCCGTTCGGGCAGGCTCTGGCAGCCGGCAAGCAGCAGGCTAATCAAAAGCGAAAGAGTGAGTCGGCGAGGCATTGTCCAATGGCGTCTTTTAAAGGATACGGTAGCGCAGGCGTCCGCCGTTAGTCTGTGACTCCAATGCCAACCATTCGCGTTGCGTGGAATACCAAAGATCAATGATCAGGTCGCGCGCGGTGAGACGATAACGAAGCGCTGGCGTGCTTTTACCTTTTACTTCAACTTGATCTGTTCCGAGAACTTTGATCTTCACATTCAAGTGTTCACCGGTTTGGGCATTCAATAGCTTATCGGCGGTGAGAAACGACGGGTCCCAGTAGGCAAAGCTTTTCACGCAGCCTGCAATTTGGCTTTGCTGATTGCGCGACTCGACGATAAATTTCTCACCGCGCTGTTCCGCCTCGACTTGTAAAAATTCGCCATTATCGTCAGTGCGTGATGCGAGTCGTTGCAGGCACCCATTACTCCAAATTTCTTGATTTTCGTGTTGGTATCGATAGGCGGTGAAGAATAAAAACTTGACGTTAAACTGTGCATCGATGGCCACTACACGTTGATCGTCAGGACCATCGACCCGGAAATGATGATAGCCAATCTTGCTGTCATCCAGGTACACGGTGAACCGCCACTCCTGGGCACGTTCAGTACCTGCCCATGCTGGGCCTAGTAACAACGTCGCTAGAGCAACAAAAATTAACCTTTTCATCGGGTGGCCTCCGAACGGGTCTTTGCCAGTGGTTTAGGTAGCCCGGGAATGAACGCGTTGGTGCGTTCGCGATACTGGCGGTACGCGGGCCGCCTTTCTTGAATATCCTTTTCGAGTAACGTGACGCCGGATACTCTGAGCAGCAAAAAGGTGATCAGAATTGGAGCGAATATCGTCCACCATGCGCCGGCGCCGACCGCGATCAGATAGAAGCCCCACCAGACACACGTTTCACCAAAGTAGTTTGGGTGACGGGTGTACCGCCATAGACCCCGGTCCATGACATTGCCACGATTACTCGTATCGGACTTGAAGCGTGCGAGCTGCCAATCACCAACCGCCTGAAAGATCATCCCAACCAACCAAAGTCCGACGCCGGCAAAATCCCAAGGCCCTAGTATGCTCGATCCGCTGATGGCGGCCGCTAACGGCGTCGCAATCAACCAAGCGAGCACGGCTTGCAGGCCGAAGACGACGTACAGGCTTTTGTATTCAAAGTGCGGCTCGTTGTTGTGGCGTATCGCCTGGTAACGTGAATCCTCCGGCTTGCCCCAATTACGCCAGGTGATATATACGCTCAGGCGCAGCGACCAAATCAGTAACAACACCAACACCAGTGACAGGCGCGTGCCAATGTCCGAGCACAGCACGACGTAGACAACTGCGGCCAACAAGAACATCAAAGACCATAAGCTATCGACGATGCTGACGTCGCGCTTGATCAGGCTGATCAACCAGGCGGCCACGGCAAACACGAATAGCGCGGCCAGTGCCCACAGCCATGCGACCCAATCAAACACAACCCACCTCGGGTATTTGCTTTGGGTAATGTGTGCCATTCAAACGGTCCGCAACCAGCAGCAATAACGGCATGGCTATAGTCCATACAACGCCTACGGCGAACAGGGCTCTGACTGGATCCATCAACGTCACTGCCCCCAACTTCGCGCCAGCGTAATAGGCCAGCGGTCCGCCGACGGCGCCAAACACGACAGCGAGCAGCCAGCGGTCCTTCAACCAGCTCAGGGAGACGTTGAGTGTGGTAGCGAAAATCATCCACATCGCCACCATCCAGTGCGGTGCAGTGTCGGGCATTAGAACTCCGGAAGTGAATTCAAGCCATCCCCCAAGTATCAGGATAGTATCGGCTATAAAGCCGAACACGGCGGCGAATGCAATCAACCAAGTTTGGAAGCGCGCCTGGGGTGCTAAATATAGATGGATCGCGACCACCGTTAAAGCAATAGCGGTGCCCGCCCAGGGCATCCCGCGCGCGCCGCCCACCACACACGCGAACCAACCAACCTGAAATGCAGCGATGTTAAGCCAGACGTTCATGTTCCGGGACGCTCAAATACGTAGTGACTGACCCACCACTGCTGACCGTCGTCGTAACCAAACAATTCCGCGCAGGCCATGAAAAATATTCGCCAGCGCATCCACCACAATCCCGCGTGTTCGTGGCCGTAAGTCGACTCAAGGATCGGCCAGATCTTTTCGCGGTGGTTTTCCATATTGGCCAGCCAGGCGTTGGCGGTCTTTTGATAATGTATGCCATCCCAGCGCCAGCGGTTTATAAGATGAAGTCGCTGTTGGAACCACAGCGGCAGATCATCGCTGGGCATCATTCCGCCGCTGAAAAAATGCCGGCTCATCCAGTCGTTGGCCCCGTTGTCGACGAAAGCGTAGGGCACCGCGCGATGACAGAATATATGCATAAAGAATTTACCGCCGGGGGCCAACCAGGCGTAAATACAGTCGAACAGCAAACGCCAGTTACGGATGTGTTCGAACATTTCCACTGAGACAACGCGATCAAAACGTTGGTCCGTTTGGAATTGATTCATATCGCAAGTAATCACGTCAATATTATTCAAACCTCGCCGCTGAGCCTGGCTGCTTATGAATTCGCGTTGCGACACAGAATTGGAGACCGCGGTGATGTGACTGGTGGGGTAGTGTTGTGCCATCCATAAGGTCAGTGACCCCCAACCGCAGCCAAGTTCGAGGATCGATTGACCGTCGAGGATCCGCGCACGCTGACAGGTGGCTTCCAGTGCGAGCGCCTCTGCCTGGGAGAGATCGTTCACGCCGAGGTGCCACAAGCAGCTGCTGTACTTGCGATGTGGACCCAGCACGTAGGCAAAAAACTCCGCAGGCACTTCGTAATGCTGCTCGTTTGCCGTATCCGGTACCAAGGCAATCGGCGCGCCATCCATCGCGGCGATGAAGCGGCTATTCAGGCTTGCCATCGCCTCGCAGTTGTCTGCGCAAATTTCCTTCAGGCGTGCTCGAACCAGCCGCCGGATACCAGTGCGAATGAATGCGTCGGGCAATCGACCTTGTTCAGTCCAATCCAGAGCGAGTCGAGCGGCGGTGTTCATCTCATAGTCCCCATTCGGTTCGATAGCTCATAAGCTTCGGTATGTCTCAACGCGCATGGTACGTGTCACGGTGTCGTCAGAATGTGAAGAGTCTCGCGTGAGATCGCGGCAGTAAACCCCACTTGTGTAATTGTTATTGCTACAGATCGGCGGAGTAACCATTGATTTTTTATAATGAACGGTTGCTCGGGCTGATAGGGTATCGCTGATGAACACATTACTGGTGGCCGGTTCGCCTCGGAAGGTGGGTGCCCGGTCCGTTCAACGGCATCCCAATTGCGCACGGATGTTTGGTCGCCGAGTGTGGGTTGGTTGTGTCCGGCTATAGACCGCGTTGCGGCAGGTGTTCGACCGCTTAAATTCGAGTTCAGTGGGCGCGAAACTCGGGTAAGAGTCAAACGGCATGTGCCATGTGTTCGCTATGAGCGGTGGGAAACGTTACCGTGACCCGGGTCCCGAACTCGGGTTGACGTTCGATATGCACAGGCCAGTTGAACCGTTCTGAAAGTCGGCGGACGATTGTGAGGCCGACTCCGGAACTGCCGCGGCGCTGAGAATGGCCTTGGTGAAACGGTTTGAATACGCGTTCGACTTTCTGCTTGGGTATGCCGATGCTGCTGTCTTCGATCCGCACGAAGCCGTCGCCGATATGCACCGTGACACGGCCTGCGTCGGTGTAGGAAAACGCATTGCGTATTAGGTTGCCGATCAGGACCGATGGCACTTTCTCGGAGGTATCAACGATCAGTCGGACATCCCCCGTGGATCGAACGTCGATGGGCTTTCCCGCAAGTAGTACTGACGCTCGCTCAATCTCCTCCTTCACGAGTTCGTTGACGCATACCGGTTTCCGGGACAGCCCCTGCTCGGACTCCCGCGCTAATAGCAGAAACGCCCCCACCAGTTCTTCCATGTCGATCGCGGAACGCTTGATCCGTTCCACGGAATTTTTCATCGGGGTGTTTGGTTCTTGCTTGCTCAGTAGCATGTTTGCGGTAATCTTGATGACCGTTAGTGGGGTGCGCAACTCATGACTGGCATCACGGGTGAATGTGCGCTCCCTATCAAAGAATTCACGAATTCATTGATGCGCTGCGCAAAGTGGTGCAATGCATCCGCCAACGCTAACACCTCTTGGTTCGGTTCATCCTGGAAAGCACTAGAATCGAATGCAGCTGCATCAGGATGCTCCAAATCGAGCATGTGTACCGACCGCGCCAATTTGATGACGGGCGAAACGGCCCGTCGGAATTGCCGATAAGCGATCCAGGCCCCGAGGTACAGCATCACCAGCACGCCGGCGAGCGGTACCAGACCAAAGTAGAACGCGGGTTCGTTGACGTTTTCACCATCGAACACCAACACAAGGCGCTGGCCGGCGTTGTCCGTAACATAAACGACGGTATAGTCTGTTGTCGAGGTCTGGTCGTGAAAGCCTGGCCCCAGTCCGCGAACTTCGGGAGGGATTCCTTCACCGCCTGCGATCTGGCCGAGGTAGCCGGTGAGATTGAGTGTGTCCGGCGCCGGGAATTACTTTTGCTCGTCGTGCATGCGCCAGAAGTAGGCCGCTTCGTCCAGCAGGGCCTGTTTTACCAAAACTTCTTCCAGCACCAAACCGGCTAAATATACGCCCAAGACCGCCACCACGCTGATCAGGCCAGCTTGAAGGAGGAAAGCCTTGCCTAGCTTACGGCGTAGCCCGGTCTCAGCCATTCAATTCAGCGATGCGGTATCCTGCACCTTGGACTGTATGTAGGAGCGGTTTACTGAAGGGTCGATCAATTTGTTTACGCAGGTTGTAGAGGTGACTGCGCAAGGTATCGCTATCCGGGAGGATATCGCCCCAAATCTCGCGTTCCACTTCTTGGCGACTTACGACCCTTGGCGAGGACCGCATCAATATGGCCAGAATCTTGAGTCCAATCGGTGACAGCTTGATGTCTTTGCCCGCCCTTTGAACACGTAGGGTGCCGGTATCCAGCACCAGGTCACTGACGGACAGGATCTCAGGACTTACTTGACCCCGTTTTCGGCGTATCAACGCTTTAACCCTGGCCTCCAACTCCGCCATATCGAACGGTTTGACCAGGTAGTCGTCGGCACCGACGTCGAAGCCCGCAATTTTATCGTCCAGCGTATCCCGGGCAGTCAACATTAGCAGAGGCGTCGCGCGACGGCCCTCATTGCGGAGTTTTTCGCAAAGTTTCAAGCCGTCCATACCGGGCAACATGAGGTCTAAGATGATGACATCGTACTCATTAGTGACCGCTAAGTGGAGCCCGGTGACGCCATCGGGCGCATAGTCCAAAACGTAGTTGCGGTGCTCGAAATAGGCGTAGACCATTTCCGCTATGTCTTGGTGATCTTCGACCAGCAGCAACGCGCCGGATTGTTCTGATGTCATGTTAACTCTTGTTTAATTTGCATTGCACGGTAAATTAGAAATTGTGAAAACAGCGTGAAAGCGATGCTCCCAATAATTGGCCGGATATTTTACAACGTAGCCACTTTTTTTTCCGCAACCATCATATAATTCACGGCGTGTATCCGGGAGAGACTGAAACTTTTTGTGACCGGATTGATGCGCACGCCCGTTTGGTCAATGACGCTGAAACCGTTATTTAGGAACAATTTTCCTATTTCCCGGGGCCGCCTGAAGTTTTTCCATTGATGTGTGCCCTTGGGCAGCCAGCGTAAAATGTATTCGGCACCGATAATCGCAAAAAGGAACGACATGATTGTGCGGTTTATTGTCGCAACTACCATTAAGCCCCCTGGGCGCACCAGACTCGCGCACGAACGCATGAAATCGGACAGGTTCGCGACGTGTTCGACGACTTCCATGTTGAGCACTACGTCGTAGCGTGTGCTCTGGCCAGCCAGGGATTCGACGGTAATGAGCTGGTAGTCAATGTTTAAGTACTCGTGCTCCGCGTGGAGCTGCGCGATGCAAATATTCTTCTCGACCACATCGACGCCACACACCTGGGCGCCGAGCTTGGTCATAGACTCACTCAGTATGCCTCCACCACATCCGATGTCGAGAACGCGTAGACCTGTGAGGGGTGCCTCGTCGATTGGATTACGAGCGTAACGTTGGCTGAGTATCTCCCGTAAGTATTCGACCCGGAAACGGTTCAGCCGATGTAAAGGCCAAAATGGGCCTGTCTCGTCCCACCAAAGATCGGCGAGTTTTGTGTAGTAGGAAACTTCTTTCGGGTCAAGTCTCGGACGATATCGTTTTTTTTCATCACTTATGACTTGCTTGTGTTTCAATATGTGCGAGTGTATTGACTGATGTGTTCGTCTTGTACATCCAAGGTTCTTATAGCCCAGATAAATTGATGAACCAAGTGATCCAACTGCCTCTTTTGAATCATAAACAAGCGACTGATATGAGCTTGTCGAATCGGGCGCATAAACTACGCAACGCTCGGGTTCAGTGTCGCTCTGGCCTTGGCCTAATGCCTAGATTATGAGTATGCGTTGCGCTCAACTTCTAACCGGTATGGTGCAACATGAAATCTGGAAGCCTTTATTCCCAATCATCTCACTCATCGTTACTGTCAAGCATGTGGTAAAGGGCGCGGGGGTTTGGGATGGTAATATTTCGTCCATTGGCCACCGCTAAACCCTCACGTTCTAGTTCGGTGATAGCCCGCGCCACGGATTCTGGTCGCGCAGAAAGTAGTGATGCAATCTGACGGCGCATGAGTGGCAGCTGTACGCACACGGCGCCTCCTCTACTGGTGATCCCGTATTGCTTTTCCATCATCCGAAGAAAATGGATCAAGCGCAGTTTGATTGGCAGGTGTTGTTCGCGCATGACCAGACCGTTTCGCGACCCCCTGTCACGTGCCAGTTTTCGAAATAGCATGCGGGAGAAGAGTGGGTATGTATCAGTGAGACGAATGATGGGTGTCTTTGGGAAGAAGCAGATATTGCAAACAGTCAACGCCTCCGCGGTTGTGACGTGGGGCTCATCCGCGAACAGGCTTCTGTATCCCATGAGATCTCCGGGTCCCACCAATCGCAATGCCTTATCTGATCGGATTGCATCCTTGTAATTCAACAGCACCAATCCGCTACGTACACAATACAGGCCTGAAGAGGCGACCCCTTCAGAGAAAATCTTGTCACCCCGATCAAAGTTACGAACGCCCATGGAACGCTCCAGCAGTGCCTTGTCCGCTGTGCGGAAGGGGACATCTCGCATGCAAGATTGAATACCACAATCAACGTGGGCGCATTTCGGTACCAACTGCGTACGCCAGTTTTTTTCGGATTTTTCAGCGCCAGCACAGATAGCGCCGCTATCGTCGTTATGAAACATTAGGTACCAAGCAATGAGATCTTGCTGAATTAATATTTAACCAGAGTACCAAACCGGTGTGAGTATTGTGTGAACATTTCATTGACATGATGTAAGTATTATGGGTAACCACAGCAGTCGCCAGGCTCGTGCGGATAGGGGTGCATAATCGTTAATGGTGTCCCTGCGCCGGGTTGGTCTTATCAATGAAAGAACCGCAACACAAAATGCCCTTACACTTAGGGTACGACGAAGGTCTTCATCAATGAGTCGTCGCTTTTAGAATGGAAGGTTGATTAAATAGCAAGAGCCGTATAGGCGCGGAGCGACTACGCTTTCATCACTCCACGCCGTTAGGGCCGACGAGTTTAAGCGGCCTCGCGCTGTTTCAGCCACACTGCCAGCGACTCAGAATCTCCGATGTGTTCCCCGCTTATAAAGATTTGCGGAACAGTCACTTCACCAGCGACAGCGCGTAGACTTCGCTCTGTGTAGTCGTTATTGAGAACAAGCTCCTCGAATTCGATGCCGGCGTCGTGCAGAATGCCTTTAGCGCGGGCACAGTATGAGCAACCGCTGCGCGTAAAGACGGTGACATCCAGTGGCTTGGCCGCATTGGGCGCGACATATTCGAGCATGGTATCGGCATCGGAGATTTCGAAAGGATCACCCTGCTTGTCGGGTTCGATAAACATTTTTTCGATGACCCCGTCTCGCACTAGCATGGAATAACGCCAGGAACGTTCGCCGAAGCCCAGGTCATTCTTTGAAACCAACATACCCATTCCACGGCTGAAATCGCCGTTACCGTCGGGCAAGAACGTAATGTTCTGGGCCTTCTGCTCGGTGCGCCATTTGTTCATGACGAACGCGTCGTTGACCGATATGCAGACGATCTCATCTATGCCATTGGCCCTGAACATCGGGGCCAATTGATTGTAACGCGGCACATGTGTCGATGAGCAGGTAGGTGTGAATGCGCCGGGAAGCGCGAATACAATAACAGTCTTGCCCTTGAAGACGTCATCCGTGCTCACTCCGATCCATTCGTGATCGCGACGCGCGCGGAAGACAACATTGGGCACCTTTTGCCCTTCTCTGCTTTCAATCATGATTTACTCCTAATTTTCCAGTTAATTGGTGTAGAACTCCAAACGTGTTGGGTTCGGTTTAGCCCGGGATACCCGGGACGTCAGATGGCTTGTTTCTATGTTGACACGTACATGCGTGTACTGTGAGGGTGCTGCGAACGGGCCCATGCCTTTTCATGGAGGTGATAGGTGACGGTATTGATGGCGGGTTCGACCAAGGCGATGGCGCCGCCCACGATCACGCTACCGCTGAGCACATAGCCAACAGTGAACGCGACGGTGAAGTGCACGATGGCGAAACTGAGTGTCTTGGTCATGATGTTTGCTCCGGATAAATTAGTTATGACCGTCTAGTCTTTCTGTTTATTTATCATAAGTAAATTGAATTATATTTAATATATTGATAGTATTTATAGAACATTGAGCTCGCGCCAAGCCCGGTGGATTATCTTCCTACAATCAAGCAGTTACGCTATTTCACGGCCCTAGAGGAGCACGAGCACTTCGGCCGTGCCGCCGAGGCGTGCTTCGTTTCGCAATCCGCGTTTTCGGTCGCCATTCGTGAGTTGGAGTCGGTGCTGGACATCCAGCTCGTCGACCGTACCCGTAAGCAAGTGACCATCACCGCGATTGGTAGTGACATCGCCACGCAGGCACGCTTGGTACTACGCGATGCGCAATCCCTGGTTGAAATGGCCCGGCACGAGCGCGAACCGTTGGCGGGGCGTCTCGCTTTAGGCGTGATTCCCACCATCGCTCCCTTCTTGCTACCGCGCTTCATGCCCGCGCTCCACGAGGCGTATCCGCGCCTGCAGCTTTATCTGCGCGAAGACATGACGGCAGTTTTGCTTGACACACTACTTGGCGGTGAGCTGGATTTAGTGCTGATGGCACTGCCCTACGATATGCGCCACGTTGAGGTTATGCCACTATTACGCGATCCATTCCGCCTCGCCTACCGCAAGGGTACCAAGCGGATCGATCCCAAGCATTACAGCTTCAACCGGCTGCAACGCGACAGTATCTTGTTACTCAAAGACGGCCATTGCTTGCGCGATCATGCGTTGGCCGCCTGTAAGCTTCGTCAGCAAGAGAAGCTCAGTCGCTTCTCAGCCAATAGCCTCCTGACACTCGTACAGATGGTCGATTCCGATCTCGGTATTTCTTATCTTCCCGCCATGGCTGAAGGATCAGCACTGTTGGCGAATACCAGGGTATGTACCCAACCGTTAGATAAGAATGCTTACCGTGACATTGGGCTGGTATGGCGACGTGGCACGGGCCGCACAGAGGAGTTTCGTGCGCTCGGTGCAATGATTCAAAAGCATAAGCCCAAGTCGGTAGCCAGCATCATTAAGTAAATTATTGTTTTCCAAGTTGGTTATGCTGAAATCAACAGTGCATTGTACGGAAGAGGAGAACGCGCATTCTTTATTGCAAGGTAATTCTATAGGATGAGGCGACTGCGGCGCAGTCCACAAGGCCGATGATTTTCTGGTCGCCGACTCCGGTAGAGCATAACTATTATGAAACGAATTTATTATGTAAGTCGATTTTCCGATACGCTTCGGCCTGAGGACTTGGAAAAAATCTTTGACATTTCGGCGAGGAACAATCCTCAGAACCAAATAACCGGGTTCCTAGTTTGCCTTGGCAACACCTTTTTCCAGGTTCTAGAAGGTCCCGACAAAATGGTGGATCGCCTATTTTTTAAGGTGATCGTGAACGATACGCGCCACAAAGAAGTGCTATGCCTGAAATCGGAGTCGGGGATGACAACTCGATTGTTTCCAGACTGGCATATGAAAGTTTTCGATTTGAACGCAGGGGGTGAGACATTGCCGTTCGCTTTCAGTCAGATGTTAACTGCGTTGCTCGAATCGCAGTATGTCATCGCTCAGTACACTCAGCCCAGTGTTTTTCATATGCTGGAGAAGGGGGTTAATCCCACTTTGGTCTCGCCGTGCAAGAAGATAGCCACTGTATTTTTCAGCGACATTATTGGTTTCTCCCTGTTCTCTCAATGGCTGACTCCCGGAGAATTGATCGAGGTAGTCAATTCCCATATCGAAATGTGTACACAAGTGATCAGCCAACATGGGGGTGAGGTAACCAAGCTTACCGGCGACGGATTACTCGCTTATTTTTCGCAAAAGCAATCCGACGCCGCAATCGCGGCAAGTCTTGATTTACTGCAAGAAATGAAGCTTCGGCGCGAAAAGGCATCCGGCAAAAGTCCACTGCGTTATCTGTATGGAGGGGTCGGACTGGCTCATGGAACCGTGTATGAAGGGAATATTGGCTTTGCCCTCAAACGCGATTTCACCATCCTGGGCAATACAGTGAATCTTGCCTCAAGACTGGAATCCTATACCCGGCAACTTGAGGTCCGCCTCATTATGAACCAGGAAAGTGTGACTAGCGCCAAACGTCAATGGAAATTCATTTCCTTGGGCAAACACCGCTTGAAAGGTCAATCTAGTGCATCGGAGATATTCAGCATTCAAGAATTGGGTCGCCTGAATGTAAGAGAAATTTATCGTGTGATCGAAGAGGAGTTTTCGAGGTAGATAGTGACTGATCGAAATATCTCCATAAACGTATTACGTTAGAGGAAGCCGAGGCGTTTTCTATGCTAGTCACTTTCGAAACGCAAGTATTTGCCAACATCACCATGTTTGGCGATGTCGCAGTCACCCTCCTCAAACTCATGGGCCACAGCGGTACGGTCCCGAGCGCGATAAAGGCCGAGGATATACCCGCGGCACTGGAGCGCCTGGAAAAAGCCATCGCGGCCGAAAAAGCAGCGACTGCTGCACAAACATTCCGTCCAAATGTGGATGAAGAAGATGAAAACGCCGTCAGTCTACCGCATTGCGCCGTCCCGTTAATCCAGTTGTTGGAGGCGGCGGCCGAGGCCGACTGCGATGTGATCTGGTATAGCTGATAATGTTGTCTACCTCCTTAAAGAAAAAAACGCGTAAATGACTTATGCTAGTTGTTCGGTGGCAGTGACGAGAGACCGCATGGTCGTCACAATATTGTTGAATGAAATACAAACCTAAAGAGAAACGGTTTCAGTAAAGAAAGCGTCCAAAGATGCGTCGTATGTTGGCATGGTTGGCGTTCTGAACACGATGGTGATGGAGAACACGGACGGCTTTGTGACCAAGGGTCAAACTTGGTGACGATATTACCATGAGCATATTGCGGCTGATACTCGGTGACCAGCTGAGTCATGATATCTCGTCCCTTCGGGACTCTGATCCGGATCATGACATCGTCCTCTTGTGTGAGGTTTACGAAGAAGCGACTTACGTTAAGCATCACAAAAAGAAAATCGCCTTTCTGTTTTCGGCAATGCGGCATTTTGCGACAGAGCTGAGAGAAAAGCGTCATCGCGTTGATTACATCCAACTCGACGACGAGAAAAACACCGGTTCATTTACGAGTGAGGTCGAGCGTGCAATCAAAAGGCACGATCCAAAGAAAATCGTGGTGACCTTTCCTGGTGAATACCGCCTTCTTAAAGCTATCCAAGGCTGGGCAGAACTATTCGAATTCGAAGTTGAGATTCGGCCGGATGACAGGTTCCTCTGTTCACCAGAGGAGTTCAACACGTGGGCCGAAGGCCGCAAGCAGTTGCGCATGGAGTTCTTCTACCGCGAAATGCGTAAGCGACACGATATTCTTATGGGTAACGGCGAACCCGAAGGTGGGCAGTGGAATTATGATGTCGAGAACCGCAAACCGCCCAAAGATGGGCTCAAAATACCGCAACCCTACAAATCAAAGCTAGATGCCGTGACGCGCGAGGTCTTAGATCTTGTGGCCGAAAAGTTCGGCAATCATTTTGGTGATCTGGAGCCGTTTTATTTTGCGGTAACACGTGACCAGGCGCTGTATGCGCTGCAGAAATTCATCGACGAGCGTCTGACGCATTTTGGGGATTATCAGGACGCGATGATGGAGGGCGAGCCCTGGATGTATCACTCGCATTTGAGTTTTTACCTCAATTGCGGACTTCTCAATCCCCTAGAGACCGCCCGCAAGGCCGAGCGGGCGTATCATGAGGGACGCGCACCGCTCAATGCCGTGGAGGGATTTATTCGGCAGATCATCGGCTGGCGGGAATACGTGCGCGGAATTTACTGGTTGAAAATGCCGCGGTATGCAGACGAGAATTTTCTGGACGCCGAGCGCAAGCTGCCGCGGCTGTATTGGAATGGCGAGACAAAAATGAATTGCCTGCGTCAGTGCGTTAAGGAAACCAAGGAAAACGCGTATGCCCACCATATACAGCGGCTCATGGTGTTGGGAAATTTTGCCCTATTGACCGGTGTTGATCCAAAACAGGCGAGTGAATGGTATCTGAGCGTCTATGCAGATGCGTTTGAGTGGGTCGAGATGCCGAATGTCACGGGCATGATCCTGTTCGCTGACGGCGGCTTGTTGGGGAGTAAGCCCTACGCAGGAGGGGGGAACCATATCAACAAAATGTCGACGTATTGTGGCAACTGTGATTACAGCGTGTCTAAAAAGATTGGCGCCAATGCCTGTCCGTTCAATTACCTGTATTGGGATTTTCTCATCCGTCACAAAGAGAGGCTTGGCAACAATCCGCGTCTCTCCCTGGCATACAGATCCCTATCCAAGAGAGGGGATGAAAAACTCGAGGCGATCCGTGGCGATGCACGGTATTTTCTCAGGGCCTTGGAGAGGGGGGAACAAGTCTAAGCTTGACGAGATTTCGGCTGTGGATTCGAGACGTGCGTCCGCGTGCTGGATGAAGATATCAATCGACGCAGCAGCGTAGTTGCCTGACGCGCTACCTGTTCAGCTTTTTACTTTGGTTTCAAAGCGCGCCAATCTTGCCGCGTTCGTTTGTCGATCAGGCACGCACCGAATCTTTAGCTAAATCGGATACCTCAGGCATGCTCCATGCGTATACCGCTGCTACCAAAGACAGCACCCCAAGCAATAAAATCAGCTCGGCTGTCCCCACAAGATCGGCAAAGATGCCAACCAGACCTACTAGTAACATTGCGACACCGATTACCGTGTTGCCCACGGCTACCATTGCAGCACGGTTATGCTCTGAACCCAGGTCCACCAAATAAATTTTGCGACCAAGCCGTACCCCACTGTGCGCGATATTGAGCACTAAAAAGATCCCCGCGTGGGAAAAGCCATGCGCCAGAGCCGGCGACTCTGCCATAAACCAGGTCACGATGCCGAGCAATCCAGCAATCGTGGCTCCATATACAATCACCAAGCGACTCGAGCGGTCGCCCATCCAGCCCCAAATTGGCGCACTGACACTGCCCGCGACTGCCCCGGCGATAATCAACATTCCGAGTCCAGCCATCTCGCTATGCATACGCGATTGCGCCAATAAGACATAAAAGGGTGCGGCTACCGCAACGCTCAACAACCAAATTCGGGCGATGACGTAGCTGCGGAAAATCGGGTCCGTCTTCAAAATCGACAGACTATGTACCGCTTCATGGATCGCATTACCGCCATCTGAAGTCGCACCGGGCGCTTCTCGGATGATGGAAAACAAGCCCATCGCTGGCAACCAGATCAATGCCGCCAGTACTATAAGCCCGACAGCAGCGCTCGACCCTTCGATACCGTCGGCAAAAAACTCTACGTACAGACCGATGGCGAGCGTCACCAACCCCGCCCCGCCGGAGGCCAATCCCATCAGTCGACCTCGGCGACTTTTCGATACCGTTTTTCCCAGTACGTCTTTGGCGGACACTGAGCACAACCCTCTCGCCAGACTGAAGAGGATCAGTGCTCCAACAATTGCCCCGCCGGCGATGGCGCCATCGAAACTGATCCCCACCATGGCGATTGTCAAAAGTGCGATTGCCGAAAGACCTGCGCCACCAACCCAAACCCACTTGCGCAATGCCAGTCGACGAATGTAAGCCGCGACTAAAAGCTGCGGCAGCAACACGCCCGCTTCGCGAATAGGCACTAAAAATCCTGTAAAAGCCGCAGGCGTCCCCAACGATGCAAGTAGCCACGGAAACAAGCTTAGCGCTAGCAAGCTCATCTGCGATCTTGCTCAACAGATTGGCACCTAGATAGGTAAAGAAACTATGGGGTTGATCGTCACACGCTGATTCCGGGATGTCCTTACAAACTCGTGCATCTTCATCTCCAGTGATCAGGTCATAAAGGCTTTCAATTCGATTCTTGTGATACAAGTACAAAGTGTAGTGCGAATAAATTGCGTGTTAGGGATTGATTGGTAACAAAAACGATCTTCGAGAGCTTTGATACCTCGATCATTCTTTTCTTGCAAGCCAAAATCGCGTCGCACGAGCCAATCTAAACCATTTTACAAGGGCGCGGGGCACTCGGCTTCCCGAGTTTCAAGGACAGCTCATTGGCTAGCCGTTCTTCATTCCAACTCATATTGTTCATGGCGATCTGGTCAATCCCTGATATGATTTCTACGGGTAACTGGCACCGGCCTGGACGAGACATATAGCGCTAAAAACCTCTAGGCGGTGCTTTGCTGTTGGGCCACACGATAAATTTCGCATAGTGAAACCCGCCAGAATATGAATGCCTGCGATGCCGTCAGACGGGAAACCCCCTTTGTAGAAGACCCCGCCAAAGCTTCCTGAACGGCCAATGGATGCCAAAAAATGGATGTCAAGGAAACACCTGGCCCCTGCACTGCTAGATCGTTACACGATACCGGTCAGAGGTTGAAAACCGATTTAAGTGACCTTACATACGGTTTGCCAACATCAAATTAATCTCGGTTTCAATAGGAGATCTATGCAATGGTTTACCGAATTATTGATCCCTTTAATGCGCTTCGAGATCTTCAGCAAGCGCTTGGCTCCACCCACTTGAATGACTGGTTTGCACGAAGCACCACCAGTACGGGTAGTTTTCCTGCAATAAACGTTTTTTCCAAGGGCGATGACTGCGTCATCATCGCGGAGCTACCCGGCATCAACAAGAGCGATATTGACGTCAATGTGAAGGGTAATCAGATTACAATCAGTGGTAAGAAAGACATTTCTTATGACGATAATGTCAGTGTCCATCGTCGTGAGCGAGATTCAGGCAATTTCAACAGGTCGCTGACTATCCCGATCGAGGTCGATGCTGATGGCGTCAAGGCGGAGTATCAGGACGGCGTACTCGCCGTGTTCTTACCTAGGGCTGAAGCTGACAAGCCTCGCTCCGTCACGATTAATTAATACTTGGGAGGTTGCCATGACACCGCAAGAATTAAAGGTTCAAGAAAAGAAAGAACATCCTCAAGAGGAGGCCGAAAAAACGGAAGTCGGTCGATTCTATATTCCACAGACCGACATTCACGAGTCTTCAGATAGTTTAACTGTCACCATGGATATGCCAGGTGTTCGGAAGGACAACGTGAATGTACATTTAGAAAAGAATGTACTAACGATCACGGGCAACATTGACTTTTCAAACTACGAGAACTTGACACCAATCTATACAGAATACAACGTCGGCAATTATACGCGCAGTTTTAGCCTCTCAAGTGAGATAAACAAAGAAGGTATCTCGGCCAAGATGGCAGATGGTGTGTTGGCGTTGCATCTACCAAAAGTCAAAGAGGCAGCGCCAACGAAGATTGAAGTCCGATAGTGGAAAAACCGATAAATGCACACATGTTAGCGGGGTGCCTCGGCGCCCCGCCGCGTCTATTGAAGCCGCCAAAGATGTAGCATAAGTGCGAACGATGGCTTCTGGCGTATTCTAATTCCAGGAAGTCTATTAAGGGTGGCTAAAATCCTCTAGTTTTGGAGTTCCGGTGATAGCCGAACCAATCAATTGGTTGTCAAGTCTTCTAATTTCATTGAACTTGTCTTGTTCTTCCCGGACCCTTTGAAGAAATAGTGAAAGACCGTGCAGGACATGATGGAAACCAACAATTCGTATCGGATCCCACTTCCCAAGTTATGGCCTCAACACGTCCGGGGCGCGATGTTGCACGTCGTGGCGCTCGCCCGGCGCGATACTTCGCCTGTTTAACGTCGAAGAGATCACCCACGCCGACGTGCTCTCGGATGCCGAGCTGCGCTGTTTGATCAGCACTTCGCAGGAACATGGCAAGCTCCGCGACAACAAGGCGCAGATGCTATCGAACCTGTTCGCCTTCGATGAGCGTACGGTCCAACGGGTGATGATCCCGCGGGTTGACGCGGTGATGCTCGACCTGGCGCTACCGTCGGAAGCGAACATGCGCACGGTGCGCGAAAGCGGCCACTCGCGCTTTCCGGTATTGGACAGCACAGCCGACAACCCCATCATCGGCGTGCTGCTCGCGAAGGACCTCTACGCCGCCGTGATTGACGGCGACCAGCCCTGGGAACGGCTCCGCGATTACTGCCGAAAGCCGCTCATCGTGCCCGAGACCCTGCGCATCGGCACCCTGTTCGAGACGATGCGCGCGGAGCGCGCGCACATGGCTCTGGTGGTTGACGAGTATGGAGACATCGTCGGCGTGGCGACATTGGAGGACCTGCTCGAAGAGATCGTCGGCGACATTGCCGATGAGACCGACGAGCCCGAATCCAAGTACCCGATCCGGGCTGTCGGCGAGCAAGGCTGGCAGGCCCACGGCCTGGCCTCGCTGGCGGACGTAGAGCGCCTGACCGGCCTCGCCGTGCCCGACACGCTGGATGCCAACACCCTCTCCGGGCTGTTTATCCAACGTCTCGGCCGTATGCCGAGCGCCGGCGACGTAGTCCAGGAGGGCGATTTCCGGCTGGAGGTGAGGAGTATGAAAGACAATCACGTGGAGGACGTGGCGCTTGCGCTCAAGCCGCCGGAGGAGGACGCAGATCCGGACGGGTCTGCAAAAGAATAGCGGGAAATGTAAGCTGGTGGTGGGCGGTAATGGCAACGCGGCCAGGAATGACAAAAGCGCTCACTCGCCAAGCCGGCTCCTCGAGTTGGCGGTGTCGGAGCGCGAGAATGACTTACGGCGTCGGATTCCGGTCGCTATGCGGTCTTTGGATTCATCGGCGTGCCCGAATCCAAGCATCCTGCGCTATTCCGAAAAACCAGGCGCGCGCTCCGGGCGATGTGCCTTCGGCTCGCGTCGGTGCCGTGAGGAGTATGATCACGCCGGTCGAATGCGCGCTGGCCGCTGCGAATAATATCGGCCGGAAGTAATCGGTGTCACTGCAATCTGACGGATGAGTCGCGTGTTGAACAAATTCTACGAATGGCTATGGGTCCCTGGGTCCGGCGATACAGCGCGGGTGAGCTTGATACGCCGTGTTCTGCGCCTGCTATACATGGTCGGCCGGGACGTCGTTCAGGGCACCCTGACGCTACGCGCCATGAGCCTGGTGTACACCACCTTATTGTCCACCGTGCCGCTGCTCGCATTCAGCTTTTCCGTATTGAAGGGTTTCGGTGTCCACAACCAGTTGGAACCCCTGCTCTTGAAAATGATGGCGCCGCTCGGGGACAAGGGCGAGCAACTGACGCGGCAGATCATCGGCTTCGTCGACAACCTGCAGGTCGGTGTACTCGGAGCCTTGGGACTGGGCCTGCTCATCTATACCGTGATCTCGTTACTGCAGAAGATAGAGTCATCGCTCAATCACATCTGGCGAGTCAGCACCCGGCGCAGCTTCGTCCAACGGTTCAGCGAATATCTGAGCGTTGTATTGGTCGGCCCGGTACTCGTGTTCACGGCTATGGGCGTCACCGGGTCCGCTATGCACACAGATTGGGTGGAGCGCATCGCCGCTGTCGAGCCCATGCGTACGATGGTGGCCATGGCAGGGACGCTGGTACCGTATCTGCTGATTATTGGTGCGTTCACCTTTGTGTATGCGTTCGTGCCACACACCAAGGTTCGCTTGCGCTCGGCCCTGATCGGCGCGGCGGTGGCCGGTGCGTTGTGGGAAACAGCCGGCTGGGGATTTGCCTCGTTCATTGCTAACTCGACCAAGTACACGGCGATTTATTCGGGTTTTGCAATCGTCATCCTGGCAATGATCTGGATCTACCTGGCCTGGCTGATCCTCCTCATCGGCGCCAGCATCGCGTTCTATCATCAGCACCCGCAATATCACTTGCGCCGCCCTGACCAGCTGCGACTGAGTATCGCGGAAATCGAACGCCTGGCGGTGCTGGTGATGATCACGATCGGGCGGCGTTACGCGGCGGGGCGAACGCCGTGGTCCGCGCGCCAACTG
>CAMYKK010000060.1:0-27264 GCA_947258975.1 uncultured Gammaproteobacteria bacterium
AAGCGGAAAAATCGATGACTTATTGCGCCAGGCACAGGTTGGCCACTAGCCGGATCCGGGTATTTTAACTAAGCATAGTACTATAATACTATGCATAATTACGCGATGGCGACGGCGCCCCCTAAGCCGCTGTACCGAGATAACCCCTGCGAGTTTGATTTGCAGGACTATGACCTCCTCCAGACTTCCGGTTGGAACCGCTCACGGTCCGAACCCACCGTCCACGCCGCCAACGACGCCGACGCGGTGCACGAATTCCTCGACAGTCTTAACGAAAGCCCACCCACGACGCGACTGTTGTATGCAAAGGAACTGGAGCGACTAATATTATGGTGTCTCCACGTCGCCGGCACCACATTAACGGAGTTGAGAGAAACCGATCTGCGTCGCTACCGGCGTTTTCTGCAGAAACCCTATAAGCGCTGGTGCGATACCAACGGACGCAAGCCGCAACGATTGAAACGGGACGGCAGCGCGAACCTCGACTGGCGGCCCTTTGCCGGACCCTTGAGCGACACGTCCGTCGCCAAGGCCGAGCGCTGCCTCTCGAGCTTCTTCGGTTTCCTCGTGAAGAAACGCTACGCCGATGTCAATCCGATGCCGAAAACGAAACGCACGTACACGCCCCGATTTCGCGATCGGCATCTACCGGTCGACACCCTGGCGGCGGCGTTGTCGGCTCTCGAGGCGTTACAAAAAGAGGCAAAGACGGAAGCCCAGACCAACGCTTTGGCCCGAGCCACGTTTCTGCTCCAGGTCTACTTTTACCTGGGTCTGAGGATCTCCGAAGTCGCAAAACACCGTATGGCGCATTTCGTTAAGGACAAAGACCACGATGAGGAGTTGTGGTTTTTTCGCGTCACCGGTAAGGGCGACAAAGAACGCTTTATTCCGGTACCCGATGAATTCCTCGATGCGCTGGTCGCCTTTCGTGGGAGACTCGGCACCACGACGACCCTCCCCTCTTCCACGGAAAAGACCGCCCTCGTTCCCAGACTGGATGCGGCGGGACAGTTCATACCCAACGAACCGGTAGCGGCTCGGCGGTTGTCGAACCTTGTTGAGGACGCGTTCCACAAAGCGGCGAATTGGCTGGAATCAAGTGGCGACACGAAAAACCGCGAGCACGTTGCCCGGCTCGAGATCGCGAGCTCGCACTGGCTACGCCACACCTACGGTACGACAATGGTAGACAGCGGAATGCAACTCACGGATGTGCGCGACAACCTCGGTCACGCCTCCGTGGTGACGACGGAGATCTACTTACATGATGATAAGCGAGAACGCCACCGGCGGTCGCGGTCCCATGGCTTAAACCGCAGGAATCACTAACAACGATTCATTGGCAAAAACCGGCAACAAGTAACATATTTCACCGTATCGAGAACCTGCTAATTCGGGATTGTTCCGACATGACGATCTGACAACAACGCCGGAACAGCAAACCGGACCGGTCGAGATAGCCCGGAAACAGCAACGTGAATCCGGAGGACGAGGACAACAATGCAATGCCTGAACTACTTAGGATGTGGTGATCAAATGTCGCCATCTTCGCGCGGCGGTTGACCGATACTCTTGAGCAAGGCATTAAATTGCTCTTTGTCTTTTTCATACATTTTATCGAGCACGAATTCTGCTACTGCTGGTATCTCCGGAATTTCTATTGGTCGCATGCTCCGATCAATTATCCCCTCAAGATGAGATAATTCGTTACTTACGCGATTCGTTAATGCTGTAGCGGTTGCGTCCTCGCCAAAAAATTTTCGCAATCGCTCCAGTGAATCATTGCGGTCATCCGTGAAAGGATACCTGTAAAACAGGTAGGCCTCTAAAAACTTCCTGAGATTGTTCCCAAAATTGTAGAAGATTTCGTGATTCTGTTGCGGATCTTGACCGTCCTTGCACCTATAGATCTGGTGAAATAGATAGTGAAACTCTGTCTGATAATCCTTCAAGTATTTCGGCATCACACTCAGATTGCTTGCACTGCCTTCTTTCTCGACAATAAAGAATTCGGTCCCACCGTGGTTGTTCCTTGGCATGGAAAGTCGTTTTAAATATTTGAAAAAATCAAGATTATGCGTAGAAACGAATAGTTGTTTGTAAACGAATCTATTTGAGCCATCCGTATTCGTTTTTGGCTTGGCAAGAACTGATTCTATCAAGCTAAACACAAAGAAAATGTGATTACTGTCGAGACTGGAAACCGGATCGTCGATGTAAACAATTAGAGCTTTACCTTTTGTTTCAATATCCTCAAGGCGCGCAATAAAGTAACAAAAAGATACCAGGCTGCACTCTCCTTCACTCATGTTATATGCGGGCTCACTGCCCCGCATGATCTGGAACTTGTATTTGGATTCCGTAGGGTCCTCCACGGCTACTAACTTCAGCCCTTCATGGCCGAAAAAGTGATTGAGATACTCGTTCACCTTCTCTGCCCCCTTTTTCTCATCCTGAAGCTTAAGCCTTAGAGCCTCTATCTCCCTTTCTAAATTACCTACTTCGTTGGTGAGCGAATCGACATCACTTTTGCTCGTTTTCGCTTCTTCCTTCAGATCGGCAACTTTCTTCTTTTCGACGCGCAGATCTATGTCTCTGATGAATACTGCAACAGCATTCATTCGGAGCTCATCGCGCGCCTCCCGTTGCTTTCGGGGTAATGCGACAGTAGTAGTATTATTTGCCTCGATTATCCGATTTAATTCCTCAATATTATTTTGCAACTCATCTGATACGTCATTGAGCTCCGGGAATATCCTCGACTTGAAGATATCTTTCTGCCTTGCCTGAAGCTGCTTAAGAATTCTCTTGATTTCAGTCTCATAGGTCGTGATCGTCTTGCCAAACGTTTTTCGGACGTCTTCAAATGAGGAGCGTTCAGATGCATAAAAACTGTTTTTATCTGGTAACGTAATCGCTGACACCGATGCAATCTCCGACTCGATAGCCTTTATCTGCCTGCGCAGTTCCTCTTCAAGTTCCGATGATTCCTTATTGAAATGAGCATCGAGTTTTTCCCAAAGATCTTGGGGTAATGACTGCCCACAAAAACCACAGGTTGATCGCTTATGTCTGTGATGCTCCATTCCAGTTCTAACCCAGGACTGCAGCTGCGAGTCATTCAGCAAATCCTGGATCGGCGCTGAAGGCTTAATTTCTCTGGCCAGGACATCTTTAGAGGCTTTAGAGATCGAATAGAATGCCGGATGGAATAATATATTCTTGTCAATATCCGGCAAGGATTCTTCTCGTAAGAGATCCTGGCGTTGTCTTACTTGCGTCTCATCGAGGACGCCTATTGATGTCTCCTCAACAGTTTGAATGTCCTTCTTGATTCCGGCGATGTTGTACCCTGGATATCCGAAGGTCCGATTTGGTTTGATAACGTCATTTGCGTGTCGACGAAGTTTGTCTTCGAGAGATCGCTCTGCCTTTTCTGCCTTTTTATTCTTGCTCGTATAATCATTGGTCTTTTGATCAAGATCGTATCGTAGTCCGGACTTACCTTCGACATTTCCAAGCTTGGCCTCGTATTTTTGTATCTGCTCTTCGATCTCCTTGTTTTCACTGCCAATTATCGCAAAGGTCTTGACTTCGCCTTCCGTATTGTCTTTGAGAAAACTCAGGTTCTCGTCGATAAAGTCCCTGTTGTATACACGAATATCAAGCGTGTGCGTTTCGATATCCTGTTGGGTCAATGTGCCCGTATCAAATATAAATTCGAAGTTAGGCTGTTTGTAATTGTCGGGGAACCTACTGACCTCAAAGCTTCGAAATATGCGCGAGAGCGTCGTCTTACCCGAATAGTTTCTTCCGTAGAGGATATTGAGACGCTTGAAGTCGTGTACGGTCTGCCCTTCTCTTACAGACGTAGCCCAGTCAAAATCGGAAAAGCATCCAAATTGCCTGATGTTTATGCGTTTGATCATCACGGTGCGCTCAAACGTTATGCGTTACTGTCGAGCATATCCGATTCAAGTAAGGGCGTCTCAAGCCCTTCGATTTCTTGGAGTGCGCGCCCCGCGATTCCTTGAAGATCTCCATACATCCCCACTGTCGACTCAATGACGCCCTGTATTTGCGCTTCCCGCTTTGCCCATAGGCGCGTCATGGATTTGCGCTCTCTATCCAGATCGGCTTGCATGTCGGAGAATTTCTCGACGATGGCTTCCACGCGATGTCTAAATTTCGGGCCAGTTAGATACTGGTAAACCAGTTCCATTTTTGTTTCCTGTCCTTCCTGCGCTTGTCGCGTATTGGCGACCTCGATGAGGGATTGTCGGAGCGCGATGACCAGCGGTATCGCAAAACGAGGCTGCGTAATCCAGACGCCATCACTATGCCCAAAACTATCAATGCCTTTTGGTATAGCATTCGACACGAGAACCGCGATCTCTGCCTTGGCGACGCGCTGATCACCCCTGAGTTTAGGGAGCCAGCCATCGCTCCAATTTTTTGTTCGTTTCGATTCCCAGAGGATTGCGCCGCAACCTTGCCCCATGGGCCCAACAACTTTCTGAAGGACATCACCACCAAACTCGCCTTTAGCGACGGCTTCTATGCTATCTTGTGGAAACTTCGCGCTGAGCGTCGTTTCTAACTCAAGCTCCAGGACTTCTCCTTGTAATTGTTGGGAACCTTGTTCGGCCTTTCTCTTCAAGTCCTCGATTTGCCGTTGCATTGAAGAAATTTGGTGCTCCTTCTCAACGACCTTCAGCTTCAGCCCTTCCTCTGCCTCGTGTTTTGCTTTTAGACGGACCTCCTCGACGGAAGCCTGAACGCGCTTTTCCACCGTAAGCTCTAACTCGCGTTTGGCATCGTCGAGTTCACGCTGTTTGCGAAGGAGATCCGCTTGTGCCTGTTGGGCTTCTTTAAGTTTCTCGTCACGCTGCTTCAGAACATCCTGGAGCGCCCCAACTTCTTTCGTTTTCGCCTCAAGATCCGATGCTACCACCAACTTTGCCTTCCTGGCCTCTTCCTCGGCAATCCCGGCCCGTTCTTTCTTGAGCGTTTCGGCCACCTGGTCTTCGATGGCCTTTTGAGCGTCCTTGACGGCTTCTTGCTGTGCACGGACGTTGGCTTCTCGCTCAGCTACGTCGGCTTCATTCTGAGCGATCTTTGCCTCATATTCCGTACGGACGGTCTGAATGAGCGGGGCTGCCAAAGACTCTGTGAGCTTGATCTCCGTTGAACAGTTTGGGCATATGATTGTCGGCTCTGTGGTCATCTACTTTCCTCTATTGCTTTCTTTTTCGCTCAGCGCCTTCTTCATCAGGCACTCCGTACATGAAAATTACTTTAGTGGCGGTGCCTGAAACTCGGCAAAAGATACTCACACCGCATATGTCTTTTCCTCGATATCACCGGAATGCGCGCTCACTTTGCAACGGAATGAGGCCAAACCCGCAAAGATACCAACGGTCCCACAGTAATCTAGCTGGGTCTTTGAATATTATCCCGAATACCGGATTTCTTACTTACCAAAATAGGTGTTTCGTCGTCACGAAATGGGCGGTGACGATAATCCAGCTAAATCGCCCACATGCGCACTTATTAAGGGTCATCGCCATGCGATCCAGCCCCGCTCGATACATTGACAATGCGAACCTGTGCACGGTTTCGATGCGTCGACCGCAGCGCCTTGATCGATTGCCACGTGCCGTTAGTATCCATTACCCTTCGTGCCTCGTCGAGGTCGGCTCTGGAGGTCTTTGGGTCTCATGACAAGCAATGGCGAACCTCGCCAGCTGCGGCGCGGAAAGCGCTTTCACAAGCGCATTCAGGAAGCCTGGCAAGACCCGAATGACAAGACGTTCCGGGTCGAGAAACGCGTGGATATCGAGTTTCCGCCCGAACTTGCTGCGCTGAAACGGACCGGTCGCATTGATGTGTACTTCGGTCTGTCTGACGCGTCCGGCGCGGCCATCTTTGAAATTAAGGCCACCGACTGGGATAAGGTGAAGTATCGGCGCAAGTTGCTGGGTTCCCATCGCCGGCAGCTCCTCAAATACGTCGATCAATTCCTGCTTTTGAAAGACATTAGCGTTTGCGCGACGGTGGTCTATCCGACGCGTCCCACCGGCCATGGCGTTTGCCAAGAAGTCGAGGACTATATGGGCGAATGGGCCATCCAAGTCATGTGGTATGAGAATGGCTGACGACTTGTTTGTCCACGGTTGTCACGTATTACCATGGACGACTGTTTATACGCACGATCGACGTATAGGGGATTCCGTACACGGAATCCCCCTACCCTTTCATGTCATCCAGAAACTCTGATGCTGGCTCGACACTCGTGACTAATAAGTGGTCCCTGGCGCGCGTGCACGCGACGTAGAGCAGATGACGTTCGGTATCGTAGACCTCCTGTAGGTCCGCATCATCGGCAACCGATGCAATCCGCTCCTGCAACGGAATTACCTCGTCGTCGCACGCCATGACAACGACAGCACGAAACTCCAGCCCTTTGGCAAGGTGCATCGTGCTGATCGATACGTAACCGCTGGTTGTTTCAACGTGCTCATCCAACACCTTGAAACGCAGTTCCGCTTTCTGCACCGCTACGCGTGCTCTATCCACTTCCCCCACTGAACGTACAAAGACCCCTATCTCATGCGGCACGACGCCTTCCTTCCGCCGCTCCTCCAACCAGTCAGCGATCGCTCGACATTCGTTTTCAACGGTTTCAAATACTTCAATTGTCGGGACCGGTCCGTTGAAAACCGAAATCGTCCCGCGTCGTTCCTCAACGTTGCCGTCAACATCAGCGACCTCAGGCCCCAGCAATCGGTCAGCCCGCATTCGGATTTGATGTGAGGTCCGATAGTTGATGTGCAATGTGCGGGATCTACCCCGGATATCCACTCCGAGCGCTTTCCAGGAGAATGGAGTTTGAAATATCCGCTGGCCCAGATCGCCGGCGAAGAAGAGGCTGCTCGCTCTCTGACCACCGAGCGCAGCGAGGAATTGAAGTTGCGCGACTCCGATGTCCTGCGCCTCATCCACTACGGCGAAATCGAACGGCGGATTTCTCCGCTCTTCTAGCTTACCGGCGAGCTGACTGAAGATGTCGGGGTAGGTCACCAAACCTTGTTCCTTGAGACGATCTCGAACCTGCCCAAAGATCGACCACAGCATCGACCGCTGCTGCTCACGCAATCGCGTCTTTCGTCCAAGTCTCCTTACATCGCGGTAGTCTTTCCACGTCTCCAATTGCCATGCATCAACAACATCTTCCCACTCGCTCAAAAGGAACCGCAGGCTGAAGCGATGCGACTCCGCTGCCACAGACGCATCTTCAAGCAACTGCTGCAACACCTCCCGAGACGCCAATTTCGGTGGACCGAAATGTAGTCCATAGAGGCGTTTGCCAACATCATTGATCGCATGAACTTCCAGGCGTTCCGCAAGCCTTGGTTCGTTGCTGATCAACCGCCTCAGCTTGGTGCGTAATGCGTTGGCGAGGGTGTCGGAGAAGGTAGTGAGCAACACCCGAGCATCTGGGTGCTTACGGGCCAGGAATACCGCCCGGTGTAACGCGACGATAGTCTTTCCGGTCCCGGCCGAACCAGACACCCGAGCCGGGCCATTGTAGTCCTTTTCGACCATCTGCCGCTGCGCCGGGTGCAGGAAGATGGCCCACTTTTCCCAGGGATAATCGAGTGCCTGCGTCAGCTCCTCGACATCCGCCACAACACGGAACCGCCGTTGCGAGTCAGGATGTTCGAATGGATCGGTCACCGGGGCTTTTGGCCGTATAACCTGCGGTTGACCACCCGTGGCGAGCTCAAGCAGAGCCTCCGCCGCCTCACTCGGCAAGTGATCCGCCAGTTCAAGAAGGCCGTCTTCATCCGCATTGCGAACGTCGTCAAGCCACTCCACAGGTACGCCATATCCAAGCAGGTCTTCTTCAGCCGCCTCAGCAAACAGAGCCGGCTCCGAGGGCGGGCTCTGCTCAGCTTCGACGTACCTGGGCACAGCGATCTCCTGGATAGTCTCCCTAATCTCTACGAGTTGAGCGGCTCCAGTCTTGGGATGCGTTTCCAGTTTGCGTCGCTCTGCCCATTGATATGCCCTGTCGTGATGGTCGACATAGCACAGCAATAAACTATCGGCAGTTCGATGAACGATCAGACGGATATTGCGACTGACGCGAACCGACCAGAAGTTCGGATCTCGTGCTGCATTCAGCTTGTGAAACTGCATACCCGGGCTCGCCGGATTGAGCTGTAGATCGAACGCCGTTGTTTTCACCGTCTTCTGTTCATCGCCAGTCAACTTGGCGAGGCTATCTGTGAATGTGTCCGCGATTCGGAAGTTCATTGGTGATGCTCATCATCCTTATCGGCTGAAGTTCCACCGTATTCCACTTCTCCTTGCCAGTCCTGAGCGATTTGCTTCCAATCCGTCTTACGTGAAATGGGTTCTCCATCTTCATCCTTACCCACCCATACTCCCCAGAACTCGGGGTCGTCGGAGCGAGGCTGCTGCGACTTGGGCAGGTCGTTCATTTTCACCAAGATCGGCAGTTCCGATGCCCAGCCGAGCAGTATCGCACTCTGGGACGGCAGCGAAGGCAGCTCCCGCAGAAGCCCTCGAAGATTGTCCGGAACGAGCCGATGCACGAGCTCTTGGTCGCGATCGTTGCTGATGCGGTGAAGGAGAAATGTATTGCACTGAGACAGTACCGTGGGAGAGAGCTCCGACGGCCGCTGCGACGACAGGACCAAGCCCAGCCCGAACTTTCGCCCTTCGCGGGCGATGCGCTCGAAAACTTGACAGCAAACCGAAGCCGCGTCCTGATTCTCCACGTCCTCTCTGTAGCGCTTAATGAAAGTGTGCGCCTCTTCCATCACCAGGACCGACGGGAGCGCTACACCGTTCACCTTGACGTAACGCTGCAACGCCTCAAAAACCATGCGAGCGATGACGGCCGTAACCACGTGAACTACCTCAGTCGGCACCAACGATAGGTCAATAACCGAAATGCAACCATCGTCGGTGCTGTCGCTTCCGATGTAGTCCTGTAGCCATTTGTCGAGCGTTATGTCGTCCGCATCTCCCATGATCGGATTCATCCGCGTGTCCGTTAGCAGTGCTCGGATTCTGAGCAGCAGCGTCTCTACATGCTCGGATACGTTGAGCATCTCCGCTGCCGCCTCGACGCCGCGAAGCAACGATGCGCCCTCGAAAGGGCGCGGTGCATCCACATCCGACGGCAGGATATCGGACTCCGTCCCGCCGAAGGCGAAATGTGCATCACTGATCGCGGCTAGTAGGTCCTTGATCTCTTGCCTAGTGAAGTCGTAGTGGGCGTACTGTTGGCGGCGGGGTAAACAGAGCGCCTCTACCTTGTCCACGAGCGCTTGCAGTTTGTCCTTCTGGTCGCCAGCGAAGGATCCCAGCTCAGGTTCCAGTCCTGATTTCCATTTCTCCAGCTTTTCGAAAAACGACTTTGGCTTCGGAAACTGGCCCCACGGACTACCGGCGTTCTGCTCGATGCGGATGGTCGTCCCGAGGGTACGAAGGAAGCGACGCATCTCGTGGCTCGCATCCCCCGTCGGGACAGTATGGCGGTCACGGACGAAGCGAAGCGCGTGCATTAGTGTCGGGCGCTGGGTCTTCGTGCTTGCCTGCGTGAACGAGCACCACTCCGCACTGTTCCAGAACCACAGCGGCACTTTCAAAGCGAACTCGCCGTCGGCTGGATCTACTTTGAATATTCGTGCATTGACCGGATCGACGCCACCGAACGCTCTAGAATACTCGCCGTTCGGGTCTAGGATAATGAACCGCGCATTCGGACACCCCTCAGAGCGCACCCATTTCGCCTGCTCGAGGCTCCAGCGTATCAGCCCGGCGACGGAGCAGGATTTGCCGCTACCGGTATTTCCAAGGACGGCGAGATGGCGCCCGAACAAGCGGTTCGGATCGACGCAAACCTCCGCATCGCCGGCAAGTGGGCTCGATCCGATCTTCACGCGGCGCCGTTCACCCGACTCGACGATCGACCGGAGCTGGCTCTCAGTGGGCAACACGACGGCCGCGCCTACCGATGGCAACGCATCCGCACCTCGCCTGAAGACGTATTGCCCATCTGACGCCCGCGCTCGGAGCGTGCCTAGTGGATTGAGCCTCAGCCTACGAAGCGGATAGGGTAAATCCACAAGGCCGAAGTCTTGCATTCCGCGCCGCTTAGGAAATGCAGATCGCTCGACTGTTAACCACTCGACCTGGCCCACCAGATAATCCGCATCTACAGAGATCAAGAGATAACCGTTGACCCTGGGAAACGGCCGCGGTCCGCCCGCATTGAGGGCAACTGACTCGGGCGCCTCGATATCAAGAGCAACCTTGAGCTCGTCCGGAGACACGAAGTCCACTGTGCCGATACGTAGGCTCCCTGCCTGCTCGAAAGGAGCCTGGCTCACAACGCCGGACCTCTCTCTTCTTCCGGTGGGTCTTCGTTTCTGTCGCCGGCATCCGGCCCGGTACCCCACCGGGCCTTGAGCAGTTCCGCCATGCGGAAGGTTGTACGGTCAATCGCGGGCTTCGGCAAGTAGTTATCGACAAGGGTCTGGAGGTCGCCGAGATGGTTGCCGAGCAAGAGCGTGATCTGGGCGTGCCTGCCCAGCCGTTCGTACATGCGCATGATACGGTTAAGGGGATCGCCATGGGCGATGACCACCAGGTGCACCGACGGGATCGTGAGCATATCCTCAATCACTCGATTGATGTGCTCATCGCCGAAACTGTAGCCGTAACAGACCACGGTACTGTTCGGTCTACAGATCGACGCAGCGAAGTCCCGAAATAGTTCAACATAAGGGTAAGACGTCGTTTCTCGGTCCTTAGCAGCGTTGGGGTAGATCATGAGGCGCATTGCGTCGGCCCCTTGCAATCCGGGGGCCGAAAGGAATGGTGCGGTGTCGACAGCACCGAAAGGCAATCCGATCCGACGAATCGCGCTATTGCAGTCAAGCCAATCAACCGAGCCGTGGAGCTTTGTAAAACGAGCCACGCCCTCAAGATAACGTGGCTCGCCCCGAATGCCCGGGGGATTGTAGTGGAGATCTACGTCCAGCCGGGACGCGCGGAACACTGGGGCCAGGGTGCCGACAAATCGATCAATGAGGCGTAATCCCGCCACATCGGCGCCCGCCTCCAAGTAGCGGTCGTAGTTCGTCGTGAACACCTGTAGTCGTTCGCGCGTGCCAGAACGGCTGGCGAAACTCATCAGGAAACTGACGAGGTAGTTAAATGCCTGCTCGCGATTCGCGGTAGGCGCAGATACGAGGCTTCGTTCTCCTTCCAGAATGGAGCCTGCAAACGTCTGGAGGGCGGCCGACAATTCTTTCTCTAAGTGGGATACTTGTTTACGGTCCGGGTCATCGGCGGATTTTGACGAAACAATGATCTCCAGACCACGTAGCAGCTCCGTTGCGACACGAATTCGGTCTTCGAAGTTTCCACTTTCGCGGCCCGCCAATTCGGCCGAACGCTTCGCTTCTGCTTCGATCTCACTATTCAGAGTCTCGAAGGTTACGGCCGACATCCCGGGTAGCGATTCTCCCGTTGCCAGTCGGTGAACGGCGTGCGTCAACCCGGATCCCACCACCAAAGACAAGTGCTCGGATTGCACCAACGCCGTCAGCCACGGCTCGATTCGAGGGCGCAGCCTTTCCGTACCAAACGATTCAGCCGACTTCGCCCACGCGCAGGTTGATGATTCAGAAAGCCTGAAAGAACGTGTATCGGCAGTTGATGGATCTGAGTCTTCGAGGAAGATCGGGCCTGTGTCGTCTCTGCATTTAATGACTTGCGTATCCACCGGCTAATCCTCCGCTCATTGTTGATTTATTTTGATTCCTGAACCACCCGAAACACCTTCATGACCTCGTCGCCCAGGTGGTTGATCACCTTGACGGCGATTCGGCCTGACGTTGGCTTCGGAAACGGGCGCGACGTGTCGCTGTGCAGTGTCGCCCAGGCGTCTTCATTGATCTCCGCCTTCAGCGTGGTCTTCAGCGCCTTGTAGGGATCGTTGGCGCCTAAGAAGTAGGCATGGCGGACGAAGAAGCTTTCTTCATTGTAGTCGGTGTCGATAAACCAGCAGGCGATGCCCTCCGGGCCGTCGGAACGAACCTCGCCAGTTTGAGGGTGGAAAACGTCCACGCCATTGACCTTAACCTGGATCTGTCTGTCGCCGGCGTCGAGGATGTCGATGTCTGGCTCGCCGAAGATGACGAATAGGTTGCCCTTGCCAGTGTTCTTGAGATCGTCGGCCATGTGAAGGTCGGCGTTCATTCGCGCCTTGAGCACGGGAATCCGACCCAATTTGTCGAACTCCGATGAATGTGCGTCGTAGTTAAAGGCGCAGGCGATGAGCACGTCGAAGTCCGCGTCACCCGCCTCGCGGGCCGCAGCGACCAGGTCAGGCCTGGACACGGTACCGAACTCGGGTCCGATGAAGATCGCGGCCCGATTCTCGGGACCGGCTGCGCCTTCGTCGCCCTCAATGTAGCGCCCTTCGGCACAGATCAGGTCGCCTGGCCAGGGCGTCAGTGACGTAAAGGTGATCTTATCTTCCTTGTGGGCCTGCTGGACACCCGCGGTCTTCAAGTTCTCGAGAATCATGCGGACGAAATCGGTCTCGTCGCTGTAGCCAGCATGCCCGTCAGCAATGCTGTCGATCAGCTCGTCATTCTCGTCTAAACCGAGCACACGATGCGGGGTCAGGCTTTCGACCGTGAACGGTCCCGCGACGCGGACTACGCTCTTGTCCTCGTAGGGCTTGTCGTAGAGGTACTCGAAGTCGGCCTTGGCCGCGATGGAAGCATCGACTTCCTTCTGTCGGGCGATGCACTGTTCCCACCACTGCTCGTGGAGTCCCTTTGCCTCCGCAGGCCAGCTCTCGTCAGCATCACGAGGAATCTCCCACCCTTCCCAGCTCCCTTTCAGTGCTTTGTTGAGTTGCGATCGCAATGGCTCGAGTAACTCCTGGAACTTGTCCCAGATGACGTCGATTTCCGCGTTGTTTGCGATGGATTTTAGAGTGATGTGAGGGACGCGCCCATACACAAAGCCATGGCGGATATCACCGTGAGTGAGTTGGCTCGACGGTGCCGAGCGAGTGATCTCTGCTTCTTTTAGCTGACCTTCAGGGCTGTCGGCCAGCAGATAGTAAGGATAGCGAGCGCCCATAATGCGGGCACGGGCAAGCGCAAGAGAAACTCGGGACGTATCGATCGTGATCCATCGGCGTCCCCATTGCTCGGCGACGTACGCCGTTGTGCCTGAGCCGCAAGTAGGATCGAACACCAAATCACCAGGATCAGAAGCCATCAAGATGCAGCGCTCTACCACACGTGTGTGCGTTTGTACGACATAGGACTTCTTCGTTTCACCAGTGGTATCAAGCCACGCATTAGTTAGCTTGGTAACCGGAAAATCATCGTGAAAAATCACATAGCGAATGGTACGTCCACTATCTGTTATCCGCCCCCCTTTACCGAGGATCTCCATACCTCTTTCCGTGGTTTTCCAGCTCTTGCCTGAACCCGTGCGGTACGTCTTTCCCCTATATGAAAACGGGTATGTGCAAGAAGGTGTGTACCCACTAGAGGCCAGATCCATGTCACCAAACGGTCTGCTGCCGTTCGGCAAGAGCGACAGGTCGTTCTTTTCTAGTGCGGTCAACGACCGCCGCCCACCGTCCGACAGCTCAACGTTCGAATATCGAGACTTTTCACCTGTCTCGCGCTGGACAAAGAGATCCCGAAACTTCGCGGCCTGCTTCTGTTTTGCGTACCACAGCAAATGGTCGGTCACTCCGGGTAGGCCGGCAGAGGTAAGCGGCACCGACGTTCTGTAAGTAATCTGAGCGCAAAAATTGGTAGCCCCAAACACCTCATCCAACAGCATGCGAAGCCGATGAACGTTTTCATCGCCGATCTGAACAAAGATCGAGCCGGTGTCGGAAAGCAAATCTCTAGCGACCGTTAGCCGATCCCGCAGATACGTGAGGTACGAATGAACCCCATCTCTCCAGGTGTCTCGAAACGCTTTTACCTGCTCCGGTTCACGCGTGATTTGTTCGACCTTTCCATCAACGACTCTCGTGCTGGTAGTGGACCATTGCCAGTTTGAACCGAAACTAATGCCGTAGGGCGGGTCGAGGTAGATGCACTGGACCTGGCCACGAAGGCCTTCGCGCTCGGCAAGCGACGCCATTACCTGCAGGCTGTCGCCCAGGATCATGCGGTTGGTCCAGTTGGCGTCGTGCTGGTAGAACTCAGTCTTGGCGCTGTCGTCGGGCAGACCATTGAAGTCCGCGAACAGATCGATCTGCTCTTCGTTTGCCTGCTCATCCGCCGGCGAGCGGCTCAAAAGGTCGTCGATCAGGACCTTGGGGTGAACCTTTTCCTGGATGTACAGCGGCGGAGCGTGCACGACGAGGTCGGACCAGTCCTGCTCGTCCTTGCCACGCCAGACGAGCTGAGGGTCCAGGTCCCGGTTGCGGCGCTCGTAAGCGGCACGGACGGGTGCCTGCTCCTCCTCCTGCATCACCGATTGGTATTCGGCCGTCGGGATGTTCTTGCGGGTTGCCTCCTCGTGGGAAAGCGCCTCGACAGACTTTGATGACCTTTTTCTTCTTGCCATTTCTGTGCCGCCTTATGATGACTCGAAGTATGCGACGCCAAGCTCTTCGGCAAGCGAATGCAGCCGCCCATCACGAGTCCACAACTGAAGGTTGCCGTCGTTCTCCACGGCGTAGAGTAAGTGAGCGTCGATCAATCCGATCCCCCGGCCCATAAGTTTGCGTTCTTCAATGTATTGAAGAACGTGCCCGTTTTTTGATTCCGGTGCGCTTGGAAGTGCGTGCCAGTCACTCAGTCTTTTAGCGCGGTTGTTAAGATTTCCGCAGGCGAGCTCACCTATTACCAACGTGTGGACGTGCACCTCCCCAGCCTTCAGAAGGCCGCTGAGCTGCGGTTCATTGCATATCAGATGATCTACCCAGACAGAAGTATCTACGAGCACGCTCATAGTTCACTCCTGCGCCTAGGAATATCCTTTAGTAGGGGTTCAGAACCTCCTGCGGCAGCTAGGCGTTGGGCGCCAGGTTCATCTTCCAGAACCAAACTGGCCTCTATCATCTTGTTGAACTCCGCTTCCACCTTGGCTTCGAAATCGGATTGCATTTCGTAGACATCAGTGAACTCTGCGAAGGCCCAGCGGCCGTAGGTCCCCAGATTGTTTACTCCGGGCACCCAATAGACCTCCATGGTGGACTTCTTGTCTTTGGCGTCCTCGCGTCGATAGCCTTTGATCTCAACGACGAGATGCAACGGGTCTTCCTCCCCGTGGCCATCGTCCACCAGCACGATATAGTCGGGGACATAAGTCCGGGCCTCGGAGCCATAGCGGTAAGGCACTTCAAAACCTAGATTGTGGTTCTTAACATAGGCTTTCACGCGCGGATGACCTTCCGCTACGCGACAGAATTCTGCTTCCCAGTCACTATCTAGAACCACCCAGTTGACCTGACAGCGGCGCGAGTCCGTTTCGTACCGGCTGGTCTTGGACGTATTGAAGTTGACGTGCGCAGTAGAGCCTACGGGGTTGTATGGATCGAGCACTGCGAAAATACGTCGGTCTTTCTTGGTTTCCGAGCGATTTATAGCGGCCATGATTCTCTGGCATACCATGTCGGCGAGCATCTTGTACTTAAGCTGTGCGGGGTAGGTTCCGCCCTTGCACTCGAGGTGGCCCTCAAGCCACTGCCGAGCGATACGCTTCAATTGCCCGAATAAGTGAAGCTGGGGGTCTCCGTTAGCATCACGCCACTGAGTTAATAAAAGATGCGAGGTAAGCTCGTAGACGACTTGTGATGGCCGAATGTCACCAGTATGAACTAAGTTGAGGTCTGCAGTTTCCCCAATGATTCCCGAATTCCGTGTTTCGGTGGCGCCGACCAGATCTGGCGTTAGCTCGAGTGTAGAGTCATCATTGAATTCGGCCGTAAGGCGCTCCTCCGGCAGTTCCACGCGGTAACCAGCAACTCGCGGAAACCGGATCTCAAGCGCGTCCCGCTCGGGTCGAATCGCCTTAACTTGGATCGTTTCACGTGGCGGTTGCGGCGGCGCCACAACCGGCTTGGCGGTGAAATCGAAGGGAATCCCAAGTACATCGGCGTACTCGACGTTGAATAGATTATCTTCGTTGAGATCATAGGACTGACGACGCAAGGCGCGGCCGATTACCTGCTCGCAGAGCAACTGGGTACCGAAGGCACGCACGCCCAGTACGTGGGTCACCGTATTCGCGTCCCAACCTTCAGTTAGCATGGATACTGAGACTACACAGCGAATGGAATCGCCCAGCCGCCCGGGTTTACCAACCGTGTTCATGACTTCTCGGAGGAGATCCTGGTCGGTTACGTTTTCTGCCTGGCTGCGGTCACCGGTCCGCTCAATGATTTCGCGGCGAAACCGGTCGATTTCTTCAGACGCCATGTCACGAAAGTTCTTGTCGAGTGCGTCACCAGACTCGAGCTGCTCGCTATCAATCAGCAAGGTTGCGGGCCGACCCAGAGCGTTACCGTGCTGATCATGATTCTGAAACAACGGAAGCTTCCCGAACTCGAGCTGAGTGGTTCCGTCGTCGTTTTCCCTCTGGAACCCGGATATGTAGTCGTAAATCAGCTTTGATGTTGCGGTGTTATTACACACAACGATAAAACAAGGAGGCACAGAAATGCCCGCCTTCTGCCAAAGTTCGTATGTCAGCTTGTAGTGGCCATAAAGTGCCTCAAGTGCTGTGAGCAATTGGGGTGGCAAGCTTAGTGGATCTAAGGTTACGCCCTTGCCACGCCCCTTCTTCGGCATCTTGGTTCGAATGTGTTCCCAAAGATTGCGGAACATGGGCATTTCGTCGCGCTGGATTAGATTGTCAGCAACCGGAACCCTGGGTAATTTCACAATACCGCATTCGATGGCGTCCATCAGTGAGAAGTCGCTCATCGTCCACGGGAACAAGGTGCCCTCTGCGTAGCCGGAGCCGCTGAGAAAGAACGGCGTGGCGGACAGATCGAGCACGCGAGCCACCCCGATCTTACGGTTGACCGCTTCAAGCCCGGAAATCCAGAGGCGCGCGGCCTCCTTGTTCTTCTCAGCCTCTTTCTTGTCGTCTCCCTTCAGCTCGCCTTCAAGCTCTTCGCCGGGTTTCTCGCGGTAGCAGTGGTGCGATTCATCATTGATCACGAGAATATTCTTCATCCCCATGAGGCCGGGCATCACTCGTTGGAGCATCTGCCCCTCAGTTTCCACTGTGTTCAGCGCCTCACCGCGCCCCTGGAGCAGCGAACGCCCTCCTTTGGATAGATCCATCCGCTCGCGAAGTTTGAAGGCGTGGTAGTTGGTGATGACGATCTTCGCGCGCTGGAGGTCGGCCAGCATGTCCCCCGGGACCAACTCTCGACTCTGGTAGTAGCTGTCGGGATCGTTGGGCTGAAGTACGCGCAGTCGATCACGGATGGTCAGACCCGGCGCCACCACCAAAAAGCCACGAGTGAAGCGCTTGCTCTGCGGGTGGCGGACGGCATTGATCGTCTGCCAGGCGATCACCATCGCCATGACGGTGGTTTTGCCGGCACCCGTCGCGAGCTTCAGCGCGAGGCGCATCAGCTCCGGATTCGCGTCATTGTTGGCATTCGCCAGGTGTTCCAGGAATCGCTTACCCTCGTTGCCTGCATGGGGGGCGACCTCGGAGAGCCAGATGACCGTCTCGACGGCTTCGACCTGACAGAAGAACGGTCTGATACCAGTGAATTCGTGGTCCCGCCAGTGCTGGAGAAGCCTCGCGGTCTCTGGCGTTACACGCCACTGGGCAGACGGTAGCGATCGCCATCGATCGACTTTCCCACGAACACCATTGATGATAGCCGTGTGGTCGTATTGCTGTTGCTGCGTCGATAAGCCCTTTCCCTCGTCGAACAGCAGCGAAGTCTGTTCCGCAGATCCCTTGCGCTTCTTCGGCTTCGGGATTGGCGTAATGAATTCGGGGCGTCTGCGCGTGGGGATAATTTTTTGGGTTGGTTGCCCCGAATCGTCCAGCTCCCAGTGTCTTCTAGGGTATTCATATGGAGAGTTGAGGATCGGCCTGTCAAAGAACGGATTAGACATATTGGCGATCCTCCCTCTTTGTGCGCTGACTGCCGATATCTATTTCAAACTGGCAGACACCTTTCTTGCGCATGATTTTAAGCACTCTTTTATTTACTCTGCGCGATGCTGCCACGTCTTACCCATTTATAAACTTGTTTTTTGCACCTTCACAAGCGACCGATCTTACGGATTGTTGATCGGTCGCGTCTCTCGCTCCGTCAGTACGACTTTGGTTACGAGGGTTATCCAATAGAATTGCTTATAGTTTCGCCTATCCTAGTCAATTCCCCTCAATAAAACTATAAAATATATGGAACTATCTTTAGTATCCATTTAACTGTAATTGGAAATTAAAACTCAACGAATAGCGCTCTTAAGATCGTCGCCGCTATTTTTGCGAAAAGATAATTTCGTCGCGGACCGAAACAAATGACGCATATCAAAGTATCATTTTTAGCGTTGGGCTGAACGGCAATAGACGTCCAGCCTACGATGCGTTACCGCGCAAGGAGCTTTTTCCCGTCGGCCCGTAAAGTACCATTCGGATCAACGTGCCGGTAAAGTGTCTGCCGCGTAACCCCGAGCTCGGCGCAGAGGTCCGCGACACTTGTCTCGGGTTTTCCCATTGCGTTCATGGCGAGGCCAAGCTTTGCGGGTGTCATTTTGAACGGACGGCCGCCTTTTCGACCTCTCGCCCGGGCCGAGGCGAGTCCGGCACGAGTGCGTTCCGAGATAAGTTCCCTTTCGAACTCCGAAAGCGCGGCGAAGATACCGAACACCAATTTTCCGGCAGGAGTCGTCGTGTCAATCGCCGCGCCGTGACCCGTCAAGACCTTGAGTCCGACACCGCGCCCAGTCAGATCGTGGACCAGGTTGACGAGGTGCCGTAGATCTCGGCCGAGGCGATCGAGTTTCCACACAACCAAAGTGTCGCCTTCTCGCAAGGCCTTTGTGCAGGCCTCGAGTCCCGGACGATCGTCTCGCCGGCCTGATGCAAAGTCTTCATAAAGTTGTCTTCGTTTTACGCCGGCAGCAAGCAGCGCATCGCGCTGGAGGTCTAACGCTTGCGAACCGTCCGCCTTGGAAACCCGCATATAACCTATGAGCATGATGGTTCTCCTTACGTAACGTAAACGTTCGTTTATGTGACATCCGGCCAAAGCCGTCGCATCGTCGATTCCTTGGTCACGTTACTCGTCACATAATCATTGTATTATGAACGGTTGTGACTTCGGGTAATGTGACACGATGACTTATCGCCAGAGGTTTGTTCAAGTCGCGAGTTGGGTATATCAAGTAGGGTGCCCCAGTACAGCATCCTCCAGCAATGCGGCGATAATTTCCGCTTTACCGCGCTCCAGCAACTCTATCGGCCGTTTCTTGTCGAGGTCCGGATTGGGTGCATTCAACCAAATGCGGGACTTATGTGCTGAGCCAAACAAAGACATAAGTAACGTGGCGATTCGAACGAATACGAAGAGTTGGTCCTGGAGGCTCTCTGCGTCGGGAGCCTTCAAAATCGCCTGGGGACTGCGCCCAAGGATCCTCGCTAAGCTTCCGTCAGCCGCGGGTATAACTTTGCTACGAGCCGCTTTTATTTCATCGGAACGCGGAAATCCGTCACGGGACACGGGTGGCTTCTCGCTTTACCATCGGGCGTATGTCTGGCTTAAGTCGGTTGATGATTTCATCACGACCCATCACACGAATTATACCCGTCGCCCATTCACAGCAGAACCACGTGCAGGCATCACCGAGTAATAGATCGTGTCAATAACACCAGGTCCGGTCGAATGTTGGAGTAGACAACGATGATTGATACCCGCCCTTTCGACTCGGCGCAGATCCAGCGCGTCTATGATCGGCGAAGCTGGCTGTACGGCAAGCTGGTGGCGCCGTTTGAGTTCCGCAATCACCGGCGCGCGATTGACAAGGCGAAGATTCAGCCCGCGGATAAGGTCCTGGAAGTGGCGGTGGGGCCGGGGCGGGCGTTCCTGGAGATCGTGAAGCGGATTGACCGGGACAATATTGCTTTTGGTGTCGATGCGGCGCCCGGGATGTTGTCGATCGCGCGGCACACGCTGGAGACGGCGGGGTATGAGAATTTCAATCTTTCTGAGGGCGACGCGCGGGAGTTGGGTTTTGAGAACGACACATTTGATGTGTTGTACAACGCCTACATGCTGGATCTGATTCCGTTTGCGGATATGCCCGGCATCCTGGCGGAGTTTCACCGGGTGTTGAAGCCGGGTGGGCGGTTGGTGTTGCTTAATATGAGTAAGAAGAAAGATGGCGGGGCGAGTTGGTATGAGCGGTTGTATGGGAGGTTGCCGGCGTGGTTGGTGCTGAATGTGATGGGGGCGTGCCGGCCGGTGTTGATGGAGGGGTTTGTCAAAGAAGCGGGGTTTGTGGATGTTAAGCGGGAGTTTTTGGCTGGGGTGATTCCTTCGGAGATTATTGTGGGGGTGAGGGGGTAGGTGTTTGGGTTGTGTGTTTTGTTTTATCGCGGCTAAAAGCCGCTCCCACGAGAAATCGCGGTTAAAAACCGCCCACAAGACCATTGCCGCTCCCACGGATGCTTGTGAAAATACTCGCGGTTTAGAAGAGGGTACTCACCTTTTTTTGCTAAAATAGCGCTATGACAAAATTACTGGAAAAAGTCTTTGCTGAGGCGGCGAAGCTTTCTGATGCCGAGCAAAACAATCTTGCGACTTGGCTGCTAGAAGAACTGCGTTCGGAGCGCCGTTGGAATAAGTCCTTTGAGGGTTCACAGGATCAGCTCGAACGCTTAGCAAATGAAGCGCTGGTAGAATATCGCGAGGGACGGACCAAACCCCTAAAGCAATAACACCTATGAACTCGAGAACAACGGAGCGTTTTCGTGAATCATTGTTGGGCCTGCCCGAAACAGTCCAACAACAAGCCCGTCAGGCTTACCGTCGGTTTGCTGCAAATCCGCGGCATCCGAGTTAACGATTCAAACAAGTACATACCCGCCAGCCGATTTACTCCGTTCGCATCGGTCTAAACTACAGAGCATTAGGTGCAAAGGATGGCGACACGATAGTCTGGTTTTGGATTGGCTCTCATGACGATTACGGCAAGTTGCTGTCTAGGATGTAGCGGCAAAAAACCGTTGTCAGCTCCATGTGATCAACCTGCAGACTCCAACTGACCCCTCGTCTACTGTTGAGTTTGTCGACGTCGCGGCGTAGTCGATACCCATACAGGTGAATAGAGGCAAGATCCTTCGCTTTGCTCAGGATGACACATAAGAATGCTCAGGGTGACACACAGAAAGGTAAGATCCTTCGCGTTGCTCAGAATGACACACAAGAATGCTCAGGATGACACCTTAGATGGGTAGGTCCTTTGCGTTGCTCAGGGTGACACACAGAAAGGCAAGATCCTTCGCGTTGCTCAGAATGACTGGATGACCCCTCGCAATGACACGCGAATAGTCGCAATGACTTAGTGGAATGGTATGTTGATCGCGATTTTGCGGAATCAAACTTGGATCAAAGCGTGTAGCGGGCTGAGTTGCTAAAATCAGAGGGTGTCATGAAATGAGGGGTATCACGTGGAGATTCTGACTTTCCCGGGTGTTTTCGATTTGGTGGCGCTTGCGCTGACCCACGTGACCATCGTCGCGGTGACCGTGTACCTGCACCGCCATCAGGCGCACCTGGCGCTCGATCTGCATCCGGCGGTGAGCCACTTCTTCCGGCTGTGGTTGTGGATGACCACCGGCATGGTCACCAAGGAATGGGCCGCCGTGCACCGCAAGCACCACGCCAAGTGCGAGACCCCGGAAGATCCGCACAGCCCGCAGGTGTACGGCATCAACCGCGTGCTGTGGGGCGGTGTGTTTCTGTATGTCAAAGAAGCCAATAAGCCCGAGACCCTGGAGCGCTACGGGCGCGGCACCCCCAACGACTGGCTCGAGCGTCATGTCTATCAGCGCTTCCAGGTCGTCGGGCTGACGCTAATGGGCGCGGTGGACGTGTTCTTGTTCGGCACCGTTGCCGGAGCGCTGATCTTCATCACCCAGGTCGCGTGGATCCCGTTCTGGGCCGCCGGCGTGATCAACGGCATCGGCCACTATTGGGGCTATCGCAACTGGACCACGCCGGACGCGAGCACCAACATCGTGCCCTTGGGTCTGCTCATTGGCGGCGAAGAACTGCACAACAATCACCACGCGTTCCCGGCCTCGGCCAAGCTCTCGTACAAGTGGTATGAATTCGACCTCGGTTGGGTCTACATCCGCGCGCTCGAGATGTTGCGGCTCGCCCGCGTCAAGCGCATGGCGCCTACGCCGCATTTCGTCGCCCCCAAACCGGTGGCCGATATGGAGACGCTGGAGGCGGTCATCGCCTGCCGCTACGACGTGCTCGCCAAATACGGCAAGCTGCTCAAGCGCAGCTACAAGGAGGAGCTCGCCAAGCTGCGCCGGGTCTCGCCCGATGATGCGCGTGCGTTGAAGCACCTGAAACGCTGGCTGTTTCGCGACGAGCGCATGCTGCGCGAGCCGGTGCGCCGCGAACTCAATGAGGTGCTGCCCAAGACCGATGAGCTGCAGACCTTGTATGCGATGCGCCGCGAGCTCGCGGCGTTGTGGGGGCGCACCACGGCCTCGCGCGAACAGCTCGTCAAGCAGCTGCAGAGCTGGTGCCAACGCGCCGAGCAGAGCGGCATCGGGCGCTTGATGGATTTCTCACAGCGCCTGCGCAGTTATGCTTGAAACACTCGGAACAACCGGGTCAGGCACCGGTTTCTGCTGGTATGAGCGTGTGGCCTGATCCCGATTTACGTTGAGACGCGAAATATTTTGCCGGGCCGTGTTCGCGTTCTATCGCGCATAGTACGCGGCGACCCCCGGTTCTGCAGCAATGCGTTCCATGTGCTCTAGCAACCGGGGTGCAACCCTGTCCGTAAGATCAGCAGGAACGTGGTCCAGCACACCTGCCTTCAGGCTCCGAACCCAGACAAACACCTTGAGATCGGCTACCGTAAGCCGGTTGTCGGCGAAGTACTTACCGCCTGCGGTGTCCAACCGGTCATCGAGGAGTTTGAGGCACTTGGTAAAGCGCCCGTCGGCCAGCTCCTGCCGAGCAGCTTTGAGCGCTTCGCCCTGCAGGCCGAAAGTGCGGACAGTAAAATGCAATACATCTTCAATGGCCCCCATCACTTCATCACACCTGAAAGCCTGCCATGGGTCGTCGGGGTACAGTCCCGCTTGTTTGCCGAAATAGCGACTCATTGCATTGGACTGGGTATAGACGACGCCATCGATTTCCAAGGTTGGAACGGCATCTAATGGCGTGCCTGCCCGCATGCGGCCGAACTCCGCGAAAGAAATCCGGTCGTCTTCGAAGTCTATCCCGCCGATCGACATGGCGATCCGTATGGGCTCGGCGCGTCCGCCGTCGATATCGAAATACGTCAGCTTAATTTTGCTCATGATGGCGCTCTTGGAAAATGGGGTCAGTGAATAGTCTAATATTTCAACCGATAAGGAAAGGAGTGGAGTTGGTTTGATCGCGGTTGGAAACCGTTCACAACAAAGGCGGGGTTCGGGGAGCGGGGTTCGGGGTTCGGGGTTCGGGGTTCGGGGTTGGTTTGGTCGCGGTTGCTTGTGCTGCAAGCCGTTAGCAGTGCAAACCGCTCCTAAAAAACTTTCCAGCCCTCACAGGAATGAAAAAGAGAGGGCAGGCCTGTCTCGACTGGTGACGGGACTGGACGATGACGCTTACCGCGAGCTTCGTGAAGCCGCGGTGGCGGAGAATCGGCCGATGTCTAATCTCATTGAGACCGCGGCGCTCGCCAAGATACGCGAACAACAGTTCGTGGACGATGCGGAAATGGCTGAGATTCTCGGCAATGAGAAGCTGCTCAAGAGGTTGCGCGCCGGTTCGCGCGACGCGCGAAAACGCAGGGGCCAAATGGTTGGTTGAATACCAGGTCTTTGAGACCGAGCAGTTTCAAAAGGACTTGCGGCATATCGCGCGGGCGGGCCAACCCACTATCGTCGATAAACTACGCGCCGTGGTCTACCCGCAGCTTCGCGCACACCCACACTACGGCGCCCATATCAAGCGACTCAAAAACTATGATCCTGCCACTTGGCGCTATCGAATCGGATCGTGGCGATTCTTCTACGAAATTGATGATGAGGAAAAGACGGTCTTCATGATTGCCGCCGCCCATCGCGGTTCCGCCTATTAAGGTTAAGCATTTGGCATCGCCAGCCTGAGCAGAAATTCGAAGCAGCCCAGGGACAGCGAAATCATTCGCTGTGAATAGGCTGGCACAGACTGTCGGGGAGCGGGGTTCGGGGTTCGATTGATCGGGGTTGGAAACCGCCCACAGAAGATCCTTCGCGTTGCTCGGGATGACAGCTTAAGGGGATAGGTCCTTCGCCGCGCCCAAGATGACCAGTCTTGGGCTTAGGATGACGGCCTTTTGTTCAGGATGGCGAATTGGCGGCGAGGGGGACTTGCAGGGTGACGTCGACGCCGGGGGGTTGTTGCAGGTTGGCGATCCGGAGGCGGCCGCCGTGGTGTTCGGCGATGCGGTGGGCGATGAACAGGCCGATGCCGAGGTGGGGTTGGCCTTCGGTGCCGGGGCGGCTCGAGGCCATGCGCACGAACAACGCCTCGAGTACGTCGTCGGGGACGCGCGGGCCGTGGTTGCGCACGCTCAAACTCACCCAGTTGCAGTTTTTCTCGAGGACGAAGCGGATCGGGCTGCCGTGGGGGGCGAAGTCCAGGGCGTTGTCTTTCACCTTGTCCATGAGTTGCGCAATACGCAGGTCGCTGCCGCGGGTGTAGACGCCGCCGTCCGGGCCGTCGTAGACGAGGTTCGCGTTTGTATGGAGCTTCGCGGAGTTGGCCACGTAGTCACGCACCAGCGCCGCGAGATCGAACACCTCGGGCGCGTCCTGTTTCAGGGCGTCCTCGATGTGCGCGGCCTCGGTGAGGCTGTTGACGATCAGTTCCAGGCGGCGCGTCGCCTGCTGCGCGCTCCTGACCAGCGCCGCGGTGTCTTCGCCGGGTGTTTGCGCGGCTAGCTTCTGCAGCGTCATGCCGATGGTGTTGACCGGATTGAGGATTTCGTGGCGCAGGGTGCGCGGCACGGTTTCCAGAAATCCGGTGTAGCGTTTCAGCCGCCCGAGCAGGCCGGAGATGCCGCGCGACAGGTCGCCGAGATCGTCGCTCGCAGTGCGGTCGACATCGAGCGCACCGGTGACGATGCGCCCGTCGGCGTCGATGGCGGCGCCGGCGGCGCGCTTGAGGCGGCGGATGCGAAACGCCAGCCAGGCGCCGAACGCCAGCAGGCCGATGACCACCAGCAACAGCACCGCGAAGGTCGCCAGCGCCAAGTGACTCAAGGTGTCGCGTTGCAGGGCGAGGATGCGCGCGCTGTTTTTCTCAAGCAGCACCGTGCCGATCACCTTATCGCCGGCATAGATCGGATGCGCGGCGACGATCAGGTCATCGCCGGTGCCGGGGTCGCGGCGGTGCACGACGTTCTGCCGCCCGGCCAGTGCGTCTTTATATAATGTGTCACTGATGCGGTCGGTGTCCGCACACAGCCCCCCGGCGCTATCCTTTCCGCCGAGTACCGCACGAACCCGCCCGAAGCGATCGACCACGCAGATGCGCGCATCGGCGCGGCCCAGGCCGTGGATGACGCGCTCGAGTTCCGGCGAACGCACGATCAGCCGGTTGAGTTCCTGCGACCATTCCTTGGGCACCGTCGCCACCACCGCCGCGATGGTCCGCGCGCCGGCGTCGTCGACGTCGACCACGCTCAGGCCGAGGCGCTGTGGATACTGCAGCCACGCGGCTGGAACGCGGAACTCGACATCGTAGCCGCGGCCGCGCTCGTGCCACTCGCCGCGCATCGGCAATGCGCGGCCGGTGCTCGCATAGCGCCAGTTGGGCTCGACCTCGTAGGCACTCAGCGTGCCGGGGCCTTCGGTGACCAGGACCATGCGGCGCATCGCGCCGTCGGCGCCGATGAACGCGAGGCGCAGGTGATCGCTGCCATCCAGTCTGCGGTAACCGGGGTGGCGGTACACGCGCTGCGCGTCGGTGACCTGCGCAAAGCCGTAGATGAATTCACCGCGCGCGCCCAGCACCAGGTCGAACGCCAGCGACGCCGCGAGCGCGCCGCTTTGCGCGTACACCGTGCTCTCCGGCCCATAGCGTTGCTTGTGCTCGAGCACCCGGCCCCAGTCGGAGGCAAAGCCGTCGATGTGGATGGCGCTGTCGATCGGGTAGGCGTACAGCGCGTTGTGCGCCAGCCAGGTGTCGCCGGCGCTTTCCGACGCATCGAACCACTCCGGGCGGTCGTGCAGCACCGTGGCCACCGCGCGCGCCGCCAGCGTCTGCGCCTCCTCCTGGCCCTGGATGAGGAACTGCTTCATCTCCTCGATGTAGCGGTAACCCAGCCACGGCAGCGCCAGCAGCACCGAGCTGAACAACAGCAGGCGGCCGCCGATGCTAAGGCCCCGCCGCTTCACCGGCACACCCAGTGGTAGCCGTACCCGTACTTGGTGCGGATGCAGTCGAATTCGGGGTCGGCTTGTTTGAATTTTTTTCTAAGGTGCGTGATGTGGGTGTTGATGGTGTTGTTCTCTACCACGCCCTGACAGGTGGCGTCGGCCAGATCGTCGTAGCTGGCGCCGTGTTGCTGCGCGACGAGGATGTGCAAAAGGTCGAACTCGGTGGGCGTCAAGTCCAGTGCGTGCCCGTCCCAGCACACTTGCATCGAGGCGCGGTCCAGCGCCAGCCGGCCGGCGGTCAGCACCTCGCCGCGCGCGGCGCGGTCGTGCTTGCGGTCGCGGATGCGGAACAGCGAGGCGACGCGCGCCAGCAGATAGGCGAAGGTCACCGGCTTGGTCTGGTAGTCCCAGGCGCCGAGCTGCAGCCCGTAGATCTGGTCGATCTCGTTGCCGCGGCTGGTGAGAAAGATCACCGGCAGCTGCGGATCGCGTTGCTGCAGATAGCGGCAGATCTCAAAGCCGCCGCCGATCTCCGCGCCGAGGATGATGTCGAGGATCGCCAGATCCGGCAGCGCGCGGTCG
>CAMYKK010000060.1:27312-29695 GCA_947258975.1 uncultured Gammaproteobacteria bacterium
CACGCTGCTGCGGATCGTCTTCGACGATGGCGATGGTTTTCATGGGGCACTCCACACCGGTGTGACGACTGTATCGAACTATTGCGCGCTTGTAGAGGCGCATACGCGCATCTCCATGATTTACCCATGATTTGTCCATCTTTGCGCCAAGATTGAACGGCGCCGCGTTGCTTGAATGACGCCAACGACAACATTCCGGCGCGGTCAGGAGAAACATCCCGCCAGGGACGGCGGCGCTGGTCCAGGAGAAAAGGGTGGTTATGAAGACACGGTTGATAAGAAAGGGGTCCAAACAAAGGGGTCTGGCCTTGATATGGACGCTGTTTTTGCTCGGCCTGCCGGCGCCGGGGTTTGCCAACCTGCCGCTCGACGCGCGGCCGCAGGACGCCACCCGCGGCAGCCTGTGGCTGCGTGACAACCAGACCGCACCCTATGCGCCGGCGCCGACCCTGGACACCGACGTCACCATGGACATCACCGGCATGCTCGCGCGGGTGCAGGTGCGCCAGAAGTTCACCAATCCGGGCCAGTCGTGGGCGGAGGGCATCTATGTGTTTCCGCTGCCGGAACACGCGGCGGTGGATCACATGCGCATGCACATCGGCGAGCGCGTGATCGAAGGCAAGATTAAAGAGCGCGCCGCCGCCAAACGCACCTATGAACGCGCCAGGCGCGCCGGCAAGAAGACCTCGCTGGTGGAACAGGAACGGCCCAACATCTTCACCACGTCGCTGGCCAATATCGGCCCCGGCGAGACCATCACCGTGGAGATCGACTATCAGCAGACCGTGCGCTATGTCGACGGCGCGTTCCGGCTGCGCTTCCCGATGGTGGTCGGGCCGCGGTTCATCCCGGGCATGCCGCTGGGTGCGGGCGAGCAGGTGGCGGCGTTCGCCGGCACCGGCTGGGCGCAGGCCACCGCGAATGTGCCCGACGCGGCGCGCATCACCCCGCCGGTACAGCACCCCAAGGACGGGCCGATCAATCCGCTGTCGCTGGACATCCGGCTGAATGCCGGCATCGCGCTGGCCGAAGTGGCCAGCCCGTATCACCCCATCAGCCGCAGCCACGACTCGGGAGTCCATCGTGTGCGCCTCACCGACGACACGGTGCCGGCGGACCGCGACTTCGAACTGGTGTGGCGCCCGCAGACGGGTGCGGCGCCGAGCGCGGCGTGGTTCGTGCAGCAAAAGCACGATCAGCAGTACGGCCTGCTGATGGTGGTGCCGCCGCAGCAGCACAACGAGGCGGCGCGCTTCGCCCGCGAGGTGGTGCTGGTGATCGACACCTCGGGGTCGATGCACGGCGACTCCCTCGCCCAGGCGCGCGCTGCGCTGTTGCTGGCGCTGGAACGGCTCACCGGCGCCGACTCGTTCAACGTAATCCGCTTCAACCACGGCACCGCGAGCCTGTTCGCGCAGCCGCGCGCGGCGAACGCCCACAACCTGGCGGCGGCGCGGCGGTTCGTCGAAGGCCTGCGCGCCGGCGGCGGCACGGTGATGCTGCCGGCGCTGCAACAGGCGCTGAGCGGGCAACCCGGGGCACACACCACCGGCCAGGTCGTGTTTCTCACCGACGGCAGCGTCGGCAATGAGCAACAACTCTTTCAGACGATCCGCGAGCAACTGGGCGAGCGCCGCCTGTTCACCATCGGCATCGGCTCGGCGCCCAACAGCTACTTCATGCGCAAGGCGGCGGAGTACGGGCGCGGCAGCTTCACCTACATCGGCAAGACGAGCGAGGTAAAGCAAAAGATGGCCGGCCTGTTCCGCAAACTGGAACAGCTCGCGCTCACCGACCTGCGCGTCGAGACGCCGCCCGGCACGCAGCTCGAGATGCTGCCGGCGAAGATCCCCGACCTGTACCTGGGCGAGCCGCTGCTGCTCGCGTTCCACGGACCGCGGCTGCCGCCGTGGGTCACGCTGCATGGACGCTTCGGCGATCAGCCGTGGCAAACGCAAGTGATGCTCGAAGGCGGCGGCAACAACGCCGCGCTGGCGCCCGAATGGGGGCGGCGCAAGATCGCGCAGCTGATGACAAAGCTGCACGACGCACGCACCGCCGACGCGCGCAAGGCCGTTCGCAACCAGGTCATCGACACCGCGCTGGCCCACCACCTGGTGAGCCGCTACACCAGCCTGGTGGCGGTGGACGTAACCCCGGTGCGCGCACGCAATGAACTGCTCACCCGGCACGCGATGAAGACCAACCTGCCCAAGGGCTGGTCGTACGAGCACGTGTTCGGCGCCCCGCAGACCGCCACCCCCGCACAGCTGCAGCTCCTCCTCGGCATGTCACTGTTGCTGCTGGCGGCAGGCGTCCATCTACGGTGGCGCCGGACACGATGCTGATCCCGTCGCGGTGCGCATTCACGGTGGGAGCG
>CAMYKK010000061.1 GCA_947258975.1 uncultured Gammaproteobacteria bacterium
ATGAACGGTGACACTGTCCACCATCCCATCCGGCCCCAAATCCGGACCCAAACCAAAATGCAACCGCATGTGATTCTGGGAATACAAATGCATCCCCCCAGCCTGCTCCCGTAGCTGGGTCTTGTCCCCCTCGGTCAACAATACCCGGGCGCCAATACCGTGAGAATTCGACAACGTTCCCTTCAAATCCAGCTCAATCCAATGATTGCCCACCGCCGGCCCCCCAACGTCCCCACTGTTGTTGCGAAACAGATGATGCGGACCACCCGCCAGCGGGATATAGCCAAATCCGTTGGTCACAAATAAATCCAGAAACCCATCACCATCATAATCCGCCGTCACCACCGAATCAGCAATACCCTGGGTACTCCCCGCCGCTCCCCCGGCGTTGGGCACGATGTTGAACGTCCCATTACCCTGGTTCTCATACAAAATATTCGGCGTGTTCGCCGGCCCATGCTCACATAACCGATACAAATCCACGTCGGTATCATTGTCAAAGTCCCCAGCCACCACCGTCGTACACGTTACGGGCGTACTCAAACCCGCCAGCACCGTATCGTCCTGAAAACCCGTGCCCGTATTGAAGAGCATGGTCGGTGCTATGTCGTCATCGGCCGGATCAAAACCCACCATCACCAGGTCCGTCACCGCATTCTCACTGTCAAAAAAACCAGTCAAGTTCTGCCAGGACGTAGACGACAACCGAACCTGCCAGGTTCCGGTGGCACTGTCGTAACCAATATACACCCCACGACCCACACCCGGCGTATGTGGCGCTAAACCAAAATTCATCGAATCCGTCGAAGACAGGAAAAATACCTTGGGTGTCACCGATTCCGGATCGACAGCCGGATGCCAACCACTGGCGCCGATGAAAATATTATTCGGTGGTAAATTTATCGAACCGAAATTGATGGATAACAGACCTGAAGATGTGAAATCGAAGCCCTTTTCTTCATTCCTGACAATCAAATTGGCAACCACCCCGTAGCTTCCCTCCGTGATTACGTTCGATCGCCGCGCAGTGGCGCGAGCCACAAACATATCCGGTAACAGGTTACCGTCGAAATCCTCAATGGCCACATCCAGCGCATAGAAGGTCTTCGGAATCTGGTTAGTAATGTCATTGAAGGGCTGCGTGGTTATGTCGTACACCCTCCCGGGGAAATCTGGCCCGGCGCAGATGATATCCATAACCCCATCGCCGGACAGATCAGACAACATTGAAAATCGGGTATTGCGGGCACAGTTGAACCCCGTCGTTTGCGAGCGACTCTCAAATATACTGCCGGTATTTTCTAGAATATCAGCGCCGGTCCCGGTCTGACTATTTGTACCGGACAGAACTAGATCGAGTAGACCATCGTTGTTCCAGTCCAACCACAGCGGTGTCCGGCCCATTTGACCAGGTAAGTCCACGCCCCAGAGGATGGCCTGGTTGTCAAGGACCCCGCTGTCGTTGACGTAAAATAAATGCGATGACCTGAGCGTGATGTTGCCCCCCCCCGATAACTGCATCAAATCCAAGTCACCGTCTTTGTCAAAATCCCCCCAAGCCGCACCGTGTGTATCGGCATCAAAAATCATTCCAGGCAGAAGCGAAGTTGCATCATCGAGAAATGATCCAACTTCCTGCTGCATGAATAAACTTGGCGTGTTCTTATGGTTACCCACATACAAGTCGGGTTTTCCATCGCCATTGGCATCGCCCCAGGACGCCCCCCACGTTTCTATTACCTTTGACAACCCTGTCTGGTCAGTAACATCTTCAAAAGTAATGTCCGCTGCCGCTTTAAACGTTGCAACGACAATGCAACAACCGAATAAGATTTGCCGCCCTACATTTCTGCCAGTTGTAAGCCTACCAACCATTGATTTCCTTACTTATTCCGCGTCTAGCAAGCTATTGAGCGTCTCTTCTACCGTGCCCCGGACCATCTCGTCTAAATGACCGCGGATCTCGCTCTCATCAATCCGGATAACCTTACTGAGCCCTTTCGCAATATCGTCAATCACGGTGGACCTCTTTGGTCTGTACTGTGGTTTCGCAATTACAGTTTTAACAGACCGGGGCCATCCCCTTCATCAAAATGTGCGAAAGATAATTTACGTTATCAAACGCACGGATTGGCCTTGAACACTGACCCCCGCCACGGCCTATATAACTTGTTAAAATCAATGTAAAAAAACAGGATCTGCTCGAGATTAGAATTGCACGCCGTTTGGGGTCAAAGAGAGGTGCCGATACACAATCGCACGCAAACGCACCTGGTGCTACACAAGATTCTCCACCCATAACGGCGCCACTATGCGCCCACGACGCACACGGCCGCAGACACCTCGCCGCGATAAATGATTCGCACGACTTAGCGCTGGCGTTGTTACTGCGCAATCATACCCGCATCCACGCCAAAACGATGTTGGCCATCTAACACGTTCAGACAGCGGGTAATCTTGGTAACGGGATTCGGATTGCTATCCTGGTCGTTGCTCGCCTGAAATCGGGGGCTGATTGCAAATCCGACCGGTGTTTCGAACTCTACTCGGTATAAATTGCCGAGCGCAAGGTCGGCAAACGTGTAATTTCCGTCAGCATTGGTGGTCGTCGAATCGATTTGAGAATTGGAAGAGCAATCCAGAAGATTGACCTTCGCTCCTGCGAATCCAGGCTCGCCAAGGTCCTGAATACCATCGCCGTTTAAATCTTCCCAAACTAAATCGCCAATACTGGTGCTGAGGGGAAAATCCTCCAAGACCAAGCCCACGTCGATTCCATTTCGATGTTGTCCGCTGGCGATGTCCATACAACCGGTCTTTGCGTTTACCGGATTCAGATTGCTGTCAATTGCTCTGTCTCCCTGGAATCTTGGACTCAACTTCGAACCCACCGGCAGCTCTACTTCAACTTGATAACCGCCCTCCGCCAGGTTATCGAAAGCATACAATCCGTCAGCGTCTGTAATGGTGGTCTCAACAAGTGAACCGTCGCAATTCAACAAGTTCAGCGTCACACCCGATAGCCCCACTTCGCCTTGATCCTGAACTCCGTTTCCGTTTACATCGTCCCAGACAAAATCACCAATTGAGCATGCCCCCGCCCCAGTGTAAGATATGCCCGCATCGATATTCGTTCTGTACTCCCCTGCGACTACAGACATACATTGTGTTAAACCGCTACTAGGGTTTGCATCGCTGTCTAGTTCGTCCTCTGTTCCTTGCGATTGCGAACTGAAATCCCAACCATTAGGCACTACAAAGCCGACTCTGTAATTACCGTCGACCAGACTGTTAAAGATATATCCTCCTGTCGAATCCGTGGTACCGGTGTTCAACATGACGTCATCGCAGTCGTATAATTGAACGGTCATATCAGACATGCTGGATTCATCGCCATCCTGAATTCCATCGTTGTTGGCGTCGTTCCACACGATACCGCCAACCCGTCCAGCTTGTTGATCAACTGTTTCTGATATCCGGTAGTAGCGATTTGCCTGCACATTTTCAAATGTTTGAATGATACCGCTAGGCCAAACTATCGTGACTTGATCAGCGCTCGAATTGGGCCCTAATCCAAAGTGTAAACGCCAGTCGTTTTGTGAGAATAAGTGCATTCCACCGTTGTTTTCCCGCTGCTGTGTCACGGCGCCGGCTGTAACCAGGATGCGCGCGCCAATACCTTGTACATTCGAGACGGTTCCCTTCAGGTCGAATCCCATCCAATGGTTGACCTGCGCCGCACCGTCTGGTTGGTCTCCACTCGTGTTGCGATACAGTTGATGGGGACCCCTGGGCAAGGACGGGTTGGATCCCTCGCCGTTAGTGACAAATATGTCTAAAAATCCATCGCCGTCATAGTCGGCTACCACCGCAGTGTCGCCGATACCCTCTGCACTACCCGGTGCGCCCCCGGCACCGGGTACAGTGGTAAAGACTCCAACACCACTATTCTCGCTCAGAATATTCTCACGGTTCTCGGACGAGCAAACACGGTAGATATCCAAATCCATGTCGTTGTCAAAGTCCGCCGCGACCACCGATTTACAAATTACCGCATCATCCATTCCCGATGATGCGGTGTGTTCTTGCCATCCCGAAGTGCTATTGAGCAAAACTCGAGACGTAATCGGTAGATTGTTCTTTCGATCGCGTCGTAAAACGAAAATATCGGTGCGCAGATCATTGTTATAGTCCGCGATGGCTACATCGTAGGCCTCAGTTGTCTTTGGGATTTGCTCGGAAATATCGGTGAATGGCAGCGTGGTCGGATCGAAGGCCGTCTTCGGAAACGTCGCTCCTGTTGCGCAAAGGATATCCAGGACCCCGTCACCTGAAACGTCAGCCATGGTTGCGAATAACGTTTTACCGGAGCAATCAAATCCGACCTCTTGCGATTTTTTGTGGAAGACGTCACCGGAGTTTTCGAATAGCTCAGTATTTCCCACCCCGGGGGTATCCGGGCGGTCGAATCCAGCCAGAATTAGATCGAGCGAGCCGTCATTATTGAAGTCAAGCCACTGCGGTGTACGGCCCAGGTGCTCCGGGTAGTCCAATCCCCACAAGCTGGCGCGGTCTTGTAATTGGCCGGCCGCATTCACGTAGAAAAGATTAGGTATAGGCCGTTTGAACGCACCCACCTCTAGCATTAGATCCAGATCCCCGTCGTTGTCGAAATCCGCCCACGCCGCGCCGTGCGTATCTATGCTCGCGCCGGGAGTCGAGACCAGGACTTGCGCTGCAACATCAACGAAAGTTCCATCCCCCTGATTTACATACAAGCTCGCAGGGCGCCGGTGATTACTGACAAAGATATCCGGATTTCCGTCCCCATTAAAATCGCCCCATGATGCACCCCATGTCTCACCGGTGTTATCGATACCCGCCAGTTCTGTGACTTCCTCGAAGGTAATCTCCGCATTGGCAGGCCGCGGTAAAACGACTAGTTGCGCAAGAACAAAGCTGGCGAACACCCAGTGCAGCAGCGAATTGAGGCGACGTTGTGGTCTCTTTACCCGACAATCGCAGAAAAAATCGCAACATCCATGTACGATCGTCCGTGCACTGAGATATAAATAAGACCTGTGGAATTGCGATCTCGTTATGTCAATTCGTTGCATGCTTCACCCCCCGGTTTAGCTTTGGTGCGTTTCGATCTAATAATAATTATCCTTACTACACCCCCATCGTATGGACCGGTAGAACTACCTTGTCCGATACCCGCTTTCAGCGTGAGCGAGTTATGATACTCCTCTGGAAACTATAGAAAAAGAACCGCACCGAGCCCGATCGTTTGGGCCTTACGGCATTTAGCGATTTAGCGAGACAATTAGCTCCCGGTTTGCGCTTCGCGAGCGGCCGCGCGTATGGCTGCCGTATCCTAGGGCTACCGCCAGCTCGGACGGATCCTGCTATCCCGAACGCAGTTTCATAACTCGCGATTTAAGTCGGTACATGCTGCGATTTTCCCACGAATCCTTCAGGGTTTTATCAATGGCAGCACATCCGCGGCTTCAAAGGGCTATGAGTCCGGCATCGATACCGCGTCGGTTTTGATTTTCCTGCATGGTCAGACACGCAGTCTTGCCGTTATTCGGAACTGGATTGCTGTCCTTGCTGTTTGGTCCTACAAACTGTGGACTGAACCCGAAGTTCGTCGGAGCAATGAATTCAACCTTATAGGTACCCGCCACTAGGTTGTTGAACGTATATATGCCATTTGCGTTAGTGGCGGTGGTACTTAAGACCGCTTCGGTGCTGCAATCCAGCAGATTGACAGTTACGCCCGCACGTCCCGGCTCCCCTCTGTCTTGCCTTCCGTCCCCGTCGGAATCCACCCATACAAAGTCCCCGATGCGCGCGTTGCCCGTTTGCGTGTCTTCGATCAATCCGGCGTCGATCCCGAGGCGGACTTTACCGTCAGGCATGGAAAGACACACCGTCTCTCCGTTGCTCTGGTTCGCATCGCTGTCCTTATTCGTAGCCCCTTGGCGGGGTTCCGTGAAGCTGAAACCCGGCGGTGCCGTAAACCGTATCTTATTGCTGCCTATGGGCAGGTTTGCGAATTCGTATCGCCCGTTTGCATTAGTCAATGTGCTGTCCAGGACACTGCTACCACAGTCCAACAACTCCACCGTCACACCCGACATACCCGGCTCTCCGGCAGTTTGAATGCCGTCCTCGTTCACATCCTCCCACACATAGTCTCCGATTCGGCCGGTACCGGTACCACCATTGTCGTCGTCATTAATGGTCACCGTCCCCACCGCATTGCCGATGACCGCATTCGAGGGGTTGCTCAACCGCACCGAAAACGTCTCCGTGGGTTCCGGATTCGAATCGTCCAAAATGGTGATTTGTATCGTCCGCTGGGAAGCGTTCGACGTGAACGTCAACGTACCCTGTTTGGCCTCGTAATCGGCGTCAATCACCCTCGCGGTTCCGTCCTCGGTAGCGTAGTTCACGGTCACCGTATCGGTCGTCGTCGGTGACAGGCTTACAGTAAGATTCGCCTGATTCGCACCTTCGGACACGCTGACACTATTGATACTCAGAGTGGGTTGCCCCCCGCCACAGGTCGTCAACCCATTCAGGTCAAAGGGTAAAGACACCTGCCGATGCCCGGGGCCCACGTACACCTTCGCGTTCGCTGGATTGGTGACGTCCACACACGCCTGTACGCCGGTTGGTTCGAACTGGAAGCTGTCCACATTCAGCCGCGCGGTTTTTACGTTGAAATCCAATACCGTCGGATCGGGATTCGTATCCAGCTTGTCGTTGGCCTCCAGACTGATATCGAGCACATTGGTAAACCCATCGGCGGTTATCGTGCCCGCGGTCGTGATGTTGGTCGGACTGTTCCCGGCGACGATGTCTGCCTGCCATACCCCAGTCGCACAGTTTTTCGACAGGAACATCGCTGCGTCGAGTTCCGGATCAAACGCCGGCGTTCCGCATTCTTCACCCGGTTGCAGCGCCGGTAATTCCACCAGCGGCCCCGGCGTGACCGCTATCAAGGCAGGCCCACCCTCGGGAACCCGGTAGTATCGGTTCGCCTCTACATCGTTAAAGACATCCACGTTTCCGCTTGGCCATTCGACCCGCACCTCGTCAATAAGCGGATTCCCCGGGCCCAGATTACCGAAGCCCAGATGGATCACCCGATGATCCTGCGCCCAGCGGTGCTGTCCCCCGTTTTGTTCCCTCAGTTGCGTCGTCGCTCCAGTGGTCACGTAGACCTTTGCGCCAATCGCGTCTAGGCTGGAACCCGCTGCTGGATTTCCCTCCAGGTCCAGCAAGATCCAGTCGTTGTTGTTCGAGGTCGAGTTTTCGAACAACTTATCGGGGCCACCACGCTTATACGGGCGCATACGCATGCCGTTGGTCACAAAAATGTCTATGAGGCCGTCCACGTTAAAATCCGCGGTGATCCCCACATCCCCCGTGCCCGCATTTGCGTCCACACCCGCCGCCACCGGTCCCTCACCGCCGAATGCTGTCGTCACATAGGTAAAGTTCCCGCTGCCGTCGTTCACATACAACCGGTTTGGAAGATTCTCCACGCCGTCGCTGCATACCAGATAGAGATCCACATCCCCATCATTGTCGTAATCCGCAGCCGCCGCACTATTGCACAGGACCTTTGCCGCGAACCCGCGTGATGCGGCTTGGTTCTGCAAACCGGTCGCGTTGTTCATTATCAACGCCGGCTCTATGGCCTTATCGTTGACACTAAATCCAAACTCCACGACGTTGTTCAAAACGGTGGCCGTCGAATCCACGGTAATATAGTCTTGAATGGTTCCCGTACCGGGCGTCAACCAGATCTCCCACTTCCCGGACCCCGGGAAATACCCGACATAGACTCCTTTGTCCGCTTCCACCCCCGTCGGCGCATGCGGTTCGATGCCGTGGTTCGCTGTATCCGCCGGATCCAGGGTGAAGGTGAACTGATTCGGCTGCCACCCGGTCGATCCTACGCGTATTTTTGACACCGTATGCGTATGCGTATCCACGGTCACCGTGATGTCGCCGGTCGTTTCAAAACGAAAGCCTTTTTCGGTACTCGCGTCCCCGGTCGTCAACCACGCCTCAACACTGCGCGTACCAATACGCATCGCTTGACTCGGTGACACGCGACCCCGGATCACAAACACGTCCGGACGCAGATTTCCGTCAAAATCGGCGGCCACTGAGTCTGCCACCAAGGTCACACTCGCTAAGTCCCCCGTGATGTCTGTGAACGGCGGCGGAATGACGTCAAATGCCTGGATTGGAAAGGTGGTCTTGGTGCACAGCAACTCCTCGTCCCCATCGTCGTCAATATCCGTTAAATTGCTCCACTGCGTCCCCGGGCACGCCCCGCTTCCATCGGTTCCGGTCACGTTTTGAAAGGTATTGTTCGCTAGCTGCTTCATCATTCGGCTGGTCCGGAAACTGTGTGACATCACGTCCAGCAACCCGTCCCGGTTGTAGTCAAACCACGTGGAGTTCTGCCCGCCAAAATCATCTCGAAAATTTCGCGCCGACGTCTCGTCTACGAGAAATCCAGCACCACCCTGATTTACCAATAGGTGGGGCGCACAGCAGGCGCCATTCTGGCTCATTAGGTCATCATCGCCGTCGTTATCAAAATCCACCCACATCGCACCGTGATCGTCACGCGGTGTCACCAGCAGCACTTGGGATGTATCCAGCTGCAAAACGACGTCGACAAACGTACCGTCTCCGTTATTTCGGTAGATACTGCTGCGCGGGCGATGGTTACTCGCGAAGATGTCTGGATATCGATCGCCGTTGACGTCCCCCCATGCCGCACCCCAACTCTCGCCGGTATGAAAGGAACCCGCTGTAGCACTAACGTCGGTGAACTGAATCTGTGCTCGCACCCCGAAAGGAGAGGCGAGAATAGCAACACAAAAAATACCGTAAACGAAGGTCAGATATCGTGTTCTTATATTGCCCCCAGACCTTCGTCCTAACGACCTCGTCCCAAATACGTCGTTCATAAATCCCCCGTACCCACCTAAATGTATACCTCAAACCCACCCTTATACCCCGTACCGACCGTAGTCGAATCGCTTGTTGCCACTAGCACACGTCAAGATCGGGGCAAGCTGGGGCCACAACTCGTCGGTTATTATTACCATTTCGTCACAAGATGTGCAATTGAAAGGTTCATTAATTTCGGAATAAATCGCGAGTTCCAAGAATTGCGACCACATTACTCGCTCATATCATTTTGTTTTTCTATGCAATTCTTATCGTTTCGCGAGCGCTTTTCACTGACGCGCTTCAGTCGGAATTCGAATCACAAGTGAGAAGTACGCCAGCAGATTTTGCCATGACACGTCGCGGACCTCCTCCAAGACGCTGTCCGAACGGGATCGATGTTCTAACCATACGCAGTGGTGTCCCTAGGGAACGATTCAAATGGTGGGGTCAGGCGGCTACCTGAGCAATCTGGTCCTGTCCCGTGAAGCCGGGATACCAACGGGCGAATGTGGCACCGAGTCGACCGTCAACCAATTCAGCACGAACCTGCAGTAGCAGATGCGCTCCCCATGGCGACCAGCGCATTTGCTGGGATTTCGACATCCGTTTGTCGATCAATTGGTTGACCGCGGATTCCATGAATGCCGTGGAAATACGCTGACCATTGCGATAGCGCCGGCCGTAGTTTGTTAGTGAATCCACGTTATTCTTAAGATAGCGTAAGAGTTCCTTGGTTAGCCGACGTAGGCGCACCGCGGCGCGTTTTCCCGCAATCGTCGGTAACCGAAGCGTGAACAAGAACGCCCGGATTCGATTGATCGCGCCTCCCGTGCGCCCGTGCCACAGTCGCCATTTCATGGACGTCAAGGTCTTACACAATGGATTGTGATAAGCCGTGGGAAACTGGTTGATGGCTTCCTTGCCGCACAGCACGCGTTTCAGCACCGTGAGGCGCCGTGTTAGGTGGTACCAGTCGAGAATGTGAGTGGCATTGGGCAGGGCCGACATCTGCAGGCAGCGCAATCCCGCGTCTCCATCGGTGAGCACCGTGACATGCTCGGTGGGCTGGCCTTGCTCCCTGAGCCGCTGCTTTAATCGATGTCTGGCAGCACGGTTTCTCTCGACCGCACGCACGAAGCCCAGGCTGCGAGAGCCTTTGTTTTCGGAGAGGATTCGACCCACGACGATTTCGAACGCGCGCTCTGAACGGGGACGGCAGTCGTGTACGTAGCCACTATCGAGGCCGACAATGGTCACAGGATCTGTGTTCACCTTCGGACTCTCAGCTTGATCTGCGCCGGTCGGTTGGTGCAGCTCTGCATCGAGGCGTTGTCCGACAGTAAGCGCATTACGCCGGACGGTGGAAGGCGCATTTCCCGCATCGACGGGCAACACTAACTCAAGAAGCTCTGCTGTGCGTGCATACGGGATCGTTGCGGCCAACTGACCTTGCGTGTAGACAAGCTCTGGAGAAACCCAGTTCACCAGCCCATCGATCTGGAAAGTGTGAGCCCGAGTGTACTGACCCTTGCACTGACACCCATAAAGACGCAGTACTCGAACCTTCACGCCACCAAACAGGCTCTTGAAGCGGACAGGTCGATAATCCTTGAGTGTCCGCCGCGTCCCACACTGGGTACAGTGGCGTTGTGCTTCGGCGTGGTATCGTAGCTGCGCCGTCACCAACTCTCGCTGCAGCTCGGCCAGCAAACGTTTTGATTCGGCCAACGTCAAGCCCAGGGTCGCCGCCTGCAATGGGCCAGTCCGCTCAATCTGACCGATCACCATCGGGGTGGTCATGTCGTCTCCGCTTTGGATCAGGATGGTAAATTTCATACCGCCTCCGGTCGCAGGTCGAAATTTCCCATGGTCCTGCTATTTGTCTAATGCTATCAACCCTTTCGTGCGCACCCCCACAAATGAATCGCTCCCTGCGGAGTTTGCCGTAGGCTCCTCTTTATTCCACAGCGTGAAGGGTGGAAAACGGAAAAAAAACAACGTAGTAGCGCACTTATCCAACAAACGTATTGGCCGACGGTTGCCTGGTATAGATGGGCCATTGAGATTAGTCGAGCACGAATCGCGTACAGGAGAATTGGCTCATGGTGTATACTTTTGTGCTTAATAATAATTTCTGTAGTTGTTTTAACTGACTTGGAGAAAGGGGGATTTCCATGTTCAGACTCACGTGGGGTTCGAACAAAGGCACGGCTCTGACGGCTTGTTTTATTGTCGCTATATTGATGATTGGAGATGCACAGGCAGCGTGGAAGGAAAAACGCTTAGCGCCTATGAGCACGGACCGGTACGATAATTCATCCGTACTTATAAAGTTCAAGACGAATGTTTCCATGGCTCGGAGGAAGCAGATCCGGGAGATCTTGGCCGGTCGTTTGATCCGTGGATTCGGAGTCCTCGAGAATCTCGAGCACGTTAAGATTCCTACCAACACCGTAGATCACGCATTAGCCATGCTAAGGCGGAATCCATTCGTTGAATTCGCCGAACCCGACTATGTCGTTAGCGCCTTTGCAGCGCCGGACGATCCATACTTTCCTTCTAATCTTTGGGGGATCGTTAACATTAACGCGCCTACGGCATGGGATGCTACGACCGGAAATCACGACACTATAATCGCCATCATCGATAGCGGCATCGATTACGATCATCCTGACCTGCAAGCCAATATTTGGAGAAATCTCGCCGAATTGAACGGGGCTGTCGGTATCGATGACGACGGCAATGGCTATATTGACGATATTTACGGTTGGGATTGGTGTAACGCTGACAACGACCCGAAAGACGATTACTGGCACGGTACCCATGTGGCGGGCAGCGTGGGTGCAGTTGGAGACAACGGTGTAGGGACTGTCGGCGTGAACTGGCATGTTCGGCTGATGAGCTTGAAGTTCATGTGCAGCAATGGCAAAGGATTCGTCTCTGATGCGATCGCAGCGCTCGACTATGCCATAGACAAGAATGTGCGAGTATCCAACAATAGTTGGGGCTGGAGCGGCGACTGGTCCAACGCCATGGCGAATGCGTTATCCAATGCACAGGCTGCCGGTCATCTGTTTATCGCGGCGGCCGGAAACGACTCTAGAAACAATGAAACCACACCCTACTATCCTTCTTCATTTCCCCATGAAAATGTCATATCGGTAGCTTCGATAGACATCGCTGATGCTTTATCGACCTTTTCCAATTGGGGAGCAACTAGTGTCGATCTAGGGGCCCCAGGTACGGACATCTTAAGTACGTATCCGAATAATACTTACGCAACGGCCAACGGCACCTCCATGGCGGCGCCGCACGTATCCGGCGCCGCCGGATTAATTATTTCGTCGCATCCGACGTGGACACTTATACAGGTAAAGGACCGTCTTCTGAACAACGTGCGTTCTATACCATCGCTCTCGGGAAAAACGGTAACCGGGGGTACGTTGAATTTGGCGGCCGTAACCGGTACGGCGAGAATCGGTGATTTTGTTTGGGACGATTTGGACGGTGATGGGGTGCAGGATACCGGCGAACCGGGATTGGAAGGCGTCGCGGTTCAATTGCAGGACTGCAGCGGTAATGTTTTGACTACACAAACCACTGATGCAACCGGAAGTTATCGGTTTGATGGTCTGTTGGCTGGGAGTTATCGAGTCAACTTTGAACCACCCAGTGGGTTTTCGTTCAGCCCCCCCCTGCAAGGGGCGAAGCGCGCGAAAGACAGTAATCCGGATCCCGTGACCGGCAATACCAGTTGTTTGGTTACTCCAGAAGGTAAACTAAGATTGGGAATCGACGCGGGACTGGTGGGTGTGCCCGCCGGTACCGGTAGCGGAAAAATTGGCGATCGTGTCTGGGACGATCTCAGCGGTGATGGGATTCAAGATCAAGGTGAACCGGGATTGCCAGGGGTGACGGTCAATCTCCGAACTTGCGGCGGTGAATTTTTAGCGTCCACCATTACGGGCGCAGACGGAACATACTTGTTCGAGGCTCTGGACGTCGGAGATTACAAGTTGGAGTTCCTGGTTCCCGTTGGATATACGTTAAGTCCGAGGAAGCAAGGGACCAAGCGAGGACAGGATAGTGATCCGTTCACCAGTACCGGACTGACTCCCTGTCTTCCTCTAGCGAGCGGTCAGGTACGTTTAGGGATCGATGCCGGAATGACAAACTGACTAAGTAGTTAGTACAAGTCCTGCAAGGCTGATCGTGCAGTGCCCGATGACTTTGCGTTCGTCAACGCCCAAAACTCGATACTACATGAAAAGTCCCGTAGCCCGCCTTTAGATCCGGCGGCCGGGCGTAGGGTCTGAATAACGCCGTGTACAATCGGTTTCTTATTAGAAGATGATTATAGGGTGAGTTGCAATGATTCGTGATGAACTAACGAGAAGAGAGTTTTTGCTTTCCAGCGGCCTCGGGCTCGTTGGCGTGTTTGGACTCAAACGAGCAGCGTCCGCACAAAGTGTACTTCCGAACGAGATTGTCATCTCAGGACGAAATCTGCCTGGATCTGCGACTTACACCTTTTCAGTGACAGGTGAATTGGAGGCAATGACTTCCCCCCGCGGTGATGTAGTTTCAGGTCAAACCGCAACCGGGGTGGTCCACAATTGGAAAGACGGATATCGATACTCCGGACAAATCAGCGAGTTCGAACATACCGGACAGATACGTGTTTTTATTAACGGGCTGGAGGTTGATCCGGCCGAGTTTGACGCAACAGGGCACTGGACGGAAAGGGCACCATTACCAATTGCTCAGAGCGATGCCGGAGGCGGCGTATTGGATGGCAAACTCTACTACTTCGGTGGAATCGAGACCGGATTCGGGCTCCAGGCGGCGAGGAGAACCTTTGTTTACGATCCCGCAGTTGGGGTTGGGGGAATGTGGAAGCGAGTCGAGAATATGCCCCGAGCGCTTTGGGGAGTCTGCGGCGTTGCCACCAATACCGAACTCTACAGTTTTGGCGGTGCGCCAACGGACAGTCCTTACCGGACCGGGTTGCCGCCCACTAATCAAATTTTCGTTTATCGTCCGGGATCGGGTTGGACCAACCTGACGAAAATTACCGGTGTACGGTGTCCTTATAGAAACTGGGGTATGGGCGGTGTGTACAATCCCATCGACGGTCTTATTTATTGCCTGGGTGGCGCGACCGAGGTTACGAACAGGGAGAGCGCCACCAACCACGGTGTGACGCGCGATAATCCAGGCCGATACGATGAATCCAGAGTCTGGACCTTCGATCCCTCGACAGGTCGTGTGGAGAATCCCGACCTCGCGCGCATGCCGCTTGCAAAACGTTGGCATACTGTAGCGTTGGTAGAAATCGACGGACGTCAATTCATACACGCGATCGGTGGTCGACTGGGCGTCAAGGGTCCTACCGACTCAAACTACCGTTTCGATATTCAGACCGGGGAATGGCGGATCATGGCTCCCTCTCCCTTATCCGGCAACTTCGGCACCACAAACAATCCCGTCATCAACAACAAGGTCTATCTAACCCATGGATTCTTCTGGAATGGAGCGCCGTCACAGGACGATTACCTGCTTGTGTGTCACAAGTACGATCCCGCGGCGGATTCTTACCGAACTAATCTTGCGAAACCGACTCACCCGCGCGTGAACGCCGTTGCCGGTGTCATCGAAAACACTTTGTACGTCGTTGGTGGCCATATCAAAAGGTACGGCGAGGGTCGGCTGCACGATTGCATGGCGCATAACGAGGCGTTCACGCTGCCGCGGTAAAGGAAGTGTTGGGGGGTTAGTGGGAGGAGCCCCGACGATTGTCGTGGCTCCTCCCGCGGTCTGGGCCTATGGGCAGGCGGCGCCCGGATTCAACAGGTTCAGCGATCCATTGACCTGTGTGGCTTTAGATCCCACGAAAATGGGACCGCCGCTGGACAGAGTCAGGCAGGCTTGCGTCGCCGTCGCGGCGGGCTTGAACTGCATGCCGTCTTCGCCGACACCGATGACGTAAAGATCGAAGTTAATGCGCTTGCGCACGTTCAGCGGTGTCACCGAATCGGTCTCCTCGAGAGAGAATCCAGCGATATTGCTCATCGACTTATCCGAAGTCACGGTGCCCGTGTGCTGGACCGCGTTCGCGCTACCGCCGGCGGTGACCCGCGCGTGCCACATATTGGTGTTGCAGTTCTTCCAGATAAAGTAGCCTTTATCCACCTGGGGATCATACGTTGGCGGCCAGCAGGCTGAAATGGGTCCGCCGCCACCGCCACCGCCGGTGCCGTCCGCCATCAGACCGGCGTCGATGCCTACCCGTGCCTGGTTCGCCGACATAGACATACACGTCGTCGACCCCGTGGCCGGATTCGGATTACTGTCCTTGCCCCCGGACCCCTGGTTGGGCGGACTGAAACTATAGCCCGACGGCGCAACGAACTTGACCACGTAGTTGCCCGCATCCAAAGAATCGAACACGTAACTCCCACTTGCACCCGTCGTGGTCGTGGCCAGTACGCCACCGGTGCAGTTCTGCAAGTGCACCGTCACCCCGGATTTCCCGGGCTCGCCCCCATCCTGGACGCCGTTCTCGTTCAAATCCTCCCACACAAAATCACCGATCGAGGCGTTGCCGGAACCACCGCCACCACCGCCGCCACCGTCGGCAATCAGTCCGGCGTCGACGTTGACCCGCGTCTGGTTCGCCGCGATGGACATACACGTTGTCAACCCGGTGGCCGGATCCGCATCGCTGTCCTGACCCTCGACTCCCTGGTTGGGCGGACTGAAGCTGTAGCCCGACGGTTCTACGAACCTGACCGCGTAGTTGCCCGCGTCCAAGGAACTGAACACATAACCCCCGCCGGCACCTGTCGTGGTCGTGGCCAGCACGCTACCGCTGCAATCCTGCAAGCGCACCGTCACCCCGGATTTTCCCGGCTCGCCCCCGTCCTGGAGACCGTTCTCGTTCGAATCCTCCCACACGAAATTACCGATCGAGGCGCTACCGGAACCAGCACCACCACCGCTTTGATCACCGTCTTGCCGAACCAGCAAAATCGCGTCGTGCCCCCCCAGCGTCACGCTGGAAACCGACTGACCGTTGTTTATCGCGTCCTGGGTTCCATCAATACGCTGAAACGTTCCGTCCAAGCTCACCGCCCGGGTGGAGGGCGTCGCATTCACCACGACGATACCGTTCTCGAAATCTCGGCGAAATACATTGGCGTTGCCTTGAAAAAAGTACACCGAATCCAAATGCACCACCGTGCTTTCCCGTCCCACATAAAAACGAATCGTCTGGGAACCGCCAGCCGGGGCCTTGAAGGTCATCACGTAACGCCGCCAATTCGGCCCCACCAGAAACGTCTCACTGGAGGACCCCACGGTGGCCTTGATATTGCGGATTACAGGAGCCTTCGCCGCAAACGTGAACGTGTACTGCACGTTCTTCGTCGTATTGACGCTGGGTCCTTTCACACTGGCCCCGGAAACGCCCGACCTATACGAGGTGTGGGCCGAGGCACGCAGCGCGCCGGCTCCCTCCAGCGCGTTCGCCGTATCGCGGCTGACGTTAACGTTGATCCCCGACCAACCGCTCAGATTGGTGTCGAAACTCCCGTTGGACACCAAAGACCTACTCGCATCGAAGGTCGTGTGGTCGTATACACGTTGGTAAGGACCCTGGGGCTGACCCAGCCAGCCGCGGTGTTGCCGGACCCCATCCACGTCCGTCTTGTTAATGGCCGTGCCGTAATTCGGCGAGTTCGGCGTCACGTTCACCGCGTACTCGTCAAACCAGGGATCACCGTCCACCTCGCTGGTCAACCCAAAATAACCATCGTCCAACAACGTCGTGCCGAGCGCAAACCGAAAATCCGAATTGTCGCTGGGCGGAGGATTGGCGCTTCCCGGATACACCGCAGCCGGCGACTTGCTTAGATTGTGAACGTGAGAAGGACCGACCTCATGATAATGCATATGAAAACGGTAGTCGTCCAATTTACCGTCCAGACTGTCGTACTTCGGGTTCGCCTGAAACGGAGCGCTGCTGATCGGCCACCTTTCGTTTTGCACTCCCTGCAGCGATTCAAAACCACGCGAATTCCCGGTCCCGCCGATGATAAAAAGATTGGGCAACCTCACGCGCAGCTTTGCATAAAAATCATCGAGTCCCTGACCCCACCAGTTCACTCCCCCCGGACCCATTCCGTCGTCCTTCACCATATTGTTATCTACATCACTGCCCTTGCTGGCTAACTCGAAGTAAAAATCCGCATCGAACAACACCCCGGCTATATCCACCCCACTGTCACTGCCGTTGCCGGATTTGGTCAGATTCGCCGCCATCCAATCCGCCAGCGCATGACCGGCCGTCCGGTTCAGACCGTCTTTGGGCGACTTTGTGCTCAGATTGTATGACCACAGCTCAGGATTACTTCCCTGTCCAATCACGTGTTGCGCCACAATGGCTCCCGCCGAATGCGACCTGGCGGTGGATTTGAAACCCCGGGACTGCAGCGTCAGTGTATTCGTCGACAGATTTCGTGCGGTTACCTTGGCGTGCTCCGCATTGTTGAACGAACCCGCCGGTGCATCGTAAATGACGATGTACTGCCCAACGGCTATCTTGCCCGCGCTCTTCACCTTGATCGTCTTCGTGGTCGCATTGATATTTTGGTCGAGCGTCGTGCCCGCTTTGTATAACCAATGGCCTGCGTATACCGAACACCCAGCCGACGATGGACCCCCTTGCGTCACCGGCCCGGTCGACTCAAAGGCCATCCCGGCCCCTATGTTGCAATACGAGTCGTTGTAACCCTGATACGCCCGGGGAGAGATGTGACGAAGAAACATGACATCCGGGTAGGTGTTTTGCAGATTTTTCACCTTGCTCATCGCGTATCCATGCGCCGCAATAACGTGATACTTGCCGTAGCGAAGCAGCGGCACCTGGCTGGTCTTGATCTCCAAAATCATCAGCCTCGGAAACTCGTGATCGTCAATGGACGGCCCCGGACCACCCGGTGACACTTCCGTCTCGGCATCGTTTAAATAGGAATAATGATGTGCGTACGTCTTGGCAGGAGAAAATAAAAACGAAAGACCAGAAACACTCAGAGCAATCAAGAACGAAGCGCTTTTGCTTTTATTCAACATGTCAACCTCTCCCCTTAAGAAATCCAGGGTGCTAATCAGTTATCCAACGACGTCTCGTTCCCTCCGATTCGCCACAGATATTCGGTGCTTCGCCTACAACATATCGTGTGCAACTATCGGCCGGTTACGTCGGTGATTAAAGGGCGCGCTATAAAGTGGCTCACCCGGCGGCTCGGCTGTCTTGTCCCTAAGACCCGTGGCTTTCCGTCCCTGCCTCACGACAGGTTTGGCTTTTTCAAGCGACCCACAAAGGTGGGATAACTTGATAAGAGAACTTAACTCCCGTAGTGACACTCGCGTCATTACGTCATTAACGAATATAGACGAGACGCTGTTGTATTCAAGGCGGAACATTATTGAGGCGTCTTTCTAGCGTATCTGAATTAGAATGCAAGAAAAAACCAACGAGTTGCTTAAAACAACGGATCAATGGTGCTCACCAAGAAATGTCATCACCTCTGCACGGCTGTATTAACACTTCACAAAAAAATATCGGTGCTCCTTACCATCAGACGAAACGACTGTTCTACCCGACTACCGTCGGCGACGATCTCACAGATCCCAAACACCGCTTTGCAACTAACGATCCGTCGGGGTTCGACAATGACCCGCATTGAAAAACCGACTCGCAATACTTCGAGCGCCCGAACCAGATCGGGCGCTCGTTTAATAGTCGGCTTTGATTAAGGACAGGCCGCGCCCGGATCCAGCAGATTGAACGGCTGCGCCACCTGCATCGCGTTCGCGCCCAGATAGATAGGACCACCCCGGGTCAGCCGCAAACACGCCGACGTCGCCGTCGCCGGGACCTGGAACCGAAATCCGTCGTCACCATTACGTACAACCCGCAGCTCAAATTCGACCCGCTTGTTATTGTTCAGGGCGACACGAGAATCCGACGATTCGAGTCTGTAGTCACTGATGTTGGTCATTCCCTGATTGGTGGTTACGGTACCGAAATACTTCAACACATCGGCGCTGCCGCCAGCAGTGGCGCGAACCTGCCAAGCGTTGTTGTTGCAGTTTTTCCAGATGTAAAGCCCCTTGTGCACCCTGGGATCGTAGTCTTCCGGCCTCCAACACTCGGCTTTGCCACTGAGTTCTTTAACAGAACTGGTGACGGTCGTAGAACCAGAATCGCCGCCCGCGGGATCAGGACTGCTGCCAGCGCTACTTGCAGTAGCACCACCAGCTTGCTGATCACCATCTAGCCGCACCAACAGGATTGCATCGTACGCACCGAGGGTGATGCGGGCGACTTCTCGCCCGTTGTTTATCGGATCCTGCGTCCCGTCGATGCGTTGAAACGTCTCACCCAGGCCCACCGTTCTGGTACTGGGCGTACCGTTCACTACCACAATACCATTCTCAAAATCTCGGCGAAATACGTTGGCGTTGCCTTGGAAAAAGTACACCGAGTCCAATTGCACCACTGAATTTTCCCTTCCTACGTAGATGCGGATTTTTTGATTTCCCGTGGCGGGAGCACGAAACGTCATCACGTAGCGCCGCCATCGGGGACCGATCATGAAAGTTTGACCTTGCGCGCCGACATTGGCTTTGATGGAGCGGATTGTCGGCGCC
>CAMYKK010000062.1 GCA_947258975.1 uncultured Gammaproteobacteria bacterium
GTGACAGCGGTTATTTCCTCGAAGCGCTGGTTCAGCCAAAGCTCGAAGACGCCGTGAATCAACGGGTGCCGATTGACGTCAAGCTCACGTCGATCAAGCCGTCCAGCTACGTATTCGGAATGGGCTACGGAACTGATACCGGCGTCCGCGGCAGGATCGGCTGGGAGCGGCACCGAGTCAACCGTCGTGGCCACCAGTTTGTCGCGAATCTCATAGTGTCGCAGCGGACCAAAGATGCGAGCGTGCGCTATATGATCCCGATTCGTAATCCCCGCAACGATCGTTTTTCGATTTTCTCCAGCTACGTGAACGACGATCCGGATACCAGTGACAGCGAACTGGGACGCATCGGAATCAGCCGCTCCACGGTGCACGGCAGGACACGCTTGGAATACCTCCTGACGTTTCAGCACGAGACGTTTACGGTGGCGGATCAGCAGGACAGCGTTGACTTCCTCGCGCCGGGTGTCAAGTTTTCGTGGGTTACGGCGGACGACCGCTTGTTCCCCAACCGTGGTCTGCGCGCGGACATAGACTTGATTCTCAGCTACGATGGCATTTTATCGGATGTCAGTTTTGCGCAGACGCGTTTGCAGGGAAAGTGGCTCCATCCGCTCGGTTCACGTGGCCGTGTCATTGTGCGCGGCGAGGCGGGCCTTACCATCGCTTCGGAGGTCACGGTGCTGCCGGCCTCGATCCGCTACTTCGCCGGTGGCGATCAGAGTGTGCGCGGTTATCACTACAAGGAGTTGGGACCCGTAGACGAAAACGGCGAAGTCATCGGTGGCCGCTATCTGCTCGTCGGCAGCATGGAGTACGATCATCGGATCACCAATGACTGGAGTGTTGCGGTGTTTCTCGATGCGGGTAATGCGTTTGACAATTTCGACGAGCCGCTGGAACAGGGGGCCGGATTCGGCGTGCGCTGGCGATCGCCCGTGGGGCCGGTGCGGCTGGATGTCGCCAGTGCGATTTCCGAATCCGGGAACCCGTGGCGCGTTCATTTCACCATCGGGCCGGACCTGTAGTTGCGTAAGCTCTGGATCAGTTTTGTGGTCGCGGCCGTCGCACTTGCCGCCGGCGTGCTATGGCTTGTCGCGACACCCCAAGGCCTGAAGTGGGTTATCCAGCTGGTAACCACGCACCTCGAGATTGATTTTAAGACCGATGAAGTCCAAGGCCGCCTGCTGGGACCGGCGACGCTGCGGAATATTCGCTATCGTGACCGGGACGGCAACACCATGGCGGTTAGTCGTTTAGAGCTCGACTGGCGCCCACAAGCGTTGTTCGACAAAACCCTGCATGTTCGGCGCCTCATGGTGCAACAGGTGGTGGTGCAGCAGGGCCCAGCCGCGGCATCGGACACCACCGCTGTATCCATGCCCGAGGTGCGGCTCCCCGTTGCCATTGCCATTGACGACGCGCATATCAATGACCTGAGGTTCTCGCGAGCTGGGAGACAAGAACCACTGGCGGTCGAGTCAGTTCGATTGCGCGGTCGTGCGGACCGGGATGGGATAGTCATCGAGGTCTTGGAGGTGCATGCGCAGGACTTCGAGCTGCGTACCGCAGGGCAGATCACGCCGCGCGGCGATTACCCACTTAATGTGACGATCGATTGGTCTGTGCAGCATCCGATGATTGCGGTTCCGCTTAAGGGACGCAGCGCCCTCCAAGGTACCCTCAATCAACTCGAGACCAATTCGGTTTTCGAAACACCTGCGGCCGCGCGCCTTAGCTTGGAGATCGCGAATGTGTTCTCACACCCTCGCTGGCAGGGTCAGCTGCACACCGAGCGCATCAATTTGCAGGGCCTGAACGAGGGCTGGCCGCAATGGAAAGTGAGTGGTGAGTTGCAAGCAACGGGTGACCTTGAAACAGCTACGGTTGCCGGCAATATAAAAAGTGAACACGCGGATTGGGGCGTTCTGTCATCGGCGCTCGATGTTCACTGGGTGCCACCCGGACTGCACATCAATCGCGTCGACGTTACGCGCAGTGGCAGCCCCGCTTCACTCACCGCGACCGGCCGTGTCGCTCTCGGAAAGACGCCGGTGGTGTCCTTCGATCTGAACGGCGAGTGGCGAGACATCGCGTATCCCTGGCAGGGGCCTGCCGAGTGGGTGACGCCCGAGGGACGATTTGTCGCCAAGGGGGACGTGGACTCTTTCGTCGTCCGCGTCGATGGCATGGTGTCGGCGTCCGGATCCCAGCCTGATGAGCTTACGCACATAGCCCAGAAGATGATGCTGGAAGCGGCAGTGGAGGACCTGCGTGGCAAACCCGGCATAAAAGCGAAAGTCGATGTGCCGTATCTTAGAATTGCTGAATACACAGCCAACGACTTGCGCGTCGACATAGACCTCGACACCACGGACACGCGTCCATCCCATATCGACGTGTCGATAGCGGGTTTTCAGTATCAGAAACAGGCCATTACCGATGTGCAGCTTCGGGGCACCGGCCGTATCAGTCAGCACACTTTGGAGATCGTGGCCAAACAGCAAGAATCCAGGCTGCATATCGCCGGTTCTGGCGGTTGGCAAGATCCAAACTGGACCGTAGCGTTGGATCGATTTGACTTACACGATGTGTTGTCAACGGATTGGTTGTTGTCCAGTGGCGAAGTGCGGCTCACGGTGGCGCAAACTCACGCCGCGTTGCAGCGGGCCTGTTGGCGTATCTTCGAAGGCAGTGTTTGTGTGGCCGGGCACTGGGAAACCGGTGCCGGATGGCGCGCAGACCTCGATGTGGACGGACTTTCCGTGCCCGCAATCGGTGCACTATGGAGGCCGGAAGTGACGTGGACGGGCGTGGTCTCCGGCCGTGCGCGCGTCGGTGCCGGCGCCGACAAGGTGTTGTCGGCGACCGCGCATCTCGGGTCGGGAGAGGGATCCGCCACGCTGGCCGCCGAGGACAAACCGCTGGTTCTGTCCTACCGGGATATCCGCATCGATGCCAAAATCGAGAACGATCAATTGCGTGGCGATGTGCGCGGAACCATCAACGACCACGGTGCCCTGCGTGGAACAATCACGGTTGGCAAGCTCTTCCATGACACAGCAATACGGCCCATCGAGGGGGACCTGAACGCACAACTTACGACGCTGGATCCGATACGTGCGGTGTTTCCGGAACTCGGGGTCGAGGGCGGTGAAATGGACGCGCGACTGAAATTACGCGGTGATCTGACGCAGCCGGTGGTAACAGCGGTGGCCCGCGTCTCTAATGCCACGGTCGCGGTTCCGCAAGCGGGCACGCGGTTGGAAAGCATCAATATCAAGCTCGAGAGCAAAGACGACGCGACGATCAATTGGGCGGGCGATGCCCGTTCTGGAGATGGTTCGTTGACGGTAACCGGCACATCGCAGTTCTTCGATCGGCAGAATTGGAACTTTGAACTGAAGATCGGCGGTGCCGGCGTGCAGGCGCTGAATCTGCCGGAAGCCAAAGTGGTGGCGACGCCGGACCTCGAGTTGAAGATGCGGCCTGGCCGCATTGACCTCGGCGGCGTCGTGAACATAGTAGAGGCGACGATAATGCCGGAACTGGTTGCCGGCGCCGGAGTGACGCTGTCGCGCGATGTCGTTATCGTGGATGAGGACACCGAGCTATCGGCGGCGGTCCTGGACACCCATGCCAGGATAAAAATAGCGCTTGGAGATGACGTGAACTTCTCGGGATACGGGCTTACCGGTAAGTTGCGCGGCAGTGTCGATGTTGTTCAGGAACCATCCAGGGCGACGCTGGCGACGGGCGAAATCAACATATTAGATGGTGTGTATTCCGTTTATGGACGCACGCTCGACATCACCACCGGGCGGTTAACGTTCGCCGGAGGCGCTATTGATAATCCCGGAATCGATGTGAGCGCGGTGCGTAAAATTAATGACGTAACGGTTACCGCGAGCCTCAGAGGCACCTTACAGCAACCAGAGTTATCGTTGACGTCGGAGCCGGCGATGTCGGACACCGACATGCTGTCTTATCTCGTGTTGAGCCGACCTGCCAATCAGATTGGTGGCGGTGACGCCACGCTATTGTTGAACGCCGCGAGTACGCTGCTGCCCAAGGCGGGCGGTATCGGCGTGACCGAGCGCATCAAATCGGCGTTTGGTTTGGAGACCTTGGCCGTTGAGACCCGCCAAGACGCGGAACAGGAAACCCGGGAAACATCGCTCGTGCTAGGCAGGTATCTCACGCCCCGACTCTACATAGCGTATGCGGCCGGCGTTGCAAACACGCTGAACGTTTTTCGCGTGCGTTATGAATTGTCCAAGCGCTGGCTGTTGCAGACCGAGTCGTCGAGTCGGCAAAGCGGGGGCGATATCCTGTTCAAGGTAGACCGCTGATCGGTCCTGCCTTGGTGAAAGCTACCCGGGGTGAATGGCACTTACTTAGCCTTACAGCGGCTAATATGTCGACATAGTCTTTCATTGGCAGGTCTTGGGCGATGACTCGTGGAGCGTTGACAACGACCCAGCATTGTGGGTATAGACGTAACTTAATTCATTGATGATGAATGATGAACAGACTAACTAGAGATTTTTCACATGCATCGTAAGCCACGGAGGGTGCTCGCGGGGATATTCGTTGCTCTCGGCGGTTTGTTGATGTGGCTTGCGCCCGATGTGTCATATGTCGGTATTGCCATTCTCGCGCTCGGTGTTGTCATCGAGGTAGTCGGAATCTACCTCGAGCATAAAGATGGTGATGACGCCTGAATGGTCAACGGCGTGTCCGTCGGTGCCGCCAAACGGCGCCTTCCCGATCCGTTTTAGCCGCGTGCCGCGTTCACTTACCGTTCGATTTCGAGGGGTACATCCTTAAAACGGGACACTTAGCCTTCGCCGCGTTTGGGTGCATCCTTCTTTTCGGTATCGCCGGAAGCCAGTAGTTCATCGATGATTTTCTGGAACACGGTATAGGATTGTGCGCCGCGTACTATTTTTAACGCCTTGACGGTACCGTCCGCTGCCGTCAGTCCCAGCGCAAATGTCGGCGTCCCCCTGATGCCCAGCTTGCTGCCCTCCGTCATGCTGAGATTGATCCGGTCTCCGTATTTACCGCTGTCCAGACATTCCTGAAATGCCGCCAGATCCGATATTCCCGCGGTCTTGGCGTGTGTCGGCAGCTTGTCCAGATGCAGCGCTTTCTGATTCGCGAATAGCTGGGCGTGCATGTCCCAATACTTGCCTTGATCGCCGGCGCAATGCGCAGCCTCATGCGCCTTGGGCGCTTGCTTGTGAAAAGACAGCGGGAAATCGCGAAGTACATACCTCATCTTTCCGTTATCGACGTAGTTTTTTTCCAGTTGTGGCAGCACGGCTCGCGTGTGGCGGGAGCAGAACGGACATTGATAGTCTGAAAACTCTATCATCGTTACCCGGGCGTCGGTTACCCCTTTGTATGGATCGTCCGCGACGTTCATGGTGACATTCACGTCTCGAATCGGGCTGCGTTGTTGTTTTTGCGAGCTCAGCAGTGATTTGAGTCCTTTGATCTCCTCGCGCATGGCCCGTTGTCCGGCCTTCAAGGACTCGACTTCCTTCTTCAATACTGCAATGTCTTCTGAGTCGTCTCCCCGCGCGATCGGAGCCAAAAAGCTCAACGCGCCGGACAGGTAAAAAATCATGCCGAGTGTCGATAGTTTCATGTTTCAGTCCTGTTTGAGCTGGGTGAACGGTTTGCTCACTGCCGCCAGATTGCCTCATATTATTCCATAAGTCTCGATAGGCAGCGGAATAATTTTGTGATCCGGGGCTGATGCACAACATAAAATTGATGAAATGGCGGTGTCGGGCTGTATGGGGCGCTCTCGATCGGGCGCAATACGGGGATTTAAGAGTCGTTGCGTAAACTCGCTGTCCACAATCGCAGGGTCAGAGCCCATGCCCCCGAATTGTGACTGCTGGTCGAGCTTTACAAACGGCACTGACTAGGCAGATAACGGGATGACATGGTGGAGTCGACGCAGGACCACCTGATCCCACCCCCTCCCGCTTCAGGCGTGAGCGAGATGGTTTTTCCATCGAGCGCCGGCTCATTGGCCGAAAACGTGACGACAATCGTTCCCGAACCACCGACATCAACGCTGCTCACGTAATCGCCGTTGATTTGTTCCGGCGCCGCCAAGCCGGCTTGGGAGTTGGTGGTGGGCAGTGCGCCCTCAACATTCCAGACTTCGGCAACCGCGAGCTTGGCGGCGGTGACCAGGTGCAGTCCCTCCGCGACCTTGGCTCGAATCGCGTAGTCTTGATACACCGGAAGCGCTATCGAGGTCAGAATGCCGAGTACCCCGACCACGACCATCAGTTCGATCAATGTGAAACCACGTTGTCCGGTCATAACTTCTTACAGTCGCAGCAATCTTCGTCGTTCGCCTGACGCCGTCACGCGCGTCGCAACACCGGCCGCAGGCGTGTTCTTGCCACATCGGCGTTGCCACTTCTGTGGCAAGAATCAGCACTAACCGTGCCAACTTCCAAAGCGGCGCGTGGAAGCAGGAATACATCATTACAATCATAGTGTTGTGTTACTGCCACGAAGCGGGGTAATGGATATCGCCAGCGCGTTTTCGAGGGAGCCATGCCAATTTTCGCTACCCGGGCTGACACTATACGGCGCGTGGCGGAGAGCTCGCGGTGTGATCGTCGCGGCATTTGTTCTCCGCCAAACGAGGGTATGGGAGTGCCATTCTCCTCGGCCATCCGCCTGCTATGTGGGGACATCCCGACGCCGTGGTGCGTGCCCAACGTTATCTGTCGGCCGCCGGCGGATAGCCGGATCCCTGGTGCAATGTAAGAGGCGTCGCTTTACCCGGGGACGTCACCGATTCGCATAATGTATAGACACAAAGATATTGCGGCCCGGTGAATTGAAAGTATCCGCCGTCTGGTATTGCTTGTCGAACACATTGCCGATCTTGGCGCGCACGGACAACCGCCGACTGAAACGGTACTGTCCAAGCACGTCGACGACACCGTAGCCCGCCAAGCGAATCGTGTTTTGCGCGTCTTCGAATCGATCTCCCCGAGCCAGCAACCGTGCACCGGTCGTCCAGCGGCCGAACGCGCGTGACAGATCGAGGGACAGGCTCTGTTTGACCCGCCGGCGCAAGCGTTTTCCGGTACTGCGGTTCTTGGGATTGAGCAGGCTTGCGGCGGCGGTGATTTGCCACCCCGACAAATCGGTCATCAGTTCCGCTTCAACGCCTTCGATGCGCGCGCGATCGACATTGTCCGGAAAGAACATCCCGGTAATGGGATCCGACACGGTCGCGATCAAATCGTCGATATCGGTGCGATAGATGTGCACACCCCACTCGCCCCAACCCTGGCGGCCTTCGACGCCGAATTCATGGGATTTGGAGGTCTCCGGGCTCAGATCGGGATTTCCGAATGCAGGGAAAAACAACTCGTTGAAAGACGGTGCCTTGAACGCCGTGCCGTAGGACGCATAGATGCGCACGCCATCGGGCCAGCGGTAGCTCCATCCCAAACCACCGTTGGTATCGGTACCGTAGGTCTCGTTGTCGTCATAGCGCAGCGACGCGAGCCACTGATTGCTGCCGGTCTCGGCGAGCAGTTGTGTGAACACCCCGACGTTGTCGCGGGATGTCTCAGTGAAATCCGCACTGCCAACAACTTTCTCCTTGCGCAGGTCCGCGCCCAGTGTGACCAGCTGATTTTCCGCGACCGAGATGTCGTTTTGAATCGATAATTCCTGTCGTTTGGTGTCGAACTGTGACGCGAATGAACCATCGGGTGCGAAGTTCTCACTGTCATCCCGGTTCTCGCCTGCACGCAGCGCGAACTTCCAGCGCTCGATCGGCGCGAATACAGCCGACCCGCCGATGATTTGCTGCAGGAAATCGCTTGTATCTTGAAACGATCCGTCAAACTCGGTGGTGCCGCTTGCCCGCCAGATGAAGCCATCCACCGCGATACCGTTGACGAACCGGTGGCCGAGGCGGGCGTGGAGCGACGCATTGTTATATCCGTCGTCGTCCGGCTGATCCAAGCCAAACGGTCCGGGTATGGGTTGGCGGGCGTCAAAGCCCCTGGTTGTAAAATACGACCCGTCCAAGCGGTACTCGGTGCGGCCCATTTTGCCGCCGGCACCCCCGTTGATCGCGTAGGTGCCGAAGGTCCCGGCCCCGGCGTCGGCGGATATCCCTGGATCCCCCGACCCCGAGCGGGTGAAGATGTGGATTACCCCGCCGATGGCCTCGGAACCCCATTGGCTGGCCCGCGGTCCGCGGATCACCTCGATGCGATCTATCTGCGCGACCGGTAACAGCTCTAGTGAAGTCAGGCCCGCAGTGGCAGATCCAACGCGGATGCCGTTTACCAAAAATAAAACGTGGTCGGATTCGGTGCCGCGTAAAAACACGCCCGTCGCCTTGCCCGGACCACCGCTCTGGGTGATATCGACGCCGGCCACCGTTTTGAGGATTGCGGGCAGGCTCTTGGCCTGCTGGCGCTCAATGTCATCGCGGGTCAATACGGTGGATGCCGCCGGCACCTGACTGACCGACAATGGCGTACGCGTGGCGGTGACCACGATTTCCGGCAGTTCGACGGCGCTGACGGTCGGCGCGAAAGTGGCCAAGACACTGGCGATAAAGATAGAACGAAGCATCACGCGTGTTCTCCTGACGGTTTGTGCGCACCCGCACAAGATTTGGTGTTCGCTGAGGAGAACGTGGTGATTACAAACCCAGTGGCCGCCCTCCGCAACACGCACGAGAACACTTCCGGCCGGTCTCCGGGCTCGTGACTGGACAATGCCGTAGCGGACCGCCTTCCCATCCGGGTATATCAATCACTTGAAAGAACCGATCGATTTCCCAGGACAGTGGCGTTGAGACCCGCTTTCAGTCACCTACCGTTGCGGGGGCAGCGTCGGCTTTGGACCGACTTCCCGTTTCACCCCTGTGTCACCACAGGAGCACCTGAAGTGGGATCGGTAACGTAAGGTGTAATCGGCAACCTGTCAACATGCGGGGGTGGATGCCGACCAATCTGCGCGGGAAGGGCCCTGTGCTTATGATTCTGTGGGAATGGCCCTCCCACAACAAGATTTATCGACACCGGCGGTCTATTCCAGCAAGCAAGGATCGCTATAATCCGATGTCGTCACCACGTTCTGCCTATCCTATGAATGCAGAGATCTCCGTCGAGCTTCCGCGAGGATCGTTTTCGTCCGGGCATGTCGTCTTATTTCAAGAGCCGGCCCAGTTCGGTCGCAACGGGCCGTGCCCCTGCGGAAGCGGCAAACGTTTCAAGAAGTGTTGCGGCGATTTGGGCGCGGTTGTGGTGAGTAACAGTGTGGCCGTCGACGCGTTACAGGCGCAGTTGCACTCGGCCCTGAGAGCGAAAGACATGCAGGACTGGCAGCAGGCGGAAGCCCTGTGTCACCAGATTCTTGCCGCGGTCCCCAATCAAATGCAGGCGCTGCGCCTGTTGGTGGAGATCAAGCGTCATCACGACGATTCGCGGGCCGCGACGTTGTTGTTGCAGCGGCTGATGCGCCACTTCCCCCACGATGCAGAGGTATTGACGGATGCCGCGGAGTTTTGGGAACAGCAGGGTGACGTGGCGCGGGCGGAGGCAAACCTGGCGAAGGCTGTGAGGCTCGATCCTCATCACCGGCGCACCCACCTCGCGTTGGCGCGCCTGGCGCAACGCCGGGGCAGCGCCGGCATCGCTGAGGTGCATCTGCGCGAAGCCCATTACCTGGATAACTCCGATCCCGATGCGGCCGCCGATCTCGGCCGCGTGTTGAGCCAGATGGGGCGTAAGGCCGAAGCCGAGCACTATTTTCGCATCGCCCTCGCGCTGCGCCCCGACGATGTCTCGACGTTATTGTCGTGGGCGGATATGGAGGAGTCGCGGGGCGACTTGCCCGCGGCATGGCATCTGCTGGAACGCGCCCGCGCGGTGGAACCTGATTTTCCCGTGATTCCGCTGGCTGCCGCGGCCCTGCATGTTCGCCAACAGCGCTACCGGGAAGCACTGAGCAGCCTCAAACAGGTCGATCGCCCGCGGTTGAGCATGCCGGCCCGAAGCTTGTACTACTTCACCCGCGGCAAGGTGCTGGACAAACTCGCACGTTACGACGACGCGTTCGAGAGTTTTCGCCGCGCCAACGCGCTCAACACCGACAGTTTGGGACTTCGCTATGATCCCGACTGGCATTGCGCCTATGCCGAGCGATTGAAGCGGTTTTTTACCCACGAGCGCATGCAATCGATGCCCAGGGCATGGCCGCGCAGCGACGAGCAAGATGCCACGCCAATCTTTGTGACCTGTTTCCCGCGCTCCGGAGCGACCTTGATCGAACAGATTTTGAGCATGCATTCAAACATCTCCGCCGGCGATGAGATCTATTGCGTGCCGGACATCCGCGGCCGCGCTGCGGCGATGATTGGTGTCCAAGAGACTTACCCTGAGTGCCTCGCACACCTCGGCGAGGGCCCTGAATTCGCGTACCAGTGCCGCACGGAGTATCTGACCAGCGTGCGCCTGGCCGGAATCTTGGAGCCCGGAGTTGAACACTTCACCGACAAGCTGCCATTGAACGAATGGGACCTTGGTTTTATCAGCCTCATGTTTCCGGATGCACCCGTGATCCACATCGTGCGCCACCCGCTCGACACGGTGTTGTCCGCGTTCTCGATTGACGTGCGCCATGGCAGCCTATGCGCCTTCAATCTGCTGCATGCGGCACAACACTACGCGTTGACCATGGATCTGGTGGCGCATTATCAACAGCATCTCGACAGCAAGATCTTGCGTGTGCGTTACGAGGATGTCGTTGCTGATATCAAGCAACAGACCCGCAGCATGCTGGAATTCCTGGATGAACCTTTTGAACCGCAATGCGTGGACTTTCATTTGAATCCACACCGCCCGCGCAGCCCGAGTTACGCGCAGGTAAAACAATCGCTGTTCAACGATTCGGTTTTACGCCACAAACACTATACCGCGCAACTAAAACCCGTTATGGCGATCTTGGAACCCTACATTAAAAGACTCGGTTACTGAGCGCGCCGGCGAGTTGCGGCCAACAAAGCAATTTCCAATTCGGCACAGCAGGACACGACGTACTATGCGAGGTGTGGTTTTAGTTGCAACCGGATAATCAAACCAAAACTAACTTCTGCTCGCATTTGATGCGCGGGGTGCCGAATGCTATGCGGACGGGTCTTTTACGTGTTTGCGGGGATCGTAAAATTCGTTGGGCCCCGGTCGAAACACGTAGTTCAGATCAAGCAGGTCCATGACACTTACCAAGGTATAAGGGTCCGCTTTGTTGGCGATTATGACGTGCACTTCACTTGGTTTATCTTCTTCAATCAGAAAGTCCTGCGTTCCTTCGATGCGGTTCCCACCGTAGCCAAACCAGGTATTGCCGTCGACGCCGCCGGCACGCCAATCTAGATGCGGATACAACTGCGACAGTTTCGCCATTACCTCGTCTTTGGTCCCAATTGGTGTGGAGAGAAGAGCCTTCCACTCGCTCATGGGAGGCGTTCCGTCCGGCGCTCGATAGATGTAGTAGTGATCCTGTTCTTGCATTGTCAACTCCGGTGCCGCCCGGCATGCAAGACTCCCAATATCAAACCGACCGGGGGGGAGAATCTAAGAGCCTGTTTATCGCGGAAGTGTTGACCTCTAATATTTTTGGGCCGCTGGCGTTCCACGCTTTGGTGCCCGTCAAGTTTGTTTTTCGATGGCCCAAACGGCGGCCTCGACACGGGTATTCAAATGTAGTTTTTTTAAAATATGCTTTACATGGACCTTCACCGTGCCGTCGCTGATGTTGAGGGTGCGCCCGATGAGCTTGTTGCTTTTACCTGCCGCAATCTGCTCCAAGACTTTCCGCTCCTGTTCGGTCAATGCTGCGTCCTCGAGGCTCCTGGGACGGGAATCTGTTCTAATGGCCTGCACCAGCAGTCCGGTGAGCGTATCGCTCAAGACGGTTTGGCCCCGGGCGGCGTTCTTGATGCCGGCCAAAAGATCCGCGGGCTCCATGTCCTTGAGTAGGTAGCCGTCTGCGCCGGAGCGCAGCGCACCGACCAGGTCCTCCGCAGCATCCGATACCGTTACCATGACGACCCGGCAATCCAAATTGTCGCGTGTTATTACGTTCAGCACTTCAATTCCGCTCATGTCCTTCATATTGAGATCGAGTAGAATCAAATCGGGGCGGAGTTCCTTGGCAAGTTTGATCCCTTCTGCGCCGTTCGAGGCCTGTCCAACGAGCTCCAATTCGTCCCCCGCCATATCGATGAGCTGGGCCATTCCGGTGCGGAACAAAGGATGATCGTCAACGATCAGTACGCGATGAGTAGGCGTCACGCGCTGCCTCCAACGAGCCGTGTCTCCGGATTGCTTCGCCCTGCCGGCGCGAAGCGCAGTGCAACGCGTGTCCCCCCCTCGGGACGCCGCTGCACCGAGATTGTGCCGTTCAGGTGCTGCGCCCGTTCTTCCATGATCTGGAGTCCGTAATGATGAATCGTGGCGTCCGCCGATTCCACATCGAGACCCAGCCCGTTGTCATGAATGACCAAGTTGACCATTCCGTCCGCATCGCTCCGGACCGATATCTCAGCCCGGTCTGCGCGGGCGTGATGAATCACATTGGCGAGGGATTCACGCACAATCTGCAGTAAATGGATCTCTTCGTTGGGCGTCAGTTGACACTGTTCGAGATCGACCGCGAGGTCAATGGGGATGTTTCCGCGACTGGAAAACTCCGCGATGGTCTTGTTCAACACCTCGTTCAACCCGTGTTCGATCCGCAATCGAAATGTCGACAGCAGTTCGCGTAACTGACGATAGGCGTTATCCAGGCCGACTCCCAGTTCCTCCACAATCGCTTGCGATTTCTGCTGTGTCTCTTGCTGATCGAGAGCGGCGCGCAGGCGGCTGACCTGAATTTTCATGTAAGACAGCGCCTGCGCCAGGGAATCGTGCAGCTCCCGCGCGATGATGGTGCGTTCCTTATGCAGGGCAAAGCGCCGCTTCTCTTCCACGCGCCGTGCCGCGCCAATGGAGTTTCCCATGTGTAGGCACAGCGCCTCGAGCAGATGCAGCTGCCAGGGCTCGAGCGCAGTGCCGCCCGGGATCGCCCACTGGAGAACCCCGTAATGGCCTTCCATGTCCCGCAATGGCAGGGACAGCACTTGTGCGCGATCGGCTGCTCCGCTTTTCCTCCAACGTCGCGCGCCCCCGCAGAAGGCTTCATCACAGGCCGACGCGTCGCACAGTTCCTGATCTCCATGCACCATACGCAGGGCGACGCCGGTTGCGCCCGGTTCCAGAATCTCCTGCTGTGCCAGGCAGACGGTGCCGCTGCCGACACCGATGGTTTCCTCGACATCTTGCAGTAACTGGTCATAGGTCTCGGATGCCACGGGTAGTTGATAGAGGCGGCCCACCGATTTATAGAGCAGATCCAGGCTGCGGTTGGCACGCTCCAGCGTAGCCGTTTTGTCCTGCACGCGTTGTTCCAGGTCTGCGTAGAGATGGGATAGTTCATCCGCCATAAGATTAAAGGCGAGCCCCACGCGACCAAGCTCGTCCGGCGCAGTATACGTAACGCGGGCTGTGAGGTCCCGGTCTCCGATAGATTTTGCGGCCCGGACCAGGCTGCGCAAGGGCGTGAACACGCGCTTCTGGACGATAAACACGGTGATCACTGCCGCCATCAGGGTGAGCGCGAGGGCGCTGCCCTGGATTAGGCGCAACAAGAGATTCTTGGATTCGATATTCTGCTCGAGGAGTTTTACAAACCGATCGACACGGTCGACGAAGATGGTGACCGAGGGCAAGAATTGCGGCGACCTCTGTGTTGGCATGGACGACGTTATAGCGGTATCCGCCGAGACCGCCGTTTTTTTGAATAGCTTTAGGTGTTCGTTGAACAACGGCCGCATCGCCGTATTCCAGTTGGAAACGATCCGCCCATAGGCCATGCGTCGCTGATCACGCGAATCGCGGGGGACTATCGCGGCAAGCCTAGGAGCCAGCAGTGTCGCTTCCAGCCTGTTCATGGCGATCACTATTTCAGTGGCATGATGGGTGACGTTCGGATCGGATCGATCCAGCAGCAGGCTGGCAATGCGAAAACTCTGCATGCGCAGGCTGCCCGCAAGGTTGATGGCCTCGGCTTCGCCTTTGGAGTTCTCCGCGATGATTATGGTGCTGGTCATGCTTACCAATGCAAGTATACCGAGCAGGACCAATACGACGCCCAGGCGTATCAGAATCGAACGCTCGGGCAGATCGTACAGTGCATTAAGCTTCATCATCGTCGCAACCGCGTCGGCTCGTCGCTTGAACTTATTATACTCTCTACCGTGCGTCCAGGGGCTGAGTCAAAGGGCCAAATTATTGTCCGCCATGGGGCCGGTTTCCACTTCCGCGACGCAAACCTCAATCGTTCGCGCGCGTGCCGTGGAATAGAGCGTCGTCGCTCTCCGTCCACACGAATCGAGTTACCCGTGCCGTAGCGGATACCGCGGCGCAAGGGATTGAGGGAGGAAATTGGGGGTACCTCCAATAAATCCGACGGCTTCCAACGACTCCATGTGGTCCGTGTTGGCGCCCGGAATCAGCGGGGATCGCACCTACTACCTTATAAGACTTTGGTGGTATTTCGGATTGCCCGGGTCGGTTTTCGATATGTTGCGACGGGGGTTGTCGCGGGGTTACGTTTGTGCACCTTACAACAAAACGAACACCAAAGGTACACAACAATGCAAACGACAAGTCCGTATATGCGAACGGGCGCATCCCGTATAACCAAGCGCATTCAAATCAAGACTATTCTGGCGCTGATGATCGGTGCCGTATCCGTATCTGCTGTGGGCGTCACCACGGCAGATGGAGAGGCGATCTTTACTCAGCGTTGCGCGGCATGCCATTCCATCGGTGGAGGCCGGTCCGTAGGCCCTGATCTCAAGGGTGTGCACGCCAAACGCGCGCAAGACTGGCTCATCCAAATCACCAAATCGGCACAAAGTCTTGTCGACAGCGGCGACGCAGAAGCGAAGAAGCTGTTGGACGAATACAAGATGATCATGCCGGATCAGAATCTTTCTGACGCTGAAGTCAAGGCCGTGCTCGACTATATCGCGAGCAAGGGCTCTTAAGCGCGACCTAGCAACAGCGCGACCCTGGCAAGCGTTAGGTCGTTGCACAGTCAAGTAACTCGAAAATAGGTGCTCGTCATGGAAATCCCAAATTGGCAAGTTACGAGAACGCTCGGTAGTTTGAAGCGACACACGCTTTCAAAGAAGGTCATGGCGTTGGTCATCGGCGCTGCGTCATTAGTCAGTGTGAGCGCCACCGCGCAGGATGGAGAGACGATTTACAACCAGCGGTGCGCAGTGTGCCATTCCATCGGCGGCGGCAGGATGGCCGGCCCGGATCTCAAGGACGTCAATGCCCGTTATCCGGAACAATGGCTCATTGCATTCACCCAGTCGGCGAAGCGCATGGTCGACGCCGGTGACGCGCAAGCGAAGAAGTTGCTGGACGAATACAAGATCATGATGCCGGATCAGAATCTTTCCACGGAGGAAGTCAAGGTGGTCCTGGCTTATATAAAAAGCAAGAGTTCTCCTTCCACGGCCGCGGCCCCGGCCGCCGCTGATCAGAAGCCCAAGGAGAGGTCACTTGCCGACGCCAGCGTTGAGGACACCGCCGCGGGCCGCAGTCTGTTCACCGGAGACAAGCGGTTCAGCAATGGTGGCGTGTCCTGCATTTCGTGTCATGCGGCCAATCATCCGGACATCGGCTTTGGAGGCGGCAAACTCGCGCGGGATCTGACCGATTCCTATTCGCGCATGAAGGACGGCGTCAAGGCCATCACCGCTTCGCCGCCATTTCCTTCCATGGCAATGGCCTATCGTGATCACCCGTTAACGGACGGAGAAGTTTTTCAGGTCGCCGCATTTTTAAAACAAACGAGTGAAGGGAAGTCTGCGGAGTCGGCCCCGAGCAGCCTGCCCTATTTTGCCCTAGGGGGGATCGGTGGTTTTGGCGTTGTGCTGCTGTTGCTGAATTTTGTTTGGTCTAAGCGCAAGACGTTGAGCACCAAGCAGACCATCTACGAACGGCAAACCAAATCCACCTAAAATGCTATCGACTTAAGGCATTGAGCATAGTGAGGCTATCATGAGCTGGATAAAAGACATCATCGCGCCACAGACAAGATCCTGGGAAGAGTTTTACCGCAACCGCTGGCAGCACGACAAGGTTGCCCGCAGCACCCACGGTGTCAACTGCACCGGCGGTTGCTCGTGGCAGATCCACGTGAAAGACGGCATTGTCGTCTATGAGACGCAACAGTTGGATTATCCGCTGTTGGACAGCAATCTGCCTCCGTATGAGCCGCGCGGGTGTCAGCGGGGGATCTCTTATTCCTGGTACTTGTACAGCCCGATCCGGGTCAAGTATCCCCTGATACGTGGGGCGCTCCTGACCTTGTTTCGCAAAGAAAAGGAAATCACGGGCGATCCGGTGCAGGCATGGGAGAACATTCAGAATGATCCCGCCAAGCGGAAGCGGTATCAAAAAGCCCGGGGCAAGGGCGGATTCATGCGCGCGCACTGGACCGAGGCTTTGGAGTTGATTGCCGCCGCAAACATCCATACGGTAAAAAAATACGGCCCTGACCGCTTGATCGGTTTTTCCCCCATCCCCGCGATGTCGATGATGAGCTACGCTGCCGGGTCACGCTTTCTGCAATTGATGGGCGGCGTCAATCTGAGTTTCTACGATTGGTATTGCGACCTGCCGCCCGCGTTCCCGGAGATCTGGGGCGAGCAGACCGACGTGTGTGAAAGCGCCGACTGGTACAACTCGAAATTCACCGTGTCGATGGGCGCGAATCTCGGCATGACGAGGACGCCGGATGTGCATTTCTTCTCCGAGTCGCGGCACAACGGCACTAAAACGGTAGTGCTGTCCCCCGATTGCAGCATGGTGGCGAAGTATGCTGATCAGTGGATTCCAGTGCACGCCGGAAGTGATGGCGCGTTTTGGATGGCGGTGACTCATGTCATCCTCAAAGAGGCGCATCACGACAAACCGACTCCGTACTTCATTGAATACTGCAAGAAATATACGGACAGCCCGTTCCTGGTTGAACTCGTCAAAGACGGTGATAACTATAAGCCCGGTAAACTGCTCCGCGCGAACCGCATCGACAAATACAAAGACGCAGAAAACGGTGACTGGAAGTTCCTGAATGTCGACGAGAAGAGCGGCGGTCTGGTGATGCCAAAGGGCAGCGTCGGACACCGCTGGGGCAAGACCCAGGGCAAGTGGAACATGAAGTGGGAGGATGGCGAGAACGACGCCGCTTACGACCCGCTGCTCACCCTGCTCAATCGCAGCGACGACGTGCTGCAGGTGGAATTCATCGAATACGGGCTGGAGAAAAAAACGCTGCGTGGGGTCCCGGTGAATCACATCAAGACCGCGGACGGTGGGCAGGTGACGGTCGCCACTGTGTATGACCTGATCATGGGTCAATACGGTGTCAATCGGGGCCTGGAGGGTGATTACCCGGCGGATTACAGCGACAAAGAGGCCGCTTATACGCCAGCGTGGCAGGAGATATTCACCGGTATCGGACAGGATACGATCCTCCAGTTCGCCCGCGAATGGACGCGTACCGCGGAAGCGACCAACGGGAAATGCATGATCATCGTCGGCGCCGGTATTAATCACTGGTTCCACTGCAATCTTATGTATCGCTCCGGGATCATGACGCTGATGCTCACCGGATGTTGTGGTGTCAACGGCGGTGGAATGAACCATTACGTGGGTCAGGAAAAGTTGGCGCCGATGGATTCATGGGCCGCAATCATGTCCGGAAAGGATTGGCAGGGCGCAGCAAGGCTGCAGCAGGGGCCGCTTTGGCACTACATCAATTCCGACCAATGGCGCTACGACGGCAACCAAGCTGATTACAACACGGTGCCGGAAAACGAGCTGTCACACACCCACACGGCGGATTTTTGCGTCAAGGCGGTGCGCAACGGCTGGATCCCTCACTATCCGCAGTTCGACGTGCACAATTTTGAACTCGTCGAAAATGCGCGCAAGGCCGGCGCCAAGACCGACGACGAGATCAAAGATTACATCGTTGACAGATTGAACATGAGGGAGATAACACACTCGGTGGCCGATCCGGATGCCGAGATCAACTGGCCGCGGGTCTGGTTCATTTGGCGAGGCAATGCGCTGATGTCCAGCGCCAAGGGTCATGAGTACTTTTTGAACCACTATCTGGGCACGCATCATAACGATGTCGCCGAAGAGACCTCGAAAGGACAGGTGAACGATATTAAATGGCATGAGCAGGCGCCCTCGGGGAAGATGGATCTGGTCGTAGATATCAACTTCCGCATGGACACCTCGGCGCTGTACTCCGATGTCGTTTTGCCAACCGCCTCCTGGTACGAAAAGGACGACATCAACAGCACCGACATGCATTCCTTCATCCATCCGTTGACGGCGGCGGTACCACCGGTCTGGGAGTCCAAGACGGACTGGGACATCTTCAAGAACATTGCGCGGGAGGTGAGCGAGTTGGCGAAGACGCACTTGCCGAATCCGGCGACGGATGTCGTCACCTTGCCTCTGTCCCATGACACGCCGGATGAGATTACGCAGCCTGAGCTACTGGACTGGAGCAAGGGCGAGTGCCAACCAATTCTCGGGAAGACCATGCACAAACTGGCGCTGGTCGAACGGGATTACACGAAGATTTACGACAAGTTCACCGCGTTGGGCGACAACATCAAGAAAACCGGTCTCGGGGCGCACGGGAATCACTACGACGCCGGGGATGCCTACGATCAGATGTTGCAGAACCGGGAACACGTTCGCGCGCACAATGGCCAGGAATATCCCTCAATAGAGAAGGATGAGGAGGCCATTGAAGCGGTGCTGCATTTGTCGTCCTTAACAAATGGGGTGCTGAGCGTACGTGCCTACGAGTACATGGAACAGAAAACGGGCTTGGATTTGAAGCAACATGGAGCCGGATTCAAGGATGTCAAGATCAACTTCCGCGACCTCAAGGCGCAGCCGCGGCGGTACAACAATTCACCGGTGTGGTCGGGGTTGATGAACCAAGGCCGGGCCTACTCCGCGTACACGTACAACGTCGAAACCCTGGTTCCCTGGCGCACGCTGACCGGCCGGCAGCATTTCTACCTGGATCACGACGGGTACATCGATTTTGGTGAGCATCTGCCGACCTACAAGCCTTCTCCTACGCCCGAGGCCTACGGTGACTTGAGGAAAACCGTCAACGACGGCAAGGCCAAAATGCTGAACGTGCTCACCCCGCACGGAAAGTGGCACATCCATTCCACCTACGGCGATACGCTTCGCATGTTGACCCTCTCCCGCGGCATGGAGCCCTGC